>NZ_JBVIJX010000002.1:0-138703 GCF_055581185.1 Streptomyces sp. NPDC031474
GACGGTCATGCGGGGGGTGGTGGCCTTGCCCGCGGAGGCGTCGGCGGTGCCCTCTTCGGACTTCTTGCCGCCGGAGCTGCTGGAACAGCCCGCGGTGATCAGAGTGCCGGTGAGGACGACGGCGGCCAGGGCGGCGGCTCGGTGGTGTCTGTGCATGTCCCTCGCACCTCGCTGTGCTGGTCAGGGTGGGTGGGCGGAGCTGGGCCCGATCACTAGCGCGCTGTATTAGCGCGCTCTAGTGGCATGACTATGGAGCCGCCCACGAGGGATGTCAACGGGTTTGTCCGGACGTTTTGACAAGACGTTCCGGCATGCGTGGTCAGGCGGGCTGCCACAGCTCGATGCGGTTCCCCTCGGGATCGGTGACCCAGCCGAACCGGCCGACGCCCTCCATCTCCTGCGTCTCCCGGGTGACGTCCGCTCCCTTGGCCCGCAACTGCGCGAGCATCGCATCCAGGTCGCGGACCCGGAAATTGAGCATGGTCCGCTGGGCGCGGGACCCGAAGTAGTCGGTCTCGGACTCGAACGTCGCGAACACCGTCGGCCCGGGTCCCTGATGCCACAGGCCGTGCTCGTTGGCGTCCAGGCCCAGGCAGTCGCGATACCAGGCGCTCAGGGCCGCCGGGTCGGCGGCCCGCAGAAAATACCCACCGATTCCAAGCACACGTTCCATGCCGCCATCCTGCCAGGACGGCGCTCGGGCGGCCGGGGGAGCAGGTCGTCCGGGGGTCCTTGCGGGTCGGGATGCGGAGTTCCACGACGCCCGCCCCTGGGGCGGAAGACCCACACGGTCGTCGTCTACGCCGACGACGACCGCAGGAGCCGGCAGGACAAGACGCAGCAGGCGTTAAGAAAGCACCGGCCCGTGACGCGTACCGAGGTCCGAAGGCCTCTGCCGTCACAAGACGCCGCGCTTCGGCTGGCGTCGTGCTTCGGCGGCTCCCGAGGGTGACGTGACCTCGGTCGCCTGCGGCGGTTGGACGGTCAGTGCCCCTTGCGACCAGGGCCCTTCGCCGCCGGGTCGGTTCCGGGGCTCCGGTGCGAATGGCTTCCGTGTCCGGTGTGCGGGGCGTCGCCCCAGCAGTCGGGGGGTCCGGCCGGTCCGGGGTCCGGGGCGCCGTCCCCACCGGGCTGCGGGGGGTCGGGGTCCGGGTCCGGCGTCACGGGTGCGGGCACCGTGGGCTCCGGGGCTTTTGGCGTGCCCTGGTCGGTAGGGGGCGCGTCGACCGGGCTCGGGGGCTCCTCGGTCGTCGCGTCACCGGGGGCCGGTGTGGGGCTGGCGGCCGGGGGCGGCTGCGGCACGTTCGTTCCGGCGGTGGCCGTGGGCGCGGTCTCCGTGGTCGGCGCGGTGGGCGTGGCCGTGTCGGCCGTCCGTGCGGGGGGTGTTTCCCGGACGTCGGCCGCCTGCGCGAGGGGGCCGACGTCCTCGGGGGCTCCGGCCCGGACGGCGGCCTGCGATGGCGGCGCTTCGGCCGCCTCGGTCAGCGGCGCCCCGTTCGCCGGGACCTGGGCCGTGGGCGCCTCGGCCACCGGGGTGCGCTGTACCGGCGCCGGAGCGGAGTCGGACCAGCCGAGGACGAGACAGACCGCGGCGGCGCCCGTCACGAGCGCGCCGGCCGTCGCCGCCAGGGGCGCCTTCGCGCCGCCGACCGTGGCATGACGCACCCCGTGCAGCACCCCGGTTCCGAGGCCGCCCGCCGCACCGGCGGACCCGGCCGCGAACGCCAGGAGGAACTTGCCCGTGCCGCCCAGCGCGAGGACGAGCAGGGCCGGGCCGACCAGTGCGGGCAGCCGGTCGTTGGCCTGCATCAGCGAGGCGAGCAGCGCGCGGCAGTCGTCGCACGCGTCCACGTGGCCGAGCAGTCGCTCCTGCTGGCGTGCGGTCGCGGCGCCGCGGACGTACGCGGGCATCCGGGCCCAGTGGACCTGGCACGCGGGGTCCTCGGGGGCTCCGGCCTGGGCCCGCAGGAACGCCTGCCGCATGCCTTCCCGAGCCCGGTGCAGCAGGACGGCCGTCGCCCCCTCCTTGGTGCCGAGCTGCGGCCCGATCGCAGCCAGCGGCTGGCCCTCCGCCTCCGCCAGCCACAGTGCCTTCACCCAGCGTTCGGGCAACTGCCCGAGCACCCGCACCACCAGATCGACGCCGGCCACCCGCTCGGCCGGGTCCTCGCCGTGCCTGCCCGGCTCGGCCCGCTCCTCGGTCCGCGGATCCCGCGGCGTCTCGTGCGCCGCGCTCCCGGAAGCCATCGCGAGGTGCCGCACCGTCGTCCTGAGGTACGCCGGCACGTTGTCGATCTCGTGCCCCGCGGACAGTCGCCGCCACACGCGGAAGTGCGCCTCGGCGACGAGGTCCTCGGCGGTCCACGCGTTCCTGGTGAGCGAGCGGGCGTACGCGACGAGGCGCGGCTGCTGTTCCTCGTAGACGCGGGCGTACGCGGCGGTGGCGGAGGACGACAGTGCGGGCACGGCAGTGGACCTGTCGGTCATGGAGGAACGCTCCGGTTGCCTGCTGAGGGGCGGAAGGATTTGTCAGCCTAGATGACAAAACTTTCAATCAAAGTTGCGAACAGTGGAGGATGTGACTCACATCACCGTCAGTCTGGTCCGCGGCGGTGCCCTCCTGCAGCGGGGTGGACGCGCACACCGTGGTCCGCTCCACGACCCGGCGTAGGCCCGCGGTGAGTTCGGCGCCCGGCTCACCGGCCGGCTGGACCAGACCGAGTTCAGCACCTACGACGAACGCCGGATGTGGCCCTCCGGCGCCGCCGGCGCCCCACCGACGACGCCGACCGGGTGGGCTTCGGCTGGTCGCAGACCATCGCGCATCGGCACGCCGGCCTTCGCGCCCTGCCCGCCGACGCGGGGGACGGCTCTCGCGCACGGCGGGCAGCGGCGAGCGGACCCGCACGCCGAGCGCGCGGGAATCAGACGGTGCGCGAGCTGAGGCGCGGTGCGGCCCGTCGGTCGCGGACCCAGCCGAGCAGCAGCACCGACCACAGCGCCGCGAACGCGCACCAGGTCGAGACGAACTCCAGTCGCCACAGCGCGAAGCAGACCGACGCGCCCATGGCGACCACCACCCCCAGCGGTCAGCAGCCGACGGTCGCCGGAGAGCAGCAGGGAACCGACGGTGGCCATGAGGTAGCCCGCGACGAGGACGGACGAGAAGGGGAGGTCGACGGCGTAGCCGACCGTGCGGCCGCGGATCTCGGCCGTCACCGGGCCGGTGGCGATCCCGTACCCGAGGCCCGTGGCCGTCGCGACGCCGAGCGCGAGCAGGAACGCCGGCCCGCGCCGGGCGGACGGCGGGGCCGCGCACCACACTCCCGCCGGGACCCACACCGCCAGCAGCGGCATCGCGATGACGGCCCAGGCGACGGTGGCCGGTCCGCTGCCCCCGCCCGCGTCCCAGACCGCCGACTCCACGATCTGGTGCGCTCCGAGCAGCAGGGGCAGTGCGGCGAGGGGAAGGTCCCGGAGCTCCCGCACCTGCGCCACCGACGCCACCCCGATGGCCGCCACCCCGGCGCCCGCGACGAGATCGGCCGTCGCACTCCAGCACATCGTGCCCCCCCGTCCGTCGAGCCTCGGTTGCCACCGTACGTCCCGCTCCGATCATCCTCCCGTTGCGGAGCGGCGTCAGGATGCCGTTGGCGGGTAGGGGCTGCCCGTGGGGCCGTCCCGGGCGGGAGGGCGCCTAAGTGAGCGACGGACAGTGAAGGAGGCCGAGGGTGGTGGACGCCTCGCGGGGAGTCGACCGGTTCGGGCCGGTGCACGGCGGGGCCGTGCTGGAGGTGGGCCCGCTGTCCGGCCGGCCCGGCATACGGGCCAGGGGCGAGATCAACGAGGCCACTCGTTCGCCGTGGGAAGAGGCCCTGGCGGGCCTGGCACGGCAGCATGGCGACGTGTCCTATGTGGAGCTCTCCGAGGTCGGGTTCGTCGACGTGGCCGGGGTGACGGCGCTCGCCGTCACGGCGCTGGCCCTGCGCGGCGGCCGGGTGGTGGTCGAGCATCCGCCACCGCAGGTACCGCGCGTGCTGGGCCTGTTCTGGCCGGGCCTGAGCCGGATCGAGGTGGCGTCGCGATGAACCCGGTGGCGACCCATGAGGCCTTCGAGCACCCCGCGCTGTTCTACCGCACCGAACAGGAGTACCTGGACCGGACGGTGTCGTTCGTGCAGGACGGCCTGGACGTCGGCGAGCCCGTCGCGGTGGCGGTGCCCGGCCCCAACCTGGAGCTGATCAGAGCCGGACTCGGCGCGGACGCCGAGGGCGTCCTCCTGCTGGACATGACCGAGGCGGGCCGCAACCCGGGCCGGATCATCCCCGGCGTGCTCCGCGCGTTCGCCGACGCCCACCGCGACGGCCGGGTGCGGATCATCGGCGAGCCGATCTGGGCCGGCCGCAGCGCGGTGGAGTATCCGGCGTGCGCACAGCACGAGGCGCTGATCAACGCGGCCTTCGAGGGCCGGCCGGTGACCATCCTGTGCCCGTACGACGTCTCCCGCCTGGACCCGGAGGTCCTGGCCGACGCGAGGATCACCCACCCGACCGTCATGGCCGCCGGCGCCGAGCAGACCAGCGACGCCTACGACTGGCGCTCCGTCGTCGTCCGCTACAACGAGGCGCTGGTGGCCGCGCCGGACGCCGCCGTGTACTCCTTCGGCCCCGACGAGCTGTCCGCCGTCCGCGCCTTCGCCGTCGGCCGGGCCCAACGGCTGGGTCTGGCCGGACAGCGGCTGGAGGACGCCGAACTGGCGGTGGCGGAGCTGACGACCAACAGTGTGGTGCACGGCGGCGGACGGGGCACCCTCGCGGTCTGGGCCGAGGCGGGGCAGGTCGTGTGCGAGGTCCGGGACGCGGGCCGGCTGGCCGATCCGCTGGCCGGCCGCAGGCCGCCGCTGCGCGGTCAGATCGGCGGCCGCGGTCTGATGCTGGTCCACTACGTGGCCGACCTGGTCCGCCTGCACACCGCCGAGGACGGCACGACCGTCCGCTTCTACCTGACCCCCTGAAGCGGCGGCGGCCGACAGCCGCCGGCCGGCAACGGTCAGTCGGCGGCGCGCAGCGCTCCCCAGGTGGCCGGGTTCACGATGCCGTTGACCTTCAGCCCCTTGTCGCCCTGGAAGCTGCGGACGGCCGTCTCGGTGCCGGCGTCGAAGTCACCGCTCACCCCGGCCCCGCCCACGTCGTAACCGCGCTTGGTGAGCATGCACTGCACCTGCCGCACCCGCTTGCCGGTGTCTCCCGTGCGGGTACGGCCGTTGCCGGCGTAGTACGTGCAGTCGGTGATCCAGGGCGGGGTCGCGGGCTCGGTCGGCGCGGTGTCGGGGGACCCGGCCGGGGTGGGGGAGGCGGAGTCGGCGTCTCCTGCGCCCCCGGCGCCGCCGCCCGCCGCGGCGGGGGTTTCCTGCCCGCCGCCGACGCCCGACGCGGAGGCTCCCGGCGGCGATGTGACGTCGCCGCGGGTCTCGTCGGCGCGTCCGGCGGCCGCTCCCGCGGCGGACGCCCGGTCCGGCGAGTCGGACACGCCCGGAAGGGCGACGGCGCCGGGCCGGCCCCCGGCGCCGGTGCCCGTCGCCGACGCGACGGTCTCCGGTGGGGCGGCGCTCGCCGCACCGCCCTCGCGCATGAGCACGAAGGCGCCCGCGGCGACCGCGCACAGGGCGGTGCCCGTGGCGGCGGCCAGCACCCGCTTGCGGCGGACGCGGTGTCGGGCCGGCGTCGTCCCGGCGGCGGGAGACTCCGCCGGAGAGTCGGCCACGGGCGCCGGGTCCGGCCGCGGTGCGACCGGGACCGCCTCCGGAGCCGGCGGCGCCTGCTTCACCCGATGGTCCGAGGGCCGCAGCCGGGCCGCCCGTTCGACGGGCAGACGGCGCAGCGTCTCGTACGCCTGCTGCCTGGCCAGCACCTGGCCGTGCAGCGGCTCCGGCCAGCCGGGAGTCCCGGCCCGTGTCCCGGCCGCGTCGATCAGCTCCCGTGGGGTCGGACGCCGCTCGGGCTCCTTGGCCAGACAGGCGGTGAGCAGCGCCCCCAGCTCGGGGTCGGCCGCCGACACCACACCGGTCACCTCCGGGTTCGGTTCCTCGAACGCCACCCGGTGCATCACGTCGACGCCGGTGCCGTCGCCGAACGGCGCCCGTCCGGTGGCCGCGTAGAGCAGGGTGCAGGCCAGCGAGAACACGTCGGAGGCGGTGTCGCAGTGGCCCGTCCTCAGGTACTCCGGGGACATGTAGGCCGGTGTGCCGACCCGGTTGCCCGTGCCGGTGATCGCGCTGGCGTCCGCGGCCTTGGAGATCCCGAAGTCGATGACCCACACGCCCTGCAGCGACAGCAGCACGTTGGACGGCTTGAGGTCCCGGTGCACGATGCCGGCGGCGGCGAGGGCGGTGAGCGCCTGCCCGAGCTCGGCCACCAGCTGCCACACGGTGGCCGCCGGCAGGGCCGCGTCGTCGCGTACGGCGTCGGCAAGATCGAGTCCGGGGACGTACTCCGTGGCCATCCACAGCAGTTGGTCGTCCCAGCCGGTACCGCATAACCTCGGGGCGTGCGGCGGACCCAGCCGGGCGTGCACCGACGCCTCGCGTTCGAAGCGGCGCTGGAAGCGGACGTCCTCGGCGTACTCCGGCCGGATCACCTTCACCGCGAACAGCCCGGGAGTGTCGTCGGCGGCCCGGGCCAGATAGACCCGGCCCATCCCGCCGCTGCCGAGCACCGCCACCGGCACGAAGGGACCGACCCGGGCCGGGTCGCCGATCCGCAGGGGTGCGGCCCCGGTCCGCCGGAGCGCGGCGGCCTCGCGCGCGGCGGAGTTCGGTGATGACGGCAGCTGGTCGGACACGGAACTCCCGAAGTGATGTTCGTCGTAAGTCAGTTCGCCTGGGCGGAATATCGAGGCTAGCCCAGCCGCAGCCCGTGCTCAGGGATTCAAGTACTTCCGTCCCCTCACCGCCGCCGCGGACCGGCCCCGCCGACGCCGCGACGCAGCCGGGTGAAGCCTGAGCCGCCGTCAGCTCAACGGGGCATGCATGAGGATCTCCGCCGTATCCGGCCGGGTCGGCGGACACGACGCGCTGGAGGCGAGAGTGATGAACGAACGAGCCGGACGAACCGGCCATGACACCCTCAGGGTCCCGGTCCTCATCGTCGGCGGCTCCCTGGTGGGGCTCGCGACCTCGTTGTTCCTGGGACGGCTCGGAGTGCGGCACATGCTGGTGGAGCGCCATTCCGGCACCTCCATCCACCCGCGCGGCCGCGGCAACAACGTCCGCACGATGGAGCTGTTCCGGGTGGCGGGCGTGGAGCGGTCCATCCAGGAGGCGGCCGCCACCCTGGCCGGCAACCACGGCATCCTGCAGACTCCCACCCTGGTCGGCGACGCCGGCGAGTGGCTGTTCCGGGACATCGACCCGGGCGGCGGACTGGCCCGTTTCAGCCCCAGTTCCTGGTGCCTGTGCAGCCAGAACGACCTGGAGCCGGTCCTCCTCGACCACGCCCGCAGGCACGGCGGCGACCTGCGGTTCTCCACCGAACTGATGTCGTTCGAGAGCGACGCCGACGGCGTCACCGCGGTGACCAAGAGCCGCGAGACGGGTGAGCACACCACCATCCGCGCGGACTACCTCGTCGCCGCCGACGGGCCCCGCAGCCCCGCCCGCGAGCAGCTCGGCATCGGGCAGAGCGGCCCCGGCGACCTCTTCCACAACGTCAGCCTCACCTTCCGCTCCCGCGGCCTCGCCGACGTCGTGGGCGACCGCCACTTCATCGTCTGCTATCTGACCAGCCCGGACGCCGACGGCGCCCTGCTGCCCGTGGACAACGTCGAGAACTGGGTCTTCCACGCCCCCTGGCACCCCGAACACGGGGAAACGCTGGAGGAGTTCACCGACGAGCGGTGCGTCGAGCACATCCGCCGGGCCGTCGGCGTCGCCGACCTCGACGTGACGATCACCGGCAAGGCGCCCTGGCACGCCGCCCAGCGCGTCGCCCGCAGCTACCGGTCGGGACGCGTGTTCCTGGCCGGCGACTCGGCCCACGAGATGTCCCCGACCGGGGCCTTCGGTTCCAACACCGGCATCCAGGACGCGCACAACCTCGCCTGGAAGCTGGCCGCGGTGCTCGACGGCTGGGCGGGGGAGGGGCTCCTGGACAGCTACGACGCCGAGCGCCGCCCGGTGGCGGAGGCCACCAGCGCCCGCGCCGCCGCCCGGTCGGCCGAGCACAGCCACCCCGGTTTCGCCGCGCCGCCCGGCGCGGGCGGCGGCGGTCCCCAGCGCGGCATCCTCAATGTGGCCCTCGGCTACCGCTACCCGCAGGGCGCCGTCGTCGGCGCCGACCCCGCCGAACCGGTCGTCCCGGAGGGCCTCGACCTGAGCGGCCGGCCCGGCAGCCGGGCGCCCCACCTGTGGGTCCGGCGGGCGGGCGAGCGGATCTCCACCCTCGACCTCTACGAGCGGGCCCCCGTCCTGCTCAGCGACGCCGGTGAGCCGAGCGGATGGCACGAGGCCGCCGCCCGGCTCGCCGAGGAGCTCTCCGTCCCGCTCAGGTCGTACCGGGTGGGCGCCGGACCCGGCGCCGACCTGGTGACCGAGGACGACGTCGACTGGGCGGAGCGCCACGGCACGGCCCGCGGGGGCGCCGTACTCGTCAGGCCCGACGGATTCGTCGCCTGGCGGTCGCCGGGCCCGGAGGCGGACGCCGAGGCGGCGCTGCGCGAGGTCCTGAGCACCGCGCTGGCTCTCGCCACGCCCCGCGGACTCCACCGGGACTCAGCGGACTTCACCCGTGTGAACGCCCCGAGTGGTGCCGCGACGAGGCGCGGCTGACGGTGGATCACGTCCCGGTCGGGTCACGTCAGCTGACGAGGCGTCGGCTGCCCGATCGTGACGGAAGGGCCGTCGCATGCGTTCCGCTCACATGATCCCGGCCGCCGGTGACCCATGCCGGGCGCGATAGCGAAGCCGAGGCCGCCACCCGCACCCCGGGTGGCGGCCCGGCTCGCTTCCCGTGCCGTGTCCGCTCCGCTGCCGCGCCCGAGTGAGGTGGTTCCCGATGGCAGTACCCCCGCCCCCGTCCCCGTTCTCTTCCCCGTCGTCTTCCTCTTCCGCTTCCCCCTCCCCTTCTGCGTCCTCTTCTTCGTCCTCTCCTTCCTCCGTTCCGTCGTCCGCCGCTGCTTCTGGTCGTTCCGTTGCGCCCATTCCCTCCGAGGAGGGAAACCCCCGTACCGGACTGACGATGGTGTGCGCCGCGGCCGCCGTGATCCTGGTGCTGAACCTGTTCGGCGGCCATGACACGGCCCCCGGCGCCCCCAGCCCCCCGCACGCCCCGCCCGCCGCCGCCGCGCTCGCGGCGAGCGGCGCACCCGGCACGTCCACCTCGGCCTCGTCCGCCGAGGACGAGGCCGACGAGAGCCAGGCCCCGGTGGGCAAGCACCTGCCGCGCTCCAGGCCCGTACGCCTGCTCATCCCGAAGATCTCGGTCGACGCGCCGTTCACCGACCTCGTCATCGGGCCCTCCGGACGGCTGGAACCGCCGCCCGCGGACGACGTCAACCTCGTCGGCTGGCACGTCGCCGGGGCCTCCCCCGGCGAGACGGGCACCGCGATCATCGCCGGGCACGTCGACACGAAGACGTCCCCGGCCGTCTTCGCGGGCCTCAGCGAACTCGTGAAGGGCGACACCTTCTCCGTCCGGCGGGCCGACGGCAGGACGGCGACCTTCCGGGTGGACACCGCGGAGACCTTCGCCAAGAACGACTTCCCCAGCGAACGCGTGTACGCCGACACCGCGCAGGCACAGGTACGGCTCATCACCTGCGCGGGGAGCTACGACCGGACGGTCAAGGACTACACCGACAACCTGGTCGTCTTCGCCCATCTCATCTGACGCCTCGCCCGGCCCCGGTCACCCGCGTAGTTCATCCGAGTCGCGCGCTTGCGGGGACGGGCTGAGGATCGAGGAACGCTGACGTCGCATCACCGCGGCCGACGTTCACTTCCCCCTCCGCGAAGGAGATGTGCGCAGGATGACCACCACGTCCGAACGTGTTGCAGGTTCGCGGACGCGACAGGCGTCGCAACGAGTCTCCCAGTCCGTGTTCGACGGCTCCCGGCTTCGAGTCGTCCTCCTGGTCGACGTCTACGACGGAGCCCAGCAGCAGTTCCTGGAGGCCTACGAGCAGCTCTGCAACCAGGTCGCGTCCGTCCCCGGACATGTCAGCGACCAGCTGTGCCAGTCCATCGAGAACCCCTCCCAATGGCTCATCACCAGCGAATGGGAGAGCGCCCCGCCGTTCCTCGCCTGGGTCAACAGCGAGGAACACGTGCGGATGGTGGAGCCACTGCACAGCTGCGTCCGCGACACCAGGTCGTTGCGCTTCCACGTGGTGCGCGAGACCGGCGGCCCGGCGACCGAGGCCAAGCCCGGCAAGCGCCGGCTCCAGACCTCGCCCAGGATCGGCGACGGCGTGATCCGTCACGCGCTCACCTTCACCGTGAAGCCGGGCAGCGAGGAGATCGTCGCCAAGATCCTCGCCGACTACGCCTCGCCCGAGCCGCAGGTCGACGACACCACCCGGCTGTGCCGCACCTCGCTGTTCATGCACGGCAACCGGGTGGTGCGGGCCATCGAGGTGCGGGGCGACCTGCTCGCCGCGCTGCGGCACGTCTCCCGGCAGCCCGAGGTACGGGCCGTCGAGGAGGCCATCAACCCCCATCTGGAGCAGGACCGCGACCTCAACGATCCCGAGTCCGCGCGGGTGTTCTTCACCCGGGCCGCGCTGCCGGCCGTCCACCATGTGACGGCGGAACGCCAGGACGCGCAGGCCGAGCGGTACGCCCTGTACTACCCGGCCCGGGCCGACCGCGGCATGAAGCTCGCCGAGCTGCTGGCCCGGCAGGACGAGGCGGCGGCGGACGACCCGCGCAGCCCGGTCCTGCGCAGCACGATCTTCCAGCGCGACGACGTCGTCGTCCGGCTGATCGACGTGCGCGGCGGACTCGACGCGGCCGACCCCGTACAGGCCCTCGGCCTGGCCGACCCCGGGCAGGTCGCCGAGCTGACGACGCTCCAGGACGCCGTCGACGCGGACGCCTCCGCGACGAAGGACGCCCGGCTCGCGCGCTTCCTCGAACGCGCCCGCATGGACCTCGTCACCGACCGTCGGTCGCCCGACGCCTGATTCGTCATCACGTGGGCCGGGGCGGCGCCACGCCCCGCCCACGTCGGTGCAGTACAGCAACGGAGGAACGTCGTGATCACTTCCCGTCCCAGAGTCGTGGATCTCAGCGAGGTCGAGCCCAACACCCGGCGCGGCGGCGATCTGCGCGCCATGCTCACCCCCGTCACGGTCGGTTCGACCAGCGGTTTCATGGGCGTGGCCCTCATCAAGCCAGGCGACCGCATCGGCGAGCACTACCACCCCTACTCCGAGGAGTTCGTGTACGTCGTGTGCGGGCAGCTGGAGGTGGACCTGGACGGCGAGCCCCAGCCGCTGCAACCCGAGCAGGGCCTGATGATCCCCGCTCACATGCGACACCGCTTCCGCAACGTCGGAAACGTCGAGGCCCGGATCGTCTTCCACCTCGGCCCGCTGGCCCCGAGCCCGCCGCTCGGCCACGTCGACACCGAGGAGAGCGACGCCGAGCCCGTGGTGATCGGGCGCGAGGCGACCGCGCGACGTCAGGTCGGCTCATGACGAGGCGGGTCGCGGTCACCGGCATAGGCATTGTCGCCCCGGGCGGCATAGGCGTCCCGTCGTTCTGGCGGCTCCTGGTCGAGGGACGCACGGCGACGCGCGGCATCACCTTCTTCGACCCGACCGGCCTGCGCTCGCGGATCGCCGCCGAGTGCGACTTCGACCCGGCGGCCCACGGACTGGATGCCGCGGACGTCGAACGGTGCGACCGCTACATCCAGTTCGCCCTGGTCGCCGGCGACGAGGCGGTCCGCGACGCCGGTCTCGACCTCGCCGCCGAGAACCCCTGGCGGGTCGGTGTCTCCCTGGGCACCGCCGTCGGCGGTACCACCCGGCTGGAGAACGACTACGTCCTGGTCAGCCATGGTGGGCAGCGCTGGGACGTGGACCACCGGGAGGCGGCGCCGCAGCTGCACCGCGCGTTCTCGCCCAGCACGCTCGCCGCCACGGTGGCCGAACGGTTCGGGGCGCGCGGCCCGGTGCAGACCGTCTCCACGGGCTGCACCTCGGGACTCGACGCGGTCGGGTACGCCTTCCACACCGTCGAGGAGGGCCGGGCCGACGTCTGCATAGCGGGCGCCTCGGACTCGCCGATCTCCCCGATCACCATGGCCTGCTTCGACGCGATCAAGGCCACCTCCCCGAACAACGACGACCCCGCCCACGCCTCGCGTCCCTTCGACGCCGACCGAAACGGGTTCGTCATGGGCGAGGGCGGCGCCGTACTCGTCCTGGAGGAGCTGGAGCACGCCCGAGCCCGCGGCGCCCACGTGTACTGCGAGCTCGGCGGCTACGCCACCTTCGGCAACGCCTACCACATGACCGGCCTGACCAGCGAGGGCCTGGAGATGGCCCGGGCCATCGAGGACGCCCTCGACCACGCCCGGACCGACGCCACGGCGATCGACTACGTCAACGCGCACGGGTCGGGCACCAAGCAGAACGACCGCCACGAGACCGCGGCGGTGAAACGGGTCCTGGGCGGCCACGCCTACGACACGCCCATGAGCTCCATCAAGTCCATGGTGGGTCACTCCCTCGGCGCGATCGGCGCGATCGAACTCGTCGCCTGTGTCCTGGCCCTGACCCACCAGGTCGTACCGCCGACCGCGAACTACGAGACGCCCGACCCCGAGTGCGACCTGGACTACGTCCCGCGCGTGGCCCGCGAGCGCAAGCTGGCCAGCGTGCTCTCGGTGGGCAGCGGGTTCGGCGGCTTCCAGTCCGCGGTGGTCATGAACCGGCCGAGGGAGAAGACACGATGAGCGAACCCCATCCACGGCGCGCGGCCGTCACGGGAATCGGTGTGGTCGCGCCCAACGGAGCCAGTACCGAGACCTTCTGGAAGTCCACCAGCGAGGGCATCAGCGTCCTGGAACGCGTCACCCGCGAGGGATGCGAACACCTGCCGCTGCGGGTGGCGGGCCAGGTCCGCGACTTCGACCCGACGGCCATGATCGAGGAGCGCTTCCTCGTCCAGACCGACCGGTTCACGCACTTCGCGATGGCCGCGGCCGACCTCGCGCTGGACGACGCCCGCCTCGCGCGGACCGCCACCGACGCGGCGCCGTTCTCCGTCGGCGTGGTCACCGCGGCCGGTTCCGGCGGCGGCGAGTTCGGCCAGCGGGAACTGCAACAGCTGTGGGGCAAGGGCAGCCGCTTCGTCGGCCCCTACCAGTCCATCGCCTGGTTCTACGCCGCCAGCACCGGCCAGATCTCCATCCGGCGCGGCTTCAAGGGCCCCTGCTCGGTCGTCGCCGCCGACGAGGCCGGCGGCCTGGACGCCCTCGCGCACGCGGCGCGGGCCGTGCGGCGCGGCACCGACGTGATCGTGGCCGGGGCCACCGAGGCGCCGATCGCGCCCTACTCGATGGTCTGCCAACTCGGCTACGAGGAGCTCAGCACCCTCGACGACCCGACCCGCGCCTACCGCCCGTTCACCGCCGCGGCCTGCGGGTTCGTGCCGGCCGAAGGCGGCGCCATGGCCGTGGTGGAGGAGGAGGGCACGGCCCTGGCGCGAGGCGCGCGGGTACGGGCCTTTCTCGCCGGCCACGCGGCCACCTTCACCGGCGCCTCCCGCTGGGAGGAGTCCCGGGAGGGGCTCGCCCAGGCGATCCGGGGAGCGCTGGAGGAGGCCGAGTGCGCCCCCGAGGAGATCGACGTGGTCTTCGCCGACGCGCTCGGCGTGCCGGCCGCGGACCGCGCCGAGGCGCTGGCGATCGCCGACGCCCTCGGCGCGCACGGCACCCGCGTGCCCGTCACCGCGCCGAAGACCGGGATCGGCCGGGGTTACTGCGCGGCGCCGCTGATGGACGCCGCCGCGGCCGTGCTCGCGATGGAGCACGACATGATCCCGCCCACCCCGAACGTCTTCGACATCTGCCATGACCTCGACCTGGTGACCGGCCGGGCCCGAAGCGCCGAAATGCGCACGGCGCTGGTCCTGAGCCGGGGACTCATGGGGTCGAACTCGGCGCTGGTGCTGCGGCACGGCGCCACCGACGCCTCGTAGCGAGGCGCCGCGGAGAAATAGAGGAGAGGAACCGCATGTCTGATCGCATCACCGTGGAAGAGCTGGCCGAACTCATGAAGAAGTCCGCCGGCGTCACCGTCGCCCCGGAGGAACTCCGGGAGAACGACACCGGCTTCGACCGCCTCGGCGTCGACTCGCTCGGCCTGCTGGGCATCGTGGGCGAGCTGGAGAACCGGTACGGCACGCCGATGCCCCCCGACGCCGAGCGTTCCAAGACGCCCCGGCAGTTCCTCGACCTCGTCAACAGTGCCCTCATGACAGGAGCGTGAGATGACCGGACACACGCAGAACGAGATCACCATCGCGGCCCCCCTGGACCTGGTCTGGGAGATGACCAACGACCTGGAGAACTGGCCCCGGCTGTTCAGCGAGTACGCCTCCGTCGAGGTCCTGCGCCGGGAGGGACGGAAGACCACCTTCCGGCTGACCATGCACCCCGACGAGAACGGCACCGTGTGGAGCTGGGTCTCCGAGCGCGAGCCGGACCGCGAGGCGCTCACCGTCAAGGCCCGCCGGGTCGAGACGGGGCCCTTCGACCACATGAACATCCACTGGCGGTACGAGGAGGTCCCGGCCGGCACGCGGATGGTGTGGACGCAGGACTTCGCGATGAAGCCGGAGGCGCCGGTCGACGACGAGTGGATGACCGACAACATCAACCGGAACTCCAAGGTCCAGATGAGCCTCATCCGGGACCGCATCGAGAAGGCCGCCGCCGAACGCGGCGCCACCCGGGGTCTGACCGACTGAGCCGGACGGAGAAGAGTCCCATGCACCAAGCCCTGATCGTCGCCCGTATGGCCCCGGGATCGGCCCCTGACATCGCCAAGGTGTTCGAGGAGTCCGACCGGGGAGAACTGCCGCGCCTCGTCGGCGTCGCCCGGCGCAGCCTCTTCCAGTTCGGCGACGTGTACATGCACCTCATCGAGTCCGAGCGCGAGCCCGGGCCCGCCATCGCCAAGATCACCGGGCATCCCGAGTTCCGGGACGTCAGCGAGCGGCTGTCCGCGTACGTCAGCGCGTACGACCCCGAGACCTGGCGGTCCCCCAAGGACGCCATGGCGCAGCGCTTCTATCTCTGGGAGCGCGAGTCGGCCGGCTGACCGAGGCCGACCATCACCGGTCGCCGGACCCGCGACGCTGCGGGCCCGGCGACCGGTGGTTCGTGGGGGAGGGGGAGAGGGCGGGGGAGGGAAGAGGGGATACGGGGGGGACGGGGGGTACGGGGAACGTGCGGCCGGATCAGCCGGGGACGTGGCAGTCGAACGCGTGCAGATAGGGGTTGACCGGGCTGATGTCGTCGATGACCAGGCCCGCCTCGGTCAGCCGGTCGACCATGCTGTCGGTGGTGTGCTTCGCCCCGCCGACGTTGAGCAGGAGCATCAGGTCCATCGCGGTGCTGAACCGCATAGACGGCGTGTCGTCGACCAGGTTCTCGATGACCACGACCCGTGCCCCAGGGCCGCCCGCCGCCCGGACGTTGCGCAGGGTGCGGGCGGTGCTCTCGTCGTCCCACTCCAGGATGTTCTTGATGACGTAGACGTCGGCCTTCACCGGCACGGCCTCCCGGACGTCGCCGGGCACGACGCGCGCCCGGTCCGCGAGGTCGCCGCCCGCCCGCAGCCTCGGCACCGCGTTCTCCACCACCCGGGGCAGGTCGAGCAGGGAGCCGTGCATCGCGGGGTACTTGTCCAGCAGGCTCGCCACCACGTGCCCCTGGCCGCCGCCGATGTCGGCGACCGAGGAACTCCCCGACAGGTCGAGGAACTCCGCGACGTCCCGCGCGGACTGCACGCTGGACGTCGTCATGGCGCGGTTGAAGACGTCGGCGGACTCCGGGGCGTCCTCGTTGAGGTAGGGGAAGAACTCCTTGCCGTACAGGTCCTCCACGACGTTGCGGCCGGTGCGCACCGCCTCGTCGAGCAGCGGCCAGGCGTCCCAGGTCCACGGCTCGGTGCACCACAGGGAGATGGCGCGCAGGCTGTGCGGGTCGTCCTCGCGCAGCAGCCGGGAGACGTCGGTGTGCGTGAACGTCCCGTCCGGCTGCTCGGCGAAGACGTCGTAGCAGGACAGGGCCCGCAGCAGCCGTCGCAGCGGCCGGGGTTCGGTCTTCACCGCGGCCGCGAGGTCCTCCACGGCCATGGGACGGTCGCCGAGGGCGTCGGCGACGCCGAGCCGGGCGGCCGCGCGCAGGGCGGCGGCACACGCCGCCCCGAACGCGAGCTCCCTCAGCCGCATGGACGGCGGTGGGGCAGTACGAGCGGTCGTCATGTGCCGCCTTCCTTCCTTGTCGGGGTCACTGACCCGGGGTCACGCGCGTGAGGTCACGCGCGTGAGGTCACGCGCTTGAGGTCATGGGCTCGGATTCAGCACAGGCCGGCGGGCTTCGACGCCCGGCAGTTGTTGCCCATGAAGGCGTTGCCCTTGCCGGTGTCCGTGTTGATCAGGTCCGCGGGGGAGTTGTCCCGCAGCACGTTGTCGGTGATCCGGTTGCGGTCGCTGGTGGTGCCCACGAAGCTCTTGAACAGGACGATGCCGCCCGACAACGGGGACTTGCCGGCGTTCTCCTCGATCACGTTCTTGGTCACCAGGCTGTCCTCGGCGCCGGTCAGCACGATCCCCGAGCCCTGCAACGCGTCCAGCCTGGCCGTCTTCGGGCAGGACTTGTTGTTGCGCACGATGCGGTTCTCGGCCACGGTCACGAGGCCGGCCTTCGGCTTGTTCTCGTCGCCGACGACGAACACGCCCGCGCAGTTGCCGGTGAGCTGGTTGTGGGCGACGGTGAGGTCGCGCAGGCGGCGGACGGTGATGCCGATCCGGTTGCCGTCCAGACGGTTGTGCTCGACCAGCGTCCCCTTGGTGTCCGTGGCGCCCTGCTCCTCCTTGATCGTGTTGGCGAGGAACAGACCCGCGTCGCCGTTGTTCCGGGCGACGTTGTCCTGGAACACACCGCGCACCGAACGCTCCGAGGCGATGCCCCACACACCGTTCTTCACCGCGGTGACGTGGTGCACGGTCAGCCCGTCGGTCGCCATGGAGAGGACGCCGGCCTTGGTGAAGCCGGTCACTGTGAGGGAGGCGATGGTGACGCCCTTGACGTCGCGTTTCTTCGTGCCGACGACGCAGATGCCGTAGCCGCCCGCGGCGCAGCTCTCGGGGGCCTTCGGGGCAGGCGCGGCGGCACTCGTGGTGCTCGTGCTGGTGCCGGCGGCAGCAGTGCTGGTGCCGGTGGCAGCGGTGCCGGTGCTCACGCGCGGGTCCGGCTTGAGGACCGTGCGGCTGCCCATGCCGCGCAGGGTCAGCCCGGGCGTGCCGACCTTGACGCTCTCGTGGAAGGTGCCGGAGGTCAGCAGAACGGTGTCCCCCGGCTTGGCGGCGTCCACCGCCTTCTGGATCGACTGACCCGGCCGGACCACGTGGACCGTATGACCGGCGACCGACGGAGCGGCGCCCAGGCCGGTGCCCACGAGCGCGGCGGTGCACGCCAGGTATGCGATATGGCATTTCTTCATATTGCGTACGTTATGACCGGATCGGCTATGAATCGGCGGGATGGGCCATCCGGCGGCGTGTCCCGCCGCGAGGTGTGAGGGCTTGTTCTCGCTCGTCTCGCGGGGCGGGTGACGAATCGGGAGCCGTTGCCGAATCGTGGCGAATTTGCGGAGCAAACGTGAAGTGTGTCACTCCATGAGTTCCACGGGTTTGCGGACCTTGGGGGCTATGTCCAGTTGTGAGTCTCTGGTTAGTGGGGCGGGAGCGGTCGTATGTTGCGACCTGACCGTGTGAGCGAACACATCCGGTCATAGTCCAACGCGGTTCCATGGGGGAGCAGTTCACATGAACACATACGGGGGGAGACGTCGGCTGCGCGCAGCCGGCGTGGTGCTCTCCGCTGCCATCGTGCTGGCGGCGAGTGCATCCGGCGGCGCCCTGGCGGCGACCGGTGAGAGAGCGGCCGACACCCCGGCCGCAAAGTCCGTCGAGTCTGCAAAGTCCGCCGGCGCCGCCGCGGCCGACGGGTCGGCCACGGCCGCCGGAGACGACGGAGCGGGCGGGGGCGAGGACGCGAAGGCGCTGGCGAAGGCCGCGCGCACGGGCAAGCCCGTGGAGATCACCTCGATGCGGGGTGAGAGCAGTGAGGTGTACGCCCTCCCCGAGGGGCATCTGGAGGCGCGGGAGCATCTGCGTCCGGTGCGCACCCGGGTGGACGGCGCATGGCGCACCATCGACACCACCCTGACCCGCGGCGCGGACGGAACGGTGGCGCCGAAGGCCACGACGGTCGGTCTGACGTTCTCGGGCGGCGGTTCCGAACCGCTGGTGCGGATGACGAAGAACGGCCGTGAACTGGCGCTGTCCTGGCCGAAGAAGCTGCCCGCCCCGGAGCTGAACGGGAACACCGTCACCTATCCGGAGGTGCTGCCCGGCGTCGACCTGAGGATGACGGCGCAGCAGGACGGCTTCACCCAACTCCTGGTCGTCAAGTCGGCCGAGGCCGCGGCGAGCACCGAACTGAGCAGGCTGCGGCTGAAGTTGGACGCCGACGGCATGCGGGTCAAGGAGACCTCGGACGGCGGTCTGACGGCGATCGACCAGGGCGCCGGAAGCGCGGTCTTCGAGGCCCCGCGCCCCGTGATGTGGGACTCCAGCACCAAGGCCCCCGGCGCCGCGGCGAAGTCCTCGAAAACCGCTTCCAAAACCGCCGGCAAGGCTGCCGCGGAAGCCGCCGCGGACACACCCACGGCAACCGCTTCGGAAACGGCCCCCGCCGCCGGGCGTGGGCCGAATGCCCCCGAGGCCGTCGCCGCGGAGTCCGGGAACGTCGCCGCGGTCGGCGTGGACGTCCCGGCCGCGCAGGACGCGCTGGTGCTGACGCCGAACAGTGGTGTCCTCAAGGGCGAGAACACGGTGTACCCCGTGTTCATCGACCCGCAGTGGTATTCCCCGAAGGCCTCGGCGTGGACGATGGCCTCCAAGTACTGGGACTCGTCGCCGCAGTGGAAGTTCAACGGCGACCCGGACGCGGGCCTCGGCTACTGCAACTGGTCGTACTGCGCGCCGTACGACACCAAGCGGCTCTTCTACCGCATCCCGACCTCGAAGTTCGCCGGACGGACCGTGCTCCAGGCGGAGTTCGTGGTCCGCAACACCTGGTCGGCGTCGTGCGCGGACCGGGGCGTGGAGCTGTGGCGCACCAAGGACATCTCCTCGTCGACGACGTGGAACTCGCAGAACGCGTCCGGCTTCTGGATCGACCACCTCAAGACCGAGTCCTTCGCCTACGGCTACACCGGCTGCGCGGCGAAGGACGCGGAGTTCGACGTGAAGTCCGCGGTGCAGCAGGCCGCGGACAAGAAGTGGTCGACGATGACCTTCGGCATGAAGGCGTCCAGCGAGTCCGACGGATACGGCTGGAAGCGGTTCTCCGACGACGCCTATCTGCGCGTGCAGTACAACCGGGCGCCGCCGCAGATCAAGATGTCCCAGCTGACCATGGAGTACGGCGGCTCCTGCAAGAAGCCCACCAGTGCCGCGCGGGTGCGCAGCCTGGGCAAGATCTACGCCAACGACGTCACCGACCCCGACGGCGACTCCGTCTCGGTGGAGTTCCGCGCGAGCTGGGACACCGGTGACGGCAAGGGCGTCGTCACCCGCTGGAAGTCCGGACTGACGACGGCGAAGAAGTCCGGCTCGGACTTCGTGATCAGCCTGCCGTCCTCCATTCCCCCCGACAAGACGGTGAGCTGGTACGTCCACTCCTACGACGGTGCCCAGTACTCGCCGTGGTCGTACACCGGTGACCCGACCGCCTGCTACTTCGTGTACGACAAGAGCGTGCCGAAGGCGCCGACCATCTCGTCCGCCATCTACCCGGCCTCGAACCCCGACGACCCCGACGACCCCTGGTACGACGGGGTGGGCCAGTACGGCGACTTCGTGATCACCGGCGCCGTCTCCGACGTGACGAAGTACTGGTTCGGCCTCAACGGCGACCCGGTCTCCGCGAACACCGTCACCACCTCGGGCGGAGCGGCGAAGACCGTGCCCGTGCTGCCGCTCAAGCCGGGCCTCAACACCTTCACCGCGCGGTCCTTCGACGCCGCGGGCAACGGCTCCGAGATCCGCACCTATCAGTTCCGGGTTAAGTCGGGGCAGCTCGAACGCGCCGACTGGTCGATGGACGAGGCGGCCGGCGCCACCCAGGCGGCGGGCAGCGCACCCGAGCAGAGCGCGACCCTGTACAACGGTCCGACGCCGAACGTGGAGGGCAAGTTCGGCAAGGCCGTGCAGTTCGACGGCGTCGACGACTACGCCGCCACCGACATCGCCACCATCAACACCGACGTCAGCTTCTCGGTGTCCGCGTGGGTGAAGCTGTCCGCGATGCCGTCCGGCGCGGCGGTCGTCGCCTCCCAGCGCGGCAACAACGCGCCGGGCTTCGAGCTGTACTACTCCAAGGGCTACGACCGCTGGGTGTTCAACCAGTACAGCGCCGACAGCACCAGCGGCACGCCCGTGCGCGCCATGCAGGCCGCCGCCGGCGGGGTCAAGGCGGGGGAGTGGACGCATCTGGTCGGCGAGTACGCCGCCGGTGAGAAGCTGTTGAAGCTGTACGTCAACGGCGCGCTGGCCGGAACCACGGCCTACAGCACACCGTGGAACGCGCGGCGCGGCATGGTCATCGGCGGCAGCTTCCTGGGCGGCACGCCGGCCTCGCCCTTCCCCGGCGCCATCGACGAGGTGAAGACCTTCGAGAAGCCGCTGTCGGCGGGCGAGGTGTCGAGCCTCTACAGCTCGAACACGATCGGCTCCGGCCGCCCGGCCCGTGCCGTCTTCCACATGGACGACGCCGCCGACGCGACCGCGCTGAGCGGCCGGGCCGACGTGAACCCCGCGGTCCTCAAGGGCGGCGCCGCCACGGGCTCGGCCGGCGTGGACGGCAACGCGCTGACCCTGGACGGGACCGACGACTACGCGGTCACCGCCGGCCCGCACATCAACACCTCATACAGCTTCGCCGTCTCCGCCTGGGTGAAGCTGCCGAAGACCAAACCGACGCACGCCGCGACCGTCGCCACACAGATCGGCGACACGGTGACGGGTCCGGAGCTGTACTACTCCAGCTCCTACGACCGCTGGGTGTTCAACCAGCACAGCGCCGACACCGCCGACTCCACGGTGGTGCGGGCCATGCAGCCCGACGGCGTCACCGCGTACGGCGGTGAGTGGACGCACCTGGTCGGCGTGCAGGACACGGAGGCCGACAAGCTCTCGCTGTACGTCAACGGGACCCTCGCCGGCACCACCGCCCTGCCCACGACCTGGTACGCCGGAGGCGCGATGCAGTTCGGCGCCAGCGCGTTCCAGGGCGCGGCCACCTCGTTCTTCCCCGGTCAGATCGACGACGTGCGGCTGTTCGACCGGCCGGTGTCGGCCGGTGAGGTGCAGCAGCTGTTCAAGCAGCGCGCGGTGGTCAAGGGCCGCTGGAAGTTCGAGACGGCCGCCGGCACTCCGCCGACCTCGCCGGACGCCTCGTCCTCCGGCAACGCCATGACCCTCTACAACGGCGCCCAGACGGGCTCGGGCTGGGTCGACGGCGCCGTCGCCCTGGACGGCACCGACGACTACGCGGCGGCCTCCGTGGTCCCGGTCGACACCAGCGCCAGCTTCACCGTCAGCGCCTACGTGCAGGCGGCCGCCACTCCGACGAGTCCGGTCACGGTCATGAGCGCTCCGGGTGCCAAGAAGAGCGCGTTCGCGGTGCGTTACGAGCCCAGTGCCACCCCGGCCACCGATCCCGGTCGCTGGCGGATCGCCACGGCCGACTCCGACAGCGACTCGGCCGCCGTCTCCGACATCGGCAACGGCATGTTCTACAGCCCCACCGACTGGAACCACGTGGCACTGGTCTACGACGGCTTCTCCAAGGAGGTCCGCCTCTACGTCAACGGCGAGCTCCAGGAGACGGCCTGCGCCGACGCCGACGACGACGGCGTGCAGGACGACGCGAGCTGCACCGACACCGTCTCGTGGTCCGACGACGTACTGACCTACAAGGCCGCCAAGACCCTGCAGCTCGGCCGGGACACCACCGGGACCACGTCCGGCCAGTACTTCCCCGGTTCGCTCTCCGACGTGTGGGTCTTCCAGGGTGCGCTGACCGAGACCCAGATCGATCACCTCGCCGTCGGCATGCCGGGCGTGGACACCGCCGTCCCCAGCGGCGACTGATCGGTTCACCTGCCGGAACGGGCCGGCCGCCGCGTGCGGACCGGCCCGTTCCCGGGCCAACTGCTTCGCTCCGCCGTGCACGGCGTCCCGCTGTCCGCGGAGCACTCAACGGGAGGAACACGGAACGGCATGAAGACCAGATCACGTAACCGAACGGGCAGGCCGTGGCGCCGTATGGCGATGGCCACGGCCGCCGTGCTGACCGCGACCCTGCTCCAGGCGTCGGGCGTGCCCGCCGTCGCCCAGGGCTGGGTGAAGCCCGCGCTGCCGCAGTCGGAGTCGCCGGTCGCCGGCGGCCCGGCGGGCAAGGCGGTGCCCCGCAAGGTGACCAAGGGGCCTCGCACGCCCGCCGAGGCGCCGGCCACCGGCTGGCCGAAGGCGAGCGCGGCGGCCGTGACGCTGCGGCCGCAGGCGACCCGGGTCAAGGGTCTGCCGCTCACCCTGGACACCAAGGTCGACCGGTCCAAGGACGCGGCCACCGGCACCTACACCGTCGGCACGCTGTCCCGCGCGGCGGCTGCCAGGACGGGGGTCGACGGGCCGGTCTTCACCCTGACGCCCCGTCAGGGCGGCACGCGGCGCGCCGGTACGGTGCGCGCCGCGCTGGACTACTCCTCGTTCGCCGGCCTGTACGGCGGCGGCTACGCGGACCGGCTGACCCTGGTCCGGCTGCCGGCGTGTGCGCTGACGACGCCGCAGAAGGCGCAGTGCCGTACGGTCCAGCCGGTGCCGACCGTCAACGACACCGAGAAGCAGACGCTGACCACGAAGGCGGTCGCGCTCAGCGCGAGCACGGCGACGGTCCTGGCGGCGGCCACGTCCACCGGCAGCGACCGGGGCGACTACAAGGCCACCCCCCTGTCCGCCTCCTCGACCTGGAACACGGATCAGAGCACCGGCTCGTTCGCCTGGGCCTACGACATGGCGGTGCCGCAGGTGCCCGGCGGGCTGGCCCCGAAGGTCGGTCTGTCGTACTCCTCGGGCGGGGTCGACGGCCGGACGGGAAACACCAACAACCAGGCGTCGTGGGTCGGTGACGGCTTCGACCTGTCGCCGGGCTTCATCGAGCGCAGCTACAAGGGGTGCGCGGACGACGGCGTCACCAACGCCGATGGCAACAAGCCGGGCGACCTGTGCTGGGCGTACGACAACGCCACGCTGTCGCTGAACGGTTCGGGCGGCGAGCTGGTGCCGAACGGCACGAACTCCTTCAAGCTGCAGAACGACAACGGCACGAAGATCGACCGGATCTACGGCTCGTCGTCCGACGTGCGCTCCAACGGCGCCCGCAACGACGAGTACTGGCGGGTGACGACGCCCGACGGCACGCAGTACTACTTCGGCTACAACCGGCTGCCCGGCTGGGCCAGCGGCAACGAGACCACCGACTCGGCGTGGACGGTGCCGGTCTTCGGCAACAACACGGACGAACCGTGCCACGCGGCCGCCTTCGCGGACTCCTGGTGCCAGCAGGGCTGGCGCTGGAACCTGGACTACGTGGTGGACCCGCACGGCAACGCCGTCGCGTACTACTACGACAAGGAGAGCAATTCCTACGGCCGAAACCTCAAGGCGGCGGACGACACCCCGTACGTGCGCGGCGGCACCGTGGACCGCATCGAGTACGGCCTGAAGTCCACGGCCATGTACTCGGCGAAGCCGCTGGCCAAGGTGAACTTCACCAACAGCGAGCGGTGCATTCCCGACAGCAACACCGACTGCTCCTCGATCTCCAAGGACGCGTTCTACTGGTACGACACCCCGTGGGACCTGAACTGCACGGCGGGCACCGACTGTGACAACGGCCGGTTCTCCCCGGCGTTCTTCACCCGCAAGCGGCTGACGAGCGTCACCACCCAGGTCCTGGCGTCCGGCGCCTACAGCAACGTCGACGGCTGGAAGCTCACCCACCGGTGGGGCATGGCCGACACCGACTACCAGCTGCTGCTGGACTCCGTGCAGCACACCGGCTACGACGGCACGGCCTCGATCACCCTGCCGAAGGTCACGTTCGCCTACACGCAGCTCGCCAACCGGCTGGACAAGATCGGCGACGGCTACGCGCCGTACATCAAGGCCCGGCTGTCCTCCGTCGCCGACGAGGCGGGCGGCCAGATCGACGTCGGCTACTCGGCCCCGGTCTGTGACGCCGCCTCGCTGCCCACCCCGGAGACCAACACCACCCGCTGTTTCCCGCAGTACATCGGCGGCAGTGCGACCGACGACCCGGACCGGCAGTGGTTCAACAAGTACGTGGTGGACACGGTCACTTCGACGGACCGCACCGGCGGCGCCCCCGACCAGGTCACCATGTACGACTACCTGGACGGCGCGGCCTGGCACTACGACGATGACGACGGCATGACCAAGGAGAAGTCCAAGACCTGGTCGCAGTGGCGCGGTTACGGCCACGTCCGGGTGCGCACCGGCGGTCAGGGCGGCGCGTCGGCCATGAAGACGCAGACCGACTCCTACTTCCTGCGCGGCATGGACGGCGACCGCAAGACCACCAGCGGCGGCACCAAGAGCGTGTCGGTCACCCTCGACTCCGGTGAGGGCGACCCGATCACCGACCACGAGTCGCAGGCCGGCTTCGCGTACAAGACCGTCACCTACTCCGGTCCCGGCGGCAAGGTGCTGTCCAAGACGGTGAACCGTCCCTGGTACAAGGAGACCGCGAAGAAGGTCCGCACCTGGGGCACCGTCACCGCCAACCTCACCGGCAACGCCTCCACCAAGTCCTGGACGTCGCTGGACGACGGCGCCGGCGTCAAGTGGCAGACCACCTCGACGTCCGACACCCACGACGCCACCACCGGCCTGGTCACCCAGACCGAGGACCTCGGCGACACGACGACCGCGGCCGACGACCAGTGCACCCGCACCACCTACGTCGCCGGCAGCGTCCCCGTGCAGGCCCCCTCCCGGGTCGAGACGGTAGCCAAGGCGTGCGACGCCGCCACCAGCCGCCCGGCCGACGTCATGTCCGACGTCCGCACCGCCTACGACGGCGGGGCGTACGGCGCCGCGGCGACGAAGGGCGACGCCACCCGGACCGCGAAGCTGAAGACGTACAGCGGCTCCAGCGCGGTCTATCTGGAGTCCACCTCCACCTACGACGGCTACGGAAGGGCGCTGACCACCAACGACCTGACCGCCGACGTCACGGTCACCTCGGCGGGCGCGCTCACCCGGTCCGCCCGCACCGACGGCCGGACCACCACCACCGCCTACAACCCGACCACCGGATTCCCGACGAGCAGCACGGTGACTACCCCGCCCGCCACGCCGACGGACAGCACCACCGCGCAGACGTCGACCACCGCCTACGACACGCTGCGCGGCCAGCCGCTCACGGAGACCGACACCAACGGCAAGGCCGTCACCTACGCGTACGACGCGCTGGGCCGCACCGCCAAGGTGTGGCAGACGGACCGGACCACGAGCCAGACCCCCAGCTACGAGTTCAGTTACACCATCACCGACGGCAAGCCGGTCGTGGTGGCCACCAAGACCATCGGCAACTCGGGTGCGCAGGACACCACGTACACCTTCTACGACGGCTTCCTGCGAGCCCGGCAGACCCAGGCCCCCGGTCCGAACGGCGGAACCCTGCTGGCGGACACCTTCTACGACGAACGCGGCCTGACCGCAAAGGAGTTCGCTCCCTACTACGCCACCGCGGCGCCGTCCACGACGCTCTTCAAGCCCGAGGACGCGCTGGGCGTGGAGACCCAGAACCGTTACACCTACGACGGTCTGGGCCGGGTGACCGAGTCGCGGCAGATCGCCGGCAACGGCGACGGAGGAGCGGTCCTCGGCATCACGAAGACGATCTACGGCGGTGACCGCACCACGGTCATCCCGCCGGTCGGCGGCACCGCGCAGACCACCGTCACCGACGCCCGCGGCCGCACCACCGAAGTGCGCCTGCTGCACGCCCGCGCCGCCGACGCCGCCTACGACACCACGTCGTACGGCTACTCGCCGCGCGGTGAGCTGACGCGGGTCACCGACCCGGCCGGCAACGCCTGGACGTGGACGTACGACCTGATGGGCCGGCTCACCGACACCACGGACCCCGACAAGGGCGCCGGCCACCACGAGTACGACGACCGCTCCCAGATGACCAGCACCAAGGACGCCCACGGCAGCGTCCTCGCCTACGGCTACGACGGTCTGGGCCGCAAGACCGAGGTGCGCGACACCTCCTCGACCGGCACGCTGCGCGCCAAGTGGGTCTACGACACCGTCAGCGGCGCCAAGGGCCAGCTCGCGTCCAGCTCGCGATACAGCGGCGGCCAGGAGTACAAGACCAGCATCGTCGCCTACGACCGGCAGTACCGGCCGCTGCGCACCTCGATGACCATCCCCTCGACCGAGGGCGCGCTGGCCGGCACCTACCTGACGTCGACCAGCTACAACGCCTCGGGCACGATCCAGGGCATCGGCTACCCCAAGGCCGGTGACCTCGCCGCCAACACCGTCACCTACACCTACGAGGACGGCACCCTGCGGCCGGTCGGGATCAGCGGCCCGCAGAACCTGACCGGGAGCTCCACCTTCAGCCTCACCGGCAAGCCGCTGCAGTACTCGCTGGCCGCGAACGGCGGCAAGACCACGTACGAGACCAACACCTACGAGTGGGGCACCCAGCGGCTGGCGACCTCGCGCGTCGACCGTCAGGACGTCGCGGGCGTCGACCAGTACAACACCTACAAGTACGACGAGGCGGGCAACGTCCTGTCCGTCTCGGACACCTCCCGCTCCGGCACCGACAACCAGTGCTTCGCCTATGACTACTTCGGCCGGGTGACGGAGGCCTGGGCGCAGTCGACCACCGGGTGCGTCGCCACTCCCACCACCGACACGGTGGGCGGCCCGGCGCCGTACTGGACCTCGTACACCTACGACAAGGTCGGCAACCGGCTCACCGAGACCCGGCACGCCACCACGACCGGCGCCTCGGACACCAAGCGGAGCTACCACTACCCGGACCCGGGTGCGGTCCGTCCGCACGCACTCGGCTCCGTGGACGAGGTCACCGGCACGGTCAAGTCCACCGACAGCTTCACCTACGACGACGACGGCAACACCCACACCCGGCTGCTGGGCAACGGCACCTCGCAGACCCTGGACTGGGACGCCGAGGGCCACCTCGCCAAGGTCACCCAGCCGGTGGAGGGCGGCAGCGACAAGGTCACCGAGTACCTCTACGACGCCGACGGCACCCGGCTGATCGGCCGTACCCCGACCGAGACGACGCTCTACCTGGGCGCCACGGAGATCACCCTGCCGAAGGGCGCGACCGCCGCCAAGGGCACCCGCTACATCGACGTGGGCGGCGGCCACCAGGCCGTCCAGGCCAACGACGGATCCATCTCCTTCACGCTGGCCGACCACCACGGCACGGCCCAGCTGTCCGTCAACGCCACCTCCCAGGCACTGACCCAGCGCCGCACCCTGCCGTTCGGCGGGTCGCGCGGCACCGAGCCGAACACCTGGACCGGCACCAAGGGCTTCATCGGCGGCACCGCCGACACCGCCACGGGCCTCACCCACCTCGGCGCCCGCGAGTACGACCCCGCCACGGGCCGGTTCCTGTCGGTCGACCCGGTCTTCACGGCCGACGACCCGCAGCAGATGAACGGCTACTCCTACGCCAACAACAACCCGCTGACGTTCTCCGACCCGGCGGGCACGGAGATCGGCTCCCGGCCCAACTCCTGCCAGTACGACGTCA
The DNA here is from genome assembly GCF_055581185.1 of Streptomyces sp. NPDC031474. Classification (NCBI taxonomy): domain Bacteria; kingdom Bacillati; phylum Actinomycetota; class Actinomycetes; order Kitasatosporales; family Streptomycetaceae; genus Streptomyces; species Streptomyces sp. NPDC031474. Next base: position 28,203 of record NZ_JBVIJX010000002.1, read on the forward strand.
AGTACTGCAGCAAGCACGAGCAGCAGGAAGTCGGCTACGACCCGAAGACGGGCACGTCCGACTACCACCGCGGCAACATCTACAAGCGCGCCCACGCGGCGAAGAAGCACTGGGTGGCGACGAACACCCCCGTCACGAACGACATCGACAAGCTCCAGAACTACTGGGCCAGCATGATGGACGGGGAATTCACCGACAACTTCTGGTCCAACCCCGTCTACGAGTCGTCCACGGCGGGCTCGGCCTGCTACGGGCGTGAGGGATGCCGCCAGGCCTACCTCTACGTGCTGCACGAGGGCGACCACGCCGACGTCAAGAAGGCCAAGGAGATCGCGGCCACCTACTGCGTCTACCACGCCAGCCAGTGCTCGGACGAGGCCAAGGAGGTGGCGCGGGGCAAGGTCATCGAAGAGGTCACCAACGAGGTGTTCCTGGCCTATCTCGGCGGGGCGCAGGGAATCGAGGAAGACGGGACGCCCTGCAACAGCTTCGCCCCCGGTACCGGGGTCCTGCTGGCCGACGGCACCACCAAGCCCATCGAGGAGATCAGACCCGGCGACAAGGTTCGCACCACCGATCCGAAGACCGGCCGCACCACGACCAAGACGGTCACCGCCGAGATCACCGGCAAGGGCCTGAAGCAGCTGGTCAGGCTCACCCTGTCCGTCGACGGCGAGAAGCGGACGGTCTCCCTGACCGCGACCGACGGCCACCCCTTCTGGGTGCCGGAACTGGGCCAGTGGATCGACGCCACCCACCTCATCCCCGGCGAGTGGCTGCTCGCCTCCACCGGGGCCACGGTCCGGGTGACGGCGGTCGACCGCTGGACCGCCCCGGCCACCGTGCACAACCTCACCGTCGCCGACGTCCACGCGTACTATGTGCTCGCCGGGACCACGCCGGTGCTCGTGCACAACTGCCCCAAGAGGGTGGCACGGGGCGCCAACGCCGTTCCGGAGACCCCGAACATCGTTCACGAGGGGGTCGCGGACATCCAGGTCAACGGACGCCCGCAGCGGGTGGACGAGAACGGCGACCTCGACTTCTTCACGGTGCGGCCGACCACGCCGCTGCGGATCGCCCGGAAGTGGGGTGGAGCCAAGATCTACGACATCCCCAACGGCGGCAACGACTACCGGGTGCTGATCAACGGTCACGGTGACATCGGCTGGATCAGGGACCACGACTACACCAGGATCTATCCCTACACACCTCGGTCGTAAGAAGTCCCGAGGGAATCCGCCGCGACATCGCGGCGCCGTCCGGCCGCCGGGGAGGCAGGAGTCTCCCCGGCGGCCGGGTTCATGTCGTCCCGAGGAGCCTTGGGACGCACGGGTGAGAAAGGTTGCCCCTGTGGAAGAAGCAGAGTTCGCGGCGTCGCTGTTGGACGCGGGCCTGCAGTGGTGCGCGGCGGAAGCCGGCGGCGGCGCCCTGCCCGTCACGGCCGCCTGGCTCGCCACCAGCTGCCGTCGGGAGGACGGACGGCGTGACGAGACCGTGCGCAGGGACGATCCGCAGTTGATCGAGAAGGCGAACGACGGGTGGTTCCGGCTGGCCCGCGACCACGGGTTCCTGGGAGAGGACCGGGAGTTCCTGCTGGGAGTGAACCACGCCGACGACGAGTCGGTGCCGATCCTGCGCTGGGCGAGAGTCCGGCTCCTTCAGGAGTGGGACATCATGGGGGCCGGCGCCGCGACCGGAATCCTGGGATCGGCGGCCGGGTTCCCCGAGTTCGCCATGCTCTCGCTCGACGGCAACGTCATCCTGCGAGGCACCGTCTGGCAGGAAACCATCGGCTCCCTGCTGGTTCCCGACCCGCATCGAGTGAAGATCATCCGTGACTACGTCGAGCGGCGCTCCGCCAATCCCCGCACTCCCGCGGCGGAGCGTGCCGAAGGCGAGGCCTGGCTCAGAGCGCATCCCCCGGAGCACTGACGGCATACGCGATGCCCCGCCGGACGTTTCCGGCGGGGCATCGTGCATGACGGCTACTGGGGGCGACGGCCCCGGCCCCCGGGGGCGCGGCGGGGGAGCGGCCGTGGGCGGGTCTTCGCGGCCGGGGGCTGGGGCTCCTCGGCGGGCCGGGTCTTCGCCGACTCGTCCTGCCACGCCTCGTAGTCCGTGAAGGCGTCACCGGAGTCCTGGCCGCCGAATCCGGCCAGGGCGTCCGCGTGCCGGGACTGCGGGACGCCCCTGACCACGGCCAGGGCCAGCGTGTCGGAGTCGGGCATGGCGTCCGGCGAGCGCTGGGCGACCGTGTCGGGCAGCATGACGAGGGACGTCGTGCCGGACCGCTCGCCCGAGGGGCGCAACTGGACGCGGATGCCGTGCCGTTCGGCGAGTCGGCCGACCACGAACAGGCCCATGTGCTGGGAGATGTCGACGTCGACGGTCGGCGGGTTGGCCAGCTTGTGGTTGAGCGTCGCGAAGTCGTCCGCCTCCAGCCCGATGCCCTCGTCGTGGATCTCGACCATGATCCGTCCGTCGGGCAGCCGGGCCGCGGTCACCTGCACCTCCGAGCGCGGGGAGGAGAACGCGGTGGCGTTCTCCAGCAGTTCGGCGAGCAGATGGACGAGGTCGGTCACGGCCCGGCCGTGGACGTGGGCCTCGGGGATGCCGGAGAAGCGGATGCGCTCGTACTGCTCCACCTCCGACGAGGCCGCGCGGATCACGTCGACCAGCGGAAGCGGCTGGTCCCACTGCTGGGCGGGCTTCTCGCCGCCGAGCACCAGGAGGTTCTCGCCGTTGCGGCGCATACGGGTCGCGAGATGGTCCAGGCGGAAGAGGTTCTCCAGCAGCTCCGGGTCGGCCTCGTTGTCCTCCAGGCTGGTGATCAGCGCCAGTTGACGTTCGATCAGGGACTGGCTGCGGCGCGAGAGATTGGTGAAGATCGCGTTGATGTTGCCCCGCAGCAGGGCCTGTTCCGCGGCGAGCCGGACGGCCTCGCGGTGGACGTGGTCGAAGGCCCGGGCGACCTCGCCGATCTCGTCGGTGGTGTGGATCGGGATCGGGGTGACCCGGGTGTCCACCTGGCCGGGGTCGTTCTGCGACATCTGGTCAATCATCGTCGGCAGCCGCTGCCCGGCGATCTCGATGGCGGAGGCGCTGAGCCGGCGCATGCCGGTGCTCATCGTGCGGGCCACCCAGGCGGCGAGCAGGAAGGCGACGAGCACCGCGGAGAGGACGAGCGCGGCGTTCATGATGGCGTCGCGGCGCGCGTCGTCGGCGATGTCCTGGGCGCTCGCGAGCGCGGTGTCGGTGAGGTTCACCTGGATGCCCCGGTAGGCGTCGAAGCCCAGCGTGGACGCGGCGAAGAACGACTCGGGCGTGATGCCCTGCGCGGCGAGTTCCGCGGCCGGCTTCCCGGTGGAGATCTCGGTGATCATCTTGTCGATGCCGGGCGGGGCGACGAACGTCCGGCCCGCCGCCTTGGCCTGCGCGGCGGCCTGGGCGATCTGCTGCCTGCCACGCGCCTCCGCGTCGGCCAGCGCCTTCTGCAACCGTGCCATGTCCCCGGTGGTGCCGGCGCCCGCGTACTCCTGGAGCCCCACCTGTTCGAGGTAGGCGTACGAGCGGAACGAGGCGAGCTGTGCCTGGAGCTCGCCCCGGGCGAGGCCGTCGCGGTCCTCCACCAGCAGATGGGTGCCGATGGACCGGATCAGGGACTCGGCCGCCTGGGTCAGGGACACGGCGTAGAGCGTGCGGCCGTAGCTCGCCTGGTTGTTGCTGCCGAAGCCCAGCTCGTTGGAGATCTCCATCAGGGGGTGCTGGACGGTGTGGTAGCTCTCCTCCGTCTTCACCCCGGACATCCGGGAGGTGAAGGCGGCCGCCCGCACGGTTTCGAGCTGCTTCTCGCCCTCGCGCACCAGCTGCACGCGCCGCAGGAGTCCGGCGGTCTTCGGCATACGGTCGACCGCCGCGCTGAACGCCTTGGCGTCCGCGTCGGTGATCTTCCGGGCCTGCACGACCGCGTCCGATGTCTTCTTGTCCTTCACCAGCGGGATGACCGACACATCGCGCTCGTTGATCGCGTCGCTGGCATATTTGTTCGCCGCTTGAACCAGTTCGGCCACGCGGACCGCGTCGTCGGCGTCCTGCCAGGTGTCGACCGAACGTTTCACCCGCACGCCCCCGAGAACGAGGGCGACGAGCACCGGAATCAGCAGAACGGCCCGAAGCCTTCTGCCCACTGGCCAGTTGCGGGTGAGGGACTTTCTCCGTCCCTCCGCCGTAGGTGAGTTGTTCGGCAAGGTCGTCCAATCGCTGCTGGAACGTCTCGCGCGTGACGCGCCGGTACCCCTCACTACGACGAGTCGGCGGGGCCGCGTTCAAAAGTGGTGCAACTTTAACCAAAGTTATCGGCCTCCGTGGCCACTTCAGTGCACTCGGGTCATATCGAGTCACAGAAAACCGACGAGTACCGCCTCAGGCCCGTCCATGGGCCTCCTGGGAGCGACGCGACAGCGAGTCGATGACCACCGCGGCGAACAGCACCCCGCCCGTGATCACGAACTGGACGGCCGGGGGAGTGTCCGTGATGGCCATGCCGGAGGCGATCGACTGGATGACCAGCATGCCCAGCACCGCCGACCAGGTGGTACCGCGCCCGCCGAACAGACTGGTGCCGCCGATCACGGCCGCCGCGATGGCGTTGACCAGCAGCACCCCGGAGCCCGAGCTCTGGCTCACCGAGGTGATGCGGGAGGCCAGGAACAGGCCGCCGATCGCGGCCATCGTGCCCGAGGCCGCGAGCACCGCGGTCTGCACCCCCGTCACGCTGAGGCTGGCACGACGGGCCGCCTCGATGCTGCCGCCGAGGGCGTAGACCTGCCGCCCGTAGTGCGTACGGCGGAGCATGACGTCGAGGCCGGCCACCACCACGAGGAAGATCAGCAGGGCGAGCGGCAGGCCCTGGAACCGGTTCAGCAGATAGGCGACGGCGAACGCGACCACCGCCAGCCCCGCGGTGCGCACCACGATCGCGCGCAGCGAGCGATGCGGCATGCCGACGGCCCTGCGCCGCCGCCGGTCGCGGTCCAGGGCGAGGAAGACCGCGCCCGCGGCGAGCGCCGCCAGCCCGTAGGCGACGGCGTCATCGGTGAAGTAGTAACTGGTCAGCTTGGCGACCAGCCCGTCCTCGTCGAGGTTGACGGTGCCGCTGTCGCCGAGGATGGCGAGCATCAGGCCGTTCCAGGTGAGCAGCCCGGCGAGCGTGACCACGAACGCCGGCACCCGCGTCCGGGCGATGGAATACCCCTGCACGGTTCCCGCGACGGTGCCCGCGAGCACCGCGACGACGAGCGCGAGCCACTCCGGCACCCCGTGGTTGACGTTCAGCACGGCGAAGACGGCCGCCGCCAGGCCGCTGATCGAGCCCACGGACAGATCGAGTTCGCCGAGCAGCAGCACGAAGACGATGCCGACCGCGATCAACCCCGTCCCGACGATGTCCACGCTGAGGTTGGACAGGTTGCGGGGCGAGAGGAAGTTCTCGTTGAGGGACTGGAAGGTGATCCACACGACGGCCAGCACGAGCACGACGGGCAGTGACCCCAGCTCGCCCGCGCCCAGCTTGTGCCGGAAGACCGCGACCCCGCTCCCCAGGGCACGGCCGACGGCCCGCACGCGGGTCACCACCCCGCCTCCCGGGCGGCCGGGCGGCGCGGCACGTTCTCCGTGGCGCCGGTGATGGACGAGATGATCTGCTCGTGCGACGCGGTGTGCACGTCGAAGAAGCCGTTGTTGCGGCCCAGACGCAGCACCGCTGCCCGGTCCGCGAGGGCCTTCACGTCGCCCATGTTGTGGCTGATGAGCAGCACGCCCAGCCCGCGGTCGCGCAACTGGTCGATCAAATCCAGGATCTCGCTGGTCTGCTCGATGCCCAGCGCGGCGGTGGGTTCGTCCAGGAGGAGCACCCGCGGTCCGGCGAGGAGCGAGCGGGCGATGGCGACCGTCTGACGCTGGCCACCGGAGAGGGAGACGACGGGGCCGCGCAGATCGGGCAGTTGACTGGTCAGGCGTTCCAGCAGCTTTCTGGTGCGGCGCTCCATCTCCACCTCGTCGAGGAACCCGAACCTGCGGAGCTCCCGGCCGAGGAACAGGTTCCCGACGACGTCGAGGTTCCCGCACAGCGCCAGGTCCTGGTAGACGGTGGCGATGCCGAGGTCCCGGGCGTCGTGCGGGCGTCTGATGTGGACCGGCCGGCCCTTCCACTCGATGACGCCCTTCTCGGCGGGGGTGACCCCGGAGATCACCTTGACCAGAGTGGACTTGCCGGCCCCGTTGTCCCCGAGGAGGGCGACGACCTGCCCGGAGTGGATCTCCAGCTCGATGTCCGTGAGGACCTCGACGACGCCGAAGCGCTTGCACACGCCCCGCAGCGCCAGCAGGGGGGGATCCGGCACGGAAACCAACTCCTTCTCGGGGGCGTCGGGGCGATGCGGCGGCCGGTCGGTGCGGCCTCAGGTCAGTCCGGCCTTCGCGCAGGCGGCCCGCAGCTGCGGGGTGCAGATCTGCGCGACCGTGTGCAGGCCGTCCTTCACCACCGTGTCCCGGATGTTGCCGGCGGTCACCGACAGGGGGGTGAGCAGGACGGAGGCGACCGCGTTCCCGCCGTGCGTCGGCACCTGGCCCGTGGCCACCTTGTCCAGGCTCTGCCCGCGGGCCGCGGCCACCGCCATGGCCCCGCCGGCGGCCGCCTCGGGCTTGAACGGCTTGAAGACGGTCATGTACTGGTCGCCCGCGACGATGCGCCGCAGGGCCGGGAGCTCGGCGTCCTGCCCGGTGACCGGGGGCAGCGGGTCCACCTTGTTGGCCTTGAGGGCGGCGATGCTTCCGCCGGCGAGGCCGTCGTTGGCCGCGTAGACGCCGTCGACGGAGCCGGCGCCGAGGGCCGCGAGCGCCCCGGACATGTTCATGTGCGCGGTCTCGGCCCGCCACTGGGGGGTGTCGTAGGCCTTGCCGATCTTCACCTTGCCGCCGAGCACGGACAGCGCGCCGTCCTTGAACGCCTTCGCGTTCGGGTCGCTGGGGTCGCCGTTCATCATCACGATCTCGGCGCCGGGAACCTTGTCGCCCATCGCCTTCAGCAGCGCCCGGCCCTGGAGCCGGCCGACCTCCACGCCGTCGAACGAGACGTATCCCGAGATCGGGCCCTGGGCGAGCCGGTCGTAGGCGATGACGGGGATGCCCGCCTCGTGGGCCTTGGTGACGGCGGGGCCGAGCGAACGGGCGTCCACGGCCACCAGCACGATCGCGTCGACGTTCTTGGTGATCATCGACTCCATCTGCTCCTGCTGGAGGGCCACGTCGCCCTTGGCGTTGGCGTGCTCGACCGCGCAGGTGTCGCACAGTTGCCTGATCCTCTTCTCCAGCAGGGGCCGGTCCTGCGCTTCCCACCGTGCCGTGGTGGCGTCCGGCAGAAGCAGACCGATGCGCGGTCCGTTCTCCCCGACGGGGGCGTTCCCCCCGCCCGCCCCGCAGGCCGCCGACACGATCGCGGCGGACACCGCGGTCACGGCGACGACCATGTCCCGAATGCGGGCCTTCATGGGTGATACCTGCCGTAGACGACAATAAGGTGGAAATGTGGTGTATGTGTTCGGTTGATCCGTATATGCGATTCTGGTGGGTGGGTGCCCCGATCTCAACCTGTCGGCACCTGCGGCAGGACGGGAGGTACGTTGCGGACATGCCTCGATCGGGCCCTGACCTTCGCCGGAGCGACACTGGCCGCGGTCTACGCACCCGACGCCGGCAACCAGGAGCTTCGGTTGGTGGACGCGTCCGGAGGAACCTCTTCCGGTTCGGGGCCGCCGGAGCATCTCCCCCTGTCCGGCGACTCGCCCCCGGCACGCGCCCTCCGAGTCGACCGACCGCTCTGGCTCACCGCCGAGCCCCCGCTCGCCGCGCTGCCCCTCGGCCCCGAGGGCGCACGACAGGGCTGCCTCCTCGTCATGGGAACCTCGGCGGACGGCTTCCAGAGCGAGCAACGCCGGTTCCTGGAACGCTACGCCGACGCCGTCGCGGCCCTCCTCCCACCCGGCGCCGACCCGCCCCGGCCGGCCCAACTGCTCGGGCCCGCCCTGCGCAGCCTGCGCGTCGGCTCCTTCGTACTCTTCCCGGACACCGGCCTGATCGACGCCGACGACACCCTGCTCGAACTCGTCGGCATCACCCCGGACGACTTCGACGGCAAGGCCGACACCCTGCTCGCCCACGCCCTCCCGGAGGACATGCACGCCCTGATGTCGGTCCTGGAGCCGTCCGACGAGGACTTCGGCCGACGGGACCTGGAGTTCCGGGTCCGCGGCCCCACCGGCGAGATGCGCTGGCTCAGCCTGAGCTGCCGGAGGCAGGCCCTCACCGACGACCGCCCGGAACAGGTCCTCGGCGTGGTCACGGCGACCCCGGTCCTGCGCCGCGGCAGCGACGACGTCGCCCGGATCCAGTGGCTGACCGCCGCCCTCGACGACGCCGCGACCGTCCGGGACGTCGGCCGCGTCGTGGTCTCCGCCCTGCGCGAGCCGCTGGCCGCCGACCGGGTGGCCCTCGCCGCGCTCCAGGACGACCGGCTCATGGTCACCGTCCTCGACCCGCCCCAGCCCACCGCCTGGCCCGAGGTGTGGCGGACCGAATGGCGCACCGAATGGCCCGACGCCCCGCTGCGCTCCCTGCCCACCCTGCAGGCCGCCCTGCGGGACGGCCGGATGGACCTGTGGCCGGCCGGCGCCGACCTCGAACCCGGCCTGGCCGGCATCGGCACCGGCGGCCTCGCCGTCCTGCCACTGCCCGCCAAGGGCCGGGTCGCCGGCGTCTGCCTGGTCGGCTGGGACTGCCCGCACGAGTTCGTCCCCGAGGAACGCGCCCTGCTCACCGCCACCGCCGCCCTCGTCGGCCAGGCCCTCAAACGCGCCCACGCGCACGACGCCGAGCAGGAACTCGCCACGATGCTCCAGCGCAGCCTGCTGCCCCGGCGCCTGCCCGAACTGCCCGGCGGGATCGCCGTGGCCCGCTATCTGCCCGCCCGGCGAGGCCTCCAGGTCGGCGGCGACTGGTACGACGTCATCGCCCTCTCCGAGGACCGGGTCGCCCTGGTCATCGGAGACGTCCAGGGACACAGCGCCGGAGCCGCGACGATCATGGGCCAGATGCGCACGGCGGTCCGCGCCTACGCCATGGAGGGCCACCCGCCCGACGTGGTCGTCTCCCACGCCAACCGGCTCCTCGTCGCCATGGAGACCGACCTGTTCGCCACCTGCTGCTACGCCGAACTGGACATGGAGGAGGGCAACATCCTGTTCGTCCGGGCCGGCCACCTCTCCCCCCTGCTGCGCCTGCCCGAGGGCTCCACCGAAGAGGTCGAGGTCGCGGGCGGGCCCCCGCTGGGCATTCTCGCGGAAGCGGAGTTCCCCATGACAGCCGTCGAACTCGCCCCCGGCACCGTCCTCGCCCTGGTCACCGACGGCCTCGTCGAGGCCTCCGACCTGCCCCTGGACGAGGGCATGCACCGCACGCGCCTCGCACTGGCCGCGGCGGACCCCGAAGACCCCGGCCGGATGGCCGACGCACTCCTCGGCGACGCCGGCCGCCGCGAGGACGACGTGGCGCTGCTGCTCCTGCGCTACGACGGCATGAAGACCCGCCCGATCCGGTCCGGCTGGATGGTGTGGCGGCTGCCCGACGCCGTCATGCACGCCCGCCGCTTCACCGCGCGCACCCTGCGCCGCTGGCAGGTCCAGGAAGCGGGCGACGCCGTCCTGCTCGTCGTCTCCGAACTCGTCACCAACGCCCTCGTGCACACCCAGGGCCCGGTCCGCCTCGACCTGGTGCTGCGCGGCGATCTGGTGCGCGTCGGCGTCAGCGACGCCTCGCCGCGCGCACCCGCCAAACCGGTCATCGTCGACTGGGAGTCCACCGGCGGCCGGGGCCTGCTGCTGGTCGAGGCCATGTCGGAGTCCTTCGGCTCGGTCCCCGTGGCCGGCGGCAAACAGGTGTGGAGCGAGATCGCCGTACCAGGGGGTGCGCCATGAGGATCCCACGCCGATGCCTCGTCGCCGTGGTCGCCGCGGCACTGGTGACGATGCCCCTGGCCGCCTGCGGAGGCGAGCACCGCACGGGCGGCGAAGGCTTCACCGTCGGCCTGCTGCTCCCGAGCCGCGCCGTCCCCCGCTGGGAACACTCGGACCGGCCGCTGATCGAGGCGCACGTGAAGAAGCTGTGCCCCACATGCAAGATGGAGTACGCCAACGCCGAGAACGACGTGACCCGCCAGCGCGGGCAGCTGGTCTCCATGGTCACCAAGGGGGCCAAGGTCGTGATCCTCGACGCCGCCGACACCCGGGCGTTGCGCTCCTCGATCCAGGAGGCGCGCCGGGCGGGCGTCCCGGTCATCGCCTACGACCGCCTGGCCGAAGGCCCCATCGTCGGCTACGTCAGTTTCGACGGCTTCCAGGTCGGCCGGCTCCAGGGCGAGGCACTCCTGACGGCCCTGAAGGCGCGGACCGGGCGCCCGAACGTCGTCATGGTCAACGGCGACCCGACCGGCCCCAACGCGGCCTGGTACCGCAAGGGCGCGCTGTCCGTCCTCACCGGCAAGGCGACGGTTGTGCGGTCCTACGACACCCAGGACTGGAGCACACAGAACGCCCACGCCAACATGTCCGCCGCCATCGCGGCCCTCGGCCCGGACCGCATCGACGGCGTCCTCGCGGCCAACGACTCCATCGCCGCGGGCGTCGTCGCCGCCCTCAAGAGCGCCGGCGTCACGAAGTTCCCGCCCGTCACCGGGCAGGACGCCGACCTCGACGCCGTGCGACGCATCGTCAAGGGCGAGCAGTACATGACGGTGTACAAGCCGTTCGCGAAGGAGGCTGCCGCCGTCGCCGCCATGGCCGTCGCCGTCGGCCGCGGCGAGGACCCCCGCGACAGCGCGACGACCACCACCGACAGCCCCACCACCGAGAACATCCCGTCGGTCCTGCTCACCCCGACCGCGGTCACCGCCCCCGGCATCGGGCCGGTCCTGGTCGAAGGCGGCGTGTACACCGTCGGCCAGATCTGCACCCGTGACCTGCGGGCCGCCTGCGACCGGGCCGGCCTCTCTCCGTGAGCAGCGGGACCTTCAGCACCTCGTGAGGACCGTCAGTACGCCGTGCGAACCGTCAGTTCTGGTACGGCTGCTGGTGCTGGTGAGGCTGCCCGTACGGCTGCTGCCCGCCGAAGCCGTCCGCGCCCTGCGCGAGCAACTGGTCCGCCTGCTCCTTCGTCACCTTCTGCTCGGCGCCGCAGAACGTGCACTGCGTCGCGTACTTCGTCGAGATCGGGAACAACGGCACGAAGAACAGCGTGAACTTCGTGACCCGCTTCCTGAGGGTGTGCGCGGCGGGGTTCCCGCACCGGCCGCACAGCAGCGTCAGTATCGCCAGTTGGTAGAGGTATCCCTTGGTGCCGAAGATGATCACGCTGTGCTTCCTTCTGAGTGAGTGGTCGTCCGCACCGCACAGTCTGCTGCATACCGCGTCACCCGCGTGAGCGGCAGCCGGGTCCATGCCCTGGGCCACGCGGGCGAACTCCCGGCCGCGACAGCCGCGGCCACCACCGGGCCACCGCCATGGTCGTCTGGCCGCCGCAAGACGGCCCTTCCCCGCTCCCCTCACGGAGAGGTCCCGCAGTCCATGCCCCGACTCCCACGCCTGGCGGGCGTCACCGCCGCCGCTCTCGCCCTCGGCCTGCTGGCCACGGCTCCCGCCGCGGGCGGCGAGCCGACCGTCTCCGATCCGCGCGTCGTCGCCCACTTCGACTTCGCCCGGGGCCAGACACCCGAGAACATCGCGCTCGAGCCCGACGGTTCCGCCGACCTGACGTTCGCCTACGCCCGGCAGGTCGCCAACGTCACCCGGGAGGGCCGGACACGGATCCTCGCGACGCTGCCCGCCGTGGCGCACCCGAACACCCCCATCACCGGCGCGGCCGTCGTCACCGGCATCGCCCGCGCCGACGACGGCACCCTCTACGTCAACTACGCCACCGGCACCGCCAAGACGGGCGTCTGGCGCATCGACCCCGACGGCAGCGCACCCCGGCAGATCGCGGAACTGCCGGCGAACGGCTTCCCCAACGGCCTCGCCCTCGACGAACGCCGCAACGTGCTCTACGCCGCGGACTCCGTACTGGGCACCGTATGGCGCGTCCCGCGCTCCGGCGGCGAACCCGTCGCCTGGGCCACCGGAGCCGAGCTCGAACCCGGCACCGCGCCTCCCGCGGCCGGCGTCGGAGTCAACGGCCTCAGGTTCCACCACAACGCCGTGTGGGTCTCCAACACGGACGCGGCGACGCTGCTGCGCATCCCCGTACGCCAGAACGGCTCCGCCGCGACGATCGAGACCCGGGCGAGGGGCCTCGACGGGATCGACGACTTCGGCTTCGTCGAACGGCACGGGGACACCGTCCTCGCCGCCCTGAACGTCAGCAGCCGGGTCGCCCTGGTCCGCCCCGACGGCACCCACCGGATCGTCCTCACCCGGCAGGACGGCCTGTCCAACCCCACCGCCGTGGCCGTCCGCGGCCGCACCGCCTACGTCCCCAGCGCCGCCTACTTCACCCGGCAGGACCCGAACCTCCTCCTGGCCCGCGTCCACCAACGCGCCCGCGACTAGAACCGACCATGGCCCCGTAACCCGGACAGCGGGTACGGGGCCACGGGTGCTCGGCGCGCCGGGGGCGGGTCAGGCCGCCGGGTGTACCAGGCCGTACTCGTAGGCGAAGGCGACCGCCTGGACGCGGGCGTGGCCGCCGATCTTGGCGAGGATGTGGCTGACGTGGGACTTGACGGTGGTCGGGGCGATGGAGAGCCGGGCGGCGATCTCCGCGTTGGACCAGCCGGAGGCGACGGCGACGAGCACGTCGCGCTCGCGCTCGGTGAAGGCGTCGAGCCCGATGGCCCGCTCGCGCGGCCGCGGCACGCGCTCCTGACGGACGGTGTCGATGAGGGCGCGGGTGAGTTCGGGGGTGATGACGGCGTCCCCGGCGGCCACGACGCGGATCGCCGCGGTCAGTTCGTCGGAGGTGGCGTCCTTGAGGAGGAATCCGCCGGCGCCCGCGCGCAGGGCGGCGTAGGCGTACCCCTCGTCATGGGTGGAGGTCAGGACCAGCACCCGCGGCTGATGCGCGTCCGGCCCCGCGGAGTCACCGCGGACCGGTGCGAGGTGTGAGGGGCGTGCGATGTGGCGGATGGTCGCGATGTCGTCGGCGTCGGGGCGATGGCTGCCCATCAGGACGACGTCGGGGCGGAGTTCGGCGCTCATACGGACCGCTTCGGCGGCGCTCGCGGTGTCGCCCACGACGGTCAGGTCGGGCTCGGCGGCCAGCAGCATGCGCAGGCCGAGGCGTTGGAGGGACTGGTCGTTGACGACGAGTACGGAGGCCATGGCTGTCGTTCTCCATGTGGTGGGGGCAAACGCCTCTTATGAACGAAACGGTTTCGTTCACTTGGAAGCCAGAGTAGCCCTCGGACTCATCGAAACGGCACCGTTTTCTTGTGCTATGGATCACACGGCGGAGACTCGCATGGGAAAGACATGACGGGGTCCCTGCCTTTTCTCAAGGCAGGGACCCGGCCGTTTATGCCCAGCAGCCGTTGACGGTCGCGGCGAGACCGTCCATGGCGTCCTTGATGTCGTTCGGGTTGGCCGTGGAGCCGTTCTCGATGAACGAGAACACCTTCCACTTGCCGTCCTTGCCCTGCGTCAGACCGCTCAGGGCGATGGCGCCGGTGAGGGTGCCGGTCTTCGCGTGCACCTTGCCGACGGCGCACTTGGAGTTCACGTCGTCGAAGCGGCCCCACTCCGGGCCGAGGGTGCTGCCGGCCTCACCGGAGACGGGCAGGCCGTCGAGGATGGACCCGAGGGTGTGGGCGTAGCGGGATTCCGTCAGCAGTTCGAGGATGTCCGCGAGGGTGGCGGCCGGGATGCGGTCGGCCCGCGACAGGCCGCTGCCGTCGTACATCTCGAAGTGGTCGAGCGACACCCCGTACCGCTGGCTCAGCACCTGGCGCACGACCTGCGTGCCGTCCTCGAAGGTGGCCTGGCGGCCCGCGCCCAGCGCGGTCATCCGCAACAGGGTCTCGGCCATGTTGTTGTCGCTGGTCTTGAGCATCGTGTGGACGATGTCCGACAGCGGCGCCGACGTGTGCCGGGCGACCGGCACGTCGCCCTTGCTCGCCGTGGCGCGGCCGACGGCGCCGTCGACCGTGACGCCGGCCGTGGCGAGCTGCTGGGCGAAGACCTGCCCGGCGTCGAGGGAGGTGTCCTCCACACCGTGCCCGTCCACGACGAGCGCCCGCACCGGGGCGACCGAGTCGGGGTAGTAGCCGGTGTTCCAGCCGTTGGCCAGGGTCGGTTCGGGGAAGAGGCTGTCGTCCACGGCGACCTTCACCGTGGTCAGCCCCGCGGCCTTGAGCCCGGCGACCGCGGTCTTGGCCAGCTCGGTGAGGTCGGCGGTGGTCAACGTCCGGTCGCCGCCCCCGATGAGGGTCAGGGTGCCGTTGCCGTAGACGACCTTCGTGGTGAAGCGGTGGTGGGGGCCGAGAACCGTCAGAGCCGCGGTCGACGTGGCGAGCTTGACGTTGGACGCCGGCATCATCGCCGTCGCCCCGTTGTGGTCCCAGAGCGTGCTGTCCGAGTCGGCGTCGAGGACGACCCCGCTGACGTTGGCTCCCAGGCGCTGGTCGAGCACCCGGGTTTCGAGGTTCGTGACCATCTGCTGGTCGTCCGCGTCGAGACCCTGGCTCGGTGCGGTGTCCTTGGCCGTCGTGCCGATGCCCTTCTCGGCGGCGAACGCCGAAGGGCCGGCCAGGGCGGCAGAGGTGACGGGTACGGCCAGCGCGAGCACGATCGCCCGCCGGACGCCGGTGCTGCTCTGCTTGGCCTTGCGGTGCCGGCGGCGACCGCCCGGGACAAAAGAGTTCACAGGGGTTTCCGCCGTTATGTCGTTCATGGATTGTCTCAAGGCTTTCGTGTGGGGGCCCTGCACGAGAGAATTCCGGCGCACCATACCACCCGTCACATGCGCCCCACAGGTGACACATTCGCCTGCTGACGGAAATTCAGCGGCCGGAATTCCCCCCTCTTTCACACCCCGTTCAGGAAGTCGTCCCCAGGCTCTGCGTCGTGTAGGCGCATTCCGTGTAGATGTAGCCCGATTCGAGTTTCGCCGTGTCCGAGGCGGGCGAGGCGAGGCTGTCGTTCATCGGCTTGTGCAGGAAGTACACGGTGCCGACCGGCAGGCTGATGGTGCGCTCCGGATAGTTCTTGCCGCTGTCGCTGCAGGGCTCGAAACCCCGCGTGATGGTGCTGATCATGGAGTACGCCTTGCAACTGCCGCACCCCTTGAGGGTGAAGCTGCCGGTGACCGGTCCGGTGTAGAGGACGGTGATCTCGTCGGGGCTGTCGTTCTGCACCGTCACCGAGATGCTGCCGCCCTGCCGGGTCGTCGGCAGCGTCTTGCCGGCGGCCGGGACCGTCTGGGCGATCTCCGCCGCTATCGCGAACTTCTTCGCCAGGGCCGCGTTCTTGGCGGCCTTGTGGCCGGAGGCCCACTCGGTCATCGTCGTCTGCGCCGACTTGAAGTCGCCGTCCCGGTACTGGTCCACGCCACACGTGTACGTGCCGTTGTCGGCGCTCGCGTCCGCCCGCCGGGCGTCCTTGTCGAGAGCGGCGCCGACCTCCGCCCGCTCCGACGGCACGGCGACGATCTGCGAGCCGAGCGTGCGCAGCCGCTCGACCGCCGAGCACGGTTCCGCGCCACGCAGGTCCTTCTCCGCCCGGACGACGGCGGCTGCCACCGCCGGCTCGGCCTTCGCGGCCTGCGCCGACTCGGGGAACGTGGTCAGCAGCTTCCCGAACTGCGCGGCCCAGGTGTCCCCGCCTGCTGCGAGCGCCGTCGACGCGCACTCGTACAGCGAGGTGGCCAGGCGGTCGTCGGGCCAGGACGTCAGCTCTCCGAGGTCCGTGTCGGGCAGGCTCTTGGGGACCGTGCGCAGATACGTCAACGGCTCTATCGCCTGGCAGTAGTTGCCCTGCTCGAAGGTGGCGCCGACCGTCGTGTAGAAGGTCTTCATCCGCGCGGGCACCCGCTCGGCCGCCCGGGACCCGGGATGGTCGGCCCTGAGGTCCGCGTAGGCCCCCAGCGCCTTGCGGTAGTCGGCCTGGGCGGTGGAGAAGGGCTTCTCTCCGGCGGCCTGCACCAGCCGGCCGGCCTCGTCGAGCCGGTCGAGGAGCATCTGCTGCGTCGCCTCGTCCCGGGCGTCGTCGTAGAGCACGACACCCCCGGCCGGCACGACGAGCAGGAGCAGTCCGAGTCCGAGCGCGAGCGGCGCCTGCCGGAGCCCGGCCAGCGGGGTGCGCAGGCCCAGGCGCGCACCGTGTGCCGCCACCGCCACGAGGAACCCGACGTACACCACGAGCGCGAAGACCGGGACGCCGTCCGGGTCGGCCGGCAGTGCCACGAACAGCAGGACGGCGGTGGCGATCCAGCACAGCACCGTGAGGGCCCGGCGGCGCATCAGCGCGTAGCCCAGGCCCAGACCGCTGAGGTTGAGCACGGCCACCGCGACCGCCCGCACACCGTCCGCCGGGGCCGGCGGCGGGGCCGCGGGCATGGGCGGGACATGGAACGTGTCGTAACCGCCGGTGTTGTAACCGCCGGTGTTGTCGTATCTGTCGTACTGGTCCCCCGACATGGTGGCTCCCCCCGGTCAACTTCGCCCGCACACCGCTGATTTGTCAGTGTACGGGCGAAGAGGGCGCCTCCGACAGAGGCGGCGAGGGCGGGAAGCCGGCCGGGCCGCCACCGGGGGCAGAGGTGGCGGCCGCGGCTGCTATCGCATCAGGCATGGGTCAGGCCACACCTCCCACCGTCTTCTTGCGGCGCAGGGCGTAGAAGCCGGTGCCGGCGACGGCGAGGATGCCGAGACCGGCCGCGGACACCGAAGGCGTGGCGAGGGCGCCGCCGCCGGTGTGCATGCCGCCGCTGGGCTTGTCGTGCTCCTTGCTCCAGCCGCCCGACTCCTCCTTGTCACCCTTCCCGGAGTCGTCCTTGCCGTGATCGCTGTCGTGGTCCTTGTAGGTCTCGGGGTCGTACTTCGGGTCCTTCGCGCCGCGGTCGCTGTTGTCGTTCAGCAGGGCCAGCGCGCCGCCGCCGGTGTGCATGCCGCCGTGC
The DNA here is from genome assembly GCF_055581185.1 of Streptomyces sp. NPDC031474. Classification (NCBI taxonomy): domain Bacteria; kingdom Bacillati; phylum Actinomycetota; class Actinomycetes; order Kitasatosporales; family Streptomycetaceae; genus Streptomyces; species Streptomyces sp. NPDC031474. Next base: position 45,420 of record NZ_JBVIJX010000002.1, read on the forward strand.
GGGCTCTCGTGCTCCCCCTTGCCGTGCTCCTTGCCGTGCTCCTTGCCGTGGTCCGAGTCCTCGCCCTTGCCGTGGTCCGAGTCCTCGCCCTTGCCGTGGTCCGAGTCCTCGCCCTTGCCGTGGTCCGAGTCCTCGCCCTTGCCGTGCTCGGAGTCCTCGTCCTTGCCGTGCGAGGAGTCCTCGTCGTCGCCGTAGGAGGATTCGTCCCCCTTGCCGTGGGAGGATTCGTCCCCCTTGCTGGAGGAGGATTCGTCTCCCTTGCTGTACGAGGAGTCGTCCTCCTTGCTGTACGAAGAGGAGTCGTGGTCCCGGTCCCCGTCGGCGGCGTGGACGCCGGGGGCGCCGATGGCGATGGCGGCCGTGGCCGCCGCGGTGGCCAGAATCATGCGAGCAGAACGCATCTGATGGTCCTTCCGTCACGACCGGGCAGCCGACACTTCGTCAGCTGACGTGACCCGGCCCGACGTGATCCACCGTCAGGCAGTAGTCCCGCCGCCACCACTCGAGGCGCTCACCCGGGTGAACCGGCCCGCGCTGCCCACGATCCGCGCCCCCGATTCGCCCCTCTCGGGGAATCACTCCAATGGCGCAGAGCCAAAACGATTCCCGGGGTGAAGAGGCGCGGCATCCGGTCACCTTCGAGGGGAACGCCACGATCCTGAGGCAGGCATCCGGGATCTGCCCGCATGCCTCGTATCCGGCCCTGATGCCTCATATTCGGCAAGGAGTTCTGCTGTGAGTGTTCGTCGTACGGTGCTCAGCACCCTCGGTTCCGTCGCACTCGTGCTCGCCTCTCTGGGCGCGGTGACCGCCGCCGCCACGAGCCCCGCGGCCGCGAACCCGTGCGGCTTCTACGAGACCGGTTCCGACGCCTTCTACAACCACTGCACGTCCGACGGCTCACATGTGGTCATCAAGGTCGAGGTCGCCCTGGCGCCCGACTACGAGTGGTGCGTCGGTCCCGGCACGACCTGGCTGGGCTCGGCCCGCAAGATCCAGGGCGCCCACTACACCGGCCGCACCTGCTGACAGGCGCTCACCCAGCGGCTGCCGGGGTCCGGGACGAAGCCGTCCCGGACCCCGGCAGCCAATGGTCATAGGCTGAATGCTAGTGCTCCTAGGTTGTGTGTTTTCCGTGACGTAGAGTCGAGGGCGGGGGAAAGCTCGGAGACGGAAGACCTGAAGGGGGCCGGCGTGCCGCTGGAGCCGGTGCGGTTCGCGGTCCTGGGGGCCGTGCGGGTGTGGCGGGGGGACGTGGAACTCGACCTCGGCGGGCCGCAGGAACGTGCCTTCCTCGCCCTGCTGCTGGTCGGGGCCGGCCAGCCGGTCGCCCTCGGCGAGATCGTCGACGTGCTGTGGGGAGCGGCTCCGCCGCACAGCGCGGTCAACGTCGTCCGACGGCATGTCGGTTCGCTGCGCCGACTGTTGGAGCCCGGCCTCCCCGCCCGTGCGGCGGGCCGCTGGCTGGTACGGGACGCGGGAGGCTACCGGCTGTCGACCGACGGCGACTCCTCGGATCTGCCGAGGTTTCGCGCACTGCGGGACGAGGGACGCCGGAGCGTGGAACGGTCGCCCGCACGGGCCCTCGAACTCCTCACCGAGGCCCTGTCGTTGTGGCGAGGGCCGGTCGCCGACGGACTCCCCGCGCAGGTCCGCACCCACCCGGCGTTCGACGCGGTGGACCGCGAGCGGCTCGCCGCGATGCGGGAAGCGGCGGACGCGGCACTGCGCGCCGGAACGCCCGGCGCGGTCCTGCCCGAGCTGCGACAGGCCGCCGCCCGGCACCCGTTGGACGAACCCCTCCAGGCCGCAACTGTCGCCGCGCTCGCGGCGGCCGGTCACCGCTTGGAGGCACTGGCCGCGTACGAGACCGTACGGGCGCGGCTGGCCGAGGAGTTGGGGATCGACCCCGGGCCGGAACTGCGCCATGCGCGGGACACGGTCCTGCGGGGGACGCCTCCGACGGGCGCGTCCGAGGTGGCGGACATGCGCGCCGGCACCGGGGGGACTTCCGCGTCCTCGGGCGAACCCCCCGGGCCCGCCGGGCCGCTCACCGCGCTCCCTCCGCCCGCCCAACTACCGCACGACATCCCGGGATTCACCGGTCGTCGCGCCGAACTCGACGAGGTGCTCGGGATGTTCGGCGCGGACGTGGCACTGCCCCGGACCGTGGTGATCAGCGCCATCGGCGGTATGGCCGGTGTGGGCAAGACCACCCTCGCGGTGCACTGGGCGCACCGGGTGGCCGAGCGGTTCCCCGACGGGCAGCTCTACGTCAACCTGCGAGGCTTCGACCCGTCCGGCGCCGTCATGGAACCGGGGGAGGCCGTCCGGGGGTTCCTCGACGCGCTCGGTGTGCCGCCGGAACGCGTCCCGCACGGGGTCGACGCACAGAGCGCGCTCTACCGCAGCATGCTCGCCGGCCGACGCGTCCTGGTCGTGCTGGACAACGCCCGCGACACCGAGCAGGTGCGGCCGCTGCTGCCCGGCTCGCCCGGCTGCCTCGCCATCGTCACCAGCCGCGACGCACTCCCGGGGCTCGTCGCCGGCCACGGCGCCCACCCCCTGACCCTGCGTCCGTTCGACGCCGGTCAGGCGCGGGCCTTCCTCGTCGGCCGCCTGGGCGCCGACCGGGTCGCGGCCGAGCCCGGAGCGGCCGACGAGATAGGCGAACTGTGCGCCGGGCTGCCCCTCGCCCTCGCCTGCGTCGCCGCCCGCGCCGCCGTCCACCCCCACTTCCCCCTCGCCGCCGTGGCCGCCGAACTGCGCGAGGCCCACGGCAGCCTCGACGCCTTCGCCCGCTCCGACGCCTCCGTCGACGTCGGCACGGTCTTCTCCTGGTCCTCGCGCGCGGTCTCGGCCGCGGCCGCCCGGCTGTTCCGGCTGCTCGCCCTGCACCCCGGCCCCGACTTCACCCTCCCGGCCGCGGCCGCCCTGGCGGGCCTGCCCGTGCGCCGGGCCCGGCCGCTGCTGGCCGAGCTGACCGGGCTGCACCTCGTCACCGAGCACAGTCCCGCCCGCTACGCCTTCCACGACCTGCTGCGCGCCCACGCCGGCGAACTCGTCCACGAGCAGCACACCGAGACCGACCGGCAGACGGCCCTGCACCGGCTCCACCACCACTACCTGCACACCGCCCACGCCGCCGACCGGCTCCTCGCGCCCAACGCCGACCCGCTGCCCCCGCCGCCCGCGCCCGAGGGCGTGCACCCCGAACCCCTCGCCGACGACGACCGCGCCCTGGCCTGGCTCACCGCCGAACACGCCGTACTGCTCGCCGTGGTCGACACGGCCGCCGCGTCCCGGCAGCCGGTGCAGGAACGTCTCGCCTGCCAACTGGCCTGGTCCCTGGAGCCGTTCTTCGACCGGCGCGGCCACTGGCACGACGGACTGACCGTGCAGCGCACCGCGCTGGATGCCGCCCGACGGCTCGCCGACCCCGCGCTGGAGGCCCGCGGCCTGCGCGGACTGGGCCGGGTGGAGGGCCGGCTCGGGCTGCACTCCCGGTCCGTTCCCCGGCTGGAGCAGGCCCTGGAACTCTTCACCGGGCTCGGCGACGACACCGGCCGCGCCCACACCCACCGCAGCCTCGGGTGGGAGAGCGAGCAACGGGGCGACCTGCCCGGCGCCCTGCGGCACAACCAGCGCGCCCTCGCCCTGTTCCGCGCCCTCGACGACCGTGCCGCGCAGGCCGGCGTCCTGAACTCGGTCGGCTGGTACCACGCCCTGCTCGGGGAGTACCGGCAGGCGCTGACACACTGCTTCGAAGCCCTCGCCATGCTCCAGGAACTCGGCGACCGCTACGGCCAGGCCGCCACCTGGGACAGCATCGCCTACGCCCACCACCACCTCGGCCGCCACCCGCACGCCCTCCTCGGCTACCGCAACGCCCTCGCCCTGCTGCGGAACCTGGGCGTGCCCTACGTCGAGGCCGAGACCCTCGTCCGGCTCGGCGACACCCACCTCGCCACCGGTGACCACGAAGGCGCCCGCACCGCCTGGCGAGAGGCCCTCACCCTCTTCAAGACCCTGAACCACCCCGACGCCGAGCGGGTCGAGGCGCGGCTGAACGCACCGGACGGTCACCTCGGTGCCGGGTGAGGCGCTGCGATTCGAGGTCCTGGGGCCCGTACGGGTGTGGCGCGAGGGACTGGAGCTCGACGTCGGCTTCCCCCAGCAACGAGCCCTGCTCGCCCTGCTCCTGACGCAGGCCGGCCGGCCCGTGCCGACGAGCGAGATCCTCGACGTGCTGTGGGCCGAGCGGCCGCCCGCCAGCGCGCCGAACGTGGTGCGGCGTTACGCCGGCGCGCTGCGGCGGCTGCTGGAACCCGGGTTGCCGCCCCGCGCTCCCGGCCGGCGCCTGCTGCGCCGTACCGGCGGCTACCTCCTGGACGCGGCCACCGACGAGGTCGACCTGCTGCGCTTTCGCGACCTGACCCGGCAGGGCAGACGGGCGGCCGCCACCGGGCGACCCGAGACCGCGGCCCGGGCGTTCGCCCTGGCACTGGGGGAGTGGCGCGGGCAGGTGGCGATGGGGATCCCCGCGTCCGTGCGCGAGCACGTCCGGTTCACGGCCCTCCAACGCGAACTCCTGGACACGGCCCGGCCGGCGGCGGACGCGGCGCTGTTGTGCGGACGCGCCGAGCAGGTCCTGCCCGCCCTGCGCCGCGCCGCCGCGCACGACCCCCTGGACGAGTCGCTGCACGCCGGACTGGTGCTGGTCCTGGCCGCCTGTGGACTGCAGGCGGAGGCCCTGCGCACGTACGAGGACGTACGCCGACGCCTCCAGCGGGACCTGGGCATCGCCCCCGGCGCCGAACTGGCCGCGGCACACACGCGCGTACTGCGTCAGGAGGTGGGCCGCCGACGGGAGGCCGTGGAGGCGGGCAGGGCGACCGCGGCCACCGCCCCCGCGCCGGCCGCGGCCGGGCGTCTCGACACCGGAGCCGCCGACTCCGGGAGCGCCCGCCTGCCCCCGCCTCCCCCCGCCTTCGTCGGGCGGGCAGCCGAGTTGGCGTGGCTGGACGCCGAAGCCGGTGGCGCCGGCGGTGGCGGTGGCGGTCGCGCCGGCGGTGGCGGTGGCGGTGGCGGTGGCGGTGGCGGTGGCGGTGCGAAGATCGTGGTGGTCGGTGGGATGGCGGGTGTCGGCAAGAGCGCCCTCGCCCTGCACTGGGCGCACCGGGCCGCCGACCGCTTCCCGGACGGGCTGCTGTACGTGGCGTTGCGCGGCTTCGACCCGGCCGGGCCCCCCGTGGAGAGCGCCGAGGCGCTGCGCGGGCTGCTCGCGGCGCTCGGGGCGCCCACGTCACGCATGCCGGACGGCGTGGACGCCCTGACCGGGATGTATCGAACCCTGCTCGCCGGCCGGCGGGTCCTCGTGGTGCTCGACGACGCCGTCGGCAGCGAACCTCTGCGGCCGCTGCTGCCGGTGGCGCCGGGCTGTCTGGCGCTGGTCACCAGCCGCCACGCCCTGCCCGGACTGGTCGCCTCGGGAGCCCGGCCGCTGCGCCTGGCGCCGCCGTCCGCCGAGGACGCGCGCGCCTTGCTGGCCGGGCGGATCGGCGCCGAGCGGGTGGCCGCCGAACCTGGGGCCGCCGACGAGATCGTCGCCCGGTGCGCCCGGCTGCCCCTGGCGCTGGCCGACGTCGCCGCACGTGCCGTCAGCCGACCCGATCTCCCCCTCGCCGCGCCGGCCGCCGAACTGCGCGAGGCCCACGGCGGCCTCGACGCGCTGTCCGCCCTGCGCCCGGCCTTCCTGAGCTCCTACCGTCGGCTGCCGGACGACACCGCGCGCCTGTTCCGGCAGCTCCCTCGGCACCCCGGACCCGACCTCACCGCCGCGACGGCCGCCGCACTCACCGGGCTGCCCGTCCGCCGGACCAGGCTGCTCCTCGCCCGCCTCGCCGAATCCCACCTCCTCGCCGAGCCCGCGCCGGGCCGCTACACCCTGCACCACCTGCTGCGGGCCCTCGCCGCCGAACTGGCCGCCACGGACGAGCGGCCCACGGCGAACTGACAGGCCGGCGGGAGGACGGGAGGAGGCGCTGTCACTCCACTGTCACTCTTTTTGCACATCCGCCGACCTACCGTCCGGGCAAGTGACCCGTCCCTCCGAGACAACGGCGGAAGATGCCCACCAGCAGCAGCGCCACCAGCAGCGCCACCATCAACGTTCCGAGTGCCAACGGCCGTTCTGGCCTCCCGTCCCTGCGCGTCGAGATCCTCACCGGCGAGCAGAGCGGGTGGACCGCGGCACGGCTGCCCGGGGAGGGCCGGCCGCACCCCGCGCACCGGCTCCTCGCCCAGGACCGCGGCGAGTACCTCCTCGTCGGTCTGCGAGGCGGCGCCACCGCTCGCGACCCACGGCCCCTCGCCCTCCACCTCGCCCCCGGCGACATCTGCTTCTACGACGTCCGGCACGCCCCTGCCCTGGACTTCGCCGCGGGATGCCGGGCGACGGTGTTCCTCGTCCCGAGCGAGCTGCTGGGGCTCGCGCGGCACGACACGGGCCGGATCGCGCGGACGCCGGTCGCCCGCGACTCCCCGCTCGGCGCGCTGCTGTCGCCGCTGCTGTCCGACCTGGCCCGCACCGCGGCCGAGGCCGGGCCCCCGGTCGGCGAGATGCTCGCCTGGAACGCCGTGAACCTGCTGGCGACCCTCGCCGCCGAGCAGACGGGGGCGGGAACGGGCGCGGGCGCGCCCGGGGCGCCGGGCACGCCGGGCGGGTGGTCACCGCTGCTGGTGCGGATCATGGAGTACGTCGAACTGCACCTGACCGACCCGGACCTCTCCCCCGAGGTCATCGCCCGCGCCCATCACATCTCCGTGCGCTATCTGCACAAGCTGTTCAAGGAGGAGGACATCACGGTGGGCCGGTGGATCCTGCGCCGCCGACTGGAGGAGTGCCGACGCGACCTGATGCGGAGCGGGCGGGGGAGCCGGACCATCGCGGCCGTGGCCGGCCGATGGGGCTTCCTGAGCGCCGCGCACTTCAGCCGGGTCTTCCGGTCCGCCTACGGCATGTCCCCGCGCGAATGGCGGGACATGGCAGGACATGGCGGGGTGTGACGGGGCGTGACGTGGCGTGACGGGGTGTGAAGCGCGGGCCGGGAATCGCGGGCCTCGGCACACGCCCTTTCCCGTGCACTGTCGGAACAGGCGTGGTGCACAGGTGGGCCACGGAGGAAGTCGGCCCCACCAAGAGGAACCGGCCCGGGGGCGGTCGGCGGGCCGTCAGCGGATCCGCGCGCGTCGTACGAGGTCGGCGGCGGCCTCCGGCCATTCGGGGTGTTCGAAGGCGAAGCCGGCGTCGAGCAGACGGCCGGGGACGACGCGGCGGCTCTTGAGGAGCAGTTCGGTGTCCGAGCGCAGCGCGAAGGCGCCGAGTTCGGCCATCCACTTCGTGGCGGGCAGGCCGACCGGGACACCCCACGCGCGGCGCAGGGCGCGCATGAAGGCACGATGGGGGAGGGGGGCGGGCGCGGCCAGGTTCACCGGTCCGGCGAGGTCGTCGCGGGCGACGAGGAACTCGACGGCGCGGACGAAGTCGTGGTCGTGGATCCACGACACGTACTGCGCGCCGCCGGCGACCGGGCCGCCCAGCCCGAGCCGGGCCAGCCGCAGCAGGACGTCGAACACCCCGCCCCGGTCCGGGCTCATCACCATTGCCGAGCGCAGTGCCACCTTGCGGGTGTGCGGCGTGTCGGCCTGATCCTGTTCCCGCTCCCAGGCGGTCGCGATGTCGACGCTGTAGCCCCAGTAGCCCGGGACGCCGGATTCGCTGCCGCCGATCACGCCGGTGGCCTCGTCGTTCGGGGCGTCGAACCGGTGGGCGTAGACGGTGGCGGTGCTCATCTGCAGCCAGACCCCCGGCGGCCGTGCGGCGGCGGCGATCGCCTCGCCCACGACCCGGGCCGAATCCACCCGCGAGTCCATCATGGCCTTCAGGTTGACGGGGGTGTAGCGACAGCTGACGCTGCGGCCGGCCAGGTTGACCACGACGTCACTGCCGTCGATCGCCTCCGTCCAGGGGTCGAGGGTCCTGCCGTCCCACGCGACCTCGCCCCGGCCCGTGGGCCGCCTGCTCAGCACCACTACCTCGTGTCCGGCCGCGGTGAGCGCGCGGCGCAGAACGGTTCCCACCTGTCCGGTCCCGCCGGGCAGCACGATCTTCATGGGCATGGTCCCCTCCCTGTCGGAAGAGGACCATACCCCTTATTTGAACGCGTTCAAAACTCTTCGGGTTCTCGGCGCCCGGAGTCCCCGGGTCCGGGCCCCCGCCCCTCAGGCCAGATGCGCCTCCAGCGCCGCCCGCACCCCCGACTCCAGCGCGCCCTCGATCCACGACGGCTTGACCGAGGTGTGGTCGCCCGCGAAGTGCAACGGGCCCTCGACCGTGCGGATGGCGGTCAGCAGCTCCGTGTGCTGGCCGGGGAGCAGCACGGACGCCTCCCCGTAGGCGTACGGGTCACGCAGCCAGCTCTGGGTGCGGCCCGCGCCCGTGTAGAACACCTCGACGCGCTGGCCGTAGACCTGCTGCAGTCCGCGCAGGGCGTGCGGGTAGCGTGCGTCGTCGTCCAGGGAGTCCCAGCGGGAGGCGTCGTCGGCCCAGCTGTAGGAGGCGAGGACGACACCGCCCTCGCTGCCGGCGACCGGATGCGACGGGTTGATCATGAACCGGTTGGAGTTGTCGGAGACCGAGCCCCCGCCCACGATGTGCGCCGCCTCGGGCTGATCACGGGTGGCCCACCGGTTGGCGGCGTAGTGCACCCGCTGCCCCGGCGTGATGTGGCCGGACGGCACCGACGGGTGCACGCCCAGCAGACTCCCGTCGGTCGGCGCCTTCCCCGACCGGTACTCCTCGTACAACCCCGGCCGTACGGCCTTCAGTTCACGCTTCCAGTCGTCCTCGGTGAACTCCCACCAGCGGCGGCTGAACTCCAGCAGCACCTTCGTCGCGCTGTCGTAGTGCAGCTCCGCGACGGCCCGCCGCTTCTTGTACGACATCAGCGGGCTGACCTGCACCTGCCGCAGCCCCGAGAACGGCACCGTGACGATCGCGACGTCGGCGGTGAACTCCTCGCGCACCACCGGGCTGCCGCGCCCCTCGGACACGGTGTCGATCCACACGTGCGGGCCGTCGGCGTGCACGTGCGAGGTGTTGTCGTTGCCCTGCCGGTCCGGCGCCCAGTACTCGATGTGCGTGGCACGCCGGTCGAGCCGCAGCACGTCGGCGACCTCCTTCAGCAGCGCGTCCGGGAGGGTGGCCGTACCGCCGACCAGCTCCCAGAACTCGGTGTCCGGGCTGATCAGCGAGGCGCTGATGAAGCTGTGGATGAACGACAGCGGCAGTCGGGAGGTGAGGTTCTCCAGCGTGCCGACCAGGTCGATGGTCCGTTCGTCGAGGCCCGCCTCCTCGGTCAGGAACCGGTACATCGACCAGTCCCCGAACCGCTGCACCACCCGCGCCCACCCGCGCACCCGCTCCGGCAGCGGCTTGTCGACCCGCTTGCCGTCGGGGCCGACGGTGCTGAACTCGTTGCGCACGGGGTCCAGCGCCTCGCGCAGGATGGTCCCGGACGGGGTGTCCCAGAACGCGCGGGGCACGCCGAAGGACCGGTTGACCCTGCGCGGGGACTTCGCGTACTCGGAGCGGCGCATCCGGATGCCGTTGACGTGCAGCCAGGCGTTGTTGACGGGCTTGCCGTCCGCGTCGACGTCCACGAGATGGAACCGGCGCTTCTTGACGCCCAGTTGGTCGATCAGGCCCATCACCAGCGGGTGGCTGCCGGGCAGCCGCATGGCGCCCGCCTCCGCGTACTGTGCCGGGTCGGCGAACGCCTGCGCCGCGTGCTCGTGTCCGCCGGTGCGGAACGTCTTGATGCGGCCGCCGACCCGGTTGCCGTTGGCCTCCACGAGGGTGACGTGGTGCCCGGCGCGCTTCAGCAGCCAGGCGGACACCAGTCCGGCGGGCCCGGCGCCGATCACGAGCACCTTCTTGGCGGTCTTCGTCCTCGCCCGTGGCAGGCCGCCGTCGAGGACCTTCTTGTAGCGCGGCACGAGCGGCCGGTCGTCCTCGTCGACCACGAGGAGCGCTCGGGCGACCGCCAGGCAGGTCGCCCAGTCGGCGGTGGACTTCGGGGGACAGGCGGGTTGCCGGGGAACGGCCGTGGCCGGGGCCGCGACGGTGAGCGCTGCGGCGGTCGTGGCCGTGGCCGCGGTGAACCGCCGGCGGGAGAGCGAGCCGGAGTCCGGGGACGAGGAGTGGGCGGGGTCTGCGGGGTCTGCGGGAGTGGGGTCTACAGATGCACGCGAAGTGTCCATATGCCCTGGATACGGGCCGGATCGGGGGTGGTGGGCCACTCCGGGGGATCATCACCTGAACGTGTAAGCGCATCGACTTCCGCTGTGCAACCGGCAGATGGGCTCAGGGGGTTTACGCCGGGCGCCCGCACTTATCAGGTCAAGCGTGCCGGACTATTGACTCGCAGCGGAGTCGGTCGCGATCCTCGTCCCACCATCTTGCGCCGGTCATGACAATTTCATGGGGCAGTCAGAACGCCTTCGTCGACCGCGCCTTCCGTCGACCGAGGGACGTAGGCTGTGACCCTGACCGGACGCCCGTACCGCAGACGCCGAGACGTCACCGTCGTTTCCCTGCTCCTCCTCGTGCTCGCCACGATCCTCGGTCCCACGCCGAGTTCGGCGGCCGGCGCGGACTGGTGGACGCCGACGGCCAGGCCGGCCCCCGACTCCGGGATCAACGTCACGGGCGAGCCGTTCACCGGGACCGACTCCGCCGGGCAGGTGCGCGGGTTCGTCGACGCGCACAACCACCTGTTCTCCAACGAGGCCTTCGGCGGGCGGCTGATCTGCGGCAAGGTGTTCTCCGAGGCGGGCGTCGCCGACGCCCTCAAGGACTGTCCCGAGCACTACCCCGACGGCACGCTCGCGATCTTCGACTACATCACCCACGGCGGCGACGGCAAGCACGACCCGGTCGGCTGGCCGACCTTCAAGGACTGGCCGGCCTACGACTCGATGACCCACCAGGCCAACTACTACGCGTGGGTCGAGCGGGCCTGGCGCGGCGGACAGCGGGTGCTCGTCAACGACCTCGTCACCAACGGCATGATCTGCTCCGTCTACCCGTTCAAGGACCGCAGCTGCGACGAGATGACCTCGATCAGGTTGCAGGCGAAGCTCGCCTACGACCTTCAGGCCTACATCGACAAGCAGTACGGCGGCACCGGAAAGGGCTGGTTCCGGATCGTCCTCGACAGCGCGCAGGCGCGTGAGGTCGTCAAGCAGGGCAAGCTCGCCGTCGTCCTGGGCGTCGAGACCTCCGAGCCCTTCGGCTGCAAGCAGATCCTGGACATCGCGCAGTGCAGCAGGTCCGACATCGACAAGGGCCTGGACGAGCTGTACGGGCTGGGCGTGCGCAGCATGTTCCTGTGCCACAAGTTCGACAACGCGCTGTGCGGCGTCCGCTTCGACGAGGGCGGCCTCGGAACGGCCATCAACGTCGGGCAGTTCCTGTCGACCGGCACCTTCTGGCAGACCGAGAAGTGCACCGGCCCCCAGCACGACAACCCCATCGGCACCGCGGCCTCCGCGGCGGAGTCGGACCTGCCGGCGGGCACGGAGGTCCCCTCGTACGACGCGGACGCGCAGTGCAACACCCGGGGGCTCACCTCGCTCGGCGAGTACGCGGTGCGCGGCATGATGCAGCGCAGGATGATGCTGGAGATCGACCACATGAGCGTCAAGGCCACCGGCCAGGCGCTCGACATCTTCGAGGCCGCGTCCTATCCCGGCGTCCTGTCCTCGCACAGCTGGATGGACCTCAACTGGACCGAGCGGGTCTACTCGCTGGGCGGTTTCGTCGCCCAGTACATGCACGGCTCGCAGGCGTTCGCCGCCGAGGCGAAGCGCACGGCCGCGCTGCGCGACAAGTACAAGGTCGGCTACGGCTTCGGCACCGACTTCAACGGCATCGGCGACCACCCCGCCCCGCGCGGCGCGGACGCCGCGAACAAGGTGACGTACCCCTTCAAGAGCGTCGACGGCGGCTCCGTCATCGACAGACAGACCGTCGGGCAGCGCACCTTCGACTTCAACACCGACGGCGGCGCCCAGGTCGGGATGATCCCGGACTGGATCGAGGACATCCGGCGCGTCGGCGGCCAGGACGTGGTGAACGACCTCTTCCGGGGCGCCGAGTCCTACCTCGACACCTGGGGCTCGACCGAGCAGCACCAGGCCTCGGTCGATCTCGCCAAGGGGCGGACGGCCACGGCCAGTTCCTCCGAGTCCAACCCGTTCACCAGCTACCAGCCCGGCCGGGCCGTGGACGGCGACGAGGACAGCCGCTGGGCCAGTGACTGGAGTGACGACCAGTGGTGGCAGGTCGACCTGGGCTCCACCAACCTGGTCTCCCGCGTCACCCTCGACTGGGAGCGCGCCTACGGCGCGTCGTACCGCGTCGAACTCTCCACCGACGGCACGAACTGGACGACCGCCTGGTCCACCACCTCCGGCGACGGCGGCCTGGACACGGCCAGGTTCACCGGCACCCCGGCCCGCTACGTCCGGGTCCACGGCCTCGGCCGCGGCACGGACTGGGGGTACTCGCTGTACGACGTGGGCGTGCACAGCGCCTGACGCACGAAGAGCGGGGCGGCGCCCCCGTGGCGCGGGCGTGGGATCGGCGTCACGATGGAAGTGGCGAAGGTCTTTGTGACGGTCTTCTCGCAGGAGGACACCACCGTGGACGGCGCCTGGATGTGCGAGAGGTGCGGTGCCGAGGCGCCGCCCGACGCACAGCGCTGCCGCCGCTGCGGCGCCTGGCTCCCGGCTTATGCGGAGGACGACCATCCGCGGCCCCGACGCCCCTGGCGGCGGCGGATCCACCTCCGCACGGAGGAGGCGCACCGGCCCACGACCTCCGCCCCGCGCGAGAAGACCCTGTACGAGGAGACGCGGCACGGGGCGACGCGACACGAGGAGACGCGGCTCGGGGACACGCGGTACGAGGAGACGCGGTACGAGGAGGCGCGGCACGGGAGAACGCAGTACGAGCGACCCCGGCACGAGACCGAGCACCGCCCCGTCCCGGTCGGCACCCTGGAGGGCAGCGGCACTGTCTACGGCGTGGCGCGCACGGTGCGGATGCGCACCGAGGTGAGCGGCAGCGACGGTGACGTCGGCACGACGGTCGTGTGCAACTTCCGTCTGGAGATGCGCAATCGAGAGGGTCGCGCGATCGGGCTGGTGCCCGTGGAGATGCGCGGCGACCTGTTCGAGGGCGCCGTCAACGACGGGGACTGGCTGCGGGCGACGGGCCGGGCCAGAAACGGCACGCTGCGGGTCAAACAGCTGCGCAACCTGACCACGGGCGCCGAGGTCTCGGCCCGCAGCACCCCCGCGCTCGTGATCGCCGTGGTGATCCTGCTCTTCGTCGCCTGGCTGGTCTTCATCTTCGCGGTCACCGGGCGCTGACCGCCCCGCCCCCACCGGCGGTGGGACCCCTACCGCCGGTGTGACAAGGGCACCCGGAGGTCCACCACCCGGAAGTCGCCGCCCCGGGGCTCGACGTACGCCAGCGGGGCGTAGTGGTACGGAACGCCGTGGGGGCGGCGCGGTAGCGGCTGCCCCTGGCGGCTGCGCGGCCATTCGACGTCGCCGGTCAGCACCCGGGCCGGGATGAGCCAGTAGTCGCCGCGGCGGTAGTTGCGGGGCTCTCCCTCACCGGGATGGAACCGGACCTGGACCCCGTCCTCCAGCGGCAGCCATCTCCCCTCCCGGACCGGCAGGCCCGTCCCGTCGCCCGCGGGTCCTTCGTCCTGTCCGCGTGTGCCGTGGTCCCAGCGGCGCAGGAACGGGCGGCGCCGCGGTGCCGGACCCACGGTCGCGGGCTGGTCCAGTTCCACCCGGAGCCCGGCATGGTCGACCTTCGTGACCGTGTACAGCAGGCCGCAGTCCTCGTCGTACCGGTCCGACGCCCCGCGGCACACCGCGGCGTCGTCGAGGAGCTCCACCACGTCGCCCGTGTCCACGCCCAGCTTGTCGTCCCGGCCCAGGGTCTCCAGCTCGACCGAGTTCCCGTCGACGGACAGGACCGGCAGGACCACCGAGCCGTTCTCCCGTGACCACTTGTACGTCGCCCACCCCTCGCTGCCGCCCCGGTGCACCTCCACCCGGTACAGCTGGTTCTCGGGCCCCCGGTACCCGGACGACGCCGGCGGGCCGCCGAGCGAGGCGTCGTCCTCCTCGGGCTGCCCGGTCGCGGCGGAGAGCAGGCCGCGCGGCTCGAAGGCGCCGCGGACCCGGTCCCGGAGGAAGTGCGACGCGCTGCGCGGGTCGGGCACCGGCGAGTCGCCCTCCACCGGGAGCACGCACACCTGCCAGACCACCCGGCTGCGCGCGGTCGTGTCCGGCCCGGCCGGGCCGAGCGCCACCTCACGGATCCAGGGCGCCTCCCACGCGGTGACCAGGCGCTCCCACACCCGCAGGTACACGAGGAAGGGACCGGACGGCAGCCGGTCGTTGTCGGGGTCGAGGTGGCCGTCGGGCTGCTCCCAGTAGTCGGTGCCGTCGCACTCGCACAGGATGCCGTTGACGTACATGCGGCCCGGGGCCACGGTGAAGGTGTCGCCGTCGAAGGCGTCGACCCCGAAGCCGCCGAGGCCGTCGTGGTCGGGCGGGTACGCGGCGGGACCCATGAGGTCGGTGGCCAGCGTGCGCAGATAGTGCAGGAGGATCGCCGTCTGCTCGTTGATGTCGGCGTCGAGCTGGACCCGGCCCTGCTGGGACAGCACGGCCGAGAACCGCCGGGCGGGATCGAAGATGACGCGGGAGAAGTCGCCGTGCATGGAGTGCTTCCTGCCTGGGCCGGGGGCGGACGGTGTCGGGGCGGTCGCTCAAGTGACGAAGAACAGCGCCGGGTCGCATCCGGCCGGGGTGTACTCGGCCAGCCGGGTGCGGAGATTGTCCTCCCGCTGCGGCTGGAACAGGTGGTGCAGCGCGCCGGGTTCCGAGCCGTTGTCGCCCCCGCGGCGGATCGCCTCGGCGCAGTCGTCGGCGAGCCGGACATAGTCGGGGGAGCCGTACCGGGTGCCGGCGAAGCGTAGTTCCCGGGCACCTGAGTGGTCGGGTTCGCAGTGGAAGCGCGGCGGCGTCCACCTGGCCTTGGACGGCAGCCAGCAGAACCGTACGGAGCCCTGGTCACGCCGTTCGATCCGCACCTCGCCGGACAGCAGGCAGTTCTCCACCAGGTCCACCGCCCGGGCGCGCACGGCGCCGACGACGGTGGTGCGGCGGGCCGTGAGGAGGACGTCGGCGGGGCCGCCGTCGGGGTCGCCGAGCGCCGTCGCCTCGCTCAGCGTCGCGTCCAGCACGCTGTCGTACACCTCCACCCGGCGCGGCTCCCGTGCGCCGTCGCGGGCGGCCACCGTCACCGGGCCGAGGACGCTGTGGCGGATCTCGGTGCGGACCGGGCAGTCGGCGCCGATGTCCAGACTCGGCGCCCCGGGCGCCAGGGGTGTGCCCCGGGACTCCAGTTCCCAGCCCGGCACGAACGTGCAGTGCCGGACGACGAGACGGCCCACGCCGCCACGCACCCGCACTCCGCCGCCGGTCACCAGCAGCCCGTCGAGGACGAGCGACGCCGCCTCGCCGCGGGACCCGGCCGGGCCGCCGCTGACCGTCAGCGCGCGGCCTTCGCCGGGCCGGCCGGTCAGCCGGACGACCGGGCGGACGCCGTCCGCGGCGCGCACGGTGAGCCGGTCCCCCGGGTCGAGGCGGATGTCGGTCAGGTCCTCGTACACCTCGTTGGCGGTGATCTCCACGATCGCCTCCGCCTTGAGCTCGTGCGCCCGCTTCTCCGCCCGCCAGCGGCCGATCGCGTCGGCGATGCTGTGGTGGGCCTCGCCGGGACCCACCCGGTAGCGTTCCTCGGCACCGTCGCTCGCCGGCTCGGGGCGGGGGTACTCGCCGCCGCCGAGGTCTCCGGAGAACGCGTGGTGGTACGTCACCCGCACCCCGTGCGCGGGGGCGGTGCCCGGCGGGAGCATCAGCCGGCCGAGGACCGGGTCGACGGCGACCTCGTCGTCGGTAAGGCGACGGCGCCAGTGGGAGAGGTCCGCGACGACGATCCGGTCCAGACCCACCACGTCCCTTTGCTCGTCGGGGCCGGTCCACACGCACAGGCTCTTGCCCGGCCCGTAGTAGTCGTACAGCCGGTCCGTCAGGGCCCTGCGGCCGATGGGCTCCGGGACGTTCGACTCGTCCGCGATGTGGAAGCTCGACGGCTCGGGCACCGGCGCGGTGAACAGCGGCGTGTCGACGGCGAGCACGTTGAACGTGTAGCAGGCCCGCTCGCGGTCCAGACAGTACGCGGGGGCCCGGGTCACCGGGTAGGTGCGCAGCCGCCACAGGTGCAGGCCGACGGACTGGACGCCGTACCGGCCGGCCCGGCGGGCCGAGCCCGCGCGCGGCACCTCCACGGTGCGGGCCAGGGTGTCGAACGGCCCGCCCAGCCGGTCCAGCGCCCCCGCGTCCCGTACGTCGACCAGGGCGCCCCGGGCCAGTCTGCGGTCCGCGTCGGCGCCGTCGCAGGTGTAGCGGCGCACGGGCTGGGTGACGCAGAGCAGCCGCCGGTACTCCACCACCCGGGCGGGCCACCCGGCCACCGCCGACGCGAGGTCCTCCAGCAGCGCCAGGGTGCCCTTGCGGCGCCGGTTGACCACGGTGTCGGCGACGTCCCGGCGGGGCACGGCGGCGGCCGGCAGGCCGCTCGCCCGGAGGGTGTCGTCGGACAGGGCGGCGGCGATCCGGGGCAGGATCTCGTAGCCGACGAGGTCGCCGAGGTAGGGCGTCACCCAGTCCTCGCAGGTCTCGATGAACCAGTTGTCGTACAGGCGCTCGATGTCCTCCTGGACGACCGTCACCTGTTCCGCGACGATCGTCAGCAGCGCCCGCAGCGGGCCGCCCTGCTCCGCGTCGCGCCCGCGGACCACGGCCGGCAGCAGCGCGTACAGCTCGTCCGGGGTCATGGAATCCTCCGCAGGATCAAGGAGCCGGGCACGGTCGGGTCCAGCAGCACCAGTTGGGCGGGGCGCAGCACCAGCCGCGGCAGGGCTGTAGGGGCGGGCGCGGCCGGGGAGTTCCCACGGGGGAGCAGGACCGTGGGGGCCTGCGCCGCGTCGACGACGTCGCCCGGGTCCGCCGGCGTGCCTCCCGCGCCGGCGCCGGTGCCGGACGGCGCGCGGTCGCGCACCGCGCGCGGACCGGCCGGCAGGGCCGGGACGAAGGCGGCGACCGTGGGGTGCTGCGCGAACCGGACGACGTCCGCCGGGTCGGAGCCCTCCGGAAACCCTCCGAAGGCGTCCAGGTCCACGAAGTCCACGCCGGGTACCGCCTGCGCGGTGGCCACGACCGCGCTGTCGTACACGGGATGGCCCAGAAACGCCCCGCCGGAGCCCAGCCGGGCGACCAGCGCCTCACGCACCCGCTGCTCGACCTTCTGAGGGAGATGACCCGCGGCCGTACGCACGCCCAGCACCACCACCAGCCGGACCCGTTCACAGGGCTCCACCCGCACCGGCAGCGCCGGGTCGCCGTACCGGCGCAGCGCCGAGCGCAAGGCGCCCAGCAGCGGGGAGAAGGCGTCCAGCGGGGCGTCGTCCGCGGCGACGACCGTGACGTGCACGACCGGCCGGCCGTCGTCCACGCAGCGGCGGGCCACGGCCTGGCCCACCCCCGCGAAGGCACGGGCGAAGGACTGGTAGTCGACCGTCGACACCAGACGGTCGAACGCGGCCAGCCGCAACGGGATCGCCTGCCGCATCCGCGCCCGGCCGTCGGCGTCCGCCCCGCCCGTCGCCGGCAGCGGGTTGGTGACCGCGCTGACCCCGAACGGCCTGCTCACCAGCTGGTTGATCCGCCCGGCGGCGACATTGCCCGCGCGGCCGCCGCCGACGCGGTAGCGGGCGGTGACGTTTTCCGTCCCGGTCGGCGGGCGCGCGCCGTGCCGACCGTCGCCGAACTCCACCGCCGCCCTGCCGTCGGCGCCCGCGCGCAGCCGGAACACCTGGTCGGCCGGCCCCGCCTCGCCCAGGTCCGCGGTCCGCCGCCACGCCACGTCGTCGACCCGGACGAGGAGGTCCTCCGCACCGCCGTCGGCGTTCGCCGACGGCAGCCACACCAGCGGGCTGCGCCGCAGCGAGAACGCCTGCCCCGCCCGGCCGGCGTCGCCGCTGCCGAGCACCTCGGTGACGGTCTCGCCCGCGGTCGCCGTGACGACGTTGCCGTGCACGACGACGCTGTCGCGCCGGTAGCGGTGCGCGAGCGGGGAGGTCAGCAGCAGCGTCGTACGGACCCGGTCGTCGAACGAGGTCCCGTCGAAGGCATGGCGTACGCCCGCCAGGACGGCGAGCTCCGCGCCCGCCACCCCCCCTCCGCCGTCGGGCACCACGTCCGTCCGCTGCCCCGAGACGACGATCGGCCTGCCGGGGGTCAGCCCCTCGAACACGCCGTCCAGGGCGATGGCGTGGCCCGACACGTCCGTGGGATCGGGCGGGGCGGCCAGGACGAGCGGTTCGCCCGCCGCCCACACGGTGGTGGCCCGTCGCACGGCCATGTCCTCGCAGTCCTCGGTCCACGGCTCGGCCAGCGCCAGCCGCGTCACCCGTACGGCGTCCACCTCGTTGGCGACGGACAACTGGCCGGCCTCGACGACCTTGATGACCCGGGTGCGCGACCGGCCCGCCGCCCGCACCGCGATCCAGCTGCCCGGCTGGATCTCCTCGTGCACCGCGTCCAGGAACAGGACGTCGTGCGGTAGCGGGCCGCCGCCCTCCGCCCGGGGCGGCGTCGCCCCCCGCAACAGCCGCTGGACGCGGGCGTCGTCCGGGATCGAGGCACCCAGCGGCGCGGCCGTGACCCGGAAGCGGTACACGCCCGGCGCGGTGACCGGGGGAGCGACCGTGGACAGCGCCTGGTAGAAGGACGCACCGACGCCGGGCCGGTGCTCGGCGAGCAGGCGGGGCAACGCGTCGGATCCGGCGCCCAGGGCGTCCGTGACCGCCGGCGGAAGCCGACGCGGCGGCGCACCCCGGCCCGCACCCCCGCCCCCACCTCGGCCCAGCGCGTCCAGCAGCGGGTCGATCGTGTGCTGCACCCGCCCCGCCGGGTCGGCGAGGTCCCGCAGCAGCGCCCGGCCCCCCGCCGCCGCAGCCCGCTCCGGCGCCTCCTTCAGACGGCGCACGGCGTCCTGGACGGTCTCCAGCCGTGCGGCGGCCCGCTCGGCCAGCTTGTCGGCGTCCAGGTCGCCGCCGACCCCGGCGAGACGTTCCTTCAGCCGCCGCAGCCTGCGGTCGAGGCGGGCCGCGAAGGTGTCCGGGTCGCGCAGCTCCTCGGCGCGCTCGCGCACGTCGCGCAGCAGCGTCAGCAGCTCCTCGAACGGGCCCTCGGCGCCCGCCCGGCGCGCCGCGTCCTCCATGTCCTCCCGCAGCGCGTCCACCGCGTGGTTCAGCTGCCGGGGCGGGTCCGGCACCCGCAGCACTACGGTGGTCCGCCCCCGCGCCGGATCGGGTTCCGCGCTCTTCACCACCCGGGTGAGGTTCAGCCGGGCGTCGGGGTAGGCGAACAGCAGCCGGTCACCGGGGCGCAGGGCGGACTGGACCCCGTCGACGTCGAGGGACGGGACACGGGTCGCGACGGCGGGCGTGAGGGCGGGCGGCCAGGTGGCGCGCACCGGCAGCCGGTTCCATTCCGCCCGCGCGGTGAGGTCCTCGGCGGTCTCGAAGACCACCGGGAGCGCGCCGGGCTCGGGCTCGCTCTTCACCTGCGACCCGGCCGGCACGACACACGACGCGCCCGGATCCAGCGTGTAGGCGAGATGGGCGGCGGCCGCGAGCGCCGGGCGCGGCCGGTGCCCGACCAGCCGCCCGAGCCGCACCAGCGACTCGTGCTCCGCCGCGGTGCGCAGGAAGCCCTCGTCGGCGATCCGCTCCTGATAGAAGGTCAGCACGTCGGCGACGACGGCCCACGCGTCGAGCAGGGCGATCGACGGGTCGTCCGGCTCCCGCGTCGTCAGCGCCTCCAGGGGCGGGGGGCCGTCGCCGGTGACGGGCAGCCGGGCCAGCATCGCGTCGAGGAACTGCCGGTGGACGCCCACCCGGTAGGACAGCGCGGGCAGCCCGGGACGGTTCCACACCGGCGCCGGAGCCGGTCGGCCGGCGGAGCAGTCGGTCATCGTCCACCTCGCAGCCGCAGGGTCAGCCACCCGTTCTCCTGACGGCCGACGTCGCCGTCGAGCCGGGGAACCTCCAGCGGACGCATCCGCAGTTCCCCGGACGGCGGCACGTCCGGCCCCTCCCGGTCCCCGCCGAGGCCGTGGATCCGGCGCAGCCGGGTGACCTCGGCATGCCGCACCCCGGGCACGCCCATGCACAGCGCGACCAGGGAACTGGACCGCACCGGGGTGCCGAAGGTCAGCTCCGCCGGGTCGAAGAAGCCCGGTTCGCCCCCGCCCCGGCGGCCCGGCAGGAAACGGCGCAGCAGCGCCTCGCGCACATCGGCGGTGACGTAGTGCGGGTCGACGAGCACGTCCAGGCCCACCTGGAGCGGTACCAGCAGCGCGGGCCGGGTGACGACGTCGTGCCCGATGCGCCGGTAGCGGTGCAGCCAGGCCCGCACCTCCTCCACCAGCGTCGCCGACGGCACGGCGGCGCCGGCCGGGTCGAGGGCCACCTCGGCCTCGTACCAGCTGCCGTTCCAGCGCAGCGAGGCGGCGGCGCGCTGCACGTCGGGACGGCCCGTGGCGAGGGTCGCGTAGTCCTCGGCGGTGACCGCGCGCAGCAACGTGCGGAAGGGAGCGCGGGGGGCGGCCAGCCGCACCTGGGCCAGGGGCTCCGGATCGGTGCCGCCGGTCACCGGCACCGGGTTGCGCACCCGTGTGACGTCCGCCAGAAGCGCGGGCTCGCGGTGGGCGATCCGGTTGACGGCCTCGCTGCCCGCGTTCCCCGACCGGCCGTTGCCCACCCGGTAGAAGGCGTACATCACGGCCCCCGGGCGCGGTGCCCGGCCGCACCGGTCGTCGCCGAAGCGCAGGGCGAGCACCCCGTCGTCGTCGGTCTCGGCCACCAGGTGCCGGTCACGGGGGCCGCTCGACAGCAGGTCCCGGCGCGGGGTCCAGACCGGGCCGTTCCCCGGATGCTCCTGGAGGTACAGCGCGGGCAGCGCCTCGCGGGGATCGGGGCGCAGGGCGCTGCTCGCCGGGCCGTGCAGGGCCGGGTCGGCCGGGTCCAGCCCGGCCGCGGCCCGCTCGCCCCAGGTCTGCGCGAGCTCCCAGCGCGCGTCGGCCGCCTCGAGCACGTACCCGGCCCGGGCGCGCTGCGCGAGCGTCTCCAGGCGGCGCAGCCTGGGCTCGAAGAACTCGTCGAACAGGGAGAGGAAACGGGCGGCCGTGCCGCGGCGGTCGGCGTCGTCGGAGAGCCCGGCGAAGTCGTCGAGGAACGACGCCCCGAACAGGGCCGTCAGCAGCTCACGGCTCTCCGGGTGGAGCTCGGGCACCCCGTGGTGCAGATCCCGCAGACCTTCCCGTGCCCGGGTCGCGAGGCTTCCCAGCCGCCGTGCCTGCGCCGCGGCCAGATCGGCCGGGAGGGGGTACGGCGGGGACCAGGTGACGGGCCCGCCGCGCAGCGTCACCGGCCGGGACCGGACCGGCGAGACATCGCCGGCCGCGGCCGCCGCCCCTGGCACCTGGACGATCTCACCGGCCTTGTCACCGGCGTGGGCGGCGCCCATGTTCCCGGCCTTGCCGTAGGGGAGCCAGTCGATGCCGAGACCGTGTTCGACGAGCAGGGCGTTGCCGCGGGCCACGACGGTCGCGCTCGGACGCCCGCCCGGCTCCTGCGGGTTGCGCACGCACAGCGGGAAGGCGAGGGCGTCCTCGGCGGCCCAGGCGATCTTCACCACCGCCCTGCCGGTGTTCGCGTCGACGTCCCGCATCGCGCGGGTGAGCCGCACGGCCTGCCGGTGAGCGGGGTCGGGCGCGCTGCCGCCGGGTCCCCGCGTCTCCTCCAGCACGAGCAGGTCGCCGCTCCTCAGCTCCAGCACCCGGTGTCCGCCGTCGCCGTCGAGGAGGGCGGCCCGGGTGCTCCCGACGGGCAGCGCGAACTCGTCCTTCCCCCAGGCCCACAGCGGTACGCCGTTGTGCGCGGGAAGCAGCCGGATACGGCGCCGCTCCAGCGGCTGGTAGGCCGGATACCGGGACGAGACGAGGGCTTCTGGCGAGATCGCCGGGCTGCACGGCCGGTCCGCCCGCTGCGGGTACTCGTCCTCGGACTGCGCCGTGAACGCCAGATCGTGGGTGTTCACGGTCAGTTCCGCGCCCGTCTCCACGCAGACGACGGTGCGGGCCGCGCAGCCGTCGTGCATCGGGTAGCCGACCAGCCGCGCATGGCGCCGCACGGAGGTGCGCAGCCGCGCGGTGTCCAGGTACGCCTCGGTGGCCACGGCGTCCTGCTGGTAGCTGAGCCGGTCCCCGACATGGGCCAGCAGCTCCACCAAAGTGATCCAGAGGTCGGGGGCGTGCCGTTCGGTCCACTGCGGCAGGGTGAGCGAGAGCCGCTCCAGGAGCAGCCGGCGGAAACTGGCGTAGTCCTTGGCCAGGTAGTCGATCGCCGGGGCGGGGCCGACGGGCGGCCCGGCCGGCTCAGCGGCCCTCGGGGTGGGGCGCGGGGGGTGGCCGGCGGTCGGGTGGAAGGTGAAGTCCGCGTGGTCGTGGCCGCCGTGGAAGCCCCGCCCCAGCACCCGCAGCCGATACGTGGAGTCGTCGCCCGGCCGGTCCAGGGTCAGCCGCAGCCGACTCTCCCCGCCGGCCTCGCGCCCCGGCCCAAAGTCGCGGCGGACCCGCAGGACACGGATGCCGACGACCCGCCGTCCGCCCTCGACGACGAACCGGGTGCGGTCCACTCCCGGCGGGAGCACCCCGACGAAGGTGACGGTCAGCGTGCGCCGGTCCGGCTCCGCCCGCACCTCCCGGATACCGGCCGGCCCGTCCGCGCTCAGACCCTCGTACGACCCGTTCAGCACCGTCATGAGGAGGTTCCCCCGCCCGTGACCGTGACGGTGAGGCTCTCGCCCGTCGCCGTCAGGACGTACGCCACATGCACCCGCAGCGTCGCCTCCTGCGACGTCACCGTGACGGACTCCACCGTGAGCACATCGCCGAGCCAGCGCTGCAGGGCCGCCTGGGCGGTCATCTCCAGGGTCGCGGCGAGCTCGGGACTGTTCCCGGCGAAGACCAGGTCGAGGAGGTTGCAGCCGAAGTCGGGCCGGTTCACCCGTTCGCCCGGACCGGTGAAGAGGACCAGCTCCACCATGTCCCGGACATGACCGGCGTGGTCGACGCGTGCCGTGCGGCCCCGGGCGTCGACCCGGTAGGGGAAGTCGATGTCCATCGCGCTCACATCCCCTGCACCCGGAACTGCATGGCCAGCACCGTCGGCGGGTTGGGCGGCGGGGTGCCCACGCCGATCGCCGGGGCGACCCCCGCGGGCGTCGGCTGCAGCAGGACGGGCAGCCCGTTGACGAACACCCGGGTGGAGGGCTGCAGCCAGGTGATGCTCACGCACGGCGGCGCCCCCAGGGTGACGGCGGGGAAGCTACACCCGGCCACCAGGAACTGGTCGGCGCTGGTCAGCACGGGCTGCGGCCCCACCAGGACACGCTGCTGGACCGGCGCGGGGACGCTCACGAGGCCGGGCGGGTGGGCGCACATCATCAACGCGCCGTAGTGGAGCAGCAGTCCGGGCATGGTCTCCTCACAGCACCGTCAACGCGCCGTTGTTGACGATGACCTGGGGTCCGACGAGTTGAATGGTGGCGAGTCCGGGACCGCAGGAGATCTCGATCGACGTCTCATTGATCTTGATGAACGGCCCGGTCTCACCGTGCAGTTGCAACTTGATCCCGCCGGTGGGCCCCGGCAGGTCGCTGAGCACGAGGGCGTTCCCGGTGGGCGTGGCCAGCACGATCTGCGGCACGCCCGGCGGGGTGGACCGGGCGGCCGACGGCACGTCCCCCGAACCGCCCCGCCGGAACCCGGTCCACACCGCCCGCTCGGGATCCCCGTCCAGGAACTGCACCCACACCCCGGAGTCCGGCGGCGGCACCACGTACATCCCGCAGTCCGAACCGGCCAGCGGGGTGACCGGCACCGCCCACACCGGCGTCTCGTCGCCCAGCACCTCGGGCACCCTAACGAGGAGCCGGCCGACGCCGGTCGGATCGACGGCGGAGACGACGACCCCCTCGTACATCCCGTGCCACTGGTTCACCCGTGCCGTTGCCTGTGGCGTCGTCTGTGCTGTCGTCATGCGGTCACCGCCTGGGTGTCGGCGCCGAGCCCGTCGCGGACCAGCGTGAAGTGCTGCCTGTACGTGTCGCGGGTGAGGTCGTGGGTCACGCCGGCCACGAAGTACCGCCCGTCGTACGCCCGTCCCGCCCCGCGCACCCCCACCAGAGCGTGGGCGCCGAGGACATGGCCGTAGCGCAGCACGTCGACGGTGCCGCGGCCGGTGACGGCGTCGACGGCGACCTCGCGGCCGAGCCCCGCCAGCAGGGTCCGGGGCAGCGAGCGGCCGGTCTGCCCGGTGAGCGCCCCCGTGCGCAGCGCCTCGGCCGGGCTCGCCGACAGGCTCTTGCGCAGGATGCCGGGCTCGGGCGCGGCGGCCTCGGAAGCGGACGTCGACGGCGGCTCCAGCCGGTCCGTGCGGTAGCCGGACGTGGCCAGCCCGTCGAAGGAGAAGGTGAGTTCCTCCACGTTGTCGGCCGCGCCGCAGCCCGTGGTGAGGGCCGGCTGAAGGGCTCCGTCGCGGTTCTGCGGCCCCCAGTAGGCGGTGCTGACGCCCGGCGCGGGCCCCGGTTCGAGATGGAAGACGTGCCCCACGTCCGCGGCCATCGCCCGCAGATACGCCAGATCGGTCGCCGACTGCACCGGAATGTCGATCACCGGGTTCGGCTGGTCGGTGAGGACCGGGGCCACGGCCCGCGGCACGACGCCGTACTGCGCGTACCCCGCACAGACCGCCATCGCCCGCAGCTGCGGCGGCAGCCCCGGGTAGGCGCGCCGGACGTGCGTCAGGTCCATCAGCACCGTCAGGTCCTCCCCGGTGATGACGAGGAACGACGACCCCGGAGCCCGGCCCGCGTGCAGCTCCTGATGGGTCACCACCCCGTCCATCAGCACATGACACCGGCCCGCGAGGACCACGGCGACCACGACCCGCTTCTTCGCGTACAGCGCCCCGCCCGGCAGCACCGCCCCGGCCAGCGGGGAGCGGGAACTGACGGCGAACGTCAGCTGAAAGCCGCTGGTCCGGCCGCTCGCCGAGGTGATCCGCACGCCGTGCAGGGCGTCGATCATCGCCGCCGGGGCCGGAGCGGGCACGGTGTCCCCGACGAGCAGCAGCAGGTGCAGCTGATGCGTCATCACACGACCGGCCCGCCGCCGGGCGCCGCCGACGCCTCGGCCGGCAGGGTGATCCGCAGCCGCCGGCCGGGCGTGGCCGTCAACTCCTCCGGACACATGGCCCGGTTGGCGTCGGCGATCCGCCACGACTGCTCGGGATCGCCGTACCGTCGCGCCGCGATCCGGTCGAGCCGCTCGCCGGCCGCGACCACATGCTCGCCGACAGCCATCAGCTCCTCCGGCTGCGGCAGGAAACGCCGGCGCAGGTGAGTCACGGTCCTGCCGTCCGCGAGGGTGCGCGTCGTCGTGGGGACCGCGTGGTACCTGCTGCTGGGCTCGAACACGGCTCATCTCCTGTCATCCGCTCGCATAGCCGACCGCTCCCGGGCCGTAGCCGACGAGCGCCGCGAAACGCTCCCTGCCCTGCTGGTACTGCAGGTACAGCCCGCCGGCCTTGTGGCCGAAGCCCACGTCGTCGACGGTCAGGACGCGCACCGTCAGCGTCACCCGCGCCCGGATCGGACTCAGCTCCCCGTCGTACGCCTCCTCCGACACGTCGAGGTCCAGCATCCGCACGGGCAGGACCCGGTGCGCGCCGAGCACCAGCACAGGCAGCGGCGCCTGGACCGGGGCGATCTCCAGGATCCCCTGGGCGGCCAGGTCGTTCTGCTGCGTCAACTGCGCGGCCGTGGGAGCGATCGCCGTCTCCAGCGCGGACAGCATCCCGAACAGCCCGGAACCGGCGGGCGGCGCCGGAGCGCCCGCCGCGGCCACCTGGTCCGTGGCGTCGAACTCCGCGTCGATCCGGAACGTCTCCCGGGGCGGCCCCTGCAACCGCAGCGCCTCCAGCCGGTCACCGGCGTCGGCCCCGATGCCCCGCGGCTGGAGCGTACGGGTGATGCTGTCGGGGTTGTACTGGAACGGCACGACCCGCAGCACCCGCCCGTGCTCGGGATCGAGGAAGACGAAACCGCCGCGCCGCGGCATGACTTGGCTCATGACACACCCTCGCCTTCCGCCTCGCACATCGCCCGGTGGACGGCCCGGGCGATGTGCCGACCGAGCACGGACACGTGTGTGGATACGTGTGCGGATACGTGCGCGGGCGCGGGGGCGGATACGGCTTCGGACAGGTGTGCGGGTGCCGCCCCAGCGGGACCGCTCCCGGCACGAGGCCCGCCCGCGGGGGAGAGGCCGAGCAGCACGGCGAGCTCGGTCTCCACCGCCGCGCAGAGCGCCGCCCGCGACACACCGTCGGCCGAGTCCAGCACCAGTCGGCGGATACGCAGTTCGACCCGGGTCGCCGTCATGTGATCACCACCGCCGTGTCGGCGTCGAACCGCTCCGCGCCCGGATCGGCCAGCGGGCTGTCCACGCCGTCGACGCGCAGCCGTAGCGGATACCGCCCCGGCACCCCCGCGACCAGCCGGAACCGCAGCTTGCGCGTGGCCCGCGCGAAGGGCTCGGCGGGCACGGGCAGATCCCCCACCAGCAACTCGGCGCGCTGACCGGGCTGAACGGCGGGTTCGCAGTCGAGGGACAGCACCAGGACGCCCTTCGCCTCCTTCGCCCCCTTCCCCGTCCGCGCGACGGTCAACGGCAGGGCGCTGGTGATGCGCGGCGCGATCCGCAGAGGGCGGGGCGCGGTGGTCCGCTCGCTGCCGTCGGGAGCGGTGAGGACGACGACCACGGACCACTGCCCCGCGCCGAGCTTGCCGTCCAGGGCGACCCGCACGGCGGCGGCCCCGTCGGCACGGGCCGGCAGCACGATCGGACCCCCGAGCAACGGATGCGTCAGGCGGACGCTCACCGCTCCCGCCCCGGCCCCGCCGAACCCGCTGCCGCTGAGCACGACGTCGGCGCCCGGCGCCGCGACCGGGGGCAGCACGTCCCGCAGGACCGGCCACGGCTCCGCCGCCGTCGGCGCCGCCTCCGGCCCGGCCCCGGCGGCGCCGCGCCGCAGCACCGGCAGGGGCGTCCGGCCCGGCACGGAACTGTCGATGAGCACGAGCCGGGCCTCGTACGGCACGGAGAGCCGGTAGCCGTGACCGAGCGCCGTCCACAGCCGCCACATCTCGTCCGGCGGCATGACCGCCGGGGTGACCTTCACCGGTTCGGGCTGCCGATGCAGATCGCTGAAGTCCGCGGCGGCCTTGAGCGCCTCGGCGGACAGCACGGGCCGGTCGTGCAAGGCCGCCATGGCCGCGCCGAGCAGCCGCTCGGGGAGAGTGGAGTCCTGGTCCGGGGGCGCGTACCCGGTGAACAGGTAGTGCAGGACGAGGGGCAGCGCCGGGTGCCGGGTCTCACCGGGGTGCGTTCCCAGGGGGTCGGTGTTGCGCCAGGCGGCGTCGACGGCGGTGCGGTACAGGAACAGGTTGAGGGTCGGCGTCCGCGCCGGCGTCCGCCCGTCGTCCTCGTCGACGACGTCCATGCCGCCCGGATGGCGCACCGTCACCACCGCATCGGGCACCGTGCGGAGGACGGCCTCCTGCAACGCGACCCGCAAGGTCTCCGTCACCGCGGCAACGGCCAACGCGTCACTCACGACCGCCTCCCGAGGTACTCCTCGAGCGACATCCGCGACCGCCGCGGCGGAGCCGGGTCGTCCACCACCGGCTGCGAACGCGCGGTATGGACGACGAGGCGGTCGATGGTGACGTGCAGCACGGTTTCTCTGGGCGGCGTCGCGGGGCGGTGGGGTGGGGGCGCGGCTTCGGGGGCCGGTGGCGAGGGAGGTGACGGAGACGCGGGGGGTGCGGGGGGTGTGGGGGGTCCGGGATGTGTGGGACGTCGGGTGAGGTGCGCGGGGGGCGGCGGGGGTTGGGGGTGCGTGGAAGGGGTGGGGGTCGCGTGCCGTGCGGGGGGCGTCGGGTGTGCGGGGGGCGCGTGGAGGCCGGGTTGTGGCGGGGATTCGGGGTGCGTGGAGGCGGTGGGGGCCACGTGCCGTGCAGGGGGAGTCGGGTGCGTGAGGGGTGTGGGGGGAGGGGCGGGATGGGTGGAGGGACGCTCGGGGGTGGCGGAGACGGGCCTTGCGGCGCGGACGCCGAGGTGAGGGGGCGGGGCTGGTGCCGAAGGGCTCGAAGAGGCGTCCGTGGCGGACGCGAGCGGGACGGGGCTGAGCGGTGCCTCAGAGGAACCCATGAGTGAAGCGGCCTTCGGCCGGGACGGTTCCGGGACGGGCGGTGGCGAGGGGGGCGGGGACGCGGGTTGTTCGGAGGGGGGCACAGGTGACGTGGTGCGGGACGGGGAGACGGGCGGCGGCGAGGGGGGCGGGGAGGGGCGTTGTGCGTGGGCAGCCGCAGGTGAAGCGGCACGGGACGGGGGCGGTTCCGGGACGGGCGGTGGCGAGGCGGCCGGGGAGGGGCGTTGTTCGCGGGCAGCCGCAGGTGACGCGGTGTGGGACGGGGGCGGTGCGGTCCGGGACACGGGTGGTTCGAAGGAGGCCACAGGCGCATTGGCCTGGGAGCGGGACGGTCCGGAGAACGACGGGGGTGGGGTGGTCCTGGACGGTGACGGTTCGAAAACAGGCCGAGGTGAGGCGGCCTCGGACGGGGACGGTGCGGAGATGACCTGCGGCGAGGTGGCCCCCGGCCGGGACGGTTCGGAGGGTGCCGGGGGCGTGGTGGCCCTGGGCCGGGACGGTTCGGGGGGTGTCGGGGACGTGGCGGCCATCGACGTCGGTGGGGCGGGGGTGACGGCCGTTGCCTCGGGCACCGTCAGCTTCACTGCTGCCTCGGCGTCTGCCTCGGCCGAGGGCACCGGGTTGTGTGCGCTCTCGGCGCTCGGCAGCGGGCTGGGCCGGACGGCGTGCACCGCGGATCCTTGGACGTGCTCGGCGCCGGTTGTCGGGTAGTGGGTCGCCGGGGTGCCGGGCGAACCGGGCGTGTCCGGGCCGTGTGCTGGCGCGACGGTGCCGTGTGGTGGGACGACGCTGCGGTGTGGTGGCGTCGCCGCACTGTATGGCCGCACGCCTTCGGGGTCCGGCCGCGCGTTCCGGCCCTTGCGGGTCGAGTCCGGGACCTCCGGTGTCGCGACCGGAGGCCCGGCGGGCGGCGCCGAGTGGTGCCGCGAGCTTCCCTCGGGCGGGGAGGACGGGCCCGATTGGCGTCGTGAGGCGGCCTCGGTTTTGCGAGGCGTGGCCGGGTTGTGTGGCGAGGTGTCCTCGGCCTGGGGGGCAGCGGCCGGGTGGTGCGGTGAGGTGTCCTTGGCCTGGGGAGCAGCGGCCTGGTGGTGTGGCGAGGTTTCCTCAGCCCGGTGAGAGGTGGCCGGGTGGTGCGGTGAGGTGTCCTCGGGCCGGTGGGACCGAGCCGGGGCGGGTGGTCGCATGCCGTCGGACGGGGGAGGCGTCGTCGGGCTGGGCGGTGGCGTGTGTTGGAGTGTGGGCGGTGGGGCCGGCTCACGGGGCGACGCGCTGTGAGCCTCGGGTGGCACGCGGGAAGCTCTTCGGGACGTGTCCCGCGTACTCGGTGCAGCGGACGTGCTGCGCGCCGACGCTTCGGCGTGCCCAGTCTCGGACGGCGTCGTCAGGGCGTGCGGCGAGGTGCCGTTGGTCGCCGCCGCCGCTGCCGTCGTCGTCGGGGTGTGTGCCGAGGTGTCGTCGGTCGTCCCCGTCTTCGAGGCGTGCGGGGCGGTGTCTTCGGTCTTGGCCGCCGTCCCCGGGGCGCCGGGTGTCCGGGGCTTGAGGCGGGCGCTCCGGGGTTTCGGGTGCCCGCCCGGTGCCTGTGCCGGTGGCGCTACCGCGGAGTCCGTGGGGGGCGCCTCGGCGCGCCGGCCCGGCGAGGACACGCTCGGCATGTCCTTCGGCGTCGCCGCAGTGGCGCGAGGCGAGCGGTTCGGACGAGGAGCGGGGCTCTCGCCAGGTGCGGAAGCGCCGCCCTCCACGCCGGTTGGCCGGCCCGTGTCGACCGGAACGGGACGGTCACCGGCCGGCGGAGCGTCCGCACCTGACCACGTCCGGGACGTCCGTCCGGGCGGCTCTGCCGTATCGCTGTCGGCGGCCCGGGGCCGGTCTCCCGGGAGAGGCGGCGAGGACGACGAGTGCCCGGCCGAGCCCGGCTCGCCCGGCGGCATGGAGGACATGGAGGACAAGGCCTCCGACGTGTCCGGGACGGGCGCCGCATCCGGCTCGTGAGAGCGGCCAGGGCCACCCTGACCGCTCGGCAGTCGCGGCGCACCCGGGTCGAACACGTTCGGCGTCAGCGGCCTGAGCCGCGGTCCCGGCGCCCCCAGCACCCGGTCCACGAAGTCGTTCATCCGGCGCTCGCCTCCAGATAGAACTGCCGCCGCGCCGGGCTGACCGCCAGCACCTCGGCCTCCGACCAGCCGTAGGCCCGCGCCAGGGTGTGCACCTCGTGCAGCAACTTGCGTGCGTAGCCGGAGACTTCGGTCCACAGGTGGTCGCCGATGTCCAGAGCGGCCTCCCAACGGTGCTCGCACTGCGGGCAGTTCAGGACGAGTACGGTGTCGGCCCCCGGGTCGAGCTCCGGGAGCCGTCGGGCCACGTCCTCGAGGACCTCGTCGGGCAGCTCCTCGGCGGGTGGACTGACGTGCACGACGCACCGGCGCAGCAGACT
Organism: Streptomyces sp. NPDC031474; assembly: GCF_055581185.1. NCBI lineage: Bacteria > Bacillati > Actinomycetota > Actinomycetes > Kitasatosporales > Streptomycetaceae > Streptomyces > Streptomyces sp. NPDC031474. Next base: position 76,473 of record NZ_JBVIJX010000002.1, read on the forward strand.
GCGACGCGCCCGGGGCGCCGTAGGATCGACGGCCCGGACGTCGCGGCCGGTGAGGGCCCGGTACGTGACCGTCATGCCGTACGTCGTCAGCGTCGCCGTAGCGGGCACGCGGCCCCCCGGGTCGGCGTCCGCGCCCGCCCCCGCGGGCCTCAACTCCCCGGCCGCCACGGTCACATCGAGGCTGTCACCGCACGCCGGGCAGTCCGCCGTACAGGGCAGCGCGTTGCCGAAAGCGCCGCAACGCAGCTCCAGCAGAAGGGCGTTGACGACGCTCAGGGGCAGGTCCGCGACGTCCCTACCGGCAGGCGCCGCCACCGAGGCGAGCAGGAGGGAGCGGGCCGCCGGGGTGCCGCCGAGCCCGCCCTCCCACACCTCCAGGACGTTCGCCTCCGTCAGTCGATGCGGCATGAGGTCACCCGGCGGTGTCGCTGAACTGCGGCTCCTGCGGCGGGTTGGTGTGCTCCCGCACCCAGCCGTGATGCTCCACCTTGATGTGCTCGAAGGCGACGGCGTTGGAGCCGGCGTCGAGTTCGGGAAGCCCCTGGTACTCGGAGACCCAGGCCTCGTGCACGGAGTAGGACAGCACCTGCTGGCCGCCCTCGTCGAAGACGTCGATGACGAGGTCCCGCCTGAAGTCCTTCAGGGACGTCTCCAGACCGCCCGCCGAGTTCTTCAGGCTCCAGACCCTGTTGGCCCACTCCTCGAACGCGGTGTCGATGGTGCAGCCGCGCTCCAGGGTGATGGCCTCGTACTCCGTGCGGCCGGGGAGCTTGCGACTGGTGCCCGGGTCGCCGCCGTCGCGGTGCCGGATGACCTCGGTGGTGCGTTTGAGTCCGCTGACCTTGCTGATTCCGGCGATATAGGCGGTCTCCCCGCTGAACTTCACCCGGAAGCGAAAGTTCTTGAAGGGGTCCCGGCGCGTGACTTCCGGCATCGGTCGTCCTCCTAGACCTGGATCTGTCCGGCGAGCTGCTGGATGTGCACGATCACGAACTCCGCGGGTTTGAGCGGGGCGAAGCCCACGTGGATGTTGACGATGCCCCGGTCGATGTCGTTCTGCGGGTTGGTGTCCTTGTCGCACTTGACCAGGTACGCCTCCTGAGGAGTCCGGCCCTGGAACGCGCCCGCGCGGAACAGCGAGTTCATGAAGGCGCCGACGTTCAGCCGGACCGACGCCCACAGGGGTTCGTCGTTGGGCTCGAACACCACCCACTGCGTGCCCCGGAACAGGCTCTCCTCGATGAACAGGGCCAGCCGGCGCACCGGGAGGTACTTCCACTCGTCCGCGAGGCGGTCGGCCCCGCGCAGGGTGCGTGCTCCCCAGGCGACCGGCCCGGCGGCCGGCAGCCGCCGCAGACAGTTCACGCCGACGGGGTTCAGCCGCCCGATCTCCAGATCGGTCAGCGGCACCTCCAGATCACTGACCCCGCTCAACGAGGCGTCCGTGCCGGCCGGTGCCTTCCAGACCCCTCGCTGCACATCGGTCCGCGCGAGGACACCGGCCATGACGCCGCAGGGCGGGAAGGGCCGGACGGCGCCGCCGAGGAGGGGGTCCGGGGCGAGGACGCGGGGGTAGTACAGCGCGGCGTTCTTGTCGGCCTCGTCGCCCTGTACGCCTGCCAGTCCGTCGAGGACGGAGTCCAGGTCACCCGTCCAGCTCGTAGGTGGGTCGACGAGGAGGACGGCACGCCGGTCGAGGCACAGTTTCAGCGCGGCATCCCGTACGCTCTTCGCGGCACCCGGGGCCTCGAACTGGTCCGGCAGGCACAGGATGTTGAAGATGTCCGTCTTCAACAACTGGTACAGGCCGGTCTTGTCGGCCGGGTTACCGGTGTACATGGTCGGTTCCGGAAGCTCCGCGGCTCCGTCGTCGTCCTCCCTCGGGCCGTAGCAGCACGGTTTCTTGTCTGCTGTCGTTGAGTTGAAGGGATCGGCATCCTTGGGGTCCGGGTCCGGGCTGGGTGCCGGGATCGCCTTGGCGGAAGTCTCGGCACGGACGAGCCGTGAGGACTGCAGGACGGTTTCCAGGTTGCGTGGACTGCCTGGCTCGATGCTGACGTTGAGGTATCGCTCCTGGGCACGGGTCTCCACGTCGTGGACCGTCAGGTTGAACAGCTTGCGCTTCGAATCCGGCGTGTCCTTGCCTTCCGAGGTGTCGTAGTCGACCCGAGCTCGGAGATTCAGCCCCCACCGTCCCGGGGAGGCGGCGACGAGAACGGCGGCGGGGGCGGGTGTGGGGGTGCTCGTGGCCCCGCTCGAAGGGGTGGAGGACGCGGCCGCCTTGCCACTGCCGCTCGCGTCGGCCGCGCCCTTCCCCTTCTTCTTGTCGTCGGAGGCGGCGCCCTCCCCCGAGGTGCCGGAGGTGGCAGCGTTGTCCCCTCCCTCGCTGCCACTGCTGCCACTGCCACTGCTGCTGCCGCTGCCGCTGCCGCCGCTGCCGCCCGCCGCGGCGGGCGCGGGCGCGGGCGTGGACGCCGGCTGGGTGGCCGCCGCTGCGGGCGGGCCGCCCGGAAGCTCCAGGTGGACCACCAGCGGGTCCTCCTTCACCACCCGGACGATCTCCGCCTCGCTCCCCCCGTTCAGATAGAACTGGTAGACCGCGTAGCTCATCGGGCACTTCGCCTGCAGCCCGCCGAAGACGGCCTCGTAGTCGGCCCAGCCGGTGATGTGCACCGGCCGGTCGGCCGGGCCGCGCGGCGCGTAGCCGACGAACGCGGCGACCGAGGTCGGTACGCCCGTGATGGTTCTGACGGAACTCTTGACCTCGTCGACGTAGACGCCCGGGTAGGTGACGTTCACCGGCATGCCGGCCCCTTTCTCCTCCTGGACGCAACGACTTGGAGGAATGCTGGTCGTGATCCGTGTTCACCGTATACACACGTCTCGTGACACTGCGCGATGAAAGGGCTGCCGCCTGCGTCGATCAGGTGAGGAGCCGACCTGGCGTCAGCAGAGGGGGACGCCCGGCAACTGGTTGTCCGGTGACCGGACGTAGATGTTGGTGATGTAGCCGCCGTACAGCGGCAGGTAGGCCCACCAGTCGTTGACGTACGGCGGCACCTCGACCTGCTGGCCCTGTTTCTGGCAGCGGATCAGCACCTCCACTCCCGCCGGCAGCTTGGTGAGCGCGGTCGAGGAGGTGGTCGTACCGGCGCGGACGCGTACGTCCGTGCCCCAGGTGCCGAACCAGGTGCCGGCCGGGTGCACGCCCCCGGGCACGTTCAGGGAGCGGACCAGCCGGTTGAGGTTGGTGTAGGCGGCGCCGAACGTGGTGCTCGTCGGCTGGAGGGTGAACACGGCGACGATCGAGCGGTCGCCGGCCCCGACGGTTCCGGTGGTGTGCAGTGCCCGCTGCGTCAGATCCACGTCGTCCGCCCCGGCCCCCGCCCCGGCCCCCGCCCTGGCCCCCGCCCTGGCTCCCGCCCCGGTTTTCGCCGGGGTCGCGCCCGTGACGGCGGTCGTTTCGGTGCAGTTGCCGGAGTCACCGAAGCCCGACCAGCCCTGCTTGACCGCCCACGGCTTCTCGAACGATGCCGGGATGCCGAAGCGCTGGTCGAATCCGTCGGTGCCGCACCGCGTGGACTGCCGCAGGTCGCCCATGACGAGGGTGCGGACCGGCTCGGGCGCGCTGTCCAGGAGGTAGCGGTAGATCCGTACGGTGTCGGCGGCGGACAGCGCCGTGTAGCCCCAGAAGCCCGGGTAGCCCGCCGGCGGCCCCGCGGTGTCGGCGAGGCCGAGGCGGGCGACCATCCGGGTGACGATCGCGCTGCCGCCGTTCTGCGCCCAGTAGTACGAGGCGCTCGCGTCGTCACTGGAGCGCAGCATCGTGTCGAGCCGGGCACGGTCGTCCGCGGGCAGGCTGTAGTCGGGGCCCAGGTTCCACAGGTGGTCGAGTGCGATGAGCAGTTTGACGACCGACGCGGACCGGAACCGCATCCGCGGATTGAGCTGTTCGGTGAAGGTCGCGGTCTGCCGGTCGAAGACCGCGACCCCCGCGGTCACCCCGGCCGGGACCTCGACCGCCCGCGCGGCGGTCGGCGCGTCCCGGGGCGCGACCGGCGCCGCCCCGGACGCGTGCGCCGTCGGCGCGGCCGCGCCGACCAGGACCGCCGCCAGCAGACACCACCTCCAGACGACCGCGAGGCCGCCTCGTACTCCCCTGCGTCTGCCTCGTACTGACCCGTACATCAGGATCCCCCGATCCTCGTGTGCCCGTGGAGTTGTCGATCCGGGAGCAGTCAATGTCCCGACCGCTCCCGCGGGAACCTCAGACATACGAGGGTCGAGCGGGTCCACGGCCTACAGGATCCGGGCGACGAGCAGGGCGACGTCGTCGTGGTCGTCGGGGTGGCGCAGGCCGTACAGCAGGAGGTCGCAGATCTCCTCCATGGGCCGTTCGGGTTCGTCGAGGAAGTTGAGGAGGACGTCGAGGCGGTCGTCGATGGAGTGGTGCCGGGTCTCGACGAGGCCGTCGGTGTAGAGGACCAGCAGGTCGCGGGGGACGAAGTCGGTCGTGGTGGTCTCGAAGGGGACGCCGCCGACGCCGAGCGGGGCGCCCGAGGGCAGGTCGAGCAGCCGGGGGGCATGGCCGGGGCCCGCCAGCGCGGGCGGCATGTGCCCCGCGTTGGCCATGCGGCACTGCCTGGTACGGGGGTCGTACACGGCGTACAGGCAGGTGACGATGTAGTGCTCCAGATCGCAGGTGATCTTGTCCAGGTGCTGGAGCACGGACCCGGGTTCGAGGTCCAGGTCCGCGTAGGCGCAGGTCGCGGTGCGCAGCCGGCCCATGGTGGCGGCGGCGTCGATACCGTTGCCCATGACGTCCCCGACGACCAGCGCCGTCTTGTCGTCGGTCAGCGGGATCACGTCGTACCAGTCGCCGCCGACCTCGCTGGTGGCCTGCGCGGGCTGGTAGCGGGAGGCGAGGTCGAGGCCGGTCTGGTGGGGTGCGTGGTCGGGCAGCAGACTGCGTTGCAGGGTGAGGGCGGTGTTGCGCACGCTCTGGAACCAGCGGGCGTTGTCGATGGCCACGGCCGCCCGGCCGGCCAGCTCGGAGGCGAGGACGACGTCGTCCTCGTCGAAGGGCAGCGGGTTGCCGGTGCGCTTGAGGTCGAGGGCGCCGAGCACCTCGCCGTGGGCGATCAGCGGCACCGCGAGATACGAGTGGACGCCGGCCCGGGCCAGCAGCGAGCCGGCCTCGGCGTCCCGGGCGATACGGGGAAGGTCCTGGTCGCCGACGTGCCGCACCAGCACCGGCCGGCCCGTGTGCACGCACAGGGTGACCAGCCGGTCGCCGTCGTAGGCCGCGAGGTCACCGGGCGGGTCGGCGGCGCGCAGTGCCACGGTGGGGTGGGCCGCCTTGAGCGCGAGGGCGCGGAACAGTTCCGGGCCGTCGTCCGGCCGGCGTGCGCGGCGGCAGGCGAGCGCGGAGTCGAGGATGTCCACGGCGACCACGTCGGCGAGCTGGGGGACGGCGATCTCGGCCAGTTCCCGGGCGGTCTCCTCCACCTCCAGCGTGGTGCCGACGCGCACGGAGGCGTCGGCGATGAGAGCGAGGCGGCGCCGGGCCCGGTCGGCCTCCGCGGCCGCGCGGTGCCGTTCGGTGACGTCGACGACCGAGGCGGCCGCGCCCAGGACCCGCCCGCCGGGGTCCTCCAGCCGGTAGAAGGACAGGGACCAGGCGTGCTCGTGGTCGGGGTCGGTGGGCGGGCGGCCCACGTGGTACTGGTCGAGCAGCGGCGTGCCGGTGGTGAGCACCTGACGCAGCGCGGACTCGATGGTGTCGACGTCGGTCAGCGGCAGCGTCTCCCTGAGGCCACGGCCCACATGGTCCTCGGCGGGGATGCCGTCGATGCGCTCCAGCGCCGGGTTGACGAGGAGGTAGCGCAGGTCGGGGTCGAGGAGGGCCAGGCCGATCGGGGACTGGGTGATCAGCCGCTCGCACAGCGCCAGATCCGTCTCGACGCGCTGGAGCAGGGTGTGGTCGGCGGCGATGCCCAGGGCGTAGACGTCGCCGACGTCGTCCAGCAGCCGCATGTTGCGGAACTCCATCAGACGGCTGCTGCCGTCCTTGTGCCGGATGGGGAAGGTGCCCGCCCAGCTCCGGCCGGTCTCCAGCACCTCCGTGAACAGCCTCACCACGGCCCTGAGATGTTCGGAGTGGATGAACAGCCGCGCCGCGTACTTGCCGAGGGCCTCGTCGGCGGTGTACCCGAAGAGCTCCTTCGCCTGCGGGGTCCAGAACACGATGCGCCCGTCGGCGTCGAGGACCATCGCGGACACGCTCAGCATGTCCAGCAGACCGGTGGGCGGGGGCGCGGAGCGGTACACGTCACCGTCGGACCGGGTGGGTTCGGCTGTCATCGCGGAACCTCCTCCAGCCCTTCCATGCTCCCTCCCGGCCGCCGTGTGCGGTAGCGGAGCGGGGCTTCGGCGGGCGCCGGCGGTGCCGTGCGGATCGGACGGACAAGCAGGACCATGGTGATGTGGAGGACGGCGCACCCATGGATTTCGCGCGAGAAGACTCCGACGCCCCGATGCCCACCGGGGCGCGTGATCTCCTCGACGCGTCCACCGACGCGGCGGCGGTCGTGTCCGCGGACGGTGTCGTGGTCGGCTGGACGCGCGCCGCGGAGGCGCTGCTCGGCCACCCCGCCTCGGAGGTGGTGGGCCGCTCGGCCGCCGACCTGGCCGCGATGGACCGGGATCCGGCGCGGGTGGCCGGCGTCGCCGAGCGCTGCCGCGCGGGCATGGGGTGGAGCGGTCGGGTCCTGCTGCGGCACCGGGACGGCCACGCCGTCGACGTCGACCTGCGGGTCTCCGCGTCGTTCTGTGTCGGTGCGCAGGAGTGCTTTCTGCTCTCCGCACGCGGGCAGAGCCGGCAGTGGACGCTGGGTCAGTCCGTCCTCGACGGGTTTCTGACCCGCTCTCCGGTCGGCATGGCGGTGATGGATCTGCAACTGCGCTACGTGTGGCTGAACGACACGTTGGAACGATTCGGCGGTGTGCCCCGCCCCCAGCGGCTGGGGCGCCGGCTGAGCGAGCTGCTGCCCGGGCTGCAGGCGGAGGCCATAGAGGGGCTGATGCGCAAGGTCCTGGAGACCAGGGCCCCGATCACCGACTACGAGTACCTCGGCTGGAGCTGGGCCGACCCGCACCGCCGGCGCGCCTACTCCACGTCCTTCTTCCCGCTGGTGAGCGCCGACGACTCGGTCTCCGGGGTCTGCTACATGGTCCAGGACGTCACCGAGCGGTGGACCGCCCGCCAACTGCTGGCGCTGGTCAACGAGGCCGGGGCGAGGGTCGGCACCACGCTGGACGTGATGCGCACGGCCCAGGAGCTAGCCGACTTCGCCGTCCCGCGCTTCGCGGACTTCGTCGTCGTCGACCTCCTGGAGCCGGTGCTCAGCACCGAAGGGCACGGCGCGTGGCTGACCGACGCGGGACCCGCGCCCGCCAAGCCGGTGATGCGGCGCGCCGGGATGGCGTCGGTGCGGGAGGGCTGCCCGGAGGCCGTGGTCCGCATCGGCGACCCGGTGGACTTCGTTCCTCCCACGCACGACGCGCAGCTGCTCATCGACGGCGAGCCGATCCTCATCCCGGTCCTCGACCCGTCCGACGAGGTGTGGCGGTCCGAAGAGCCCGAGCGGGCGGCGAACATCCGCCGGTTCGGACTGCACTCCCTCATCTCCGTGCCGATGCGGGCCCGCAACACCGTCCTGGGCCTCGCCACCTTCGTACGGTCGCTCAATCTCGTCTCGTTCCGGCCCGACGACGTGCTGCTGGCCCGGGAACTGGTGGCGCGGGCGGCGCTGTGCGTGGACAACGCCCGCCGGTACACCCGGGAGCACACGGCGGCGGTCACCCTGCAGCGCAGTCTGCTGCCGCACGCCCTGGCGGGCGGCACCGCGCTGGAGGTGGCCTCCAGCTACCTGCCCGCGGACCCGACCGACGGGGTGGGCGGCGACTGGTTCGACGTGATCCCGCTGTCCGGGGCCCGGGTGGGGCTCGTCGTCGGCGACGTGGTGGGGCACGGCATCGCCGCCGCGGCGACCATGGGCCGGCTGCGCACGGCGGTGCAGACCCTCGCCGACATGGAGATGCCGCCGGACGAACTGCTGGCCCACCTCGACGACCTCGTGCTGCGGCTGAGCGCCGAGAAGACCGACGGCACGGCGGCCCAGCAGGGCACGACCGCCTTCCTCGGCGCGACCTGCCTGTACGCCGTCTACGACCCGGTCACCAGGCGGTGCACGATGGCCCGGGCCGGACACCCGCCGCCCGTCGTCGTCGCCCCCGGCGGACAGGTGTCCTTCCCCGAGCCGCCGGCCGGGCCCCCGCTGGGGCTCGGCGGGATGGCGTTCGAGTCCACCGAGATCGAACTCGCCGAGAACAGTCTGATCGGCCTCTACACCGACGGCCTCATCGCGGGCGCCGACCGTGACCTGGAACACGGCATGACCCGGCTCGGCGAGGTACTGGCCCGGTCCGGCACCGATCTGGGGACGATGTGCACCTCGGCGGTGCAGCGGCTGGTGCCCGTGCCCCAGCCCGACGACATCGCCCTGCTCCTGGCCCGCACGCACGCGCTGGCCGCCGACCACGTCGTCTCCTGGGAGGTCCCCGCGGACCCGGCCGCCGTGGCCGAGGTCCGGGCCCGGGCGACACGCCAGGTGGCGGCCTGGGGGCTGGCGGAGCTGGCCATGACGTCCGAACTCATCGTGAGCGAACTGGTCACCAACGCCGTCCGCTACGCCACACCCCCCATCCGGCTGCGGCTCCTTCTCGACTCGCGCCTGACCTGCGAGGTCTCCGACGCCAGCAGCACCGCCCCGCGACTGAGACACGCCCGGATCACGGACGAAGGGGGCCGCGGCCTCTTCCTGGTGGCCCAGCTCGCCCATCGATGGGGCGCCCGGTACACGACCGCCGGAAAGATCATCTGGGCCGAGCAGGAGATCCCGTGACAAGGCCGGGTCCGGCGGGGCGCCCGTCGGCTCACCAGCTGGGCTTGGCGACGTTGCCGTAGGACCAGTGGGAGCCCTTGGACATCTCGAAGTGCAGATGCGGCCCGGTGGAGTTGCCGGTCGTGCCCACCTTTCCGAGCTGCTGCCCGGCGGCGACCTTCTGCCCGGCCTTCACCTGCCGCTGCGAGAGATGGCAGTAGGTGTAGACGTGACCGTTGTCCGCCGCCAGCCCGATCCACTGGCCGTATGCGTCGCCGGCGCCGTTCGACCAGGCGATGGTGCCGCTGCGCACGGCGACCACGGGAACCCCGGGCCTGGCGGCGAAGTCCTCCCCGGTGTGCCGGCCGACACCGTCGGGCCGCCACTGGTAGGGGCCGGGCTGGTAGAAGGCGAAGGTGACCTTGTGTCCCGGCACGGGCGACGGCACATGCCCCTTGCCGGCGGGCGCCGCGCCGGTGCAGTCGACCTTGAAGCCGGCGTGGCGGCCGAGGGCGGTGAGGGAGGTGCAGCCGGGTGTGCCGTCGGCGTCGGCTCCTTTGAAGCCCTGGGCGATCTGTTCGGCGCGGTAGGCGGCTCTGGTCTGTTCGCCGAAGAGGCCGGTGGCGCCGTCGGGGATCTTGTGTCCTCGGGCGATGAGGGCTTTCTGTACGGTGCGTACGTCCTCGTTCTTCATGCCGAAGCGGACGTGTGACAGGGCGACCATGACGGGCTCCTAGTATCCGTGGGGAGCGCGGTGCGGGTCCGCCTGTTGGACGAGGGCGGCGAAATTCGAGCCGGACCGGTTCACGTGATAGCGGGCGCGTACGTAGTTGACCGTCGCGCACATGTCCGCGACCACGTCGTAGGGCGTGGTGGCGGTGCCCGCCTGGTGGTAGGCGGCGAAGGTGGTCGGAATGCACTGGGTGGCGCCGCGGGAGCAGTTCAGGGGGTGACCGTCGGCGGCCTTCGGCCCGTGCGCGTTGACGTCCGTCGTGTTCACCCGGAACTTCGGGCTGTTGTGGGCGGACTCGCGCTTGGTGATGGTCGTGAGCGCCGGAACCCCGAACTTCGGGTCCATGCCGGTCAGTTGACACGCCGTACGGGCGTAGCGCTGCATGGCGGCCTCCCCGGAGTCGTCGCCGGGGTCGCGGTAGGTGACCTGGGCGAGGCTGAGCCGTCCGCCGCCGGAGGCGGGCGCCGCGCCGGTGCAGTCGACCTTGAAGCCGGCGTGGCGGCCGAGGGCGGTGAGGGAGGTGCAGCCGGGCGTGCCGTCGGCGTCGGCTCCTTTGAAGCCCTGGGCGATCTGTTCGGCGCGGTAGGCGGCTCTGGTCTGTTCGCCGAAGAGGCCGGTGGCGCCGTCGGAGATCTTGTGTCCTCGGGCGATGAGGGCTTTCTGTACGGTGCGTACGTCCTCGTTCTTCTTACCGAAGCGGACGTTGGACAGGGCGACCATGACGGCTCGGCTCCTCTCGTCTCGTCAGTTCCAGCCGGTCACGGTGAGGCGGATCCGCGCGTCGTCACCGAGGATCGGTCGGGTCGTGGCGGGCAGCGGGATGCCGGCCACCCATGTGCCGGGCGCGGCGTCCTCGTCGACGAGGACCGAACCGGTCTGCTCGTACTGGCCGATGGGGCCCGAGATGGCGGAGTTCCAGGTGGCCCGCAGCGCGGGAGAGCCGTTGTCGCCGGCGACGTCGACGACGAGGATGTCGTCGAAGTCCGCCGTCTGCTCGATGTGGTCCTGGAAGTCCAGGAAGCCGTTGGCGCGGGTGCGCAGGGACAGGATCCGCAGATGCAGCGCGTACCGCATGGAGCCGGAACCCTGGGGACTGGCCAGGTTCTCGCACAGGAAGGTGTGCGCCAGCGGGACCGCCCCGTCGGAGCCCGGGCCGGTCTGCCCGGGCACGCTCTCCGCGGGCACGCTGTCCATCCCGTTCTGCAGTTGGATCGGACACCACTGGGCGCTCTTGCGCTCGTGCATCACGATCTGCAGACCGCGCACCGACAGAGCGACCTCCGCCTGCCACGCCGTGTCCTTGCGCCGCGGAATGCGGTGGTCGACGAGGTCGGCCTCGACCATGAGGTCGCCGAACAGGAAGCGCCGCAGATTCTGGTAGCCCTCCTCGGAGTTGACGAGCCCATAGCGTCCGCTGTGGCTGCGGTGCACATAGGCCCGATGGGCGCCGGGGACGTACGCGTTGTCGATCTGCACCAGGCCGTCGCTGCGCGGCCCGACCACGGCGGACGACAGACCGTACGCCACGTCGTAGTCGGCCGGATCGGTGCCGACCAGACAGAAGACCTGACGGAGCGGGAACGCGTACGCCTCGTCGACGGGGGTCATCGAGCGGGGATCCCAGTCGTCCTTCGGTTTCTGCTCGGCGCCGGCGCCCGGCGTCAGGTACTGGTGCATCCGCTCACGGCCGAAGATCTCGGCGCCGTTGACGCCGATCGCGTCCCGCAGCCGCTCCAGCGCGCCGAAGCCGAAGTCGAAGGCGATGCCCCCGTGCGGGGTGCCGTAGGTGAAGAACTTGGCGACGACGTCGGTGGGCTTGACCTGTGCCTCCGGCAGGATTTTCTGGATCAGACAGCGGCAGATCAGACCGCCCATGGAGTGCGCGACCAGATGGACGCGTTGCGTCCCCGACTTCGCCGTGACCTTCTTGATCAGCTCGTACAGATCCTCCGCGGCGTCCTCCATGCGGAATTCCCTGGGCTTTCCTCCCCAGGTGCTCGCCGACGGATCGTAGAAGCGGTGGATCCAGATGGTGTCGGCCGGAATGGCGGGCTGGGTGTCCAGGTAGTTCTCCTGGCTGCCCTCCACGAGGATCTGGTACTGCTCGTCCATGTGCAGCCGCAACAGCGGGCTTTCGAACTGGTAGAAGTCCGGCTCGTCGTCCGGTCCGACCCGGATGTGCGTGGAGCCCTCGTTGAATCCGTAGAACGGGTCCGCGACGGCGTTGTTGATGCCCGACTGGCCGCCGGCGAAGCCGCGGACGTAGATGACGGGGAGTTTCGGGGACTGGGACATGACGGTCCGCCTGGGGTCGGCGCTCACCGACGTCCGGAAGCCGTGCGTCCGGGCGGTCGGCGAAGACGTGGGAGAGACAGGGCATCGCGACAGGGCATCGCGACCTCCTCATCGATCCGGGCCGAAGCCGGGATCCGCGGGGTCGGCAAGGACGACGTCGTAGCCGAAGCAGTGGCCGCCTCCCACGTTACGGAGCCGCCGTCAGCACGGCGTCATCCTGCCGTCACCGGCCACGCGAGGCGACGGAGTTGCACCGCGTGGTCAGCGGGCCGAGACTTGGAATACGGAGGTCTCCTCGACGGACGGCACGCCCTCGGCCCTGGACGGCACGCCCTCGACGGACGGCACGCCCTCGGCGTTGCACCAGCGAATCATCACCCGTGACGCGCCGCCGGCGAGGCCGGGCAGCGAGCCTTCGACGGCGCGCGCTCACGCACCACACTGTGAGCGAGGCGATCAAGGTGGCGTTCCCTCCTCCCCGGTTGCGGTTGCTCGGCCAGTTCCGGCTGGAGACCGGGACCGGGGCCGTCGAACTGTGCCGCAACGGCCAGCGGCTCCTGGCGTTCATGGGGCTGCGCAGCCGGGTCTCCCGCACGGTCCTCGCCGGCACGCTGTGGCCCGACGTCACCGAGGAGCACGCCCGGGGCAGCCTGCGCACCACCCTGTGGAAACTGCCGCGCGGAGAACCGCCGTTGATCGCCTGCTGCCGCGACGCGCTGCTCATCGCCCCGGCCCTGCGCGTGGACGTCCACACCCTCACCCGGACGGCACTCGGCGTGGTCAGGGGCTGCGGCCCACCCCCTGACGCCCGCCGGCCGCTCGGGCTCCTGGTCGGCGAGGACCTGCTGCCGGGCTGGGACGAGGACTGGGTCCTGGTGGAGCGGGAACGCCTGCGGCAACTGCGGCTGCACGCACTCGACGCCCTGGCCGAGGCCCTGATCCGGCAGGGCAGACCGGCCCTGGCGATGGAGGCAGCGTGGGCGAGCCTGCGCGCGGAACCCCTGCGGGAGAGTGCGCACCGGGCCGTCGTCTCGGCGCATCTCGCCGAGGGCAACGTCAGCGAGGCGGTGCGCCACTACCACGCCTTCCGCCGGTTGCTGAACGAGGAACTGGGCGTCGAGCCCTCGCCCCGGTTCGCCCGGATGCTCCCCGGGCGGCTCGGCCGATCGTACTGAGACCCTCGGCGCCCTCGGCGTCCGATGCCGACAACTCGGGCTCATGGGGCGGGAGTTGTCATACTGTGGAGAGATGGCGCTGCATCACCACAGCGAGAACCCGTGGCGGGTGAGGGTGGACGACGAGCGCGGGACCCCCTGTGGTGCGGGGGTGCTGCTCGACGACAGACACGTGCTGACCTGCGCGCATGTCGTCCGCCGCGCCGAGGCGCAGCCGCAGGGGATCGCGGACCACGTGCGGATCAGAAGTGTGGCGTGCGGTCCGGAGTGGATGCGCACCGCCCGGGTGGTCCCGGGATCGTGGGTGCACGAGGAGGGCGCGCGGCGCGGCGACGTGGCGCTGCTCGCCCTGGGCGAGCCCGTCGACTGCGGCACCAGGACCGCCCTGTGGAAGGTGCCCATCTCGGGCGGCAGGGTGCGGGTCTACGGCTTTCCGCAGGCCGAGCCGTACGGCATGGGGACGGACGCCGAACTGGCGGGTTCCGGCTGGCGCCAGGGCGAGTGGGGACTGCTGAAACGGATACGCGCCGGCGACCCCTGGATCCAGCCGGGCTATTCGGGCGCCGGGGTGGTGGCCCTGGACGGCGAGTTCGAAGGGAAGGTCATCGGCCTCGTGGTCGCCGACTACGACGACGGCGACGCCAGGGCGGCCTGGATGATGCCGACCGAGACGCTGCTGACCTACCTGCCCGGCATCCAGAAGTTCGCCGGCGGCCACCGCGCCGACGAACTGGGGCCGTCCGGCGGCGAGTTGCCCAAGGACGTGCTGGGCGACCCGCTGCGACTCGCCCTCACCCAGGAACTCACCCGGCTGCTCGACGGAGGATGGTCGGGCACCGTCGTCGTCGGCACCGACGCCTCGGTCGGGGCGGGCTCCTCATGGCTGGTGCGTCTGGTGCGCACGGCCGACCCGGCCGCCCGGGCGGCCGTCTCCGACGCCGAGCTGACCGGCGCGCCCGGCGGCACGGTCCTCGGGCTCGGCTCCATCGACGCGGCCTACGACGCCTGCGGCAAGTCCGTCGCCGAGGTGCGCCGCTATCTGCTGGGCCGGTTCGGGCTGCGCGCGGAGAACGACCGTGACGCGGTGCGCCGGCTGGTGCACCGCCGGCCGCCCGCGTGTCTGGTGGTGGGCCGCGTCGACCGGGCAGCGGACCCCGCCGCACTCGTCCGGGACCTGCTGGGGCCGTTGGCCGGCCGGGCCCGCTCGCGCGGACTGCGCCTCGTCCTGGGCTTCGAGGACCGGCCGCCCGCCGATCTCGCCCATGACGTGTCCCTCGACCCCGCCCCGATCGGCGGGTCGCCCTCCCGGAGCGTGACCTCGGCAGAGGCCCAGGCCGTCGTCGGGCAGCTCGCCGACGAGGAGGAGGCGGCGGCCCGGCTGTGGGCGCGCTGGGGAGGGAAGTTCTTCGCCGCCCCACGGTTGCCGAACAGCGTCGCACCCCGTCTGCGGGTCCGGCTGGCCGTCGCCCGCACCACGGAGCCGAACCCCGAACTCGCCGCCGTCCACGACCGCGCCGTGGAGGCCCGCGCCGAGCTCGCCGGGTTCGACCGCGCCCTGCGGCGGCAGATCCTCAGCCACGACGACCTCGGCACGAGCCTGGAACTGCACCGTGTGCGCGCCGCGCGGTTCTTCGGCGACGAGGACCGGCGGCTCGCCGACCTCCACGCCCCCGCCGCCCGTGCGCTGCAGACCGTACCCATCGACCTCACCGCCGCCCGCCGGCTGGTCAAGCGCTACACCGACGAGGTCAACCGCCGGATCGACGAAGGGTGACGCCGTGCCGATGTGCAACCGCGCCGACTGCGGCCTGGGCGAGATCGACGAGCAGGGCTTCTGCCCGAGGTGCGACCGGCAGCCCTTGCCGCAGGAAGGCGCCGCCGCCCGGCCCGCCGCATCACCCGCCGCCACGGCCGTACCGGCGCAGGGGGCCGGCGTCGGCGTGGCGCAGGTGCGGCCCGACCCCTGGTACGGCCTCGGCCTGATCGACGCCGACCACGCCCCCGAACTTCCGGAGATACCTTCCCCCACGGCGGGCCCGGTCCCCGAGGAACACCGCTACTGCGCGAATCCCGTGTGCGGGAAACCGGTCGGCAGGGGCCACGGCGACGAGCCGGGCCGGACCGCGGGATTCTGCCCCCACTGCGGCACCGCCTTCGACTTCGCCCAGCCCCAGGGCCTCACCCTCGCCGGCCGCTACGACGTCGAGCGCGTCCTCGGCTCGGGGGCCTACGGGGCGGCCTACCTCACCCACGACCGCAACCTCGAGACCCGGGTGGTCCTCAAGGTCCTCAACAGGTCGGTGGCCAGGACGGCCGAGCACGAGCGGAACATACTGGTCGGACTCCGGCACGACAGCATCGTCCGCATCCTGGGCTACGAGCCCGAGGGGCCGCACCTGGTGCTCGAGTACGTCCCGGGCGAGCCGCTCTCGGCCCGGGAGGGCGACCGGCTCGAAATCCTCCTCGGGCACGGGGTGCGCATCCTTCAGGCGCTCGACTACCTGCACGCCAGGGGCCTGCTGCACTGCGACGTCAAGCCCCTGAACATCATCCGGTTCCGGGAGGAGGGCTCCGCGGGCTCCGCCCGGCCCCTCGACCGGGTCCGCCTCATCGACTTCGGCGCGGTGCGGTCCCAGGACGAACCCGGGCCGATCGTCGCGTACACCGCGCCCTACGCGCCCCCGGAGGGCGACCCGGAGCATCTGCAGCCCACCCCCGGCTTCGACCTGTACGGGCTCGGGAAGACGCTGCGGGAGGTGTGCCGCTCGCACTGCACCGATCGCGCCGCCCCCGGAGTCGACTCGCTGATGCTGCTCCTGAACCGCGCCACGGACACCGCCGTGCCCCAGCGGAGATTCGTTTCCTCGCGTCAGTTCGGGGAGCAGCTCAGCGGAGTGATCCGGCAGATCGTGGCAGCACCGCCGGCCCGTCGCCAGGTGGCCCGTCCGTCGGCGCTGTTCGGCTCGATCACCGAGCCGCTGCACGGCGGACTGGGCGCGCCGCGACCGCTCGACCACTGGGTCCGGGCGGTCGCGACCGACGACGCGACGCTGACCATGCCCGCCCCGTTCTCCTGCCCCCGCCCCCAGGACATGGCGGCGGCGCTCCCCACCCCCCTCTCCGATCCCGATGACCCGCGCGTCGGCGACTCGGCCGGGAACGCGCTCGCCGAGAGCAGGCTCGCCCTGCGCCGCGGCGACGCGGACCGGGCCGCCGAGGCCCTCGCCCGCGCGGACCTGCCCGACTGGCACTGGCTGCACGCCTGGTACTCCGGTCTGATCGCGCTGGCCCGCGAGAACGTGCCGAGAGCCGTCGGCCACTTCACCGAGGTCCGACAGACCCTGCCGGGTGAACTGATCCCGCAGCTCGCGCTCGGCCTGTGCGCCGAGTTCCGCGACGACCGCGACGCCGCCCGCTCGCACTACGGCACCGTCTTCGACACCACCCCCGCGATCGGCCCGGCCGGCTTCGGCCTGGCCCGCGTACACCTGCTGGCCGACCGGCGAGCGGAAGCGGTGGCCACCGCCGAGCGTCTGACCGAGGAGTTCCGCTACGAACGCGAGGCGCGCGTCGCGGCCGTCCGACTGCTCGTCACGGTCCTCGCCGAGCCGGACCACACCGCGCCCACCGAGGATGACCTGACCAGGGCCCGAGCGGCGCTGGACGGCCTCCACGCGGACGACGCCGCGGCCACCGGCCTCGGGGCCGAGATCCAGTACGCCGAGTTCCTGCGCACCCACGACCGGCTGAAGCTGTCCGAAGCGGTCCGCGGGCTCGGCGCCCACGCTCCCACCGAACGCGCGTACGTCGCCCTGGTGGACCTGGCGAACCGGCTGCGGCCGGTGCCGGCCCGGGGCTGGCCGGGCCGCCGCAGCCGAACCCGCCGTACCCGTTTCGCAGCCACACCCGACACGCTAAGCTCCTGACCCGCTACGCAGGGACAAACAGGGGACGCGTAGCGACACTTGAGGACACAGTCGGGTGATGCCGGTGGGGGACAGCCCGCCCTTAACAGGGCTCAGTTTCGAAGTGGACGTGGACGCGCCGTCCGACCTGGCCTACGACGAGACCCGCGCGGACGCCCTCGTCACCGTCGGGGCCCGATCCGTCGCCGACGCGGTCCCCCGGACGGGGGCCGCCGAGATCCTCATCATGGACAAGTCGCTGTCCATGCGCGGCCACGGCAAGCTGGACGAGGCGAAACGCGCGATGTGCGCGGCCGTCGACACCCTGCGGGACGGGACGCTCCTGGGCATCGTCGCGGGCAACCACAAGGCCGAGGTCGTCTACCCGACCACGGGCGGCCTCGCCCTCGTCGACGCCGCGGCCCGGCAGGAGGCCAAGAGCCGGATCATCGGCCAGCTCGCCGAGGGCGGCACGGCCATCGGCCAGTGGCTGGCCTGCGCGGACCGGCTGTTCGCGTCGGTGACGTCCCCCGGGACCGTGCGCCACGCGGTGCTCTACACGGACGGCAAGGACGAGCACGAGACGCCCCAGCAGCTGGACAGCGTGCTGGAGGCGTGCACCGACCGCTTCGTGTGCGACGCGCGCGGACTCGGCGAGGACTGGAACTACGCGGAACTGCTGCGGATCACGGAGGCCCTGCACGGCGCCGCCGAGGCCGTCGTCACCGTCTCCGACCTCACCGAGGACTTCACCCGCATCATGCAGCAGGCCCAGCGCATCGTCGTGGCCCGCGTCTACCTGGGCCTGCGCCTCAACGACCGCTTCCAGCTGGGCTTCGTACGCCAGACACGTCCCGTGGAAGCAGAACTGACGGCACGTCAGCCGCACGGCGACGAGATCCACGTCCCGCTCGGCTCCTGGTCGCCCGAAACACGCCAGTACCAGGTGTCGCTGCGCTTCGACCCCGAGACGCTGACCGTCGAGGAGAACCTGCGCGCCGCCCGCATCACCCTGCACGCCGAACAGAGCGACGGAACACGCCTGCCGTGCTCCGCCCCCACGGCCATGGTCGTACGACGGCGCGGGACACCCGGGTTCGGGATCCCGCCGTCCGCCGACCTCACCCGGGTCGAGAACGAACACGAACTGGGCATGGCCATGCGGGCCTGCGCCGACGCCCAGCAGCGAAGGGACTTCGACCGCGCCGACCGCGAGCTGCGCATCGCGGTGGGACTCGCCGAGGAGCTCAGGGACACCGCGCGCATGCGGCTGCTGCGCTCGGTGTCGGTCACCGGCCCCGACGGCAGGCTGCGGGTCCGCCGCGACGCGCCCCGCGGACAGGTGCAACGACTCGGCCTCGAATCGACCAGGACCGCGGCCCCGCCGGTCGACGCCCTCGAACTCCCGCCCGCCGACGGCCCGTCCACGCGCGACTGCCCGCGCTGCGGGGCGACGACCTCGGCGCGCTCCGCCAGGTTCTGCGAGAACTGCGGCCACCGCTTCGACGAAGCGACGACGGACGGCACCCCGGTGGATGCCGCATGAGCGCAGCGACCACGGAGCCCCGACGGTCCCTGCGCGAGGCGGTGACCGGCTGGGGAACACGGGCCCGGGCGGTCCATCCGGTGCGGGTGCTGCGCTGGCTCAGAGCGGGCGTGATCACCATGGTGCTGGCCACGGCACTGCTGTATCTGCTGGTGTCGACGCGGGCCGACGACCAACTGGCCGCCGCGAGACGCACCGACGGCGCCATCGAGGACATCGTCCAGGCACGTGACACGGCCGTGGCCGCGGACAAGGCGCTCGCGAAGGCCGCCGACACCGGCCAGGTCACCCTCATCGGCACGGGCGCCGAGTTCGCCAACGACACCGCACGCGTGAACACCCTCGTCACCTCGGCGGCCGAGGGCAACGCGGCCGGAAGCCGAGGACAGGCCCAATTCCAGTTCCTCCAGGGCCAGTTGACCACCTGCATCCAGCTCGCCAACACGGCGGTGCGTGACTACGCCCGCAGCGGCCGGGCCGGCCTGACCGCCGCCCGGCAGGCCCTGACCGCCCCGAACGCGCGAGAACCCGGGACGGACGACCCCATCCCGGGCACCGGCGGCCTCAAGGCATCGCTCACCGACCTCGAGAACATGCAGCGACAGGCGCTCGACGCCCAGCGTGAGTCGCACTGGCTGAGCCCCGCCTACGTCTGGTCCCTGCTCGTCGGACCCGCGGCCGTCCTGCTCCTGTGCGTCCTCGCGACCAGCCGGATCGTCGTACGCCGCTTCCGCCGCCGGGTCAGCCCCCAGCTGGTCCTCGCACTGGCGGCCACCGCGGCGGTCGGGATCACGGCCAGCCTGCTGTGCCGGCACGACGCCCAGGCGCTCAGCCGGCATCCGCTGATCGGACACTGGCTGACGACGACGCTCGCCCTGGGCCTCCTCGCGGCCGCCGCCGCGCTCGCCTACCTCGGCTACCGCCCCCGCCTCGCCGAGTACAGGTTCCCGCGCTCATGACCACGGTCAGGGAAACGGCCATGAGAACACTGTCGGCGCGCCTCGCGCACTGCGCCCTCGTCCTGGGCCTGCTACTGGCCGCGGCCGGCTGCGGCGGCGGCCCCGGCCACGACCGGGTGACGATCATGATCCCCTGGTCCGGCAACGAGTTCCAGGCGTTCTACTCGGTCGTCAAGTCCTTCGAGGACGACACCGGCATCCAGGTGGACGTGCAGGTCACCCGTGCCCTGACCCAGCAGCTCGACGCCGCGGTGGCGGCCGGGGCGCCGCCCGACCTCGCCATGCTGCCGAGCGTCGGAGCCATCTACCGGTACGCGGACCAGGAAGCGGAGAAGGACAGGAAGCTACAACCGCTCCGGGTCCCCACGGACGCCTATCTGGAGCCGTTCCGCGGGCTGACGAAGGTGCGGGGCGAGGTCTACGCGGTGCCCGTGAAAGTCGACGTCAAGAGCCTCGTCTGGTTCGACCCCGCGGTGACCGGACGGCCCTCGCCGGCCGACCTCCGCAAGACCGGGACCTGGTGCCTCGGACTGGAGTCCGGCCCCACCTCCGGCTGGCCCGGCGCCGACTGGATCGCCGACATCCTGCTCGCCCAGGGCGACGGCGACGCCTACAAGCAGTGGCTCTCGGGCACCTTGGAATGGAACTCGCCCCCGCTCAAGCAGGCCTGGACCACCTGGCGCAACCTCGTGGGGAGCGGTGTCAAAGGCGCCGCCGTCCGCAACTTCGGCGAGGCCGCCGCGGGAATGGCCGGCACACCCCGCACCTGCTCCCTCGCCCACGGCGCGCTGTCCGCGATGGGGTTCAGGAAGGGGCAGAGCCACGACTACGTGCCGTCCTCCTCGACGCGCCGGCTGGAGGTCTCGGCGGACTTCGTCGGCATGTTCACCGATGACAATCCGAGCGCCGAGGCGTTCATCGCCTACCTCGCTCGGACGAAGGCCCAGCAGTCCTGGGTGAACCAGCAAGCGGGCTCCGCGTTCTCCGCCGACAGCCGGGTCACCCGCTACGACGACGCCGTCCAGCAGCGGATAGCCGGCATGCTCCGGCCGGACTCCGGCTACACGCTGTGCTTCGGCGCGGCCGACACGATGACCCCCGATGTGTCGGCCGCCTTCTACCGGGCCGTCCTCGACTACGCGACCGCCGGCACGAAGGACCCCACCGGCCTCCTCGACGATCTCGACGAAGTCCAGCACAAGCTGGGGAAGTCCCCCGTCCCCTCGGACAAGCTCTGCGCGACGCTGACGAGCTCGTCGTAGCGCGTGAAAACAATGCGCACCGTGATGTCGAGAACCCGCGGCCGGCTCCGTCCCTGCTATGAACGCGACCACAAAGGGGTCGCACCAGTACCGTCGCACCAGTACCGAGGAGAACCACGATGGCCAAGTACCTGCTGCTGAAGCACTACCGCGGAGCCCCGGCCGCGGTCAACGACGTGCCCATGGAGAAGTGGACGCCACAGGAGATCTCGGCGCACGTGCAGTACATGCGGGACTTCGCGGAGCGGCTGGAGAAGAGCGGGGAGTACGTCGACGGTCAGGCGCTCGCCCCCGAGGGGACGTGGGTGCGGTACGACGGCGAGGGGCGCCCGCCCGTCACCGACGGACCGTTCGCCGAGACCAAGGACCTCATCGCCGGGTGGATGGTGATCGACGTCGACAGCTACGAGCGGGCCGTCGAGCTGGCCGGGGAGCTGTCGGCCGCGCCCGGGGCCGGCGGGAAGCCGATCCACGAGTGGCTGGAGCTGCGCCCGTTCTACGCGGCCTCGCCCAGCGACATGGACTGCCACGCCGGTGGATGAGGCACTGCTGAGAAGCCTCACGCCGAGCGTGCTCACCGTCCTCGTCCGCCGCGGAGCAGACTTCGCGGCGGCCGAGGACGCCGTCCAGGACGCGCTCGTCGAGGCGGTCCGCGTCTGGCCGGCCGACCCGCCCCGCGATCCCAAGGGCTGGCTGGTCACCGTGGCCTGGCGGAAGTTCCTCGACCAGACCCGCGCGGACACCGCACGCCGCCGACGGGAGGACCGTGTCGAGGAGGAGCCGGCGCCCGGCCCCACGCCCGCCGTGGACGACACGCTCCAGCTGTACTTCCTGTGCGCCCACCCCTCGCTCACCCCGTCCTCCGCCGTCGCCCTCACCCTGCGGGCCGTCGGCGGCCTCACCACCCGCCAGATCGCCCAGGCCTACCTGGTGCCCGAGGCGACCATGGCCCAGCGGATCAGCCGGGCCAAGCGCACCGTCTCCGGCGTGCGGTTCGACCGGCCCGGCGACGTCGCCACCGTCCTGCGCGTCCTCTACCTGGTCTTCAACGAGGGCTACTCCGGCGACGTCGACCTCGCCGCCGAAGCCATCCGGCTCACCCGCCGGCTCGCGGCGGCGATCGACCACCCCGAGGTGGCGGGGCTGCTCGCCCTCATGCTGCTCCACCACGCCCGCCGCGCCGCCCGGACCGCGCCCGACGGCAGCCTGGTCCCGCTCGCCGAGCAGGACCGCAGCCGCTGGGACACGAAGTCGATCGCCGAGGGCGTCGCCATCCTGCAGACGGCCCTCGCCCGCGACCGCCTCGGCGAGTTCCAGGCCCAGGCCGCCATCGCCGCCCTCCACGCCGACGCGCCGACCGCCGAGGAGACCGACTGGGTGCAGATCGTCGAGTGGTACGACGAGCTCACGCGGCTGACCGACAGCCCGGTCGTCCGGCTCAACCGCGCGGTGGCCGTCGGCGAGGCCGACGGACCGCGAGCCGGCCTGGCCGCGCTCGCGGCGCTGGACGACTCGCTGCCCCGGCACACCGCGGTGGCGGCCCACCTCCACGAGCGCGACGGCGACCTGGCGACGGCGGCCCGGCTGTACGCCGAGGCGGCCCGCAAGGCGCCCAACCTCGCCGAACGCGACCACCTGACCCGCCAGGCCGCCCGCCTCAACGCCCGCCTGTCGTAGCTCAGGCCTTGCCCTGAAGCCGCCAGATCTGGCTCTTCTTCGTGCCGAGGGCGCTCGCGGGGTCGCAGGTCCACTGGTGGATCAGGGCCCGCGGCTGGGTGGAGACGCCCGAGACGTCGACGCACTTGCCGCTGTGCACGGCCACGAGCTGGTAGTCGTGGCTGTTGCCGAGTGCGGAGACGGGGTTGAGCGTGAACATCTGGTTGGTCTGCCCGTTGCAGCTGTACTGGCCGACGGCGGCGCCGTCGGCCGTCGACGCGCCCGAGACGTCCAGGCACTTGCCGCTGAGCTCGTCGACCACGGTGTAGGTGTTCGTCCGGCCGGCGACCGGCTTGAGGTCGAGCATCTGCTGGTAGCCGCCCTCGCAGTAGTACTGCTGGTACTGCGTGCCGTCGGCGGTGCCGAGGTCGGTGTCGTCCAGGCACTGCCCGCTGTTCTGGCTCACGGCGACCGTGGAGACGGTGGTGTCGGACGGCGGCAGCAGGGTGACGGTGTAGCCGTCCTTGGCGTTCGACCAGGGCACGCTGAGCGAGGCGGTGTTGCCGCTGACCGTCAGCGTGGTGTCGGAGACCGTCTCCGGTCCGGCCACCGCGGCGCCGTTGTCGTACGGGACGCGTTGGACGACCGCCCGGACCCGGCTGTTCTCCACCACCGACGTGGTGTTCAGACCGGTGAGGTGCACGGTGACCGTGCCCGTGTTGCCGCTGCTCCCGAGCAGGATCTTGGCGTTCTTGGCCGCGTTGTCCTTGGTGGCCAGGCCGTCGGTGCCGGCGCCCGGGACCAGGTTGACGATGGCGCCGGTCTGGGAGCCGTAGTAGCGGTACGTGAACCACTCGCCGAGCGGCACGTACTGCCCTGCGCCGTTCTTGGTGAGCAGGTTGGCCTCGTAGTCGTGGAGGTTCGTGCCCGAGGCCCAGTTGCCGCGCAGACCGTCGGCTCCGGCCCGCTCGAGGCGGCCGATGAACCAGGCGCCGCCGCCCGGGGACTGCATGGACAGGGTGGCGTACTCGTTGATCTGGTACGGGCGGGTGTTGGTCAACCCGGCTGCGGCGATGGTGGAGTTGGCGCGGCCGACGTCGGTGACCGGATCGCCGGGTTCGTCGTGCCAGCTGTAGATGTCGGGGGCGACGTTGTTGGCCTTGACGTAGGTGAGGTACGTCGTCCACCAGGCGTTGGAGGAGTTCGGCTGGCTCGCGGTGCTGGGCCCGACGATGAGCTGGCCCGGGAACGCGGCGCGGACGCGGGCGTAGAACCGCGACCACATCTGCAGGTACTGGGTCTGCGACGGGCCCCAGAAGTTCCTCCCGTCGGGCTCGTTCCACAGGTCCCACTGGACGGTCATGTTGTTGGCGCGGACGTCGTTGATGAGCTGGGTGACGAAGTTGTCGAACAGGGTCCAGTCACCGTTGTCGCCGGGCCAGCCCTGGGTGGTGGTGGCGTCGGCGCCCCACAGGTCGTGCGGGAGCAGCACGAACGTGCCGCCGAGGGCGACGGTCCGCTTGTACTGGGCCAGGGTGGAGTTCCAGCGGGTCCGGTAGCCGGCGAGGCTGGTGCCGTAGCCGCCGTTGTTGAGCTGGGCTCCGCCGGCCCGCATGAAGTGCCACTTGATGTCCTTGAAGAAGTGGTCCTGCGGGAGTGACCCGTCGGGAGTCATTCCGTAGATCATTCCGGAGGCGTGGTAGGAGGGGGCTCCGCCGGCGGTGGCGAAGTCCACGGTGACGGCGGTGTCCGCCGCGCGTGAGGCGGTGGCGGGCAGCAGACTCGCCGCCAGGGCCGTCAGCAGGACGGCGGTTGTGGTCAGCGGACGTGGTGAACGGGGGTGCATGTGCGGCTCCGAGGGGCGAGGCGTCAGGACTGCTTCTGCGCGAGGGGGGTGACGGCGATGCGGTCGATGACCGGCGCGTACGGCGAGCGCTGGTCGTACTGGTTGTAGGTGTCGCCGTTGAAGTCGGGCAGTTCCTCGGCGGTGAAGGTGAGCCGGTTGGCGCCCTTCTCCAGCGTCACCGGGACGGTCAGCTCCCGGAAGTCGTTGAAGTGGAACGTCGTCGGGAACAGCACCCGGCGGGCCGGACCGCCGTTGACCGAGAGGTCGGCGTGCCGGGCGATCGGGTCGGGGTTGTAGTGCGTGGCGGGCGCCTGTTCGGCGTTGGAGTAGCGGATGGTCACGGCGTGCCGTCCGGCCTTCCCGGCGACGACGTCGACGGTGAGCGCGTTGGCCGTGCCGTCGCCGATGTCGGTGACCGCCTTGCCGCCGGAGGCGAAGGTGTAGGCGTCGGTCACCTTCGCGGCGCCGCCGACCGTGCCGTCCTCCGCCTGGTAGACCTTGGTCGCCGAGGCGCCGCCGGCCCGTGTGACCCGCAGCCGGTCGAGAACCAGCTCGCGTGCGGCGCCCGTGACGGTGATCTTGTTGATGCCGCCGGACAGGAACATCCGGACCTGGTCGGCGCCCTTCTTGTCGCCCCCGACCTTGGGGACGTCGAGCCGCTCGCCGTTGAGGGAGAGGCTCGCCCGGCCACCGCCCAGGTGGTCGACGGACACGGTCGATTCGCGGTCGGCGGGGGAGTACACCCAGAACGTCGCGGAGTCGCCCTTGGCCAGGGGTACGACGCCGGGGCCCGAGGCGCCTGCGCGGGTGTAGTCGGGCCGCGCTCCCGCGAGGGTGGCGTACTCGGCCTCGTAGATCGCCGGCGCGGCCACCTGGGCGTCCCGCAGCGACAGGTCGACCTTGTCGATGATGGCGTCGCCCTTGGTGACGCCCAGGTCGGCGTCCTTCGCGGCGAGCGTGATGCGGTGCCTGCCGGCGGTCAGCTTCACCGTGGTGTCGGTGTGACCCCACACCACCCACTTGTAGCCGAGCGGCAGCCGCAGTTCCTGCGGGTCCGTGCCGTCGACGCGCAGGAAGACGTTGGTGGGACCCTGCTCCTTCACCAGGCCGTACAGGTTGTAGGAGTTGGCGAACACGCTCAGGTCGTACGTGCCGTCCTGGGGCACGTCCACGTCGAAGGCGAGCACACCGTCGGAGCCGGTGCGCAGGCCGCCGACGTTGTAGGTCCCGGAGGTGGCGAACCCGCCGACGTTCGAGGGCGTCCCCTCGGGCCCGTTCTTCGAGTAGCCGCTGCCGGTGTAGACGGCGTTCTCCGCCTCGTACGTCCTGCGCCAGCTCACGGACGGTTCGGCCGGCACACCGCCGTGGCCGCCGGGGGAGAGGATGACCTGGTAGGCGGACATCTCGTTCATGCCGGTCATCGGCAGGGTCACCGAGCCGTCCGCGCCGACCGGCAGTTCCCGGTCCGCGAGCCGCAGCGGCTGGGCGGAGTCGCCGACCTGGCCGGTCCAGGGGATCTCCTGCACGGTGGCGTGCACGGTCTTCCCGAACAGGTGGGGGTCGATGTTCTTGAAGACGACGTCCGCGTCACCGCTCTTGCCGCCGAAGATCGCCCGGGACTGCCTCTTGTCCCCGTCGAGGGTCGCGACCCCCTGGAGGGTGTACTGCTGGTTGGGATGCGGGGCGGTCACCTGCACGGTGTGGCCGGACAGCTGCCCGTAGGCGTTGAACAGCCACCACTGGCCGTTGCCCTTGTTGGCCTCCACGGCCGAGTCGTTGAGGTTGCCGTCGATGTTCCAGTACGCCAGGTCGGCGTCGATCTTCGACTCCTCGATGGCGGAGACCCACTGCACTACCTGGCCGGGCACCGAGAGGTGGTAGTTGTGGCCGTACTCGTTGACGTTGACGGGCAGCGGCCCGACGCCGACGTCCTTCTCCATCTGCCGGTACCTCGCCACGTTCGTGCGGACCGCGGCGGGCGACGACAGCTCGTGCCAGGTCATCACGTCGGGGACGACGTCATTGGCCTTGGCGTACTGCAGGAAGCCCTTGACCTGGTTGTACAGGACGCTGGTGTTGGGGCCGGCGATGCGGGCGTCCGGGTCCAGGCCCTTGATGAGGTGGTAGACCTCCTTCCAGGCCGCGAAGTAGTACTGCGGGTCGTCGAGCCAGGAGACCTTGTTGTAGCTCCACTCGCCCGTGCCGAACATGTTCCCTTCGGGTTCGTTGAAGGGGACGTAGACGACGTGGTCCTTGTACTCGCCCATGGTCAGGACCTGTTGGACCTGCTTCTTGATCTTCGCCTCGAAGTCGGCGAGCCGCGCCGGACCGTCCGCGCCCGGCCACTGGTACGGGAAGCCGCGGTAGATGTCGGTCATGTAGATGTAGACGTCCTTGCCGCCGGAGTCCACGAACGGCGGCAGCATCTCCAGGGCGTCCGCGCCCGGGTGCTGGGGGCCGTCCTGGGCCTTCGTCGACACCGTGCGGACGTGCATGCCCTCGAGGACGTTGCGGCTGGGCACGCCGTCGCCGTAGACGCCGTAGAGCGAGCCGGAGGCGCCGCCGTGGAAGGCGCCGGTGTCCGTGGCGAGGTCGATGGTGAGCTGTTCGGGTTCCGCCGCGCGGGCCGTGCCGGTGGCGGCGGGAACGGCGAGCAGGGCGGCGAGCGCGGCGGTGGCGGTGGCGCCGGCCCCGGCTCTGGTTCTGCTGCGGGTGCGTCGCACTGAGGTCTCCGTGAGGTGATCCGTCATGGGAGTCGAACCGGTTCGAAGAATGCGTGCCGGAAGCTAGCACCGCCGAAAAGGGGCCAGCAATACCCTCGACCAGGATTGAGCGGCAGGCATCTGGAAATCTGCGCAAGCCATTGACAGCGGCTTCCGTCGCTTCTAACTTCCCTTCACGCGAACCGGTTCGATGATCGGTACGCACTCGAACCGGTTCGATGAGCTCGGCGAACCGGCTGAACCGGCTGAACCGGCTGAACCGGCTGAACCGGCTGAACCAGGCGAACTCGATGAACCAGATGAACCAGCTGAACTCGACGAAGGAGTCCCGTGAACATCGGTGAGATCGCCCAGCGGGCCGGTGTCTCGCGGAGCACCGTGTCCTACGCGCTGAGCGGCAAGCGGGCGGTGTCGGAGGAGACCCGGCGCAAGATCCAGCAGGTGATCGACGAGCTGGGCTATCGGCCCAACGCCAGCGCGCGTGCCCTGGCCAACGGCCGCACCAGCACCATCGGTCTGGTCTTCCCGCCGGCCGGGAACCACTACACGGGCATGCAGCTCGACTTCATCGGCAGCGTGGTGGAGGCCGCCGCGGCCTACGACTACGACGTGCTGCTCTCCCCGAGCGGCGTGGACAGCGACCGTTCGTTCCAGCGGCTGCTGGCCGAGCGACGGGTGGACGGCGCGATCCTCATGGAGATCAGGCTCCAGGACGACCGCGTCGACCACCTGGGGGAGGAGAACTTTCCCGCCGTCTGCATCGGCCGCACCGCCAGCTCGGACGGTGACTGGTGGGTCGGCCTCGACCACACCGCGCTGGCGGCTGCCTGCGTCAACCACCTCGCCGACCTGGGGCACCGCCGGATCGCCTTCGTGAACCGGCCCGAGCACCTGCTGCGGGCCGGCTACGAGTCGGCGCACCGCGGACTCGAGGGCTTCACGAAAGCCGCGGCCGAGCGCGGGCTCACCGTGCGGACGTACCTGTGCGGCGACGACGCTCCCTCCGGGCAGGAGTGCCTGGAGCGGATCCTCCACGACGACCCGGCCACCACGGCGCTGGTCACCCTGAACGAGGCCGCGCTCGGCGGTCTGTACCGGGGGCTGGCGGTGGCGGGCCGCCATGTGCCACGCGACTTCTCCGTCACCGGGGTCGTGGCCTGCCGGTGGGCGGAGACGGTGACCCCGCAGCTCACCGCGGCGGACGTGCCGGCCGAGCAGTTGGGGCGACTCGCCGTCGACCTGCTCGTCGAGCGGCTCGACCATCCCGAGGCCTCACCCCGCCACCACCTCCTCGCCCCGCCCATCTCCCTGCGCGCCAGTACCGGCCCCGTCCCGGCGCCTCCGGCCAACGCCTGACGCCTCACGGGCTCCTCCTCTCCCACCTGTTCCCCACCTGTTCTCCCGCCCGTTCTGTCCCGCCCCTTCTCTCCCCAGCTTCTTCGGCATGCCCATGTCGAAAAATGCTGAAAAACATGCCGAAAACTCGAAGGAACGCCCCATGAACAGAACCACCGGACGGCGGATCACCGCCGTGGCCCTGACCGTCGCAGCCCTCGCCACCGGCACCACCGCCTGCTCCTCCGGCGGCAGCTCCTCCGCGAAGGGCGACGACAGCGGCACGTACACCATCTGGGACCCGTACCCCCAGTTCGCCAAGGACTCCGCGTGGGCGAAGCTGCTCGACGCCTGCGGCAGCAAGGCGGGCGTCACCATCAAGCGGACGGCCTTCGACACCAGCGACCTGACCAACAAGGTGCTCCTGGCCGCACAGCAGGACAACTCGCCGGACGTCCTCATCGTCGACAACCCCGTGGTGTCGACCCTGGCCGAGGCCGGCGTCCTCACCACCACCGAGGACAACAAGCTGGACACCTCGAAGGCCGACCCCAACCTGCTCGCGGCCGGGCAGTCGGGCGGCAAGACCTACGGCACGCCCATCGGCGCCAACACCCTCGCCCTCTACTACAACAAGGCGGTCCTCAAGGCGGCGGGCGTCGACATCGCCTCGGTCAAGGACTGGCCGTCGCTGACGTCGGCGCTGGAGAAGGTCAAGAAGGCGGGCAAGAAGGGCATCACCTTCTCCGCGATCGGCACCGAGGAGGGCAGCTTCCAGTTCCTGCCGTGGTTCTGGGGCTCGGGCGCGCAGCTCACCGCACTCGACTCCACCCAGGGCGCCTCGGCACTGTCCCTGTGGACCGACTGGCTGAAGCAGGGCTACGCACCCAACTCGGTGATCAACAACACCCAGACCACCAGCTGGCAGGAGTTCGCGAGCGGCGACTACGCCTTCGCCGAGAACGGCACCTGGCAGCTCGCGAACGCCGAGAAGGCCGGCTTCGACTACGGGGTG
Source organism: Streptomyces sp. NPDC031474 (assembly GCF_055581185.1). Classification (NCBI taxonomy): domain Bacteria; kingdom Bacillati; phylum Actinomycetota; class Actinomycetes; order Kitasatosporales; family Streptomycetaceae; genus Streptomyces; species Streptomyces sp. NPDC031474. The sequence continues at coordinate 105,868 of NZ_JBVIJX010000002.1, forward strand.
CTGCCGATCCCGGCGTCCGGCGGCGGCAACGCGGCCGCACCGACGGGCGGCGAGTTCGTCACCGTCCCGGTCCGGGGCGACACCGGCCGCTACGCCACCACGCAGAAGCTCGTGACCTGCCTGACCAGCACCGAGAACCTCTACGCCACCGACACCACGCTGTCCTACGTGGCTCCCACCGCCGAGGTCCAGAACAAGCAGGTCGCGGCGAACGCCGAGCTGAAGCCCTGGGTCGCGGCGGTCAAGGCGGCCAAGGGCCGCACCAGCGACGACCTCGGCACCAAGTACCCCAAGATCTCCGAGCAACTGTGGAAGGCGGTCCAGTCCGCGCTCAGCGGTGCCAAGTCCCCGAAGGACGCGCTCACTTCGGCCCAGTCCGCAGTCAAGTGACGTGGCGCCGATGAAGCAGACGACCTACCCGCCGGACCACCGGACCGGGCCGGACCGGAAGGGGGCGGACACCGCCGCCCCGCCCCCGGCCCGCCGCGCGCCACGCCGGCGCCCGACCTCCCAACAATGGGCCGCCTGGGCCTTCCTCGCCCCGGTCACCCTCTACCTCGCCCTCTTCTACGCCTATCCCCTCTACCGCAACCTCGACCTGAGCCTGCGCGACTACACCGTCCGCTCGTTCGTCCGGGGCGACGCGCCGTTCATCGGCCTGAAGAACTTCGACACCGTCTTCCAGGACCCGACCTTCGGGCCCGCCCTGACGCACACCGTCGTGTTCACCGCCGTCTGCCTGTTCTTCCAATATGCCCTCGGCCTGGCCCTCGCCGTCTTCTTCAACCAGCACTTCCGCCTGTCGGCGACCCTGCGCGCCCTGTTCCTCGTGCCGTGGCTGCTGCCGCTGATCGTGTCGGCGTCCACCTGGTCGTGGATGCTCAACAGCGACTCGGGCATCGTCAACGCCGTCCTGCACGCCGTCGGCATCGGACCGGTGAACTGGCTGACCTCGCCGTCCTGGTCGCTGACCTCGGTGATCGTCGCCAACATCTGGATCGGCGTCCCGTTCAACCTCGTCGTGCTGTACAGCGGACTGCAGTCCGTCCCCGCCAGCCTGTACGAGGCGGCCGCACTCGACGGCGCGGGCGCCTGGCGGCGCTTCTGGAGCATCACCTTCCCGCTGCTGCGCCCGGTGTCCGCCATCACCCTGCTGCTGGGCCTGGTCTACACGCTCAAGGTCTTCGACATCATCTGGATCATGACCAAGGGCGGCCCGGCCGACTCGTCCATCACCTTCGCCACCTGGTCCTACCAGCTCGGCTTCGGCAACCTGCTGCCCGCCTTCGGCCCCGGCGCGGCCGTCGGCAACCTGCTCGTCGTCGCCGCTCTCGTCTTCGGCCTGGTGTATCTGAGGGTCCAGCGAAAGCAGGCACTGTCGTGACCGCGCCCGCCATGAACCGTCCCGGCCGTACCTGGTGGAAGACGGCCGTCGGCCTTCTCCTCACCGCTGTCATGCTCTTCCCGGTCTACTGGATGCTCAACGTGTCCTTCACCCGGGAACAGGACATGCGCAAGAGCCCGCCCGACCTGTTCCCCGTGCACGGCACGCTGGAGGGCTACCGGGCCGTTCTGGACCAGCAGTTGCCCTACCTCGGCACCAGTCTCGTCATCGGCCTGGGCACCGTCGCCCTCACCGTGGCGCTGGCCGCACCCGCCGGCTATGCGCTCGCCAAACTGCGGCCCCGCGGCGGCGGCGTCGTCAGCTTCCTTCTCCTGGTCGCGCAGATGATCCCCGGCATCATCATGGCGATGGGCTTCTACGCCGTCTACCTCAGCCTCGGGCTGCTCCAGTCGGTGCCCGGACTGATCGTCGCGGACTCCACGCTGGCCGTCCCCTTCGCGGTGCTGATCTTCACCGCGTTCATGTCCGGCATCCCGGAGGAGTTGCTCCAGGCCGCGAAGACCGACGGGGCCGGGCCCCTGCGCACCTTCCGCTCGATCGTGCTGCCGATGAGCCGCAACGCCGTCGTCACGGTGTCGCTGTTCGCGTTCCTGTGGTCCTGGTCCGACTTCGTCTTCGCCAGCACCCTCGCGGGCGGTGGCGCGCACGAGCCGATCACCCTCGGCATCTACCACTACATCGGCAACAACAACCAGGAGTGGAACGCGATCATGGCGACCGCCGTGGTGGCCTCGCTGCCGGCCGCGGTGATCCTCGTCCTCGCCCAGCGCTACGTCGCCGCCGGCGTGACCGCCGGAGCCGTGAAGGACTGACCGACCACCGCGCCTCCCATGAAGCGCCGTTCCCGCCGAAGCGCCGTTCCGCCGAAGCGCCGTTTGCAGAAGAGCCGTTCCGGCGAAGAGCCGATCCCGCTGAAGAAACGAGTAGCCCTTTCATGACCGCCGCCCGGCCCGGCCCGGCCTTCTCCCTCCACGACATCCCGTTCAGCACGCACGGATCCTGGTTCGACCTCTCCCCGGTCCTGGCGCAGGGCACCTACGCCGACGACCTCCACCTGGTCTCCCACCAGAACGGCATGCACCCCGTCCTGCGCCTCGTCCCCCTCGAACGGGCGACCGGCGACCGGGCCGAGACCCGGGTCACGGCGACGCCGAGCCTGCTGAGCTGGTCCCACGGGAGCGGACGCGTCGACCTCGCCTACGAGTCGCCCGACACCGTGCGCCTGCGCGGGAGGGGGCTCGGCCTGCGCATCACCGCGGCGGCCCGCGCCCTGACGCCCTTCACCGGCACGTACTTCTTCCGCGATCCGGCCGCCGGCGGGTGGGTGTTCACCTCGTACGAGACCGGCCGCCGCTACCGGGTCACCGTCCTGTCCGGCGTCGTGGACGTCGTCGGCAGCCAGGCCCTGGGCGAGGCCGACCGCGGACTCACGATCACCGCGGCCCCGGAACCGGACGCGGAACCGGACGCGCACCAGGACGGCGCCTGGGAGGTCGCCGTCGAGGAGCTCGACAGCGCGCGCCGTCCCTACCGAGCCCGGACGACGTTCGGCGAGGTCGTGGCCGCGGCGGAGCACGCGTTCGCCGCGTTCGCCGACGCGGTGGCCCCCTGGCGCTCCCCGCACACGCCGGCCGCCGAACTCGCCGTGTACGTCCTGTGGTCGGCGACGGTCCGCCCGGCGGGCCTGGTCACCCGGCCGGCGGTGCTGATGTCCAAGCACTGGATGGACAAGGTCTGGAGCTGGGACCACTGCTTCAACGCCCTCGCCCTGGCGCCCGGAGCGCCGGCGCTGGCCCGGGACCAGTTCTCCCTGCCGTTCGACCACCAGGACGACAGCGGGGCCCTGCCCGACTCGGTGACCCACTCGGAGGTCCTGCACAACTTCGTCAAACCACCCATCCACGGCTGGACCCTGGCCCACCTGCGCAGACGCCTGCCCGAACCCCTCAACCGCGCCGAACTCACCGAAGCCTACGACCGGTTGAGACGCTGGACGGACTTCTGGCTCACCGTGCGCCGCGCACCGCACGCCGCCCTGCCGCACTACCAGCACGGCAACGACAGCGGCTGGGACAACGCGACCGCCTTCGACCCCGAACGCGTGGTCGTCACCGCCGACCTCGCCGCGTTCCTCGTCCTCCAACTGCACGAACTCGCCTCCCTGGCAACGGAACTCGGCCATCACGAAGAGGCGCGAGGCTGGACCCGCACCGCCGAGCAGACCCAGGCGGCCATGGTCGACGAACTGTGGACGGGGGAGCGGTTCGTCACCCGGGGCGCCGAGAGCGGCGACACCTGGGGCAGCGACGGCCTCCTCGACCTGATGCCCATCGCGCTGGGCGAGCACCTGCCCGAGCGCATCGCGAAGACCCTGGCCACCCGGATCGAGGCCCATCTGACCCCGTACGGCCTGGCCACCGAACTGCCCACCTCGCCGCACTACCGCCCCGACGGCTACTGGTGCGGCCCCATCTGGGCGCCCGCCACCGTCCTCGTCGAGGACGGCCTGCGCCGCGCCGGTCACCACCGCCTCGCCGACGAGATCAGCACCCGCTTCCGGCGCCTGTGCGAGACCCATGGCTTCGCCGAGAACTTCGACGCCCTCACCGGCACGGGCCTGCGCGACCGCGCCTACACCTGGACCGCCGCCGCCTACCTCCTGCTCGCCGAAGCCCACGCCCGCAGCCGCCGCCCCGGGAAGGCTGATGAAGATCTGGACGGCTGACGAAGATCTTGGTCAGTGGCCGCGGGCGTCTCGGGCGGGGGCCTCCCGGGCCAGCAGTCCGGCGCGCAGTTCGAGCGGGGTCGCTCCGTGCCAGCGACGCACCGCCCGCCGGAGGGCGCTCACGTCGGCGAACCCCGCCTGGCGGGTGATCTCACGGAGCGTCAGTTCCGGGCGTCGTAGCAACTGTTCGACCTGCTCGCGACGTACCCCGTCGACGATCGCCTCGTAGGTGGTGCCGCACTCGGCCAGACGACGGCGCAGGGTGCGCTCGCTGGAGGCGTGTCGGCGGGCCTGCTCGGGGAACGAGGGCACCGTCGGAAGGCTCTGCGCGATGGAGATCTCCAGCACCTCCAGCAGGTCCTGCTGGTCGCGCCGCGACGCCGTCTCCCTCTCCAGCACCTCCAGCACGGCGGCATAGGTGATGGGGTCCCGCCCCGGCATGGCCGCGCGGGCCCACCGAGCGGGGATCACCATGCGGTTGCCGGCGGCGTCGAAGTGCAGGGGGCAGCGGAAGAGTTCGTCGAAGGGGCGCGTGTCGCGCGGGGCGGGAAAGGCGAACTCGATCGCCTGCGGGGCGAACGCGGCGCCGACGCTCAGCCGGGTGAGGGTGACGACGCTGGAGTACGCCTCCTCGATCAGGAAGACGCCGACCGTCGGATCCAGCGCGGGGTCCGGCAGATCGGCACGCAGCACATAGCCGGCGTCCTCCCAGCCGGCCGACCACACCGTCATCGCCCCGGAGAGGTTCTGGTAGCGCACGCCGGTCTCGATGGCGTCCTGATGAGTCCCGGCGGCCATCATGGCGAAGCCGAGCAGTCCCCACGCGGTCAGGTGCTGCGCCGCGCCCACGCGCAGCCCCAGGTGCTCGTCCCCGGTCAGCCTCACCGCCTGCCGGATGACGTCACTGCCCTGCCGGTAGGAGACCCGCAGTGCGGCGGAGCCCAGCACCGTCGGGTCCAGCCCGACCCGGGTCAGCAGCGGTTGCAGGTCGACGCCGTGCTCCCCGGCGACCCGGGTGAGATAGCGGAGGATGTTCGGCGCGATGGTGGCCGAGGTGCTGCGGCTCGTTCCCGGAGAACTGGCCGGAGCGGGAGCATCAGACATCGCGTTCCCTCTCACCAGGGCGTTTCTCGCTTCACTGTAAGCAACCGGCCCCCGCGTGTCGCCCGGGTGGCCGCCGGAGCCCCCCTTTCGGCCTCCGACGCGCTGCACACGGCCTTTCCGCTCTCCCTACGGTGTGCGGAAACCCGCCCGCCCTGCCGTGCGCAAGAAATGAAGGCTCACGATGACTGCACCTCTTCGGACCGCGGCTCGGCGACGATCGGTGCGCCGGAGCCCGCTTGCGGTGGCCCGACTGGCCGTGGCGAGGGTGTTCGCCGCCCAGGGAGCGGCGGTGGCCGCGGTGTCCACCACGGTGCCCGCCGTCAAGGAGCGTCTCTCGCTCTCTCCGCTGACGATGACCGTGCTCGTCGTGGCCGTCGCGTTGAGCGCGGGCGTCGGCAGCTTCGCCGGACCGGCCGTGATCCGACGGCTGGGACCCGTGGGCGCCATGCGGGCCGCCGTCGTGACCGCCGCGACGGCCCTGCTGCTGATCGGCCGGGCTCCCGACCAGGCCGTGGCCGCGGTGTCCTACGGGTTGTTCGGTATGGCGCTGGGCTGCATCGACGTATCGGCGAACACCCGGGCCGCCGCCGTCGAACGCCACTACGGCCGGAGCATCTTCGCCTCCTTCTACGCCGCCTGGAGCGCAGCGGGCGTCACCGCCGCGCTGGTGACCGCGGGCACCGCTCGCCTTGGCCGGCCCGCCGAGTACACCCTGACCGCGGACGCCGTCCTTGTCCTGGCCCTGGCGCTGACCGTCCGCGCACACGAGCTTCCCGCCGACTCGCCGCCCGCCGGGTCCGACCAGGGCGAGCCTCAGGGGGACTCCCGGGGGGAGTCCGTGGTGCTCGGCCGCGGACTGTGGATCGAGCTCGCCCCGTTCGGCCTTGTCCTCCTGGTCGCCTACGTCATCGACTCCACGGTCTCGTCGTGGTCGACGCTGTACCTCCACCAGACCCTGGACACCGCCCTGTCCCTCGCACCTCTGGCCTATGCGGCCTACCAGGTCGGCACCGTCACCGGGCGGGCCTGCGCCGACCGCCTCGTACGCGCCGTCGGTCCGGCGGCCGTGATCCGTGCCGCCACCCTGCTCACCGCCACGGCCCTGGCCGGACTGGCCGCCGCCCCGACCTGGCCGTACGCGGTCCTGGCCGCCGGGTGCACCGGGCTCGGGGTATCCGCGCTCGTCCCCCTGTGCCTCGCATCGGCCGGGCGCCTGCGACCGGGGGCGACCGAATCGGTGCTGGCCCGTATGAACGTCTTCAACTACCTGGGGGTGCTGGCCGGCGGGGCCGCCAGCGGAATCCTCGGGTCCACCGGCCACTTCCGACTCGCCTACGGGATACCCGCCGCACTCGTCCTCGCCCTCCTGGCGACGGCAGGGTCCTTCCGCCTGGCCGCCCAGGCCCCCTCTCTGACCGCGGGGACCATTTCCCGCTGAACTGCGGGTGAATAAGTTCCTTTCAGCCCTTCAGGAATGGGATCGCGAACGGCTGGAAAAGGAATCTGCTTCATGGGAAATATCCAGTACGACACATGCGTGATCGGCGCGGGACCTGCCGGGCTGGCGGTCGCCAGAGCGCTGGCGGAGCGGAATCTGCCGTACACGCATTTGGAGCGGCACACCGGGCCCGGCGGCATCTGGGACATCGACAACCCCGGCAGCCCGATGTACGAGTCGGCCCATTTCATTTCCAGCAGGACCCTCTCGGGCTTCGGAGGTTTTCCCATGCCCGACGCATTCGCCGACTATCCCCCGCACCGGCAGATCCTCTCGTATCTGACGTCCTTCGCCGACGCCTATGAACTGACGGAGCGCATCCGGTTCGGCGTCGAGGTCGAAAGCGTCGAGAAGAACGCGGACGGCACCTGGACCGTCACCCGCGCCGACGGACAGCAGAGCGTGCACGGCCAGGTCGTGGTGTGCACCGGCTCCCAGTGGCACCCCAACGTCCCGGAACTGCCCGGGAACTTCACCGGCGAGGTCCGCCACACGGTCGGCTACCGCAGCGCGGAGGAACTGCGCGGCAAGCGGGTCCTGGTCGTGGGAGCCGGAAACTCCGGCTGCGACATCGCCTGCGACGCGGCCCGCAGCGCGGACCACGCGGTGATCAGCATGCGCCGCGGCTACTGGTTCATCCCCAAGCATCTCTTCGGCCGCCCGGTGGACACCATCGCAAGCGGCGGGCCGCACCTGCCGATGTGGCTCGCGCAGCGGGTCTTCGGCACCCTCCTGCGGATCGTCAACGGCGACCCGACGCGCCTGGGCCTGCAGAAACCGGACCACAAGCTGTTCGAGACCCACCCCGCGATCAACTCGATGCTGATCCACCACCTTCAGCACGGCGACATCACCGCCAAGCCGGGGATCGCCCGCACCGAGGGCAGGACCGTCCGCTTCACGGACGGCACCCGCGACGACTTCGACCTGATTCTGCTGGCCACCGGCTACGTTCACCGGGTGCCCGTCGCGCAGAAGTACTTCGGCGACGAGCAGCATCCCGACCTGTACCTGTCGTCGTTCTCCCGGGAACACCAGGGCCTGTGCGGAGTCGGCTTCGTCGAGACCAACTCCGGCGCGTACCGGCTCTTCGACACCCAGGCCCAGCTGATCGCCGGGCACATCCACGACGTCGCGCACCGGCTGCCGAACGCCGAGCGGTTCGCCGGCATGATCCGTACCGACCGTCCGGACCTGTCCGGCGGCATCAGGTTCGTCGACTCGCCCCGGCACACCGGCTATGTCGACAGCGCGGCCCTCGTGAAGCACCTTGCGAGGATCGCGGCCGACATGGGCTGGCGCACCGAAGGACGGCCGCCGCGCGCGCGGTCCCCGCGGGGCGTGGCGGCCGCGTCATGAGCGGCTTCGACTTCCATGACAAGGTCATGCTGGTGACCGGCGGCGCCGGCGGGATCGGCAGCGCGATGTGCCGTCGCTTCGCCACCGGGGGCGCCCGTTGCGTCGTCGTCGACCTCGACGAGGCCCGCGCCGAGCAGGTCGCCGCCGGGCTTCCCGGCGCCGGCCACACCGCCATCGGCTGCGACCTGGTGGACCGGGCCCAGGTGGAGCACCTTTTCGACCAGGTCGCCGACGTGTACGGCCGCCTCGACGTACTCGTCAACAACGTGGGAATGACCAGCGCCGAACGCTTCGACGTGCGCAGCGTCGAGAGCATCGAGAAGGAGATCACCCTCAATCTGACCTCGCCGCTCGTCGCCACCAGGATCGCGATCCCGCTGTTGCAGGCCTCGCCGGACGCCCGCGTGGTCACCACCGTCTCCCTCGGCGGGATCTTCCCGCTGGGCGAGACCCCCATCTACACCGCCTCGAAGTTCGGACTGCGCGGGGCGATGCTCGCCCTAGGGCTCGACCTGAGGAGCAAGGGCATCCTCGCCGGGTCGGTGCTGCCGTCGGCGACCGACACCCGGATGCTGCGCCAGGAAGCCGTGGACGGCGGGAACTCCATGCAGTTCCAGGATCCGCCCCAGCAGCCCGCCGACGTCGTGGCGGCCGTGGTGAGCCTGCTCGACAAGCCCCGCCTGGAGGCCTACCCGCGCACCGGTGAGTCCCGTCTGGTCAGGTTCGCGATGCTGGCGCCGAACCTGTTGCCGAAGGTGTTCTGGCTGTTCCGCAAACGTGGTGAGCGCGGTATGGCCCGCTATCTCGAGGAACTGCGCCGCCGTGGACTGGCCCGGCAGGCCGACGGACGCTGGGAACTGGTGGAGGAGAAGTGACGTTCACCGAGAGCCCCGCCACGCTGAACGTCGTCAACCCGGCCACCGGGGAGCTGATCACCACCGTGCCCGCCACGAGCGCCGAGGACGTCGCCGAGGCCGCCGAGCGGGCCCGGCAGGTCTTCGCGTCCGGCGTGTGGTCGCGGATGCCGGTCCGGGAACGCGGCGGGGTGCTGCTGCGACTGGCCGATTTGATGGAACGCGACGCCGGGACCCTGGCCCGGCTGGACAGCGAGGACGCGGGAAAGCCGATCACGGAGTGCCTCACCGGCGACGTACCCGGTGCGGTCGAGTCGGTCCGCTGGTTCGCCGAAGCGGCCGACAAGGTGTTCGGCAGAGTCGCCCCCGGAGGCGGACCCGACAGCCTGGGCCTGATGACCCGGGAGCCGGTCGGGGCGGTGGCGGCGATCCTGCCCTGGAACTACCCGCTGGCCATGGCCGCGTGGAAGGTCGGTCCCGCCCTCGCCGCGGGCAACAGCCTGCTGCTCAAGCCCGCCGAGGCGACCCCGCGTTCGGCCCTGCACCTGGCCGGGCTGGCCGCCGAGGCCGGCCTGCCCGACGGCGTCCTCACGGTCCTGACCGGCCATGGCTCCGTCACCGGCGCCGCCCTGGCCCGCAGCCCCCTCGTGGGCGCCCTGTCGTTCACCGGCTCCACCGAGACCGGGCGCCGCATCCTCAAGGACGCGGCCGACAGCAACTTCAAACGCGTCTCGCTGGAGATGGGCGGCAAGAGCCCCCAGGTGCTGATGGCCGACGCGCTCGCCTACGGCGACGAGCTCATCGACCACATGATCGAGGCCGCGTTCCTGACGATGGGGCAGAACTGCACGGCCGGTTCCCGCGTCCTGGTCCACCAAAGCATCGCCGACGAGGTACTGGAGCGGTTCACGACCGCCGCGAAGAGCCTGGTCATCGGCGCTCCCGCGGACCCTCGCACCCAGGTGGGGCCACTGATCGACCGGGCGGCCTTCGACCGGGTCGCGGCGGCGGTGGATGCAGCCCGGGCCGGTGGAGCCCGCATCCACACCGCAGGGCTGCCGCACGGCCTGCCGCAGCGCGGGGCCTACTACCCGCCCACCGTGATCACGCACGCGCCCGAAGGCAGCGACGTACTCACCAGGGAACTGTTCGGCCCCGTCGTCACCGTCCAGACGTTCACCTCCGAAGACGAGGCGACGCACCTGGCGAACGCCACCGAATACGGGCTCGCCGCCTCCGTATGGACCCGCGACCTCGACACCGCCCTGCGGTTGGCACGCGGCGTCCAGGCCGGTGTGGTCTCCGTCAACGCCTACAGCGAGGGCGACATCACCACGCCCTTCGGCGGCTGGAAACAGTCCGGGTTCGGCGGCGTGGAGAAATCGACCGACGCCTTCGACCAGTGGACCCGGCAGAAGACCGTCTGGATCCGCACCCGGTGAGGGTGCCGTCGAAACCGTTGGCCTTGAGTTCGCGGAAGAGCTCGTCGAAGTCGACCTCGCCGTCGCCCTCGCCGATGTTCAGATGCTGGTGGACGCGGGCCGTGGTGCCGGGCGGGATGAAGTCCTCGCGCGGCGAGAGCTCGATCCACTCGTACCCCAACTCGGCGACCACAGCGGGAAGTTCGAGGAGAGGGAGGTGACGAATCATGTACGGGTCGAGGGCGGTCCTCATCAGGGTGCTCCTTGGGGTCATCGGCTCCGCCGGCGCGAGCCCGACGAGCGGCGTGCACTCGCTCGGCGTCGAAGCCGCCCGTGGCCCCTTGCGGTGGTTTCGGACGGCGGCCGGGAACCGCCGCGCTCGCTCCCCTCATCGAGGAACCGGCGCGCGGCTCGACCGGCACGGCTCCCATGGCGAGGGCGACCCGGCCCTCGTAGGGGCAGCCGGCCCGGACGATCACGGTCGCAGCGACTCGCGCAGTGCCGCGTCGGCCGCCTTGAGGACTTCGGCGGCCACGGCAACGCCCTCGACAGGACCGAGCTCGGTGTCCTCGTGCTCGATGTTGACCAGCATGTCCGGGTCGACCTCATGGAGGGCGCGCAGGAACTCGGTCCAGTAGGCGACGTCGTGGCCCTTGCCGAGGGCGACGAAGTCCCAGGCGGACGCCTTGGGCCATTCGTTGGCCCACTCGTCGCCGCCGAGGTTGGTGCGCGGCTCGTCGGGCGACAGCCGTCGGAAGCTGTTGTCGAGCACCCCGTTGAGGGCGGCGTGCTCGCGGTTGATGCGGACGTCCTTGGCGGCAGCGTGGAAGACGAGCTCGCCGAGGTGGCGGACGACCGCGACGGGGTCCATCTGCTGCCAGAACAGATGGGAGGCGTCCAGTTCGACGCCCACGTGGGTCGCGCCGGTGAGGTCGATGAGTTTGTGCACGTCGGCCGAGTTGAAGACGACGTTCTGCGGGTGCAGTTCCAGGGCGACCTTGACGTCGTGGTCGCGGGCGAGCCGGTCGGTCTCGCGCCAGAAGTCCGCGGCGATCTTCCACTGGTGGTCCAGCACGTCCAGGGCCGCCGAGTTCCACGCGTTGACGATCCAGTTCGGGCGGGACGCGCCCGGCTCGCCGCCGGGCAGGCCCGACATGGTCACGACGCGGTGCTGTCCGAGCCGCTCGGCCAGGCGGATGGAGCGGCGGACGTCCTCGGCGTGCTTCGCGCCGATGGCCGGGTTCGGGTGCAGCGGGTTGCCGTTGGCGTTCAGGCCGGCGATGGAGACGCCGGTGCCCTCGAAGAGAGCGAGGAAGTCGTCCCGGGCGGTGTCGCTGACGAGGATGTCGTCGAAGGTCGGCATGTGCACGGGCGGCAGGAAACCACCGGTGTTGATCTCGATGCCCGTCAGGCCCAGATCGGCGATGACCTTGATCGCTTCCGGCAGCGACCGGTCATGCAGGATCGCGTCGTACAGTCCCAGCTTCATCGGCGTGTTTCCTCGGTTCCTCGTGACTGATGGTCATGGCCGTGGCGCAGGCCCGGGTCACTGGACGGTGACGGCATTGCCGCCGGCGTCGGCGGAGGCGACGACCGCGTCGATGACGCGCAGGTTGTGCAGGCCGTCGGCGAGGGTGGGGCAGGGCGGCAGCTGGTCCAGGCCCGCGATCTGTTCCAGGCCCGCGATCTGTTCCAGGAAGGCCCGAGCCTGCCAGACGAAGAACTCGTGCTGGCCGTGGCCGACGCTCGGGAAGTCCATGGGCAGGCCGCCTGCGACGTAGGGGTGGCCCGGGCCGACCACCACGCGCCGGTAGCCGTCCACGGGGTCGGAGGCTGCCGCGTCGGCGATGGTGAACTCTGCCGGGCGCGACAGTTCGAAGGTCGCGGCGCCGTTCTGCGTGAACACCTCGAAGCCGAGGGAGTTGGCGAGCCCGCGGGCGATGCGCGACACGGAGAACGTGCCGACGGCGCCGGAGGCGAACGTGGCGGTGAACGTGGCGACGTCGTCGTTCTCGACGGGCTCGCGCTCCTGGCTCACGGCCACGTCGGCCGAGTGCCCCACCGCGGTGCCCAGCGGCACGGGCCGCTCGTGCACCTGGGTGGACAGGACGGCTCCCTGGACGCTCTGCACGGGACCGCAGAAGTATTCGCCGAGATCGATGAGGTGGCTGCCGATGTCGGACAGTGCCCCCGAGCCGGGACGTCCGCGATAACGCCAGCTGATGGGGGCGTCCGGGTTGTGCCCGTAGTCGCACCAGTAGTGCCCGTTGAAGTGCTGGACCGGCCCGAGGGAGCCTTCCTCCACCTGCTGTCGGACGGCGTTGACGGCGGGGGAGCGGCGGAAGGTGAAGCCGGTCGCCGCCACCAGGCCGGTGCCCTCGGCCGCCGCCACCATGGCCTGCGCGTCGGCCACGGACGGCGCGAGCGGCTTCTCGCACAGCACGTGCTTGCCCGCCGCCAGCAGGGCTTCGACGATCTCGCGGTGCAGGTGGTTGGCCGCCGCCGCGGGTCCTCAGTTCCTCGGTCAGTTCCGGCCGGGGGCCGCGGTTGAAGCCCTGCTCCTTGCGCCACCAGTCCTCCTTGGCGTCCGCCGTCACGAACAGGACGTCACAGCGGCGGCGGGCCGCCTCGCGAAGGATCTGCTCCCAGATGAGATAGTCGGCGGCGGCCCCCACGCCTTCCTTGGTGTTGTCCATGTAGCCCGGAGGCAGACGCTTGTCGACCCGGCGCATCCCTTCCGCGATGGCCTTGTCGTAGTCGGCCTGACTCAGCGGGGCACCGACGTGACCGTCGAGACCGGGCTCCAGTCTGGCGATGACCGGGTCGGTGCTCGTGTCCTGGGTGATGTTCTGCCACTCGCCGTCGCCCACCTTGACGATCGTCTCCTGCACGTCGTCGAAGACCTCGTTCAGCTGACTGCGCAGCCGTTCGGTCTCGTCCTCGGGCAGGGCGACGCGATTGGCCCAGGTACGCAGGGTCCGCTCCGCCTGGGTCGCGTGACCGGCCATGTCCTCGGCGGCCTGTGCCCCGGACGCCCGCGCGTCGCTGAGGGTGCTCTCGCGGTTGCGCCAGAATTCCACGAGGACCTGGTGAGGAACCCACAGCCGGTCCTCCAGCGCGAGGAGCGCATCCAGCAGGTCGCCTCGGGCCTTTTCGGTGTACCGGTACAGGTTCAGCAGCACGTTGGCGTCGGGGGCGACCAGTCCGCGTGTCAGTACGGTGGTGAAGTCCTCCGTCGTGGAAGTCCGAAAGGCTCCGAAGTCGTCGAAAAGCCCTCGACCGTCCGAGCCCTCGGTCATGTCACTCACTCCGCCCACCCCTGTCTGCAACCGACTCACCCCTGGCGACCCTAGCGCTGCGGGCAGGGGAGGGGAGGGGAGGGGAGGGGAGGGGACATCAGATACACGAAGTACCCCAAGAAATGCATTGTTAACGACGTCAACAAATACCTCGTCGGGGCCGAATCCCTCGGTGAGGTACTGGAGCACCTCACCCTGGTCCTCCGGCAGCAGCGTTTCGAACGCCTTGAGCTGCGCCTTGTCGACGATGGTCCGCACCGCACGCAACACCTGGTCGTCGATTCCCAGATGGCGCAGCACCGTGTCCGAGTACTTCGCGAAGAGCAGGCAGTCGGCGGCGGCAGCCGTCTTCTCCAGCGCCGGAGTCAGCTGCTCCAGGGCGACCACGTTGCGTACTTCGAGTGCACGGGTCGCGGAGTTCGTCGTGTACAGCCGCTTGGCCGCCCAGGTGTACGCGTCGTCATGCCGTACGACGTTGACGAGCAGGAACACATCACTGCCGTCGTCGGGGGCGAGGACGACACCGCGCCAGAAGTCGTTGATGCGGATGGTCCGCATGCGGGTGTCCTGCGCGTTCTGCACGGACTCCAGGTGGAGCCCGTTGTCCGCGTACAGTTCGGGCACGGAGAGCAGCTGGAACTTCTGCATCGCCTTGCGCACGCCGGCCTGGACGGACACTCCGCAGTCGATCATATGTGCGGGGTGTTCGCCAACCGCTGGGCCAGTGTCCCGACGGCCGTGAGCAGTCCGGCAGGCTCCCGGTCCAGATCGAGGGCGTGCTGATGGATGACGATGCCCGCGTGGCGCACCTCGTGCGCGGCGTGCGGGGCGTTCCCCTTCGCGTACACCAGATGACCCTCGCGCAGCCCGAGCGCCGTGCAGTACGCCAGCATCTGGTACAGGTCGGCGTCCGGGTAGCCACCCCGTTTCTCCGCCTTGTACTTGGCATCGACGACCGCGCACGGGGTCCCGCCGGCCGGCTCGTACAGCACGAGGTCCGGCTTCATGCGGATCGCGGCGGCCTCGTCGAGGTGGTGGGAGTCCTGGAGGCGGGCGGTGTGACCCGATCCCATGGTCCGGAAGGCCTCCCGCAGGGCGACCGTCACGAAGTCCTCGAAGAGTTTGTTCATGTCGAAGAGGAAGCCGTCGATGCGCAGCCCGCCGGGCATGTGCTCGGCGGAGACGCCGTCCAGGACCGCGCGGGCGAGGTGCAGGGCGTGCTGGTACCGGGCGTTGAGACGGGTGGGCAGCCAGTTGGGGAGCGGCTGACCACGCACGATCACGGTCACGTCGGCCAGCCGGGCGCGCTGGTGCAGGAGCCTGCGGCGTACGTCGCGCGGCACGCCGGGCAGCCGAAGGAGACGCTCCACGCCCGCACGCAGGATGCGGTTCTCCGCGATGTCGGTGGTGAACTCGTCGTACGCCACCTCGACCGGCGGCATTGCCCCGAAGCGCCGCCGGATCTGTTCGGCCTCTCTGATCCGGCCGCGGACGACGAGCGCGGATTCCTCGGTCGCCCGATACCCCTGCAGCAGGCCTTGTCGCAGGGCCCGGTCCACCTGTCGCTCCACGGCGTGGGCGAGCGCGGGCAGCAGGTCGCGGTGCTCGGCGACCTCGACCTCCCCGTCCCGCCAACTCCGGCCCGGATCAAGGCTGTAGCCGAGCAGGAAGAACAGCCGCGCGATGGGCACCTTGGGCGTGACGCGTACGGTGACCGGCGGGCCGCCGTCCGGTGACGCGACGGCCACGGCCCCGACCTTGCTGCCGGCCCGCAGCGACCAGAACCCTGGCGTGTACGGGTCGGGGGCCGCGTCCACTACGTCGGAAGCGGCGAGGGCGCGGCCGACGGCGTCCGGCAGGGTGAGACGGGTAGCCGGCGCGTGCTCGACCAGTTCGACGGACCGCACGGCGTCCGTGGCGGCCGTCACTTCAGAGACTCCCGCAGTGCCGACAGCCCGTACCGCTTCTCGATGTCCACGCCCTCCCCGTAGTGGTGTTCCTCCAGCAGGGGCAGGATCTTCGTCCGCCAGGTGCGGTCCAGGCCGCCGTCCCGGTAGACGCCCTTCTTCATCAGGTAGGAGGGACCGATGCGGAAGTCGGGTTCGTCGATACGGGAGTTGAGCGCGTCGAGCAGGTCGGCGGGCTCCGTGTCCCTGCCCTCCTTGGCCAGCCAGCGGCGCAGCAGGCCGCGTGTCGGCTCTGTGCGCGCTGACAGTTCGACGAACGCGAAGCGGCGGCGCATGGCCGCGTCCACGAGGGCGATGGAGCGGTCGGCGGTGTTCATCGTGCCGATGACGAAGAGGTTCGGCGGCAGTGCGAAGTCGTCGCCGGAGTAGGTGAGCCGCACCGACTTGTTGCGGTACTCCAGGAGGAAGTACAGCTCGCCGAAGACCTTCGCCAGGTTGGCCCGGTTGATCTCGTCGATGATCAGGAAGTGCGGGATGTGCCGGTTGCCCTCGCGTGAGGCCAGGTCGGCGAGCTCGCGCAGCGGACCCGCGGTCAGCCGGAAGGCGACCTCCCTGGTCTGCGGGTCCTCCTGAGGCCGGAAGCCCTCGAAGAAGTCCTCGTAGGCGTACGAAGGGTGGAACTGGACCAGCTTTACCTGCTCGGGCCCGCCACCGAGGAACTCGGCGAGCTTCAGCGCGAGATAGGTCTTTCCGGTGCCCGGCGGCCCGTACAGCACCAGCTGCCGCTCGTCCCACAGCAGATCACACACCTCACGCAGCCACTCGGTGTCGTGTACGAGGAGTTCCGCGGCCAGTTCGTCCGTCGGCTCGGACAGTTGCAGCTCTCGGCGGGCGGTGAGCGCCGGGAACTCCGTACTGGGGTCCCGCTCTATGGCCTCCGCCTCCTCGACCAGCTCCTCGTAGGTCAGGCCGAGGCCTTCGATGTGGGCCTGGACGGAGGTGAGGTCGACGATGTCGTGCTGGATGGACAGCTTCTGCTGGAGCTCCTCCGGAAGTGCGTCGTACGGGTGCCCGGCCGGCTGCCAGTCCACCGGGCGGCGCAGATTGGACCGCCGGTCCTCGGACTCGATCTGCTCGACCTCACCGGTGATCTCACCGACGTACAACTTCCCGCCGGAGATGGTGCACACGGGGTCACCGGGCTTCATGCGGGAGAGGAAAGCGTGCAGGTCCTCGACGAGCTGCTGCTTCTGACTGTATGTGGCGGTCGACTCGTAGTCCTCCAGGACCAGAGCGCCCAGGTGCTGCTTGCTGATGCCCTGCTGCACACCCTGCCGGAGCCGGGAGGCGGAGAGCGTGATGCGGCCCTCCGGCAGCCACAGGCGCTGGACCAGGTCGAGACCCGTGACGTTCGAACCACGCACCAGCCAGGGGCGGTTGGGTCCGGCCCACACCCCTGACATGAAGTCGGACAGAGGTGCCCCATCCTCGGTCCGCCACTCGATCCAACCGTTGCGCGGGGCGCCCACCAGCAGCTCCGCGGCGAAGGACGGCGAGCCGCACTCCACGTCCTCGGTCAGTTCCAGCCAGCCCGGCCAACGGGTGGACGGGACCATCACGCCCGCGGCCTTCAGCTCCTCGCGCCGTCTGAACTGACCGCGGAAGTGCTTGGCGAACGACGGCATCACATGATCACGCGCGGGGGAGCCGGACCGCACCAGGAACTTGCGGCTGCCGTTCGTCCCGGTCTCGGCCAGAAGCACTCCACGTGCCCGGTCGATCCCGTCTCCGCTCGGCAGCCGCAGCTGGAACTCCGGATGCTGCATGTCCATGTCGGCCATCGTCATCGCTCCCCCCCTCACACCTGCCGGACGATCTGCCGAGAACGATAGGGGCCTTCACTGACAATCGGCTTCGGGGTAGACCTCAACAATGCCGCGGAGACGTCAGAGGTCATCGGGCAATAGCCGGAATGAGGGCTGCCCGGTCAGGGGCCGCATCATGCGAAAGCGGCCGTCCGTCGTGAAGATGTCGGCCGTCTGGAAGGCCGCAGCCAGGGCAACGTTCATCGCGTCCGCCAGACCCACTCCCGCACCCCCGTCCCCGTCGACGTACCCGCGCATCATGGCCATGGCACTCCTCAGATGGGGCGCGGTGTCGGAGATCTCGAACCGGCGGGCCTCCGCCTGCCCGGTGATGAAGTCCAGCGCGTTCATGGCGGCCTTCGGGCCGACTCGTGAGGTCAGCAGGTAGTCCAGTTCGGTGAGCACCATGGGTGACACCACGAGGTGCCCCGTTCGTGCGAGAGCTTCCCGGTGAGCGGAGTGGCGGGGGTCCTTCGGCGTGAACAGTCGGTACAGGGCGTTGGTGTCGGCGATGGCGACCGGGATGTCAGTCATCGGTCTTCCCGGCCCGCGTCTTCGCCCATACCCCGTAGCGTCGCCTCGATCTCCTCGTCGTCGAGCACGGGGCCGCCAAGGTCCGGGATGTCCAGGTCGCCCATGGGATCGGTGCGGAACGGGTACGCGGGTCTGCCCGTCAGCACACCCCGGGGCACGATGTCTCCTATCGGGACGCCGTCCTTGGTGATGGTCACTGTCTCCCCGGCCGCCACGCGGGCCAGGACACGCGATGTCTGCTGGTTGAGCTCCCTCAGCGGGACCTCCACGCCGTCACTCATTCGCCCACTGTACTACTCGTTCTACATGGCCACGCGCCCCCTGTTCGGCACCAGGGTGGGCCATGTCCTCGGCTGCTTGCGAGCCGGACGATCGGGCGTCCCTGAGGGTGCTCTCACGGTTTCGCCGGAACTCCTCGAGGGCCTGGTGTGGCACCCGCAGCCGGTTCTTCCAGGGCGGCCGAGCGCGCGCAGCAGGTCGCCGCGCGCCTGCTCGGTGTAGCGATAGGGATTCAGCAGGACGTTGGCGTCGCTGCGACCAGACCGTTGGTCAGTACGGCCGTGAAGTCCTCATTGGTCGGCGTTCGGAAGGCCCCGGAGTCGTCGAAGAGGCCTCGGCCGTCCGCATCGCCCGTCGTGTCCTGTGTCACCTTGGTCTGGGAGGCGGCGGTGCCTCCCAGACCCGTGACCGGAAGACCAGGTCGGCAACGTACACGTGCTCGGCCCGGCGGACCGCGGTGTGCGTGTGGCGACCGCGCACTCGCGGACAGAGCACCGAGGCTGAAACCACAGCTGTACACATTCCGGGCCCCTGCGGCGATCCGGCCCGCGCGCTTGCCGCATAGAAACCGATCGGTGTACCGTGTGAGAAACCGATCGGTTTCTGATGTGTCTGGAGTCAAATCCATGTCCTCTCATGCCACCTCCACCATCTTCATGATTGGCGGGACGGGGGCTCAAGGGATGCCCATCGTCCGCGCCCTTGTCGCCGACAAGAAGTATTCGGTCCGGGTCCTTACTCGGGACGTCACCTCCGCCCGGGCCCAGGCCCTTCTCGCGCTCGGCAACGTCACCCTTCTCGAAGGTTCATTCGCCGACGAGGACGTGCTGCGGGAAGGATTTCGCGGCTGTGGCGGGGCGTTCGTCAACATCGACGGGTTCAACACCGGCGAGAAAGCCGAGACCTACTGGGCCATCCGCACTTACGAGATAGCGATCGAAGAAGGAATCAAGTTCTTCGTCTACGGAAACCTCGACTACGCCCTCAAGAAGGCAGGTTACGACTCCAGGTTCCGTACCGGCCACTATGACGGCAAAGGCCGTATGGCCGAATGGGTACTGTTCCAGAATGAAAGGAACAGGGACCGGATGGGGGCAGCGGTCTTCACGTCAGGGCCCTACATCGAGATGGTGATCTCACCGCTCACCCCCATGACGCCCACCGTCGAAGACGGTGTCGTCACGTGGCGGGTCCCGCTCGGCGAGGGAGCCGTGCCTCACGTGGCTCTCGAAGATTGCGGATTCTATGTCCGCTGGCTCTTCGACCATCCGGAGCGGGCCAATGGCATGGACCTCGAAGTCGCCATCGAGCACATGACCTATGCCGATATGGCTGCCGCGTTCCAGAAGGTCACCGGGCATCCGGCACGGTACGTCGACACCGACCTGGACACCTATTGGAACGGACCGGACCTCAAGGGGCTTGCCGATCACCCTGCCGGATACAATGCCGACCCCAATGACAAAAGCACCATGAGCTTCCGCGACAATTTCACGGGCTTCTGGAATGTGTGGAAGCACGGAATCATCACCAGGGACTATGCTCTGCTCGACGAAATCCACCCCCACAGGATCCGGAGCGCCGAGGAATGGTTCCGCCGAGAAGACCAGGTGGGCGGGGAACTCGGCAAGGGGGGTCTCTGGGAGAGGGTCCAGCCGGCGAACCGGAATGTGGACTCTGCGGTCCTCAAGAGCAGTGCTGATTTCAGGACGGGCACGTTGTGATATTCGCCCAGGATGTGATCGACCATAACCCCGCTTTCTGACGCCGCCTCCGGAATCGACGGCATGCGAGCATCGATCGCCGCGGTCCGTGACGGATTCACCGACACATAGCACCGGATTCTGTTCCAGCAGGAGCTTCCCGGCGGCTGGGTGGTCCTCCACTGGCAGACGACCGCGACCCGCACCGGAGACGCCTTCGGGTTCGCCGCCAGCGGCAACCCGGTCGATATCAACGGCCAGGACATCATGCGCGTTGTCGACGGCAAGATCACCGAGATCTATCACGTCGAAGAGCTGCTCAAGCTCACCCAGCAGATCAACACCGGCGCGCAGCCTGCGTGAAGACCGTGAGGCGCCCATGTTCCGCTCCTTTGCGTGCCACGACGCCGTCACGTGACAGGGTCGAACCTGGTCCCCCGCCCGCACTGCACGCGGACGGGGGCGGTCATGGCACGCTCGGGGCAGTCACGCCAGCGCGGTCAGCAGGTCGGCGAGCACGTCGGGGCGTTCCAGGGCGATGAAGTGGCCCGCGTTCGGGACCTGGGTGAAGTCGGCGGCGGACAGCAGTTTCTTGTTGGCTTCCCGGTCCGAGGGCCGGGACCAGTCCTTCTCGCCGTAGACGAGGTGCACGGGGGCCTTGACGTCGGTATAGCGCGAGCGGGCCGCGATGAGGCTGGGCAGGCTCTGGTACACGGCCCGGGCGACGGTCGGGTAGCCGGGTCGGCTGCCCACCTGGAGGAGTTCGTCCACGTAGTCCTCCCGCAGCGCCCTCTTGTCGCCCAGGCCGCCCCGCAGGACCCTGCGGAGGATCGGCTTGGGCTCCACCCCGGCGACCACCGGGCCCACCCCCGGAGCGAGCACACCGCCGACGATCAGACGCGCGAGGAGGCCGGACCGGGCGATTCCGTCGCGGAAGTCGTACGTGTTGACCGCGACGACGCGCCGGACGCGCTCCGGCAGATCGGCCGCGGTGGTCAGGGCGAGCACCGCTCCCATGGACTCCCCGACCAACGTGACGTCGTGGAGGTCGAGTTCGGTGAGAAGCCGCTCGACGCCCGCGCGCATGGCCGGCTCGTCATAGGACGCACCGGGCACGATCTCGGAGTACCCCATCCCGGGCAGATCGAGGGCGTACACGGTGTACTGGTCCGCGATGAGCGGGATGAGGGTGCGGTAGTGCTCGGCCTGGGTGCGCACGGTGTGCAGCAGGACCAGGGGAGCGCCGGTGCCCGCCTTGAGGTAGCGCAGCGTTCCCTCGTGACTGTCGTGGCCCGGGCGCGGGGCGATGGTGTGGCTGCTGGTCCCCGGGATGTGGATCGTGGGACGTGGCTCGTGGACGGGCATCTCGTCGGCTCCTTGTCCTACGTGTTACTTGGCCAACTGGGCGTACAGGGCGGTGAGGTCGTCGGCGAGGCCCGCCTTCACCTGGCGCGAGATGTCGTCGGCGAGCACCTCGTACGCGCCCGTCTCGATGCCGTCGAGGGCGAGTGCGGCGACGTCACGAGGGTCGGACTTCGGTGCGTCGACGCCGGCCGCGAGGTCCGTGTCCACGTACCCCACGTGCAGTCCGGTGACGGCGATGCCGCGGGGCTGAAGCTCCAGGCGCAGGGAGTTGGTCTGCGACCACAGGGCGGCCTTGGAAGCGCTGTAGGAGCCGCCGAGGGCGATCCAGGAGAGCACGGAGTGCACGTTGAGGAGGTGGCCCCCGCCGTTGCGCTCGATGACGGGCACGAAGGCGCGGGCGAGAAGCAGCGGGCCGTAGAAGTTGGTCTCGAACTCCCGGCGCACGTCGTCGACCGGCGAGTCGAGGAAGGACGCGCCGACCGAGGCGCCCGCGTTGTTGATCAGTACGGTGACATCCTGCGCCTGTGCGGCGGCGGCCGCCACGGAGGCCGGGTCGGTGACTTCCAGCGCCACGGGAACGGCGTCGGGGTGCGTCACGCTGCGCGGGTCGCGGGCCGTGGCGTAGACCTTGCGGGCGCCGCGTGCGTAGAGCTCCTCGACCAGGGCCTTGCCGATGCCCCGGCTGCCGCCGGTGACGAAGACGTTTGCGTCCTTCAAAGCGGTCATGACTGCCTCCACAGAGTGAGAAACTCATCGGTTTCCACCACAGTAAACCGATCGGTTTCCCGACGCAAGCGCTGAGTGCGAGCAGTTCGACGGTCGGTGCACCGCTCGCGACATGTTCACTTGCACTGCGGAAACCGATCTGTTTTCCTGAGTGGAAACAGATCGGTTTCCAACCGGTGGTCGATCTATGCCGGCAGCAGCTAAGGGGAAAAGTGAGTACCACGATCGACCGTGGGGCGCCCGCCTCCGGGAAAACAGACTCGGGCCGTCGCGGCTCGCACGCCGTGCGCTGGTGGGTGCTTGTCGTGCTGGGCACGGCGCAGCTCATGGTCACGCTCGATGCGACCGTCGTGAACATCGCGCTGCCCGCAGCCCAGCATGACCTCGGTTTCAGCGACGGCAGCCGGCAGTGGGTCATCACGGGTTACGCCCTGGCCTTCGGCAGCCTGCTGCTGTTCGGTGGCCGGCTCGGCGACCTGTTCGGCCGGCGCACCACCTTTGTGACCGGTCTGATCGGTTTCGCGGGCGCGTCCGTCCTCGGCGGCGCGGCCACCAGCTTCGACATCCTCGTCACGGCAAGGGTGGCCCAGGGCCTCTTCGCCGCGCTGCTCGCGCCTGCGGCACTCTCCCTGCTCAGCGTGACCTTCACCGACCCGGCCGAGAGGCCGAAGGCGTTCGGCATCTTCAGTGCGCTGGCCGGTGCGGGCGGCGCGGTCGGGCTGCTGCTCGGCGGCATGCTCACCGAATGGGCGTCGTGGCGCTGGGTGATGTACGTGAACGTCATTTTCGCGGCCGTGGCGCTGGTCGGTGCGGTGCTGCTGCTGGCCAAGCCCGCGGTCACCGAGTGGCCCAAACTCGACATCCCCGGCACCGTCGTGGTGAGCGCGGCACTGTTCGCCATCGTCTACGGGTTCGCGCACGTCGAATCCACCAGCTGGACCGACCCGGTCGCCCTCGGCTCGGTGATCGCCGGCGTGGTGCTGCTCGCGGTGTTCGTGTGGCTGGAGGCCAGGGTCGCGCATCCGCTGCTGCCGCTGCGCCTCGTGCTGGACCGCACCCGCGGCGGTTCGTTCCTGGCCGTGTTCGTCATCGGCATGGGGATGTTCTCGATCTTCCTGTTCCTGACCTATTACCTGGAGGCCAGCATCGGCTACTCGCCGATCAAGACCGGACTGGCGTTCCTGCCGATGGTCGCGGGCATCGTCGCCGCGTCGACCACGGCGCCTTCGCTGCTGCTGCCCCGGGTCGGTCCGAAGATCGTGGTCAGCGCCGGCTTCCTGGTCGCCGCAGCCGGGATGGCCCTGCTGAACAGGCTCGAGCTGGACAGCACCTACGCCGCCCACATCATGCCCGGCATGATCCTGCTGGGTCTCGGCCTCGGCGGGGTGATGACCACCGCGTTCCAGGGTGCGACCGCGGGCATCCATCACGAGGATTCCGGTGTCGCCTCGGCACTGATCAACACCGGCCAGCAGATAGGCGGCTCGATCAGCACGGCGCTGCTGACCACCGTCGCCTCATCGGCCGCGACCGACTACCTGTCCTCGCACAAGCCCGGCGCGCTGACCGCGGCGCAGGCCGGGGTCGAGGGCTACACGGCCACCCTGGCCTGGGGCGCCGGGTTCTTCGTGGTCGGCGCCGTCCTTTCGGCGCTCCTGATACCGAACGCACCTCTGGCACCGTCGGAGGGCGAGCCCGTGATCGCCCACTGAGCCCGACTCCACCAGGCAGGCGCGCTCGGTCGATCACAACGAGTGGCGAGTGAGGAATGCCCTGCTACCTGCGCTGATCGGTGCTCTCACGGCACAGATCGGCGAAGGGAGGCAGGGCGTCTCCGAGAGCGGCTGCTGGAGGCAGTGGCCACGCTCACCTACCGAGACGGTGTCGGCATCGGCGTGCCCGCGGCCGACGACAACCGTTCACCCCGCGAGCGGATCATGCACGTCTTCGACCAGTTGGTGTCACAGGCGGGTACGCCCGACGGCTCAATGCGGCGGACATGCGCTGACGCATCGCGTGTACGAGCGGTCTCGGCGGCCGGCGTGCTCGGCGAGTCGCAGCCGGCCTCCGGCGACCCGGGCAACTGCACAGGGCGTCACACCCATGCCTGGCGGTGTCTTCGGTGTCCAGGGCCGTGAAGTCGGCACGCACGGGTGTGACCGTGCGGGTGGTCGCAGGCCCGACAGTGCTGTGCCGGTCAGGTTTCGGCGAGCCCGTAGCGGGCGTGCAGGCGGGCCAGTGGGGCGGGCGCCCACCAGTTGGTACGGCCGGCCAGGTGCATGAGGGCAGGGGCCAGCAGGATACGGATCACGGTGACGTCGAGCAGGATGGTGACGACCATGCCGACGCCGACGATCTTCAGCGGGACGACCGGCGACGACGCCTGACCCAGGAAGACGACGATGATCAGAGTGGCGGCCGAGGTGATGAGGGGAGCGGTGCGTCGCACCGCGGCCTCGATGGCGGCGGAGTTGTCCCCCAGGGCGAGGTAACTCTCCCGGAACGCGGAGAGAAGGAACACCTCGTAGTCCATGGAGAGCCCGAAGGCGATGGCAATCACCAGGATCGGCATCATGATGTCGGTGGTGCCGACAGGGGTGAACGAGCCTACGAGGCCGTGCAGATGGCCGTCCTGGAAGATGAAGACCATCGTGCCGAGGGCCGCGGTCATGCTCAGTCCGGTCAGCAGAAGCGCTTTGAGCGGTACCAGGACACTGCCGGTGAAGGCGAACAGCAGCACGAACATGGACACGGCCACCCACAGCACAGCGATCGGCAGCCGATCGGTGAGCGCGGCCGTGGTGTCCTGGAGCACAGCGACACTGCCACCCATCAGCGGCGGTACGGGCGCATGCACGTCCCGCACGGCTTCCAGCGTGCGCAGGGCCTGGTCGGTGTCGGACCGGTCGCCGGTCAGTGTGATCCTGAGCCAGGTGTCGGAGCCGTTGGTGAAGGCGCGCGAGGCGGACGGAGCCGACGCCTGCCTGCCGGCCGGCGTGTAGGTACCGGTCACACCCTCGACCCCGCGCACTCCCGGGACGCGGGAGAGGGCGCGCGCGTAGTCGCCGGTGTCGGACACTGCCCGCCGCCCGTCCGCCGCGCCGGGGAGCACCACCGCGATCTGTGGCGCATACAACTGCGGGAAATCCGCGCGTACGCGGTCGGAGGCCGCCCTCACCGCGGTCCCGGCGGGCAGTGCCCGGTCGTCCGGGAAGTCGAAGGACACGCCTGGGAAGGGGGCGGCCAGGGTCACCAGGAAGACCGTCACCGCGACGGCCACCAGCGCCGGAGCCCGCCGTACGAGCCGGGCACTGGAGGACCAGATCAGAGTTGTGGACTTGCTGACCAGCCCCTTGGCCTCGCGGTCACGGGACGCGGCCGCGGTACGCAGCCGACGGCCCAGCAAGGCGAGCGCGGCGGGGAGGACCGTCCCGGTGGCCAGCGCGGACAGCAGCGTCACGATGATGCCACCGCAGGCCACGGTCCTCAGGAACATGGTCGGGAAGACCAGCAGCGCGGCCAGGGACATGGAGACCGCCACCGCCGAATACGCGACGGTCCGACCCGCCGTGGCCATCGTCCTGCCCAGTGCCGCCGCCGTCTCCGCACCGGAGTCCAACTCGCTCCGGAAGCGCGTCACCATGAACAGGCTGTAGTCGACGGCCAGTCCGAAGCCGAGGGCGCTGCCGATATTGAGTGCGAAGACGCTGACGGGCGTGACCGTGGCCAGCATGCCGAGCAGCGCCGAGGTCATCGTCACGGACACCACGCCGACCAGGACAGGCAGCAACGCCGCCAGAAAGCTGCGGAAGACGACGATCAGCAGCAGCAACACCAACGGGGCGGTCAGCAACTCGGCGCGGACCAGATCACGCTTGCTTTGTGCCTGCAATGCGTCAAGAACCGCGGAGGATCCGGCAGCCGCCACGGTGATGTGACCGTGCCGGCCGAGGACGGTCGGCAACAGCCGTTCCACCGCCTTGTTGACCTCTTCCTCATCGCCCCGGAATTTCACGGCGGTCACGGCGCTGCGGCCGTCTCGGGCGCGCATGGCCGGATTTCCGTCCCAGAACGAGGAGACGTAGTCGACCGGCGCCGCGCGCCGCACGACCCCGGTCAACTCCCGGCCCGCCGCCGCGACGGCCGGTGCGTCGACCGACTGTTTTCCGTCCCGGGGTTCGACGAGCAGAAGTACGTCGGGATTGCCGGCCTGGAACTTCGTGCCGAGCACGCGTTCCGCCCGGACCGAGGCGGCTGACGGCGGGTACATCCCGCCGGCCACCAGCCGGTCCGACGTCAGCGCTCCGATCAGTCCGGAGAGCAGGACGCACAGGGCGGCGACGGCCAGAACCACGCGAGCGCGGAAGCGAGAAAGCAATCCGACCACGTTCTTCATTTCCCCTCTCCTTCAGTTCGGAGTATTCGAAAAAAATGGACCGGGACCCGCCAGGGTGCCCACCGCGACGGACGGTCCCTCGGCGCGTACCCACACTCTGACGACCTCCCGGGGGCGGCCCACCGCCCAGGCCCGGTTCAGGTCGGGGGACGTCTCGATCCCGCAGGGGTGGGTGCGCAGCAGGCGGCCGACGTGGTCGCGTACGGCGATGTTGGCCAGCCGCAGGGGGTGGTCGGGGCCCTCCTCGGGGAGCCGGTAGAGGCTGTCGACCAGGCCGGGATACCAGTCGGCGCGCTGGGCGTCGGCCGCGGTCAGGTGGGTGACGCCCAGCGAGGTCGTGCGGCTCACCCCGAGGCCCGCCGCGTAGACGCGGTCACGCAGGAACGCCATCCGTGCCGGATGGTCGGGGGGACCGACGAGGCCCAGCGGCACCAGAGCGTCGGTGAGCCGGATGTCGGCGACCATGGCCCGGCGCCGGAACAATTGCAGGCCGACGCGGACGAAACTGCCGGCGGGCAGGTCGTCACTGTCGAGGAGCCGGGCCTCCACACGCAGCGGCCCGGTGCCGAGCAGCGGCTCGTACAGATCGAGGGTGTCCAGCCGGTAGGGGTAGGCGAACACCTCGCGCGGAAGCGTCTCGTCCCAGGTCCACAGGGCGTGGTGGGGGACGATGTGCAGCGCCGCGTCCAGCAGGCCGGAATGGTGGGCTGCCGTGGGCACGGAGCCCCGCCGGGGGTCGATCACGCCACTGGCGCCGCGGTCACCGATCCGCATGCCGCGCAGGTAGTGGAAGGCAGGCCCGTGGAAGACAAGAGGGGCGTCGCCCTCGTACGGCAGGTGGGCAACCGGGCGGGCACCTGTGAGGGGAGGCAGAGGTGCGGCCGGTTCCGGGTCTCCCGGCTCCGCCGTTCCGCTCGCGACAAGAGTGGGTTCGCCGACGAGAGCGGGGCCGCCGGTCCCGTCGTCCGCCGGGAAGAGCAGGAGGTCCACCCCCGTGCCGCGCTCGCCGCGGCGGACCGCGGTGCCGTAGCGGACCGGGGCGTCGGCCACGATCCAGCGGCGGACCGTCAGGTCACGGATACGGCCCGGTCGCCTGCCGGTGGCGCGTTCGGCGGCCTCCGCCACCATCCGCACCACATGCATCATCGGCACGCTCGGGGTGGTCAGGGCGGGGCAGTGGTCCGCGAGCCAGGTGTCGCGCGCCGGGTCGAGGAGTTCTTCGGCGAGATGCCCGCCCGTGGGCGTGACGGCCGTGGGCGTGACGGCCGTGGGGCGTGCCGCTTCGGTGGTGATCCGCACGGCCAGGCCCTCCACGCGGTAGATGAGGGTGTCGTCCGCCCACAGCGTCCCCCGGGCCTCCAGACGGTGGCCGTGCGCGTCTTCCCGCTCGGCGGTGATCTCCAGTTCCACGGTGACGAGCCGGTGCGACGGGACCACCTGCCCCCGGTACCGCCACACCAAGGGAACGTCGGCGGACGTCGGCTCGCAGCGAGGTGCCCGCGGCCCCGCCGCCAGGTCCCGCTCGATGGCGTAGGCCTGGAGCGCCTGGTACATGGCTTCGACGCCGAGTGATCCGGGCTGCACGGGGTCCTGGAAGAAGTGGGCCTTGAAGAACCAGGCGTCCGGCCGGATCTCCGCCTCGGCGCGGATCCGGCCGGGCCCGTCGCCGTTCGGAGGCCGGTAGCCGGTGATGCGGTCGAGCACCAGCAGGTCGGAGTCGGGCAGCCGCAGCGGCCCGGTGAAGAACTTCTCCGGCCGGCCGGAGAAGTCCACGGCGCGGGTGCCCGGATCGTCCCGGCGCCGCTGTTCCGCCTCGGACGGGGGCAGCCCGGTCTGCCCTTCGAACGCGGACGGCGGAAAGAACCCGAAGCTGGTGGTGAAGGCGAAGAACGGTTCGGCGTCGTCTGCGTCGTCGTCGGCTCGGCATTCGACGTCGAAGAAGAGCAGGAGCACGGTGCCGTCGTCCGCCCAGTCGGTGAGCGTGGCCCGGGTGCGGACCCGGCGCGGGGCGAGCCCTTCGGTGCGCAGCGCCCTGGTCCGCCCGTCCAGGTTACGGAAGAGCAGGTCCGCGTCGCGGCCGAGGCAGCAGCCGCTGTACTGGGCGAGCCAGCCGCAGGGTTGCAGGCCGATCTCCATCAGCGCGGCCATGGACGGCCGGGGCGGGGCACCGTCGGCTCCGTCGTGGCCGCCGAGCCACGGCCCGCCCGGGACGTCGTACTCCGCCTCCACCCAACTGCCCTGGCGCAGCCGTGCCTTCGCGGCTCCGAGGGCGCGGACGCGGGTCATGAACAGGAACGGCGGCGCGGGGACCCGCAGCGCCCGCACCGGCGTGTCCAGCGCGCCGAACTCCGGGCCGAGCGCGTCCCGGTAGCGTCCGCGGGCGTGGGCGAGCATGCTCCGGCGGTCCAGGGCCAGCCCGTCGACCACGGCGGCGCGCGGATCAGGGGCAGTACCGCCGTGCGGCGCGGACCCGGTGTGCTCCCGGTCGTCGAGGGGCCAGTCCTGCACCAGGCCGAGTGCCAGTCCTGTCACCGCGCACGCGTTCACGCCGTCCACCCGGCACAGCACGTCCGCCCGGATCCGGGGCACGGGACCGGGGCACACGGCGGTGACGAACACTTCGTAGACCAGGACCCGGCTGCGGGGGGTGGCCTGCGCGCGCAGGCACACGGACTGCCGTTCGCCCCGCGCCGGTTCGAAACGCCAGCCGTCACGGTCGACGGTCGTACCCAGGGCGGCCTGATGGAAGGCGAGCGCCTGGAGACAGCCTTCGAGCAGGAGGAAGGACGGCAGGTGCGGGTCGCCGGGGTCGCCACCCGCGAAGAACCACTGGTCGGGTGTGAGGTTCAGCCGTGCCCGCAGGTAGCCCCGGCCCAGCGGTCCGCCCGTCGGGTCGAAGGCGGTGACCTCCTCGAAGAGCAGCCCTCGCGCCGTGGTGAGGCGCGGACTGCGGACGTGGGCGGCGGCCCGCTCCCAGCCCGCTCCGAAGCACTCGGCCGGCCGCCCCTGTGCGAAGGCGCGCACCTGGGCGGCGGTGAAGGAAGTGGAGGGGCAGACCGTGGGCGGGAGCCGGAAGGGGCCGGACGGGCGGGCCACGTGTTTCTCCGGTGTCCACAACACACCCTTCGCGTCGGCGAGTTCGCGCTCGGTGAAGAGCCCGGCCTGTCCGCCGCGGACGCTGAGCCGGAGTTCGCCGTCGACGCGAACGTCGGAGCGGAAGGAGAGCAGCGGGACCCCGGCGTGCTCGGCACGGTCCTCCACCCGGGTCTCGCAGCGCAGGGTCTGCCCGGGCACGGGGAGCGGTCCCTGGAAGGTCAGCGCGCAGTCGAGCAGGCGGTACGACCGTCCGGCCGGGGCCTCCGGTTCCGCACCGGACGGGCCTGCCGGCGGGCGGTTCCCCTGTCCGGCCGCCAGCAGAGCGCCCGCACACACGCGTCCGGCCGGGTCGAGGTACCAGCGGCCACGGGCGATGTCCGTCTCGGACCGCATGACGGCCCCGGGCGCGGCGCCCGGTTCGCCGTCGGCCCACGTCACCCGGTCGGCCGGGACCGTCGGCGGGTGTGGTACCGGCATCACAAGGCTCACTTTCGGCTGGGGCGTGCCACCAACTGCACGCCGGACAACTCGGCCACGGTCACACCCCGTGGGTCGGACAGCCGTACGTCGCACTCCGCCTGCTCGTCCGCCACCGGGCCCGGGGTGACGACGGCCAGCAGGTCCCGGCCGAGGGCGCCGGCGCGGTGCAGGCGCACCTCGCCGACGCCCATGGGCAGGGTGGCCCGGCCGAGCACGCACCGGGCCCACAGGACCGCGAGCTGGAGTACGCCGTCCACGGCCGCCGGGTCGGTGGCCCAGGGCGGTCGCAGATCCCAGCCGAGGGCTTCGAGACCGTCCAGTACGGCCCTGGCACCGCCGGGGCCGAGGGCCTCGACGGCGCGGAGCACGCGGTAGCGGGGGCCGTGGAACAGCACTTCACCGTCGTAGATTCCGCAGGACGGCAGGCCGGTGCCGTCCGGCGGGGGCGCGGATGCGGGCGCGGGGGGCGGGAGCCGGTCCGTGGCCACGGCCCGGTAGTGCGGGCGGCCGGTCACCGCCTCCAGCGTCAGGCGCAGGCCGTCCTCGGCGCGGCTGCCGCGCACCCGGAGCGGGTACGGCCGGTCGTCGGACGGGTCGAATACGAGGCCGTTCAGCACGGTCAGCCCGCGCAGGACCAGTCCGCCGGACGTTCCCGGCTGCTCGGCGGCGGCCCTGGCAAGGTACTCCACGGCACAGGCCAGCGGCAGCACCGGAGTGCCCCGCACGACGTGGTCCTCGGTGTAGGGGAATCCGCTGCGCGGCACCATGACGTCCGCGAGATGACGCTCCCGGAGGGTCTGCGGCGTCCCGGCCGCCGGGGTGGCCGGCGCGGGGAGCGTGATGCGGTCCGCGTCCGGCACCAGCAGGAGCCGGTCCGCGTGCTGCGCCGGCCCTCCGGGTCCGGCGGTCAGTTCGGCGGTGAAGGCGCCGGTCCCCGTCGCCGGGTCGATGAGCGGTACGCCCGCCTCCTCGAAGTGCCGCGAGAGAGCGGCGCCGACCATGCCGCCCCGCCATGGGCCCCAGCCGAGCGCCGTGGCCCGCAGTCCGGGCCGCGCCGCGCGGGCGGCGGAGACGAGGTGGTGAAGTGTCTCGTTGGCCATGGCGTAGTCGCACTGGCCGGTGTTCCCGGTGTGGGCGACGACGGAGGAGAACACACACAGCAGGCGGAGCGGGTCCTGGGCGACGGCGTCCAGCAGGACGCGCAGTGTCTGCACCTTGGTGTCGTAGACGGCGGCGAACTCCACGTCCGTCTTCTGCGCGATCGGACGGTCCGCGAGTACCCCGGCGCCGTGCACGACGCCAGTCACCGGTCCCCAGTCCGCCCGTGCCCGGGCCAGCGCGGCCCGTACGCCAGTGGCATCGCGGCCGTCCACGGCCTCGTAGCGGACCTGGGCTCCGGCCTGCTCCAGTCGGTGCACGGTGTCGCGTACCTCGCGGGCCGCGAGTACCTGGCGGGCGCGGGCCCCCACCTCGGCCAGGGGCGGCGGGCGGTCGGGAGCCGGCCCGCCGTGCGCCAGCAGGGCCTGCTTGACCGCCGCTTCACCGGCCGCGTCGCGCAGCCAGGCGGGCTCGTCGGCGAGCGTGGTGCGGCCCAGCAGGAGCAGACGGGGGCTGCGGGCACGGGCCAGTTCGACGAGGCACGCGGCGGTGATCCCCCGGCCGCCTCCGGTGACCACGAGGTGCTCGGCCTGGCATGCGGCCGGCTCCGTGTCCGGGACGGCCGGGAGGCTGCCGGGACGCCGTCCGAGCCGTACCCGGCCGCCGTCGGCGCGCAGCCCGACGTCGGTCTGGGCGCCGCCGTGCATCAGCTCGGCGGCGAGGGCCCTGGCGACCTCGGCCGCCGGACGGCCGCCGCGGTCGACGTCGATCGCCTTGACCGTCGCGTGCGGCCACTCGCAGGCGGCGGTCCGGGCGAGGCCCGCGATGCCGCCCAGGTCGGCCCGGTCGCCGCTGCGGCCGCTCAGTCCGAAATCGCCTCCGGTGTCCTGGACGGTGACGAGGACGCCGCCGTCCGACGCCAGTCGGGGGGCGACGGCCCGCGCGGTACGGAAGGCGGCCTCGGCCGCCTGCCGGGCCTCGGACGCGGGGCGCAGCCCCTCCAGGCAGACCACGGCCCTGGCGTCCGGGGGGAGTTCCCCGCGGACCCGGTCGGCGGTCAGTCCCTGACGCCTCAGTTCGGCGGCGAGTTCCTCGGCGACGCCTCCGCCGTCATCGGTGATGAGTACCGGCCCGCCGGACAGGCCGGGCAGCACCAGCCCCGGTGCGGGAGCGGGGCTGACGTGCACGACGAGCCGTGCGAGGCCGCCGGAGACCGACGGCGCGAAGCCGTCGGCCGGGCCCTGTAACGACGGCAGCTGCCCGGCGCCGGTGACCTGGTCCAGTGCCTCCCGGACCTGGCCGAGCGTACGCAGCTTGATCACCTCGCCCGGGTCGAGCGGCGGGAGGGAGGGAATCGCCTTGCGGATCGCGGCAAGGATCTGTACCCGCTTGATCGAGTCGATGCCCAGGTCCGTCTCCATGTCCATCTCCTCATTGAGGACGTCCATGGGGTAGCCGGTGAGTTCCGCGACGGCGCCGAGGAAGACGGCGCGGGTGTCGGCTTCGGGGGCGGGAGCGGGGGCGGCGGCCAGAGTGTCCGGGAGAGGCGGAGAGGTCGGTGCCGGGATCGGCGGGGTGTCCGCCGCGGCGGGTGGCGGCATCATGACCTGGGGTGCCGGGTGCATGGTCTCTGGTGTGGCGGCGGGGGCGGCGGTGCCTGCGGTGGGTGCCACCGGGGTAGCGGGCCCCGACGGAACGGACCCCATCGGTGGGGCGGCGGGG
>NZ_JBVIJX010000002.1:138801-598758 GCF_055581185.1 Streptomyces sp. NPDC031474
CAGCGGGCGCCTGCGACCAGGCCACGGGCGCCGGGCGCATGGTCTCGGGTGCGGCCGCGGGGACGGCGGCCACCACGGCGGGTGCCACCGGGGTAGTGGGCCCGGGGGAGACGGACCCCGTCGGTGGGGCGGCGGGAGCGGGCGCCTGCGACCAGGCCACGGGCGCCGGGCGCATGGTCTCGGGTGCGGCCGCGGGGACGGCGGCCACCACGGCGGGTGCCACCGGGGTAGCGGGCCCCGACGGAACGGACCCCATCGGTGGGGCGGCGGGAGCGGGCGCCTGCGACCAGGCGACATCGGCGGGCTGTGGCGGCCACGTGACGGGTGCCGGAGCCTGCGCGGGAGCGGGGGGCCAGGGCGTGGTGACGGGCGGGGGCGGCCAGGCCTGCGCGGGCGCCCACGGTGTCCACGTGGACGGGCCGGGCACCCACCCGGAGGGCCCCGGCATCCATGCGGGCGGGCCGGGGGGCGACCACGGACCGGGGGCGGGCGGTGGGGGTGTCCAGGCCGTGCCGGGCTGCCCCTGCTGGAGGGCGTACTGGACGGCCGTTGCCGCCTCCAGCGCCTGCAGGCAACCCGCGACCGCCTGCTGGAGGGCGGCGGTCGACTCCGCCAGCCGCCGCTGCGCTTCCCTCATCGGGTCGGTCCAGGCCGCGGGCGGGGCGGCGGCCTGGACCGCCGGGACAGCCGGGGCCTGCGGGGGGTAATTGGCCCCCGTGATCTGCACGGTCATGCTCTTCTTGGTCCTTTCCGGTTTCTGTTCGCGTCCGGCAGGGGAGTCGGCCGGCGGCCGGACGTCGCGCCACAGCGGGCCGAAGTCGACCGGCACGCCGTGCACGGCGAGTGCTCCCAGCGCCGTCTGGAGGGTGGTGAAGCCGTTCTCGCCGGGCCGGTCCAGACAGACGGCGAGGTGCTCACGGTCGCCGAGGATCCGCCCGACCAGGCCGGTCAGCACGCCGCCCGCCCCGATCTCCACGAACGTGCGCACTCCTCGGGCGTACAGGGCGTCGATCTGTTCGGTGAAGCGCACCGGCGACACCAGGTGTTCGGCCAGCCGGTCCGCGATGACCTCGGTGTCCGCCGGGTAGACGTCGGCGCGGGCGTTGGAGTACACGTCGAGCCGCGGCGCCCGCAGAGGGGTCTGTGCCAGTACCTCGCGAAAGCGCGGCACGGCGGTCGCCACCAGCGGGGTGTGGAAGGCCCCGGCGGTGACCAGTCGGCGCACGCTGATCCCGGCGGCGCCGAAGGCCCGCTCCGCCCGGGCGAGTCCGTCGAGCGTGCCGGAGACGACGACCTGGTCCGGGGCGTTGTCGTTGGCGAGCCACACCTCGGGCAGCCGGTGCCGGTCGAGCACCGCACGGGCCTGTGAGTGGCCGCACTGCACGGCCGTCATCCCGCCGGGGGCGGTGGCCGCGTCGCGGAGCAGTTCGCCGCGGGAGCGGGCCAGGGACAGCAGCTCCGTCGCGGTGAGGACACCGGCGGTGTGCAGGGCGACCAGTTCGCCGAAGCTGTGTCCGGCGGCGCAGTCGGGTCGTACGCCGGTCTCGGCCAGGACCGCCAGCTGGGCGAGGCACTGGGCGGCGAGGGCGGGCTGTGCCCACTCGGTGGCCGTGAGCCGGTCGCGCTGCGCGTCCCGCTCCCGCTCGGTGTGCGCGGGCGGCGGGAAGACCACGCGGTGCAGTGGTTCCGCTCCCTCGGGGCGCCAGTCGGCGAGGGAGTCCCAGGTGTCCATCGCGATGGGGCAGTCCAGTGCCAGGCCGGCGCCCATGCCCACGTACTGGCTGCCCTGCCCGGAGAAGAGGAAGGCCGTCGGCGCCGTTCGCGCGGGGGTGCAGGCGTAGCGGGTGCCGTCGGGGAGGTGGAAGGACTGCCGGGGTGCGGCGCAGACGCGTTCGGCGGCGGCCAGCAGCCTGCGGCGCAGTTCGGCGCCGTCCGGGGCGGTCACCATGAGGCGGTACGGAGCGTCGGACCGGAACTCCCGCTGGGACCGGTGGGCGAGGGCGGCCGGGGCGTCGGTGGCCGCGGCGGCCGTCCGGAGCCGGTCGGCGACCTCCGCGGCGCTCGGGGCGGAGCACAGGAACAGCTCCGTCCGTGCGGTGCGCACCCGTGGCGCGGGGCTGCGCGGGCCGTCCTCGGGCGCGTACTCCTCGACCGTGGCGTGGAAGTTGCTGCCGCCGAAGCCGAAACTGGAGACGGACGCGCGGCGGGGCGTGCCCGGGGCGTGCACCCAGGGCCGTAGTTCGGTGTTGAGGTAGAAGGGGCTGCCGGCCAGGGGCAGTTGGGGGTTGGGGCGGTCCACTTTGATGGTGGGCGGATACGTCCGGTGGCGCAGGGCGAGGACGGCCTTGAGCAGGCCGACCGCCCCGGCGGCGGCTTTGGTGTGCCCGATCTGCGACTTGACCGACCCGAGCGCGCACCACCCCGTGTCCTTACGGCCGGCCTCCCCGAAGACCTGGGCGAGCCCGCCGAACTCCGCGGCGTCCCCGGCGAGGGTGCCGGTGCCGTGGCCTTCGACCAGTTCCACGGTTTCCGGGCCGTAGCCCGCCTGTTCGTAGGCCCGTCGCAGGGCCCGCGCCTGTCCGGTGGAGACCGGGGCGTAGACGGCCGAGCCCTTGCCGTCCGAGGAGGAGCCGATCCCGCGGAGCACGGCGTGGATCCGGTCGCCGTCCGCCTCGGCGTCCGCCAGCCGCTTCAACGCGAACAGCACCAGACCCTCGCCGAGCATGGTGCCGTCGGCGGAGGCGGCGAAGGGACGGCAGTCGCCGGTGCGGGACAGCGCCGGTGTCTTGCTGAAACAGACGTACATCAGCGGGTCGTTGAAGGTGTCGACCCCGCCGGTGATCACCATGTCGCAGCGGCCGAGCGCGAGTTCGCCGACGGCCGCCGACAGCGCCCCGAGGGCCGACGCGCAGGCCGCGTCGACGGCGTAGTTGGGGCCGCGCAGGTCGAAGCGGTTGGCGATGCGACCGGGCACGACGTTGCTGAGCAGGCCGGGGAAGGTGGCCTCCTGCCAGGGCGTGAACCGGCCGGAGATGAGGTCGGCGGCGCGCTCGGCGGTGTCCGGGTCGATGCCCGCCTCGCGCATGCCGCGCAGCCAGGCGGGACGGCCGAGCCGGGTGCCCATCTGGGCCAGCAGGGGCAGGACACTCGTGCCGATCACCACGCCGGTCCGGTCGCCGGACAGCCGTGCGGGGTCGCCGTCGGCGATGTCGTCGAGCAGTCGGCGGACGAGCAGCAGGGACAGCAGTTGGGTGGTGTCGGTCGCCTCGATCTGGTTGGGCGGGATGCCGAACGCCAGCGGGTCGAACTCGACCGGATCGAGGAAGGCGCCGCGCCGGGCGTAGGTCTTGTCCTGTACGGCCGGATCGGGGTCGTGGTGGTCGTCGGGGTTCCAGTGCGTCGGGGGTACGTCGCGCATCAGGTCGCGGCCGGTGACCACGTTGCGCCAGAACTCGTCGGGACCGGCCGCCCCGGGGAGCAGCGCGGACAGTCCGATGATGGCGATGTCGAGGCGTTCGGGCCCGGTGCCTGAGGAGGGCATGGAGAGAGCCTTGCCGTGAGAAAGCGGACAGAACCGGCTCAGGCCAGCGGCCTGGGAGTGAAGGAGAAGGCGCTGTCGGGCACGGGTAGCCCGAGGCCGCGCAGTTGGTGTGCGCGGGTCAGCACGGTGGCGCCTTCCAGGAGATTGCGGGCGATCTGCACGACCGTGCGCTGGGCGGGATCAGCGAGGAAACTCTCCGCCGCCCAGTGGTTGAAGGCGCCGAGTGCGGGTCCGCACCACAGCTGGTAGTCGAGGCTGCGCCGGGTGTCTCCGGTGATGGCCCAGCCGGAGGACCGGCCGAGGTACCAGCGGAAGAGCAGCGCCATACGGTGCTTGGGGTCGGCCGCAGCACGCTCCAGCTGTCCGGGTTCGCGCTCGCCCCAGAAGCGTGCTGTCTCGGCCCAGATCTCGGCCACACCGGCGCGCAGGATGTCGCGTTCGAGTACGGCGCGCTCGGTGGCGGGCAGCGCCTCCAGGCTGTCGTAGGTGCGGTACAGGTCGTACAGCTTCAGCGCGCGCACGCCGAACATGCTGCCCCTGCGCAGGACCTGGACCTTGACTCCGAGTTCGAACATGTCGGCGGCGGGCGCCATGATCACATCGGTGAGGTCGGCCGCGGCGAGCATGTGTTTGGCCTCGTCGGAGATCCCGGCCTCCCGCGCGGTCTGGTTGACCGAGCCGGTGACGACGTAGGCCGCTCCCAGGGCGAAGGCCGCCGCCACCGACTGCGGCGTGCCGAGGCCGCCCGCCGCGCCCACGCGGACCGCCTCGGATTGGTCGTACCGCTGCTGGATCCTCTCGCGCAGCGCCAGGACACGCGGCAGCAGGGAGATCAGCGGCCGGTTGTCGGTGTGTCCGCCGCTGTCGCCCTCGACGGTGATGTCCTGAGCCACGGGCACCCGGGCGGCGAGCGCCGCCTCCTCGTGGCTGAGCTGCCCGCGCTCGACCAGCGCGGTCAGCAGGGCAGAGGGTGCGGGGGACATGAAGGCGGCCGCGGTCTCGGGGCGGGAGACCTTCGCGAAGAGGTGGGTCCGGCGGACGACGTGTCCCGCCCGGTCGGTGCTCAGTCCGGCGGCGGAGCAGCGGACGACGGCGGGGGTCAGTTCCATGAAGGCGGAGGCGCTGATCCGGCGGACGTTTCGGGCCAGCAGCAGGTCCGCCGTCCGCTCCTCCAACGCGGGTTCGCCCGGGGCGTGGATGAGGTTGACGCCCCAGGGCTGGTCGTCCCTCAGCGCACCGGTCAGGGCGGCGGTCGCGGCCTCGATCCGCTCCAGGGGCAGGCCGGCCGCACCGAAGAACCCGAGCATTCCGAACCGGGCCATGTCCTTCACCATCGCGGTGGTGGAGATTCCGTTGGCCATCTCCCCGGCGACGTAGGGATAACGCACCCCGTGGGCGGAGGTGAAGCACCGGTCGCCGAGCCACTCCGGATACATTCCCGGCAGCTCGCCGATGACGTCGATCCCTGCGGCGAGCCCCTGGGCGACGTCCGCCGAGGGCAGCGTTCCGCGCCGTCCGTCGGTACGCCGGCTGAGCAGGGTGACGGGAATCCTGGGTGTCCGGGCCAGACGTGCCACGGATTCGGGCGAGAAAGGCCGGCCGGTGACCGATTCCTCGGCGCTGTGGCGGTCCCGGGAATACGCCGGATCGTCCGCTGACACGGTACTCATGTGGAGAATGCCCCACCATTCCAGGATCGTCATCAAGCAGGCAGAGGGAATTAAAAGAGAGAAGCAGCGGAGAGAAGCAGCGGAGAAAAGCGCGGCCCCTCAAAGCCTAGAGTTCCCCTCGGCCGTTTTTGATCATTCTTCGCGACAAGCACTCGACCGGATGAACCCACCTGGCCCGCTTGCCGAATCGTCGCCTCATATGACAATCCGCATGGTGTCCATGGGTGTTAGCGCACCTCACCTCCCTCAGTGACATTCCCCCACGCTTGGCCTGCGTATACGCCCGGCCGCGTACCTTCTGTGAAGTGATCGCAATCCTTTTCCCCGGGCAAGGGGCCCAGCGCCTCGGCATGGGTGCGCAATTCTTCGGGCGGTATCCGGAACTGACCGCCGAGGCCGGTGACGTCCTGGGTTACGCGATCGACCGGCTCTGTCTGGACGACCCCGACGGGCTGCTGGGGAAGACCAGGTGGACCCAGCCCGCGCTCTACGTGGTGAACGCCCTCGCCCACCGCGCCTGGCGGGAAGAGCACGGAAGTTCCCCGGATTTCGCCGCCGGTCACAGTCTGGGCGAGTACAACGCCCTGGAGGCGGCGGGCGTTCTCGGCTTCGCCGCCGGTCTGCGTCTGGTGGCCCGGCGTGCCGAGCTGATGTCCCGGGCCCCCGAGGGCGCCATGTCCGTCGTGGTGGGACTGGAGGAGGAGCGGGTCGCCGCGGTACTCCGGGACGCCGGGCTGGACGACCTCGACATCGCCAACCACAACACGCCGACGCAGTTCGTCATCTCCGGTCCCGCGCGGAGCCTGGCCCGCGCGGAGTCCTCCTTCCGCCGTGCCGGTGTCCGCCTGTACTCCCGGCTCGACGTCAGCGGCCCCTTCCACTCCCGCTATATGCGCGAGGCGGAGCGGGAGTTCGCCGCCCATGTGCGGTCGGCCGCGCTCAGCGCGCCGCGCTTCCCGGTCGTCTCGAACGTCACGGCGCTGCCGCACGGCCCCGACCCGACCGACGACCTGGTGCGGCAGCTCTCGTCGCCCGTGCGGTGGACCCAGTCCATCCGCTACCTTCTCGCGGCGGGCGTGGAGGACTTCCGGCAGGTCGGAGTCGGCAAAGCCCTGGACGCGATGGTGCGTGACATCCGCGCCACCGCGCCCGCGCGGCCCGCGAACGCCGCCGGACCGCTGGCCGCCCGGGTGGAGCGGGAGCTGCGGGTGCGGGTGCGGGAAGTACTGCGCGCCGACGGTCCGGGGCCCGCGCCGGACGAGGACCTCGGGACCCACGGCATGGACCTGGCCGCGCTGGTCGACCTCGGCGCCGAACTGTGCGAGGCACTCGGACTCGACGTGCCACCGGCGGTCCTCTTCCAGCACCGCACGGTGCGCGATCTCGCCGCACACCTCGTAGACACGTACGGCGAGCGGCTGGCGGCACGGTACGCCGAGGACGACGAGGAGGACGCCGACGCGGCGCATCGGTCCGCCGCCGGTCCCGAGGCCCCGGCGCCGAGCCCCGCGCCCACCGAACGCCCTGTGCCCGCCCCCGTCGTGTCCGAGCACAGGGCCCAGGCCCATCCCGAACCCATCGCCGTCGTCGGCATGGGAGGGATGCTGCCCGGCGCCGACGACCTGGACCAGTTCTGGCGGAACCTGATGGCCGGTCAGGATGTCATCCGCCGTGTCCCCGAGACCCGCTGGGACTGGCGCGCGCCCTACGGGCGGCACGGCGACGACGATTGCGCGCACGTGCCCTGGGGGGCGTTCCTGCGCGCCCCCGACGCCTTCGACTGCGCGTTCTTCGGTATCTCACCGCAGGAAGCCGAGCTGATGGACCCTCAGCAGCGGCTGCTGCTCCAGTCGGCCTGGCGGGCCGCGGAAGACGCCGGTCACCGTCTCGACGGGCCGGCCGCGCGCCGTACCGGCGTCTTCGTCGGGGCGACCGCCATCGACTACGTCGAAGTGCTCACCGCCGCCGACTCCCTCAGGGAGCCGTATCTGGTGACGGGGCTCGCACACGCCCTGCTCGCCAACCGGATCTCCCACTTCATGGGCCTGAGCGGACCGAGCGAGTCCGTCGACACCGCCTGTTCGTCCTCTCTGGCGGCCCTGCACCGGGCGATGTCCAGCATCCGGCAGCGCGAGTGCGACCAGGCACTCGTCGGTGCGGTCAACGTGATCGCGGGCCCGGGGGCGTTCATCTCGCTGACGAAGGCCGGCATGCTCTCCCCGGACGGCCGGTGCAAGACCTTCGACGTACGGGCCGACGGCTATGTGCGCGGCGAGGGCGTGGTGGCCCTCCTCATCAAGCCCCTGTCCCACGCAGAGCGCGACGGCGACCACATCCACGCCGTGCTGCGCGGCAGCGCCGTCAACCACAGCGGGCGGACGGTCTCCCTCACGGCACCCGACCCGGACGCCCAGGCCGAGGTGATCGACACGGCCTGGCGGGCCGCGGGGCTCGACCCGTCGACCGCCGGCCTGATCGAGGCGCACGGCACCGGCACGGCGCTGGGCGACCCGATCGAGATCGAGGGGCTGCGCAGGGCGTTCGGCAGGCTCTACGCCGACTGGGGCCTCCCGGAGCCCCGGCGGCCGCATCTGGCCGTGAGCGCCGTGAAGACTCACATCGGGCACCTGGAACCCGCCGCCGGCCTGGCCGGGCTCGTGACCGTGCTGCTGGCCATGCGCCACGGCACGCTGCTCCCTCTTGCCCATTTCCGGGCACCGAACCCGCTCCTGCGGCTCGACGGCAGCCCTCTGCGGCTGGTGACCGGCACCGAGCGGTGGGAGCGACCGAGGGACGCGCGGGGACGCGAGCTGCCCAGGCGGGCCGGCGTCAGCTCGTTCGGCTTCGGGGGCGCCAACGCGCACGTGGTCGTCGAGGAGTACCTCGATGACCGGCGGCCCCCGCGCGCCCCGGCGGCCCCGCACGCCGCCGGCGATCGGCTGGTGCCGCTGTCGGCGCGGGACGCGGACGGCCTGCGGGCCAGGGCCGAGCAGCTGTCGGACTGGCTGGCGCACCGTCCGGCGGACGAGTACTCCTTCGACGATCTCGTGGCCACCCTGCGGACGGGCCGCAGGCCCATGGAGCACCGGCTCGTTGTGGCGGCGGCCGACGCGGCCGGACTGCGCGCTCGTCTCGAACGCTTCCTGCGCGACGGCCACGCGGACGGCGTGTGGACCGGGGACGCTTCCGTGTCGACGGCACCGTCCCCCGTCGACAACGACAACGACGCCGCCGTCGACGAGGCCCGTGTCCGCGCTCTGGCCGCGCGTGCGGACCTGGCCGGCCTTGCCAGGCTGTGGACCACGGGCGCGGCGCTGGACTGGAGCCTGCTGCCACCGGCGGGACCGCACCGCCGACTGCCCCTGCCCACCTACACCTTCACGGAACGCAGCCTGTGGCCCCGCCCCGCCCGGGCGAAGTCCACTGCCCCGACGGCGGGGCCGGCGCCCGCCGAAGCACCCCCTGCGAACCGCGCCGAAACCGCGGCAGGGCACCAGCACGACCGTGAGCGGATCGCCGGGCACCTGATCCAGGTCCTGACCGACACGCTCGGCTGGCAGCCCGACGAACTCGACGAGTCCACCGGCTTCGACCGGCTCGGCCTGGACTCCCTCGCGGTGCAGCAGATCCGGGTCCGGCTGGAGCGGACCTACGGGGACCTGCCCGCCACGCTCGTCTTCACCCACAAGAACGTC
Organism: Streptomyces sp. NPDC031474; assembly: GCF_055581185.1. Classification (NCBI taxonomy): domain Bacteria; kingdom Bacillati; phylum Actinomycetota; class Actinomycetes; order Kitasatosporales; family Streptomycetaceae; genus Streptomyces; species Streptomyces sp. NPDC031474. The sequence goes on from NZ_JBVIJX010000002.1 coordinate 147,708, forward strand.
CACAGCCTGTCCGCGTACCTCGCCGGCCGCCGGACCCCGACCAGCCCCGCGCCGCCGACCGGCAAAGCGGTACCCGCCGCCCGCCCGCCCGAGGAGGTCCGTGCCGGTGACATCGCGGTCATCGGGATGAGCGGCCGCTACCCCCACGCCAGGTCCGTCGCCGAGTTCTGGCAGAACCTCGTAGAGGGACGCGACTGCGTCGACGAGATGCCGCTGGACCGGCCCGGTTTCCGGCAGTACGCGCAGGCGGCCCGGCACCGGTACGGCGACGCCTGGCCCCGCTGGGGCGGGTGGCTGGAGGACATCGACGCCTTCGACGCCCCGTTCTTCCGTTTCTCGCCGCTCCAGGCACGCTACCTCGACCCCCAGCAGCGGCTGTTCCTGGAGGTCGCCTGGGAGTGCGTGGAGGACGCCGGTCACACGCCGGACACTCTGGCGGACCCGGCTGCGGGCGACCGGCGCGGCGCGGTGGGAGTCTTCGCGGGGGTGACGTTCAACAACTACCAGCTGTTCGGCTCGGCGGCACTGGAGCGCGGTGAGTGGCTGGCGGTGGAGACACAGACCTTTTCGATCGCCAACCGCGTCTCGTATCTGATGAACCTCGGCGGCCCCAGTCTCACGGTCGACACCGCCTGCTCCTCCTCCCTGTACGCGGTGCATCTGGCCTGCGAGAGCATCCGGCGCGGCGAGTGCGCGGCCGCGATCGCCGGGGGTGTCAACCTGAGTCTGCACCCCGCGAAGTACATGACCCTCGCCGAGACGGGCTTCCTGGCCAGCGACGGCCGGTGCCGGGCGTTCGGGGAAGGCGGGGACGGCTATGTGCCCGCCGAGGCGGTCGGCGCCGTCCTGCTCAAGCCGCTTGGGCAGGCGCTGCGCGACGGCGACACGGTCCACGCGGTCATCAAGGGCTCCGCGGTCAACAGTGACGGCCGGACGTTCGGCTACAGCGTGCCCAACCCGGTGGCCCAGACGGAGGTGATCCGGGCGGCCCTGCGCTCCGCCGGCGTCGAGGCCGCGACCATCGACGCTCTGGAGGCACACGGCACCGGCACCGCCCTCGGCGACCCGGTGGAGCTGCGCGGACTGTGCGACGCGTACGCCGATGTCACCGCCCGGCAGTCGTGCGCCATCGGGTCGGTCAAGTCCCTCATCGGGCATGCCGAGGCGGCGGCCGGGATCGCCCAGCTCACCAAGACCGTGCTTCAGCTCCGGCACCGCCGGCTGGCCCCCACGCTGCTGCACTCCGCGCGGACCAACCCGGAGATCCCCTTCGAGGAGACCCCGTTCCGGGTGCAGCTCGAAACCGCATCGTGGGAGGCCCCGTCCTGCGGCCGTCCCCGCCGGGCCGGCGTCAGCTCCTTCGGAGCCGGCGGGGTGAATGTGCACCTGATCGTGGAGGAGACCCCACACGTGCCTCGACCCGCTGCGGCGGAGCGACGACAGGTCCTGCTGCTCTCCGCGGCCGAGGCCGCCAACTTGCGCGAGTACGCCCTACGGTTGCGCGGTTTCCTGGCCGACGCCGTCTCGTCCGCGGAGCCGGACGACGGCGGTGCCGCGCTGCTGCTGGACACGGCCCACACCCTCCAGACGGGGCGGGTGCATCTGGCGCACCGCCTCGCCTTCACCGCCTCCCGGCCCACCGAGGCGATCTCCCTGCTCGACGCCCACCTGGCCGGGCGGAACACGGAACGCGTCCATACGGGTGTCGTACCGCGCCAGGCTCCCTCCCCGTCCGGTGCCCGGAACCGGCCGTCCGCCGGGCAGGACGCCGAGGAACTCGCCCGTACCTGGGCCACCGGAACCGACTGGGACTGGGCGGCCCTCCACGACGGGCAGGCCGTGTCCCCGCGCCGTATCTCCCTGCCCACCTACCCCTTCAGCCGCCACCGCTACTGGCTCGGCACCGGCACCGGCACCGGGACATCCGTGGACAGCGCCCCGCAGGCGGCGGCCGACAGCGACGAGGGGGCGGGCACCGGGCTGCGCACCGCCCTGCGTGCCGCGCCGCCGAGCGAGCGGCTCGCGCTGCTGACCGGGCACCTGCGCACGGAACTGGGCCGGTTGCTCCAATGCGACCCCGAAGAACCGCCCGACCCCGACACGGGTTTCTTCGATCTCGGCCTGGACTCGGTCCTCGCCGTCCGCCTCGGCACCCGGATCGAGGAGGAACTGGGCGTCGAACTGTATGCCACTGTCGCCTTCGACCACCCTTCGATCAGCGAACTGGCCACCTGTCTGCTCTCCCTGGTCGACCTCGACGTGCCCGCCGCCCCCGGGGAGAGCGACCCGCCCCCGTGCCACCGGACCCTGCACTTCACGGCCGACTGGGAGCCGGAACCGGCGGCAGACCCAGGGCCGGAGGACTTCGGCGACGTCTGGTCCTCGGGCGCGGTGGTCCTGGACACCGACGACACGGTCGCCCGCCTGCTCGGGGACCGGCTGCGCGCCCACGGCTGCGACGCACCTGTGGTCCTCGTCAGGCCGGGTGCGAAGTACTCCCGCGCGGGCGCCGGGGACTACCGGGTCCGGCCCGGCGACACCGACGACTGGGACCGGCTGCTGGACAGCCTCGGCGCGGACGGCACCCGCCCGCGCACCTTCGTCCATCTGTGGACGGCCGCCGCGGCCGGGCACGACCCGCGGCGCCGCCTCGACCTCGGTATCCGCTCCCTGTTCCGGCTGGCCCGCGGCCTTCTGCCGACGGCGCGGGAGACGACGGTCCGGGTGCTCCAGGTGGACGCCCATCCGACCGACCGGCCGGACCCGCTGGCCGAGGCCCTGGCGGGCTTCGCCCGCTCGCTGCGCCACGAGAACCCCCGCCTGCTGTACCAGGCCGTGGCGGTCGAAGCGGACCGCGACGGTGAGCGGCCGGACCCCGAGGACGTCGTTCGTGCCTGTACGGCGGAACTGCGCGCCTCCGGGCAGGAGGCCGAGGTCCGCCACCGGGGCGCTCTGCGCAGTGTGCGCCGCGTGCGTGAGCTGCCCCCCGATGACGGCACCGAGGGCGCCGACGGCGCCGAGTCCGCGCCGGGACTCGTCGACGGCGGCGTGTACGTCGTCACCGGCGGGGCGGGCGGACTCGGACTGCTCTTCGCCGAGCACCTGGCCCGCCGGGCTCCGGGCGCCCGGCTGGTGCTCAGCGGACGCTCCGAGCTGGGCCCCGAACGGGCCGCGGCCGTCCGGCGGATCGCCGACCTCGGTGCGGACGTGGAGTATGTGCGGGCGGACGTGGGCAACGAAGGGGACGCCCGCCGTCTGATCGGACGCGTCCGTGACCGACACGGCGGGATCAACGGCGTGCTCCACTCCGCGGGGTGTGTCAAGGACGCTCTGCTGGCCGACAAGACGGGCCGGGAGCTGGACGCGGTGCTGTCCGGCAAGGTGCTCGGCGCCCTGCACCTCGATGACCTCACCCGCGACGACGACCTGGCCTTCTTCATGGCCTTCTCCTCGCTCACCGCGTTGATCGGCAACCCCGGGCAGACCGACTACGCGTACGCCAACCGCTTCCTGTGCGCGTTCGCCCGCCACCGCGAGCGGCTGCGGCTGGCCGGCGAACGCAACGGCCGCAGCATCGCCGTGGTGTGGCCGTCCTGGAGGCACGGCGGCATGAGGGCCGACGCAGGGACGGAGGAGGCGCTGCTGGGCCGTCTGGGGCTGGCCCTGCTGGAGACACCCATGGGCACCGCGGCCTTCGACCGGGCCCTGGCCCGCGAGGAAAGCGAGTTCGGCGTCCTGCACGCCGACCCGGCCCGGCTCAGCCGGGTGCTGGACGTCCTGCCGCCGCGCGGCGCCCGGACCACCGACGACGTACACCGCGAACTCCACCGCGTACTGGAGGAACTCGGCCTGTGAGCAGCATCCCCGCCGCACCCCGCCCGGAGCGGTACCGCCCGGTCCCGGGACCGGACCACCTGCTCGAACGCTCGCTCCACGCGATCCGCACCCTGCGCGGCGAACTGGCCCAGGAGCGCGCCCGCAGGGCCGAACCGATCGCCGTGACCGGGCTGGCCTGCCGTTTCCCCGGCGGCGCGGACACCCCGGAGCGGTTCTTCAAGCTGCTGGACGACGGCCGGGACGCCGTGGGCCCGGTGCCCGCCGGCCGGTGGCCGGACCGGCCGTTCCCCGCCGGGCGGCCCGGCCCGGCCCGATCGGCTCGCGGCGGGTTCCTCGACGAGGACGTCGACGCTTTCGACGCCGCGTTGTTCGGGGTGTCCAAGGGTGAGGCGGCGGCCATGGACCCGCAGCACAAGCTGCTGCTGGAGACCGTGTGGGAGGCCCTGGAAAGGGCCGGGCTGCTCACCGGCCGCCCCGGCTCCGGCCGTGTCGGCGTGTTCGTGGGCGTCTCCGGTTCGGACCACGCGCGGGTGCCGGTGCGGCCCGAACACGTCGGGGCGTTCACCGCGATCGGGGCCGCACCCAGCATGGCGGCGGGCCGGGTGGCGCACGCCCTGGGGCTGCACGGTCCGGCGCTCGCCGTGGACACCGCCTGCTCCTCGTCGCTGGTGGCGGTGCATCTGGCCGTGGAGAGCCTGCGCCGGGGCGAGTGCGACGCCGCGGTCGCCTGCGGGGTCAACGTGATGCTGTCCCCGGACGTGTTCGTCGTCCTCGACGAGATGCAGGCGCTCTCCCCACACGGGCGCTGCCAGGTCTTCGACGCGTCGGCCGACGGGTACGTGCGGGCGGAGGGCTGCGGCGCCGTCGCGCTGACGCGGTTGCCGGACGCGGTCGCGGCCCGGCTCCCGGTGCACGCCGTCATCCGTGCGTCGGCCGTCAACCACGACGGCGGCGCCGGGGGGCTCACCGTCCCCAACGGCCGGGCCCAGCGGGCGCTGCTTCGCAGTGCGCTGGCCGGTGCCGGGCTGACGGGTGACGCGGTCGGCTATCTGGAGGCGCACGGCACCGGGACACCGCTCGGCGATCCGATCGAGGTCGGTGCGGCGGCGGAGGTCCTGTGCGCGGATCGGCCGGAGGCACGGCCGCTGCGGCTCGGGGCGGTGAAGAGCAACATCGGCCATCTGGAGGCGGCGGCCGGCATCGCCGGTCTGATCAAGACGGTGCTGGTCCTCCGGCACGGCCGGGTACCGGCCAACCTGCACCTTCGGGAACCCAACCCCCGGCTGGGCGTGGAGCGGCTGCCCGTGATCCTGCCCCGGCGGCCCGAGCCGTGGCCGGCCGACGGCACGCCGAGGATCGCGGGCGTCAGCTCGTTCGGCTTCAGCGGGACCAACGCGCACGTGGTCCTGGAGGGCGCCGACACGGCCGTACCGGCCCCGGCCCCGTCACCGGCGCGCTCGCGGGCCACGCCACCGGCGGCCCACGTGGTACCGCTGTCCGCGGCCTCGCCCGCCGCGCTGGCGGCGCTGGCCCGTCGTACGGCCGCCTGGCTGCGCGACCACCCGGGCGTCCGGCTCGGGGACCTGGCCCGCACCCTCGGCGCCCACCGCCGCCACTTCCGCCACCGGGCGGCGCTCGTCACCGACAGCGAGGGCCCCGACCTCGCCGCTCTCCTCGACGCTCTGGCCGACCGGTGCGGCACGCCGTACCCCGACTCCGTCCCGGGTGCGTGGCACATCGGGCTCTTCCTGGACGCCACACCCCGGCAGGCCCTGGCGGCGGCCACGGCCCTGCGCGTGAGCCACGGCGGATTCGGCGCGCTCCTCGACGAGTGCGCCGAACAGCTGCGGCTGCCGGGCGGCGCCTTCCCCGCCCGCCTGCCGAACTCCGCCGAAGCCCTCACCCCGCTCGCCGCCGACGCGGTGACCCTGGCGTTCCAGGTCGCGTTGAGCCGCCTGCTCGCGGACCGGGGCGTGCATGCCGCCGCCGTGGGCGGCTCCGGCGACGCGGGTGACCTGGCCGCCGCAGTCGTCGCAAAGGCACTGGATCTCCCGGCGGCCGGTGCGCTGCTGACGGCCCGGCACGGCGGGCCCGCGCCCGCCTCGGTGCGCTGCCGGCCACCGGCCGTACGGCTGCTGCGTGACGGCGGCGGGGAGACGGTGCCGGGGGACCGCCTGGCGGATCCGGGGTTCTGGTGCGACCCGGCGTCGCGGTCGGCGAAGGAGGCGTCAGCCGCCGCTGCCGGCTTGGCGGAAAGGGAGTACGGCCTGTTCATCGCCGTCGGCGGATCGTCTCCCGAGCCCCCGCTCACGGGGCTGTGGTGGCGCATCGCGCACCGGGGCGACGTGGTGGGCGAACTGCTGGAGGGACTGGCCATGGCCTACCGGGCCGGTGTGGACCTCGACTGGGCCGTCGTACACGGCGAGGAGCCCACGGTGTGCCTGGACCTGCCGGCCTACCCGTTCCAGCGGCGGCGGCACGCGCCGCCGGTACCGCGCGCCCAAGCGGCGGCCGCCGAGGACCCGGCGACGCGCCGCCTGGGCGGGGCCACCGCACTGCGTGTGCTGTCCTCGCCCCTGGAGCACGCCCAGTTCCGGACCACCCTCAGCCGGGCCGTGCTGCCGCAGCTCGCGGACACGGGCGGCGTCCTCCACGTGGGCTACTACCAGGAGATGCTCGCGGCGGCCGCGACGGAACTCGACGGCGCGACGGGACACGAACTGCGCGACGCGGAGTTCACGCACGCACTGCACACCGGCGGGCGGACCCGGACCGTTCAGCTGACGCTCTCCCCCCGGTCGTCCGGTGGCGGGCGCTCCTGCACCGTGCACAGCCTGGCCGACGGGGAGGCGGACTGGACGCTGCACCTGCGCGGCGGACTCGGCGCCCGCGGGTCCGGGACGGACCCGGCCACCCCCTGGGGCGGGCCGGAAGGCCGGGACGAGTTCCTCGCCCGCCTGCCCGAACATGTCGACGGCACACGGTTCTACGCGGACCTGCGGGCCCGGGGCCTGGCGCTCGGCCCGTCGGTGGAGTGGATCGAGGAGGCTTGGTACGGCGGGGGTGAGGCTGTCGCCCGGCTGAGGGCCCCGGAGCCCGCCGGGGCAGGCGGGGACGGCGGAGCGGACGGGCACGGCGGTGTGCTGCCGGTACCGGCCGGCGTGTTCGACGCCTGCGCCCAGCTGTACGTCCTGGCCGCCGGAGACCGGCTCGCCGCCGCAGACGTGTTCCTCACCAGCCGTATCAGCCGCTTCGCCCTGCTGGGGCGGCGGCCGGATCGCGGCCCGCTGTGGGTGCGCTTCACCCTCACCGACGAGCCCGCCGACGACACGCTGACCGCCGACTACCGGCTGTGGGACGACGCCGGGCACTTGGTGGCCGAGTGCGACGGAGCCACGGTACGGCGCATCGACGCGGCCCGGCGCGCCCAGTGGCAGGCCGCCGCCGAAGGCGCCCCGGAGGGGCGGAGCCCGGCGCGGAGGGACGTCCTCGACCGTTTCCTGAAGGCTTCCGGCGAGCTTCGGCCGCACATCCTGGGCGCATATCTCCGTACCCTGCTGGAGGTCCCCGACGACGCGGCCGCGCTCGGCCGTCCCCCGGGCCGCCCGCTCGCCGAGCTTGGCGTCGACTCCCTGCGCGGACTGGAACTGCGCGGCCGTCTGCGCACCGACCTGGGCGTGGAACCTCCGCTCGACGGCCTGCTGCACGGCACGACCGCCGATCTGGTGGGCACCCTCACCGGGCTGCTGGCGGGAGACGCGCCGCCGCGCCCCGGCCGGGCGGTGTCGCACGAGCCCGCCCGGTGGCTGCGCCACGCCCGGCTGACCGACACGGCGCGAGTGCGGCTGTTCTGCCTGCCCTACGGCGGGCGCGGCGCCTCGCTCTTCCTGACCTGGCCCGACACACTGCCGGACGACATCGACGTCTGCCCGTTGCAGTTGCCGGGCCGGGAGAACCGCCGCGACGAGGAGTGCATCGAGGACGTCGACGAGATGCTCGACGCGCTGGAAGGGGTGGTACGTGCCCATGCCGACCGGCCGTTCGCGTTGTACGGGCACAGCGTCGGCGGTCTGCTGGCGTACCGCCTCGCCCGGCGGCTCGCCCCCACCCACGGGGACCGGCTGCGGCATCTGTTCGTCGCCGCCTTCAGCTGCCCGTCACGGGGCGCCAATCCGCTGCTGAGCCGGATCATCGGCGCCTGCCAGGAGCTGGGGCTGCCGGATCTGCCCACCTCGGCGGAGCTGCTGCGCCAACTGCGCGCTCGCCCAGAGGAGTTCCGCAGCGCCCTCGCCGGTCGGCTCGGGGAGGACGTCGCCGCCGGCCTGTGCACGGCGGCGGAGCAGGCCCTCTTCGCGGACCTTCGGCTCGTCCACACCTATCGGCACGATCCGGACGAGTCCCCGTTGCGGGTGCCCGTCACGGCATTGCACGGGAAGGGCGACCCGATGGTGGCGGAGGACGACATGCGCGCCTGGGAGCGGGTGACCGAAGGGCGCTTCCGACTGGAGGTCCTCTCCGGCGATCACTATTTCTGCCATCCCGACCAGGCCCTCGACGGGGTCCTGAGGCTCATCACGGAACGGATCCGCTGACGCCTGCCCACACGACCCCCGACAACGCCGGTAGCGCGCCCCGGTTCTCATCCGCCGCTCGTGGCGGTCGGGTGCGGCGCCGGGACGAACCCGGGCGGGGGCGGTGGGAGCGATGCGCCCTGGCGGGCGGCGGCATAGACGTAGGCGTCGGGGCGCAGCGCGAGGGTGGCAGAGCGGTGCCCGGCGAGCCAGGGCAGCAGAACGCCGTCGTCGTCGACGAGGGTGCCCCGCGCGGGGCTGGATCCGGCGGGTGTGACGGTGAGCGACGGCACCTTCCACAGGGGCTGAGGGGTGGCGGTACGCGCGTGCAGCAGCACCCAGCGGCCGCCGAGCGCGTCGTCCAGCCGTACGCGTGTCCCGTCGGGTGCGGTGACCTGGGGCTGGGGGATCTGGCGGCCGGACGCCCGGGTGCGCGGCCGGGCCTGGAACCCGGCGGAGTAGTGGGCGACCGGGATCCAGTGGGAGTCCTGAAGCCACTGGGCGAAGCCCGGCACGCGGTTGAGGACCGGAAGCACGGTGTCCCGCAGCCGGGTGAGGGCAGGCCGCCGTTCGGTGATGATCCGTCCCACGAACACCGCTCGTCTGGTGACCTCTTTGACATGCGGTTTGCGCTCGGCCTCGTAGCTGTCGAGGACGGTCTCGGGCAGCTCACCGCGCAGCACGGCCGCCAGCTTCCAGCACAGGTTGGCCACGTCGCGCACCCCGGCCGCCATGCCCTGTCCGATCCACGGCGGCATGGCGTGGGCGGCGTCACCGGCGAGAAAGACCCGGCCCGCCCGGAAGCGGGCGGCGAAACGGACGTGATGGCTGTAGACCGTGGACCGCAGGATCCGGATGCTGTCCGGGGCGATGCCGTACCGCGTCACCAGAGCGAGTACGGCCTCGTCAGTGGTGAGATACGACTCGTCGTCGCCCGGCAGGACGGGGAACTCCCAGCGGTGGTGGCCGAGCGGGGTCGGGCAGTCGACCGCCGGGCGGGCCGGGTCGCAGCGGAAGCGCAGCCGGTCGTGGCCCGGCCAGGGCCGGAGCATCTCGGTGTCGACGACCACCCAGCGGTCCTCGTACGTCCGGCCCTCGTACCCCACGTCGAGCCGCGCCCGCGTGGGGCTGGAGCCGCCGTCGGCCGCGATGACGTAGGCGGCCCGCAGCCGGTGTACGGCATCACCGGCGGTGGCGGTCAGCCCGACGCCCCCGCTGCCCTGCCGCAGCCCCACACACTCGTGCCCCAGCCGCACCTCGACGTTCGGATACCGCGCCACTCCCTCGCGCAGCACCTCCTCCAGCGCGGGCTGGTAGACGAACATCTGCGGGGGATGACCGTGCCCGCGCGGGGTGGGACGGGCACGGATGAAGGACCGGCCACGCGCGTCGACGAAGTCCACCGGCCGGTCGGTCAGCATGTCCCGCTTCAGTCGTTCGGCCAGGCCCACACGCTGCCAGACCCGCAGGACCTCCTCATCGGTGGAGATCGCCCGCGCCCGGGAGTACACCTCGGCGTCGCGCTCCAGCACGACGACTCTCAGGCCCATCGCACCCAGCAGGTTCGCGGCGCTCACACCTGTGGGGCCGTATCCGATCACTGCCACGTCATAGGCGCCGTTCCCGGCGCTCGTCTCCCTCACCAGCCCACCTTACTGACTTCCTTATGGTGGTTTTTCAGCTTAAGAGGTCTCTTCGTGCCTACCAAGTCCCGGCAGGAGAACAGCATTTGCCTGTCGGCCGCATCGCCGACACCGCCCTCGACCTGATCCCCGCACCGGAGGCCGCACCATGACCTGCTCTGCCCGCCGTATCGACGTCCACCAGCATCTCCTCCCGCCCTTCTACCGCGACGCGCTCGCCAAGGCGGGCATCACCGGGGCGGGCGGCCGAGCACTGCCCGACTGGAGTCCCGAGGCGGCGCTGGAACTGATGGATCTGCTGGGCACCGCCACAGCCGTCGTGTCCGTCTCGACCCCCGGCGCCGGTTTCCTCCCGGACCCGGCCGAGGCCGCGGGCCTGGCCCGTCGGCTCAACGACTTCGCGGCGCTGCTCCCGGCCGAACACCCCGGCCGTTTCGGCTGGTTCGCCACCCTGCCGATGCCCCATACGGCCGCCTCCACCGCCGAGGCCGAGCGTGCGCTGGACGAACTGGGCGCCGACGGCGTCACCCTGCTCGCCAACCATCAGGGCGCCTATCTCGGCGCGGACGGCCAGGACACACTGTGGCGGACCCTGAACGACCGGAGCGCCGTCGTGTTCGTCCACCCGGCCGACCTCCCGGGGACACCGGCCGTCGACGGTGTCCCGTCGTTCGCCGCGGACTTCCTCCTGGACACGACCCGGGCCGCCTACCTGCTCGTACGAGGCGGCGTTGTGCGCCGCCACCCGGACATCCGGTTCGTCCTCAGCCACGCCGGCGGCTTCCTGCCGTACGCCTCCCACCGCTTGGCCGTCACCCTCGCCGCCGACACCGGCCGCAGCCCGCTGGACATCCTGGACGACTTCCGCACCTTCTACTTCGACACGGCTCTCTCCGCCAGCCCCGCCGCCCTGCCCACCCTGCTCGCCTTCGCCCGTCCCGGGCGCATCCTCTTCGGCAGTGACTGGCCGTTCGCGCCCGCACCCGCCGCCCAGTACTTCGCCACCGGCCTCGACACCGGCGTCGCCCCACCGGTCCTGACGGCCGTCAACCACGCCAACGCCGAAGCCCTCTTCCCCCGCCTGGGCGCGACGCCCGCCCCGGCTCCCAGAACAGGTCTGCGCCGGGCCGCCCGCCAAGCCGCCGCCAGCCTCTTGTTCAAGCTCGTCCAGCCCGGCACCGATTGAACGGCGCCCGCAACGGGGGCGCTACGTCTCGTCGGCGTCGGCGCCGGCATGGTCGTACCATCCTGCTGGACGTGACCCGCGATCTGCCTGTATAGAGTGAAGACCGCCCTTGACCTGCACAAAGCAGGCAGGGAGCCGTCTTCTAGGAGTGCTGAATGCTGCGCACCATGCACAAGTCCAAGATCCACCGTGCCACCGTCACCCAGGCCGACCTGCACTACGTGGGATCGGTGACCATCGACGCCGAGCTGCTGGACGCCGCTGATCTGCTGCCGGGCGAGCTCGTTCACATCGTCGACATCACCAACGGGGCACGGCTCGAGACGTACGTCATCGAGGGGGAGCGTGGCTCGGGTGTCGTCGGGATCAACGGGGCCGCCGCCCATCTCGTACACCCCGGCGATCTGGTGATCATCATCAGTTACGCTCAGGTGACCGACGCCGAGGCGCGGGCTCTGAAGCCACGGGTCGTGCATGTGGACCGTGACAACCGGATCGTGGCCCTCGGGGCCGATGCCTCGGAGCCGGTACCGGGCTCCGACCAGGAGCGCAGCCCGCAGGCCGCGTCGGTCTGACCGAAGCAGGCAGCGCACGCATCGCACCGGGAGTGCCCATGAGCGACATCGAGATCCGCGACGACCGGGCGGCGGGCCGCCTCGAGGCCCTGGATGACGGCGGTGAAGTCGTGGGCCGCATCGAGTACTTCGTGCTGGAGTCGCCCGCACCCGCCCTGGTGCCGGTGCACACCATCGTCGAGCCGGCCCACGAGGGCAAGGGCATCGCGGGCTCGCTGGCGCGCGAGCTGTACGCCGTCTCCGCGCGCGAGGGTGTCCCCGTCGCCCCGCTCTGCCCGTACGTCGTGAAGTGGGCGGCCCGCCATCCCGAGGAGGCTCCGGTGGCCGACCCCGAGCTGCTGAGCGCCGCCAAGGACTGGCTGCGTGCGCACCCCGGGCGGTTCTGACCGACCAGGACCACCCCGGCAGGCCGGGTCGTGGTGGCCGGGTGGGCTCAGCCGGGTGAGTGTCCGGGGCGGAGCCGGGTACGCGGAGGAGTAGTCCAGAGCCGAGCTTCTCGACTGCCCGGAGGACACCATGACGAACCCGCAGCCCGACCCGGTCCCGCCCGGACCCGTCCCCGGCCCACCGGACCCGTACCCGAGCCCGGTGCCGACCCCGCAGCCCCCGCCGTCACCGCAGCCCCCGTCGCCCACGCCGACCCCGCAGCCGGGCCCGCCCCCGGAGCCGTCCCCGTCCCCGGTCCCGCCGGGCCCAGAGCCGGTCCCGAGCCCGGAGCCGGGGCCGCCGCTCACCTGAGCGGGACGGGATCGGCCCCGGTCAGCGCGCGGGAGTGGGCGAATCTCGGGATGGCCCCGGCAGGGGGACGGTGACGGTCAGGGTGCCGTCAGGCCGTCACCTCCGACCTGTCGCCGCCCCACAGGGTGTGGAACGCGCCCTCCTGGTCCACCCTCCGGTACGTGTGCGCGCCGAAGAAGTCCCGCTGCCCCTGCGTCAGCGCCGCGGGCAACCGCTCCGCGCGCAGCGCGTCGTAGTAGGCGAGCGCCGCCGCGAACCCGGGCGTGGGCACGCCCTGGAGCGTCGCGGCCACCAGCACCTCACGCCAGGGTTCCTGCGCCGCCGCGATCTCCGAGGCGAACGTCTCGTCCGACAGCAGGCTCGGCAGGTCCGCCCGGGCGTCGTAGGCGGCGCGGATCCGGTCGAGGAAGGCCGCGCGGATGATGCAGCCGCCGCGCCAGATCGCGGAGACGGCGCCGAGGTCGATGTCCCAGTCGTACTCCTCGCTGCCCGCGGCGATCTCGTGGAAGCCCTGCGTGTACGACACGATCTTCGAGGCGTACAGGGCCTGTTCCACCCGGTCGGCGAAGGCCTGCGCCTCCGCCTCGCCCAGCGTCGACGCCTTGGGCCCTGCCAGGTCGCGCGAGGCCTCGCGCAGCGCCGCGTGCCCCGACAGCGACCGGGCGAAGACGGCCTCCGCGATGCCGGACACCGGCACGCCCAGGTCGAGGGCGATCTGGACGGTCCAGCGGCCGGTGCCCTTCTGCTCGGCCTGGTCGACCACCACGTCCACGAAGGGCCTGCCGGTCGCCGCGTCCACGTGGGACAGCACCTCGGCGGTGATCTTGATCAGGTAGGAGTCGAGGCGGCCCGTGTTCCAGGTGCGGAAGATGTCCGCGATCTGCGCGGGCTGGTACCCGGCGACGTCGCGCAGCAACTGGTAGGCCTCGCCGATCAGTTGCATGTCGGCGTACTCGATGCCGTTGTGGACCATCTTCACGAAGTGACCGGCGCCGTCCGGGCCGACATGGGTGACACAGGGCGTTCCGTCCGCCGCCTTCGCGGAGATCTTCTCCAGCATCGGGCCCAGCGACTCGTACGACTCCGGGGAGCCGCCCGGCATGATGCTCGGGCCGTGCAGCGCGCCCTCCTCGCCGCCGGAGATGCCCGTGCCGACGAAGTGGATGCCCTGCTCGCGCAGTTCGCGCTCGCGGCGGCGGGTGTCGGCGAAGTGCGCGTTGCCGCCGTCGATGATCATGTCGCCGGGTTCGAGCAGCGGGGCGAACTCCCGGATCACCGCGTCGGTCGGCTCGCCGGCCTTCACCATGATGACCAGGCGGCGGGGCCGCTCCAGGGCCGCCACGAACTCCTTGGCGGTCTCGGCGGCGACGAACTCGCCCTCGTGGCCGAACTCCTCGACCAGGGCGTGCGTCCGCGCCACCGTGCGGTTGTGCAACGCGACCGTGTAGCCGTTGCGTGCGAAGTTGCGGGCGAGATTGCGGCCCATGACCGCCAGTCCCGTGACACCGATCTGCGCTGTCGTGCTCATACGGTTGGCTCCTCCGGGGGGTGTGCCCGTCAGTATCGTCCTGGGGACCATCTTGACGGGTTTCCCGACGGGATTCCCGGTGGGGTGCCCCGAGCTTCCGGGCGCGTCGGAGCGGCCGGTTGTCGCCTTGTCATGGCCAGTTCGCGGCCCTTATTTTTGCCCCTCCTGACGCTCGTCGAGGGGGACCTCCATGGCCGTACGCGGCCGGCACCGCCGGTATCAGCCGAACAGGATCAACCGCGCCTCACTCACTGTCACGGCGGGCGGCGCCGGCATGGCGATACCGCTCATCGGCACCGGAGTCGCCCAGGCGGCCGACGTGGACACCTGGAACAAGGTCGCCGCGTGCGAGTCGACCAACGACTGGAACATCAACAACGGCAACGGCTTCTACGGCGGGCTGCAGTTCACCCAGTCCACCTGGGAGGCGTACGGCGGCACGCGGTATGCGCCCCGTGCGGATCTGGCCACCAGGGACCAGCAGATCGCGGTGGCGGAGAAGGTCCTGGACGGGCAGGGGCCGGGCGCCTGGCCGCTGTGCTCGGTCAAGGCCGGACTGAGCAGGGGCGGCGACGCCCCCGACGTCCACCCGAACGGCTCGTCGGGGAAGACGGCCCACGGCACGAAGCCGTCCACGTCCTCCAAGGCCTCCACGTCCTCCATGGCTTCCGCCAAGGGCTCGAAGACGTCCCTCGACGACGTGCGGCCCCAGAGCACGCCCCAGTCGCGGGCCGGTACCGCCGAGATGTACACCGTCGTCCGCGGCGACACCCTCTCCGGCATCGCCGAGACCGAGGAGGTCAAGGGCGGCTGGCAAGGGCTGTACGCGGCCAACCGGACGACCATAGGCGGCGACCCGGACCTGATCCTGCCTGGCCAGCGGCTCAGTCTGAGCGAGCGCGCGGCCGCCGCGGGCAAGGCCCCGAGCCGCCATGCCCCGAGCACCAAGGCCCCGGGCCGCAAAGCCCCGAGCGGCAAGGGGAGCAAGCCGGCCAAGAGCACCAGGACCAGGGACGACGACAAGGCGACGACCGGCCATTCCCTCGTCGCGCCCGTCAGCGCCGCCACCGGGACGCCGTACCACGCGACCGGCTCCTCCTGGTCGAAGGGCTACCACACGGGCGTCGACTTCCCCGTGCCCACCGGCACGTCCGTGAAGGCGGTCGAGGCGGGGAGCGTGGTGAGCGCGGGCTGGGGCGGTTCCTTCGGCTACCAGGTGGTCATCCGGCACGCCGACGGCCGCTACACGCAGTACGCCCACCTGTCGGCGATCTCCGTGCGCGAGGGGCAGTCGGTCGGCGGCGGCCAGCGCATCGGCCGGTCGGGCTCCACCGGCAACAGCTCGGGCCCGCATCTGCACTTCGAGGTGCGGACGGGGCCCGGTTTCGGGTCGGACGTCGACCCGGTCGCCTACCTGCGTGCAGGCGGCGTCAGGATTTGACGCGCACCCGATGCCGGTCGACGGCCGGCATCGGGACGAGCAGCCCTCCGTAGACCGGGGCGTAGTACCACGGTCGTTCGGCGTCGTCGGGGTCCGAGAGGTCCTCCTCGCCGGGCGAGGCCGGGGCCGGTACCCGCCGGTCCTCCCGCACGTCCTCCAGCAGTGGCGCGACCGGCTGTTCCGGAATCTCGATCTGCGCGGGGAGCTCGATCTGCTCGGGGATCGAGATCCCGCCGAGCGCCTCGTCCGCCGCCGGGGCCGACGCGGGGGCGGCGTCGGCCTGGGCCCGCGGGGCGGGAATACGGGCCGGAGCCGCCTCCGCCTGCACAGTTGCCTCCGCCTGCGCCCGCGCTGCCGCCTGCGCCGTCTCCTGCTGGGCTCCCTGCAGGCGCTCCGTCGTGAGCAGGATCAGTCCGCCCGCCGCCACCACACCGCAGCTCAGGGCGAGCGCGGTGCCCGTGCTGCCGTAGCGGAAGGTCTCGCCGAACATCGTGATGCCGACCGCGGCCGCCACCACCGGGTTGATGACCGTGAGCGTGGCCAGCGGGGCCGCGAGGCCCGCGCCCCGGTAGGAGGCCTGCGAGAGCAGCATGCCGGCCGTGGCCAGGACGCCGATCACGGCCAGGGAGGGGATGTCGGCCGCCGTGACGCCGCCGCTCCAGTCGACGGCGACGGTCTTGGTGAACACCGACGACATGCCGAACGCGATGCCCGACGCGGTCGCCAGCAGCATGCTGCGCACCGCCGCGTGCCGATGCGCGGCCCGCGCGGCGACCATCAGGGTCACCACCGCGGCGGCGGTGACCATGGCCACCGTCACCCGCTGCGTGGTGCTCAGCGTCTGCGCGTCGGCCGCCCCGACCAGGGACAGCAGACCGGCGAGACCGACCGTCGCCATGATCGCGCCGCGCCAGGCCGTCGCCCCGGCCTTGCGGCCGACGAACAGCGCGGCCATGGGCAGCGCGAACACGATGGTCAGCGCGCCGAGCGGCTGGACCAGGCTGAGGGGACCGTAGGCGAGGGCCACCACATGGAGGAGTCCACCGAGACCGTTCATCGCGACCGCGGCCCACCAGCTCGGCCGGCGCAGCGGGGCGTACTCCTCGTCGGGCGAGGACACCGCGACCCGCTCCTGCACGATCGCCCCGCCCGCGTACGCGACAGCGGAGACGAGCGACAGGACGACGGACAACGCGAGGGCGCTCATGAGCTGCTCCTCTGCGTGAGGCGGGGGCGCAGGGCCCGGCGCGGCGAACGGTCGGCTCTCATAACCAACACGATGCCTTCTCGATCTGTTCCCGTCGTCGTCCCTGAGCACCCAATGGGTCCTACTACCGATGGAGTACGACGGGCCCGCCGTCCTCCCTCAGGCGGGTGACGTACCAGGGATCCCCCTGATCACCACCCCTACTCGCCTTGGTACTACTGCACTTCGTGGACCTCGACCCCGAACTCGCCGCGCTCCGCCCGCTCGGCGGCTTCTTCGTCCTGCGCACGCTACGAGGCGACCCAGGAGAGCTACCCGGAGCGCTGCCGACCCTCGCACAGGCCTATGCGCAAACCCCCGATCGCGCCGCCTCGGACGGGTACG
Organism: Streptomyces sp. NPDC031474; assembly: GCF_055581185.1. NCBI lineage: Bacteria > Bacillati > Actinomycetota > Actinomycetes > Kitasatosporales > Streptomycetaceae > Streptomyces > Streptomyces sp. NPDC031474. The sequence goes on from NZ_JBVIJX010000002.1 coordinate 164,818, forward strand.
GAGATCTTCACGTCTCCGGAGATCCGCTGGCCTTCCGGGTCCGAAAGGTCTCCCGGGCCCTGCGCTCCCCGGAGGACCGGATCGCCGCCTCCGTGGCGCAGCAGGGCCTGGCGGCCCGGCTGTGGTCGGTGGCCCTGGGCTGCGCCGTCCTCTACGGACGCGTCCCCGACCTGGCCCCGGGGCTGCTGCGCTGGGACCCGGACGCCGGCGCGCCGGACGACCTGTGGCTGACGGAGATGCGGTCCCTGCCCGGGGACGCGGCGACCGTCGCCGCGACTGTCCTCGTCGGCCACCTCGAACCCCTCTCCGCGGCCCTGCGCGCCCGCCGATCGGTGGCGGCGGGCCTGTTGCGGGGCAATGCCGGATCGGCGCTGGCCGGAACCGCCCGGCAGCTCGACCAGTGGGCCCGGGGGCACGGCCGCCCCGACGTCGCGGCACGCGCGCGTGCCCTCACCGCCGAGCTGTTCACGCACCCCCTCCTCGCCGGCACCGGCACACTGACGGGCACCGCGTTCCGCCGCCACAGCTGCTGCCTGTACTACCGGGTGCCCGGCGGGGGTCTGTGCGGTGACTGTTGCTTCACACGACCCCCGCGCTCTTCCCCACGCGCCCCGTCTGGGTGACCATGAAGGGAGCCGACCGCTGAGACTGGGGGTTTCCGGGTGCGAGTGGGACTGCTGACCCGGGAGTATCCCCCGGACGTGTACGGCGGAGCGGGCGTCCATGTCGAGTTCCTCGCCCGCGAGTTGCGGCGGCTGGTCGACCTCGACGTGCACTGCTGGGGCGAGGGCCGCACGGACGGCGTGCTGCGCCACCGTCCCTGGTCCGCGCTCGACGGAGCCAACGACGCGCTGCGCACGTTTTCCGTGGACCTCGCCATGGCGGCCGCCCTCGAAGGCCGCGAACTCGTCCACTCCCACACCTGGTACGCCAACCTCGGCGGTCACCTCGCCAAGCAGCTGTACGGCGTCCCGCACGTGGTGACCGCGCACTCGCTGGAGCCCCTGCGGCCCTGGAAGGCCGAGCAACTCGGCGGCGGCTACGCCCTGTCGAGCTGGGCCGAGCGGAGCGCGGTGGAGGCCGCCGACGCGGTGATCGCCGTCTCCGCCGCGATGCGCGAGGACATCCTGGCCTGCTATCCGACGCTGGCCCCGGACCGGGTCCACGTCGTGCACAACGGCATCGACACCGGTCTCTACCGTCCCGACCACGGCACCGACGCCCTCACCCGGATCGGCCTCGACCCGGACCGCCCGTATGTGCTGTTCGTCGGCCGCATCACCCGGCAGAAGGGCGTGCCCCATCTGTTGCGCGCCGTACGGGACATCGATCCGGAGGCGCAGGTCGTGCTGTGTGCGGGAGCGCCCGACACCCCGGAGATAGACCAGGAGTTCCGTGATCTCTTCGCGGAGCTGAGCCGGGCCCGGGGCGGGGTGCACTGGATCCCGAAGATGCTGCCGCGCCCCGAGGTGATCCAACTTCTCACGCACGCGGCCGTGTTCGTCTGCCCCTCGGTGTACGAGCCCCTCGGCATCGTCAACCTGGAGGCGATGGCCTGCGGCACCCCGGTCGTGGCCTCCCGGGTCGGCGGAATCCCGGAGGTCGTCGAGGACGGGGTGACCGGGACGCTCGTCACCGTGGACGAGGGATTCGAGGCGGGTCTCGCGAGGGCGCTGGACGCGATCCTCGGCGATCCGGCGGCCGGGCGTCGCATGGGAGAGGCCGGGCGGGCACGCGCGCTGGGGGAGTTCGGCTGGGACGCCGTCGCCCGGCGTACGGTCCGCCTGTACGAGGAGATCCTCAAACAGGCGTAGCGCGCCCTCCACGGGGGAAGGTCATGGATCAACCAGGGTGAGGGGAGCGGCCATGCGTCGTGGTGGGCCTTCGGTACTCGGGATCGTGCTTGCGGGCGGTGAGGGCAAACGCCTCATGCCTTTGACCGCGGACCGCGCCAAACCGGCAGTCACGTTCGGCGGCACGTACCGGCTCGTGGACTTCGTCCTGTCCAACCTCGTCAACGCCGACGTCCTGCGCATCTGCGTGCTCACGCAGTACAAGTCGCACTCGCTGGACCGGCACATCACCACCACCTGGCGGATGTCGAGCCTGCTCGGCAACTACGTCACCCCGGTCCCGGCCCAGCAGCGGCTCGGCAAGCGCTGGTACCTGGGCAGCGCCGACGCCATCCTGCAGTCGCTGAACCTGGTCTACGACGAACGGCCCGAGTACGTGGCCGTGTTCGGCGCCGACCATGTGTACCGGATGGACCCGCGCCAGATGCTCACCCAGCACATCGAGAGCGGGGCGGGCGTCACGGTCGCCGGGATACGGGTCCCGCGCAGCGAGTCCTCCTCCTTCGGGGTGATCACCCCGGGCTCGGACGGCCTGACGGTCGAGCGGTTCCTGGAGAAGCCCGCCGACCCGCCCGGCCTCGCCGACGACCCGGACACCGTGTTCGCCTCGATGGGCAACTACCTCTTCACCACCAAGGCCCTCATCGAGGCCCTTCAGCGGGACGCCGAGGACGAGGACTCCGTGCACGACATGGGCGGCTCGATCCTGCCGCAGCTCACCGAGCGCGGCGAGGCCCAGCTGTACGACTTCAGCGGCAACCACATCCCCGGCGAGACCAGCCGCGACCAGGGCTACTGGCGGGACGTCGGCACCCTCGACGCGTACTACGACGCCCATATGGACCTGATCGCCGAGCGTCCCGCGTTCAACCTGTACAACCGCAGCTGGCCGATCTACACCCACTCGGGTCAGCTCTCCCCGGCCCGGTTCGCCGCGGGCGGCATGGCCAGCGAGTCGATCATCAGTGCGGGCTGTCTGATCCGCGGGCAGGTGACCCGGTCGGTGCTGTCGCCGGGCGTCGTGGTCGACCCGGGAGCGGTCGTGCAGGGCTCGATCCTGCACGACAACGTCCACATCGGGCGGGGTGCGGTGGTGCGCGGGGCGGTCCTGGACAAGAACGTCGAGGTCCCTCCGGGTGCGACCATCGGCGTGAACCCGGAGCGGGACACGGAGCTGTACACGATGTCCAAGAACGGCGTGATCGCCCTGGGAAAGGGCCAGCGAGTGTCCTGAACTTAACGGCTTGTTAACTGTACGTAGTCTGATCGTACTTGACCGTAATCGCCCGGGCGCGCTTGACTACTTGCCTCACCCTTCGTCGTTGCGAGGCAAGTCCTTGACTGCTGATGATCTGCTGGCACCCCTCGACCTGGCGTTCTGGAACCTCGAGTCGGCCGAGCACCCCATGCACCTGGGGGCGCTCGGCGTCTTCGCGGCGCACTCACCCGCCGCGGGAGCCCACGCGGCCGACCTGCTCGCCGCCCGCGCGGCCGCCGTCCCCGGGCTGCGCATGCGGATCCGGGACCTGTGGCGGCCCTTCGGCGCCGGCCGGCCCCTCGACCTGCGCGGCGCGCTCGCCTTCGGCGGCGCGACCCGGGAGCCGGACCCCGACTTCGACCCCGTCCACCACGTCACCCTGCACGCCCCCACCGCCGACTTCCAGACCGAGGCCGGCCGGCTCATGCAGCGGCCCCTGCAGCGCGGCCGCCCGCCCTGGGAGGCACACGTGCTGCCGGGCGCGGACGGCGTCTCCTTCGCCGTGCTCTTCAAGTTCCACCACGCCCTCGCCGACGGCCTGCGCGCCCTGACGCTGGCCGCGGCCGTCCTGGACCCCATGGACCTGCCCGCGCCCCGGCCGCGACCCGCCGAGCCGCCGCGCGGGCGCCTCCCCGACGTGCGCAGGCTGCCCGGTCTGCTGCGCGGGGCCGTCTCCGACGTGGGCCGCGCCCTCGACATCGGCGCCGCCGTCGCCGTGCACACCCTGGGCATGCGCCCCACGCCCGCCCTCACCGCCCGGCCCACCGGCACCCGCCGCACCGCCGGCGTCGTCATCGACCTCGACGACGTGCACCGGATCCGCAAGACCGAGGGCGGCACCGTCAACGACGTGCTGATCGCGGTCGTCGCCGGAGCGCTGCGCCGCTGGCTCGACGAACGCGGCGACGGCAGCGAGGGCGTCGTCCCCCGCGCCCTCATCCCCGTCTCCAAGCGCCGCCCGCGCACCGCCCACCCGCAGGGCAACCGGCTCTCCGGGTACCTGATACGGCTTCCTGTCGACGACCCGGACCCGCTGCGCCGCCTCGGCACGGTCCGCGCCGCCATGGACCGCAACAAGGAGGCGGGACCCGGCCGGGGCGCCGGCGCCGTCGCCCTGCTCGCCGACCACGTCCCGGCCCTCGGTCACCGCCTCGGCGGCCCGCTGGCCGGCCAGGCCGCCCGGCTCTGGTTCGACATCCTCGTCACCAGCGTCCCCCTGCCCAGCCTCGGCCTGAAGCTCGGCGGGAACCCGGTGACCGAGGTCTTCCCGTACGCCCCGCTCGCCCGCGGCCAGGCCCTGGCGGTCGCCGTCTCGACCTACCGCGGCCGCGTCCACTACGGGCTCGTCGCCGACGCCGAGGCCGTCCCCGATCTCGACCGGTTCGCCCGCGCGCTGACCGCCGAGGTGGAGACGCTCATCACGGCCTGCGGCTCTTGACGGGAACGGGTTTGGAGGAGGGGCCCGGCGCTCCGTAAAATTCCCCGTTCGAGGCGGGCGCGGTCGGAGCGCCGCACGGGTGATCAGGGAAGCGGCAGCGCGATGACGGTGACAGAGGACGGCTCGACGGCGGTCACGGAGGAGGTCGTGGACGAGGTCGTGTACGGGCCCGGCATCGACCCGGAGCGGCTCGCCCTCTGCCTCTCCGTGCTGGAGGAGCTCGACAAGCTGGACGTCGACCACCCCGACGCGATCGCCGTGCGCCGTGCCACCGCCGGCATCTACCGCACGGTGAAGCAGCGCCGCCGCCAGGAGCGCCGGGCCGCCAAGACCGCCCACGACAAGGCGGTCACGGAGGCCACGGCGACCGGCTCCGCCCAGCGCATCGACGACGAGACCGAGGGCATCCTCCCGTCGTCGATCACCGAGGAGGGCCGGGTCGCCGGGATACTCCAGCGCCCGCGCTCCTGCTACACCTGCAAGACCCGGTACGTCGAGGTCGACTACTTCTACCACCAGCTCTGTCCGGACTGCGCCGACCTGAACCGCGCCAAGCGCGACGCCCGCGCCGACCTCACCGGCAAGCGCGCCCTGCTCACCGGCGGCCGCGCCAAGATCGGCATGTACATCGCGCTGCGGCTGCTGCGCGACGGCGCGCACACGACGATCACCACGCGCTTCCCCAAGGACGCCATCCGCCGCTTCAAGGCCATGGACGACTCGGCGGACTGGATGCACCGCCTGGAGGTCGTCGGCATCGACCTGCGCGACCCGGCGCAGGCCGTGGCCCTCGCCGACCAGGTCGCCGAGGCGGGCCCGCTCGACATCCTCGTCAACAACGCGACCCAGACCGTACGCCGGCTGCCGTCCGCCTACGCCGCCCTGGTCGAGGGCGAGAGCGCCCCGCTGCCCGCCGGTGAGCTCCCCGCCCACCACGTCATCGGCGCCTTCGGCTCCGGCGCGGTCGACGGCCTGGCCGCGTTGCCCGTCGGCATCAGCGGCCTCGACGCACAGCAGGTCGCCGACCTCGCCCTGGTCGCGGGCAACGCCAGCGTCGCCCGGCACCTCGACGGCACCGCCATCGACGCGGGCGGCCTGGTCCCCGACGTCGTCGACACCAACACCTGGGTGCAGACCATCGAGCAGATCTCCCCGGTGGAGCTCCTCGAGACCCAGCTGTGCAACTACACGGCGCCGTTCATCCTGATCAGCAAGCTGCGGCCGGCCATGGCCGCGGCTGCCCGTGCGGCGACGAGCGGGCGCGCGTACGTCGTGAACGTCTCGGCGATGGAGGGGGTCTTCGGCCGCGGGTACAAGGGCGCGGGGCACCCCAACACGAATGCCGCCAAGGCCGCGATGAACATGGTCACGCGGACCAGCGCGCAGGAGATGTTCCAGGCCGACGGCATCCTCATGACCTCCGTCGACACCGGGTGGATCACCGACGAGCGGCCCCACTACGACAAGCTGCGGCTTGCCGAGGAGGGGTTCCACGCGCCGCTCGACCTGGTGGACGGGGCGGCTCGGGTGTACGACCCGGTCGTGCGGGGTGAGGCGGGGGAGGACGTGTACGGGGTCTTCCTGAAGGACTACGTGCCCGGCAAGTGGTAACCGGAAGCGGTGTACGCCGGTGGTCGGGTGCGCGTGCGTGGGGGCCGGTCGCGCCCCGCGGCAGCCGCTGATCGACGCGGCCCCCGCGCCCCCTCAGGTTGCGGTGCGTGCCGCTCGTACTCTCGTGCCGCCGTCCACCACCAGGTCCGTGCCCGTGATCCAGTTCGCCTCGTCCGACGCCAGCCATACCACCGCTCCCGCCACCTCCTCGGGCTCGCCGATCCTGCCCAGGGGCAATCCCGCCGCTATCTCTTCCTCCCTCGGCTCCCACATGAAGCGGGCCATCTCTGTCCGTACCAAACCGGGGGAGACGGAGTTCACCCGCACCCCGGGGCCCAGCTCGCCCGCGAGTTGCCGGGTGAGGTGGAGGAGGGCCGCCTTGCTCGTGCCGTAGGCGCCCACACCGGGGCCCACATGGGTCGCGCCCTCCGTGCAGATGGTGATGACCACACCGCCGTGCTCGCGCATCCAGCCGTGCCACGCGCACTGCGTGAGCCGCAGGGGCGCCTCGACGTTCACCGCGAAGGCCTCTCGCCACAGCGCCGGGTCGGCGTCCATGAGCGGGCCGAAGGGCTGGTTCGTCGCCGCGTTGTTGACCAGGACGTCCAGCCGGCCGAACTCGCGCAGACACAGGTCCGTCAGCTCCTCGGGGTGACCGGGGTCCCCGACGCTGCCGGCCAGGCCCACCCCGCCCAGCTCCGCGGCGGTCCGCCGCACCTCGTCCGCGTTCCGCGAGCTGACGCACACCCGTGCCCCGGCCTCCGCCAGCGCCCGTGCCACCGCCAGGCCGATGCCCCGCGTGGCGCCCGTGACGACTGCGGCCCTGTCTCGTAACGCATGCGACGACGTCATCGGCGTACGGTCTCACGGTGGGCCGTCAGTCGACAGCCCCGAGACGTGAGGTGCGGGCCGCCACCAGTTCCAGGACCGTGCGCCAATCCTCCAGCACACCCGCGTCGAACCCGGCGACCCGGCCGTCCTCGGCGGCCTGGCGCAGGCTGAGCAGGTCGTCGTCGGCGGGTGTGCCGAGCCAGGGGTGCAGGCCGACGAGGCGGGAGACACGAGGGCCGAGCAGCGGGCGTACGGCGTCGGCGGCGCGCTCCGAGCGGCCGGCGGGGTCGGTGGGACACAGGAGGTGGCCGATGGGGTGGACCAGCCCGGTGAGCTGGAGCTCCTTGTCGGCGGGGCGGCTTCGGCGCAGCAGAGCGGCCGTCTGCAGCGCGTGATCGTGCAGGTCGACGCCGGGCCCACCGCGGCCCGGCGTGTCACGTACGCCCCGGCAGGCGTACAGCAGGTCCATCAGCTCCTCGACGCTGCGCAGCTCCATGCGTCTGTCCTTCCGCGAGACAGCCGTTGCCGGACGCCAGCAGATCATGGCCGGCTTGCGATCGGACGAACGGGACTTGAACGGCACTGCCGTAGCCCGAACGGGCAAATTTAAAAGGCGCGAAACGGGGTAAAAGTGTTCAATTCTCCTACGGAGAGCATGAGAGTGGCTTCCCATGGTTACCTCAAATCTTCAGCCCTATCGAGCGGACCCCCGCTCATTTGGTTACTCTGTAGCGGACGGACGACAAAACGGAGTGCCACCCACACCCACAGTCCGTCATGGGACAAGCCGCTTCACAACGGCCTGCTCTCCACAGGAGTTGCCGGCGCCACCGCGTCCTTGACCGACTTGAGCCAGACCCGAGGGAGCGTCAGGTGCCGGACCGCAGACTGGTCGGCACGCCCCGAGGGTGACCCGACACATAAGGAGTGCGCGGTGACACCGGAGAAGACGAATCGCGAGCAACGCCCCAAGGAACGCCCGGAGCGGGCCGGCCGCAGGCCCGGCGAGATCGGCAGCCTCGACGTGTGGGCCCGCTCCGCCCCGATCCGCCTGGCAGGCTACGAGGACGACCTCGCCGAGCCCCACATCCTGCCCAGCGTGGACTGACCCGCTCGCGATCGCTCACCGCATGGGCGTGCACCCGGCACGCCCATGCCGAGCCCCCTGCTCTCCCGGCCGCCTCGCGTCGCCGTCCCCTCGCTCAGTCGAGCGGCGCCGTCCGCCGCCACGGACGCAGGTTCTCCAACTGCTCCGCCACCCGCAGCAGTTCGCCCTCCGACCCCGGCCGGCCCACCAGTTGCACGGCCGCGGGAGCGCCCGACGGCAGCGTGCCCAAGGGCACCGCCATCGCGGGCCAGCCGGTCAGGTTCCACGGCGGGGTCAGCGGCGAGTAGTTCGTGTTCACCAGGACGTTGCGCAGCCAGCCCCGCTCGTGCCACGCCGCCGCCTTCGGCGACCGTCGCGCGAGCGCCGGTGTGAGCAGCACGTCGTACTCCGCGAAGAACGGCTCCAGACGGCGGCGCAGTTCCTCCCGCGCCGAGCCGTCGCGCACCCCGTTCATGAAGCGCCGGCCGAGGGCCGCGTGCACCCGGGTGCGCCGGGTCAGCAGGCGCGGGTCGAGCGGTGCGGCGTCCACCGCCGTGCCCGCCGTCCAGTGCGCGAGCGAGGTCATGCTCAGCGACAGCGGGTACGGCGGCTCGGCCCGCTCCACATGATGTCCCGCCCGCACCAGCACCCCGGCCGCCTCCCGCGCCGCGCCCGAGTACGGCCCGCTCACCGCGACCCCGGCCAGCGGGCTGCGCACCGAGACGGCGATCTTCAGCGCCCCGGGTTCCTCGGCCCGGACGGCGTCGGCGTCGGTGCCGGCCAGGACCGACAGCATCAGCCGAGCGTCCCCGACCGTCGTCGCCAACGGGCCGTTCTCCGACATCCCGAACCAGTCGCCGTCCCCGATCCCGGCCGGGACGACGCCGCGGCCCGGCTTGATGGTCACCAGGCCGCAGTTGGCCGCCGGTATGCGCAGGGACCCCATGCCGTCGTTGCCCAACGCGATCGGCACCATCCCGGCGGCGACCGCGGCAGCGCTGCCGCCGGACGAGCCGCCGGCCGTGCGCGAGGTGTCCCACGGGTTGCGGGCGGTGCCGTGGACGCCCTCCGTGGTGCCGAAGACACACAGCTCCGGCACGTTCGTCAGACCCACCACCACCGCACCGGCCGCCCGCAGCCGGGCCACGGTGACATGGTCGGCGCCGGCCGGGGTGTCCGGCGTCGCGGCCGAGCCGACGCGGGTGGACTCGCCCCGCACGGCCAGGTTGTCCTTGACCGCCACCGGAACCCCGGCCAGCGGCAGAGCGTCCAGGTCGCCGCGGGCGGCCACCTCGTCCGCCTCGGCGAGCGCCGCCTGCGCCCGCACCGCACGGAACGCACCGATCCGGCCGTCCAGCCGCTCGATCCGCGCGAGATGCTCCGCCACCACCTCACGCGGGGTGACCTGATTCTCCCGCACGGCGGCGGCGATCTCGACGGCGGTCCGGCCGGCCCAGCTGGTCACAGGCAGCTCCCTCGGTGTGCGTGCGCTACTCGCGAGTACGTCGCGTAGGGAGAACTGTGCCCGCCCCGGAGCGCCGAGTCGAGGGGCGACCGCACGTCCGGCAGGTCCCGGTCCCGTGGGTTCCGGTCCCGCAGGTCCCGGTCCCGTGGGTTCCGGTCCCGCAGGTCCCGGTCCCGTGGGTCCCGGTCCCGTGGGTTCCGGTCCCGTGGGTTCCGGTCCCGTGGGTTCCGGTCCCGTGGGTTCCGGTCCCGCAGGTCCCGGTCCCGTGGGTCCCGGTCCCGCAGGTCCCGGTCCCGCAGGTCCCGGTCCCGTGGGTCCCGGTCCCGCAGGTCCCGGTCCCGCAGGTCCCGGTCCCGCAGGTTCCGGTCCCGCAGGTCCCGGTCCCGTGGGTCCCGGTCTCGCGGGGTTCCGGTCCCGCAGGTCCCGGTCTCGCGGGGTCCCGGTCTCGCGGGGTTCCGGTCCCGTGGGTTCCGGTCCCGCAGGTCCCGGTCCCGCAGGTCCCGGTCCCGTGGGTCCCGGTCCCGCAGGTCCTGGGCACGCGGTTCCGGGCATGCCAGTTCCGGGCACGCGGGTTCCGGGCACGTGGCGGCCGGGCACGTGACGGGGCCGGGTGCGTGAGGGCCGGTCACAGGCTCATCTGGGCTCTCAGCCACTCCTCCACCTCGCCCACATGCGCGGCCGCCGCCGCCCGCGCGGCCTCCGGGTCGCGGGCGGCCAGGGCGCGGTGGATCGCCGCGTGCTCGCGGCGCGTACGGGCGAACGCCCCCTCCTCCTGGTAGCCGCGCCAGACCCGGGCCCGGAACGTGCGCGAGGACAGGCCGTCCAGGATCGCCGCCATCGTCTCGTTGCCGGCGGCCGTCGCGATCGCACGGTGGAAGGCGAGATCGTGGGCGAGGATCTCCTCCGGGTCGTCCGTGGCGTTCATCGCCGCCAAGTGCCCCGCCACGACGGCCAGTTCCTCCGGGGTGATGCGGGCGGCGGCCAGTGCCGTCGCCGTCGACTCCAGGATCCGGCGCACCTGGAGCAACTCGACCAGACGCGGGCCCCGCGAGAGGTCGGCCACCACCCCGAACGTCTCCAGCAGATCACCGGCCTTCAACGCGGTGACGTAGATGCCCGAACCGTGCCGGGCCTCCAGCACGCCCAGGACCGTGAGCGCGCGGATCGCCTCACGCATCGAACTGCGGGAGATGCCCAGCTGCGCCGCGAGGTCCCGCTCGGTGGGCAGCCGCTGACCCGGCTCCAGCAGACCGTCGGCGATCATCGCCTTGATGCGCTCGATGGCGCGCTGTGTCACCGTGCCCCTGGGGGCATGCGCGCTGGACGGGGTGTCTTCCACGGGGCCTCTCCTGTCGCTGATGCGCCGCAGTCCAGCCAGGGAGGTGGTCGGACCACTAGAGGCAATAATGCGTCGAATCTCCACTCGGAGGGTGTTGTAGAGGCGAAGTGGTCTGATAAATATGCGACAACCGTTGGAGCGTCCGCCAGACCGACAGCCCCAGGACCAGTCCGACGCCAGACCGGTCGGGCGGCAGCGGTACGTGTATCCCGGCGGCGACTGCTGGACCGCCTGCCTCAAGAGCCGGAAGGAGAAGGCGGCGTGAGCGACTTCGAAGGGCTGACGGCCCTGGTGACGGGGGGCGGCTCCGGCATCGGCCGGGCGACCGCACAGCTCCTGGCCGAGCGCGGCGCCCGGGTCGCCGTCCTCGACCTGGACCTGTCGGACGTGGAGAAGCCGCTGCTCGGCTACCGGGCCGACGTCGGCGACGACGCCTCGGTGCGGGAGGCGGTCGCGGCCGCCGTCAGCGACCTCGGCGGACTGGACGTCCTGGTCAACAACGCGGGCATCGGCGCCCAGGGCACCGTGGAGGACAACGACGACGCCGAATGGCACCGCGTCCTCGACGTCAACGTCATCGGCATGGTCCGCACGGCCCGCGCCGCCCTGCCGCACCTGAGGCGCTCCGCGCACGCGGTGATCGTCAACACCTGCTCCATCGCCGCCACCGCGGGCCTGCCGCAGCGGGCCCTGTACAGCGCGGCCAAGGGCGCCGTGTACTCGCTCACCCTCGCCATGGCCGCCGACCACGTACGTGAGGGCATCCGCGTCAACTGCGTCAACCCCGGCACCGCGGACACCCCGTGGATCGGCCGACTGCTCGACGCGGCCGACGACCCGGCCGCCGAGCGCGCCGCCCTGGAGGCCCGCCAGCCCACCGGCCGCCTGGTCAGCGCGGCCGAAGTCGCGGGCGCCATCGCCTACTTGGCGAGCCCCCTGTCCGGCGCCACCACCGGCACCGCCCTCGCCGTCGACGGCGGCATGCAGGGCCTGCGGCTGCGCCCGGCGGACCCCCGATGATTGGCCTCGGCCGCAGCGGCGTGCAGGTCACCCCTCTCGGCCTCGGCGCCGCGCCCCTCGCCAACCTCTTCTCCGAGGTCAGTGACGAGCAGGCGTACGACACCGTGACCGCCGCCTGGCGGCGGGGCGTGCGCTACTTCGACACCGCGCCGCACTACGGGCTGGGCCTGTCGGAGCGGCGCCTCGGCGCCGCCCTGCGGGACTTCCCGCGGGCGCAGTACACGGTCTCCACGAAGGTCGGCCGCCGTCTGGAACCCGTGGACCCGCCGGCCGGCGACGACCTGGCCAACGGCTTCGCGGTGCCCGCCACCCATCGGCGGGTGTGGGACTTCAGCGCCGACGGCGTACGCCGCTCCCTGGAGGCATCCCTCGAACGGCTCGGTCTCGACCGCGTCGACGTCGTGTATCTGCACGATCCCGACGACCACGCCGAACAGGCTTTCCGCGAGGGCTATCCCGCCCTGGAGAAGCTGCGCTCGGAGGGGGTGGTGGGCGCGATCGGCGCCGGGATGAACCAGGCCGAGATGCTCACCCGGTTCGTCCGCGAGACCGACGTGGACGTGGTGCTCTGCGCGGGCCGCTACACCCTGCTCGACCAGCGCGCCCGCGCCGAACTGCTGCCCGCGGCCGTTGAACGGGGCGTGTCGGTGGTCATCGGCGGTGCCTTCAACTCGGGCCTGCTGGCCGATCCGAGGCCCGGAGCGACGTACAACTACGCGCAGGCGCCGGCCGAGTTGCTGGAGACGGCCCTGCGCATGAAGGCGGTCGCCGACCGGCACGGCGTCACCCTGCGCGCCGCCGCCCTGGCCTTCTGCGCCGCCCATCCGGCGGTCGCGAGCGTCCTGGTCGGCGCCCGCTCGCCGGCCGAGGCCGAGGACTGCGCCGAGCAGTTCGCCGCCCCCGTCCCGGCCGCCCTCTGGGACGAGCTGCGGGACACCGGTCTGCTGCCCTCACAGGAGTCGTCATGAGGATCGCCCTGCACACCAAGGTCCGCGCCGACCGGATCGCCGAGTACGAGGCCGCGCACCGGGAGGTGCCGAAGGAACTCACGGACGCCATCCGCGCGGCCGGCGCCACCTCCTGGACGATCTGGCGCAGCGGCACCGATCTGTTCCATGTCCTGGAGTGCGAGGACTACGCACGCCTCCTCGCCGAGCTGGAGAAGCTGCCGGTCAACATGGTGTGGCAGGCGCGGATGGCCGAGCTGCTCGACGTGGTGCACGACTACTCCGACGAGGGAGCCGGCGCGGGCCTGCCGGTCGTCTGGGAGCTGCCATGACCGTAGCGCGGTCGTCATGAGCGCAGGGGAGCTGTCATGACCGTCGACGCCCACCACCACGTCTGGGACCTGTCGGTGCGGGACCAGGACTGGATCGCCGAAGGCAGCCCCCTGCGGCGGGACTTCGCCGTCGAGGACCTGCTGCCCGAGGCCCGCGCGGCCGGGGTCGACCGTACCGTCCTCGTCCAGACGGTCACCGTGGCCGAGGAGACTCCCGAGTTCCTCGCCCTCGCGGCCGGGCACGAGCTGATCGCGGGCGTCGTCGGCTGGACCGACCTCACCCGCCCGGACGTCGCCGACGAACTGGCCCGGCTGCGGGAGCTCCCCGGCGGCCGGTACCTCAAGGGCGTCCGGCACCAGGTCCAGGGCGAGCCGGACCCGGAGTGGCTGCTGCGGGCCGACGTACGGCGTGCTCTCTCCGCCGTCGCCGACGCGGGGCTGGTCTACGACCTGATCGTGCTGCCCCACCAGCTCCCGGCCTGTGTCAAGGCGGCCGCCGCCCTGCCCGAACTCACCTTCGTCCTCGACCACTTGGGAAAGCCGCCCATCGCCTCCGGCACACTGGAGCCCTGGGCCCGCGACATCAGGACCCTCGCCGCGCTGCCCAACACGGTCTGCAAGCTCTCCGGCATGGTCACCGAGGCCGACCCCGCCTCCTGGAGCGTCCACGACCTGCGCCCGTACGCCCATACGGTGCTGGAGGCCTTCGGTCCGGCCCGGCTGATGTTCGGCTCGGACTGGCCGGTGTGCACGCCCACCGCGTCGTACGGCGAAGTCCTCGGCCTGGCACGGCAGTTGACCGACCCGCGGGACCACGCCCAGATCTTCGAGGCCACGGCCGTCCGCGTCTACGACCTCTGAGAGACCCTGGCCAGCCGGGTCGGCGGCAGATACTCCCGTACATACGTCCGCTCCCAGCACGCGCCCGTCTCCCGCAGCTCACGCCAGGTCGTGTAGCGGTAGCGGAAGAGGCGGGCGCGGATGTGGCGCGGCGGCTCGTCGGGCGGGAACGGGGAGCGGCGCAGCAGTTTCAGGGTGTCGCGGTCGTTCTCCAGCAGCCGTTCCACCAGGGCGCCGAACCACGGCCCGGCGTATGCGGGGGAGAGCGCGGCGAACCACATCAGCCAGTCCAGGCGCAGATGGTAGGGGGCGAACTGACGCGGCCAGCGCCGCGGATCGCCCGGTTTGCCCTTGAACTCGTACTCCCGCCATTCGGACTCCTCGCGCGGCACGTCGTCGAGGGTGCCCTCGACCACCACCTCGTAGCGGATCCGGCTCACGCTGCCGAACGCTCCGTAGGTGTTGACCAGGTGCAGCGGGTCGAAGGAGCGGTTCATCACCTGGCGGCGGGAGAGCATGTTGACCACCGGGTGGTAGCTGAGGAACAGCAGGAGCGCTGCCGCGGCGAGGACCACGATCTCGAACCAGAGCGGTGCGGCGGGGCCCGACCGGTGGCCGGTGGGGAGGGCGAGCGCGGGCACGGCCAGGACGATGGCGATCCAGTTCAGCCAGGAGAAGTTGCCCGAGAGCACCAGCCACAGCTGGGTGAGGATCATCAGGGACGCGGCCGCCGTGGCGACCGGCTGCGGGGTGAACAGCAGGAACGGCACGACGAGTTGGGTGAAGTGGTTCGCGGCCACCTCGATCCGGTGCAGTGGCTTGGGCAGGTGGTGGAAGAACCAGCTCAGCGGGCCGGGCATCGGCTGGGTCTCGTGGTGGTGGTAGAGACAGGTCAGCTTCCGCCAGCAGGCGTCGCCCCGCATCTTGATCAGGCCGGCGCCGAACTCGACCCGGAACAGGATCCAGCGCACCAGGAAGAGCACGAGAACCGGCGGGGCCACCTGGTCGTTGCCGAGGAACACGGCGAGGAAGCCGGTCTCCAGCAGCAGGGACTCCCAGCCGAACGAGTACCAGGTCTGACCGACGTTCACGATCGACAGGTACAGCGCCCACGGCACCAGCCACATCACCATCCCGGCCCAGAGCGGCAGCCGGCCGTCCAGCCCCGCCAGCAGCGCCGCCGACACCGCGCAGCCCGTCCAGGCGACCGCGGCGAAGAGACGGTCGGAGTAGCGCAGCTGGAACAGGCTCGGGGCCGCCCGGAACGGCACCCGCTCGACGAAGCGGGGGATCGGCAGCATCCCGCGCTCACCCAGCAGCGCCCGGAACTGCCATGCCGCCGTCAGGAAGGCGACCAGGTACACACCGGCCAGGGCCCGCTGGAAGACCAGCCGGCTCAGCCAGTACTCGGGTGCGGTGAACCAGTCCACGGCGGTTCGCTCCTCTTCTCCCATTCTGACCTCGTCACCGTGCGTGTTCCCCTCTTCCGTTTGCGTGACGCGGGTGGGTGGGGCAGACAATAGTGGTCGTGCGACTACCCACTGCCACCCTCATCACCGCCTGCGCCCTCTCGGCGGCGCTCCTCGTCGTCGGCCGCGGCGGCGAAGGGCAGAAGGAACCCGCGCCGGGCTCGGAGGTCGTCGCCCCGGCGGTCGAGGGGCGTGTCCTCCTGACCGACCCCTTCGACGACACCCTCGGCCACCTGTTCGCCGACACCTCCGACACCTCCGGCACCGCCGACACCGCCGATGCCTCCGACGCCGATCCGGGCCTCGACCGCGCCCTCGAACCCGATGGCTCGGATGTTCCCGTCGTTCCCGATGTCCAGCGGGTCCCGGACCTCCCGGACGAGGCAGGTGAAGCCGACCCCGACGCCATCGGCCCGGAGGTCGTCCCGGAGGTTCCCGATCTGCCCGACGGGGGCGGGCTGATCCCCGACGGGCCCGACGAATCCGACGAGTCCGACGTCATGCCCGGCTGAAGGCCCCCGGTCGAAGAATCGGACAAACCCTGACAAGGTGGCTCCATGGTTGATCGGGCAGCGAGCGCCCTGTCGCTCCCGGACGACTGGCCCGCCCACCCGGACCCGATCCTGGCGCTCAACCGGATGGGCAGCTTCGACTGGGACCTGGACACCGGGCTGTTCCACATGGACGCCCGGGCCCACGAGATCTTCGACCTGCGGCCCGAGGAGTACGACGGCGACCCCAACTCCCTCGCCGTGCGGGTCCCGCCGGTCGAGGCCATCCGGCTGGACGAGGTGATCGCCCAGGCCATCAAGGACGGCAGCGAGAACTACGGCGCCTACTTCCGTATGCGGCTGCGCGACGGCGCCCTGCGCTGGACCCACACCCAGGGCTACATCCGGCGCGACGACACCGGCCGCCCGCGCCGCATCGTCGGCATCGTGCGCGACGCGTCCGATGAGCTGAGCGACCTCGCCGCCCGCACCGAGGAGACCACCCTCGACGACGCGCGCCGCGAGCAGACCAACGTCGTCCAGCTCACCACGGCGGCCCTGGCCCACGCCCGCACCGTGCAGGACGTCATCGACGTCCTGAAGGACACCCACGGCCTCACGCATCTCGGCGCGACCAGCCTCGTCATGGGGCTGGTCGAGGCCGGCCGGATCCGGCTGATCGCCGAGGGGCCGGAGGGCAGCTTCGTGCCCGGCACGCTGGTCACCGGGATCGACGAGCCGTACCCGATGAGCGAGGTCGTGCGCACCCTCACCCCCCGCTTCATCGAGTCGCCGGAGGAGTTCGCCGGCGGCTACCCCGTGCTGTGGCCGCACCTCACCGACCTGAAGATCACCTCCGCGGCCTATCTGCCGCTCATCGTGCAGGCCCGGCCCATCGGCGCGATGGGCCTGCTCTACAGCGACCGCCACGGCTTCACCCCGGAGGAGCGCAACATCCTCGTCGCGCTCGGCAGCAGCATCGCGCAGAGCCTGCAACGGGCCATGTTCTACGAGCAGGAGAAGGACATCGCCCAGGGCCTCCAGCAGGCCATGCTGCCGCGCACCATCCCCAGCGTCGCCGGCGCCGACGTCGCCGTCCGCTACCGCGCCGCCACCATCGGCGGCTCGCTGGGCCGCGGCATCGGCGGCGACTGGTACGACCTGATCCCGCTGCCCGGCGGGCGGGTCGGCGCCGTCATCGGCGACGTCCAGGGCCACGACACGCATGCCGCCGCCGTCATGGGCCAGCTGCGCATCGTCCTGAGGGCCTACGCGGCCGAGGGCCACACCCCGGCCACCGTGATGGCCCGGGCCTCCGTCTTCCTGCACGAGCTCGACACCGACCGCTTCGCCACCTGCCTGTACGCGGAGGCCGACCTGTCCACCGGGGTCGTCCAAATGGTCCGCGCGGGACACATCGACCCCCTGCTGCGCGCCCCCGACGGGACCTGCCGGCGCGTCTCCGTGCCCGGCGGGCTGCCGCTCGGTCTGTCCGCCGAGTTCGGCAGCCTCCAGTACCCGGTCGGCACCGTCGAGCTCGACCCCGGCCACACCCTGCTGCTGTACACCGACGGTCTGGTCGAGCAGCCCGGCGCCGACGTCGACGACGGCATGCGGGCCCTCGCCGCCATGGTCGCCGCGGGGCCGGGGGACGTGCGCAAGCTCGCCGACCAGCTCATCGAGGTCGCCGAGGAACGCGGCGGGGACGACGACGTCGCCCTGCTCCTGCTGCGCCGGCGCGGCCCGGACACCCCGCAGGCCGGGAACCGGCTCCAGCAGCATGTGGCGCCCGGCGACCCGGAGGCCCTCGCCGAGGCCCGGCACATGATCCGGGCCGCCGTCCGCGCCTGGGGCGCCGGGGAGCGCTCCGACGAGATCGAGCTGGTCGCCGACGAACTGATCACCAACGCCCTCATGCACACCGAGGGCGCGGCGATCGTCACCGTGCGGGTGGTCACCGGCGGCGAGCGCCGGCTGCGGGTCGAGGTCGAGGACTCCTCCAGCGCCCTGCCGCGCCGCCGTGAGGCCGGCGTCTCGGGCGTCTCGGGGCGCGGCCTGCTGCTGGTGGACCTGCTCACCGACGCGTGGGGCGTGGAGGCGCGGGGCGGCGGCAAGTGCGTGTGGTGCGAGTTCGTCGTACGCGAGCCCCGGTGACCTCTCGTGGCACTCTGGACGTATGCCGGAACTCCCCGAGGTGGAAGCGCTCAAGGACTTCCTGACCGAGCATCTCGTCGGCCACGAGATCGTGCGCGTGCTGCCCGTCGCGATCAGCGTGCTGAAGACGTACGACCCGCCCGTCACCGCCGTGGAGGGGCAGGAGGTCACCGCCGTGCACCGGCACGGCAAGTTCCTCGACCTGACGGCCGGCGACGGGCTGCACCTCGTCACCCACCTCGCCCGCGCCGGCTGGCTGCACTGGAAGGACCGCCTGCCCGACGGTCCGCCGCGCCCCGGCAAGGGCCCCCTCGCGCTGCGGGTCGCCCTGGAGACGGGGGCGGGCTTCGACCTCACGGAGGCCGGCACCCAGAAGCGGCTCGCGGTGTACGTCGTGCGCGATCCGCAACAGGTGCCCGGCGTCGCCCGGCTGGGCCCCGACCCGCTCGCCGCCGACTTCGACGAGCCCCGCCTCGCCGCACTCCTCGCCGGGGAACGGCGCCGGCTCAAGGGCGCCCTGCGCGACCAGAGCCTGATCGCGGGCGTCGGCAACGCCTACAGCGACGAGATCCTGCACGCGGCGAGGATGTCCCCCTTCAAGCTCGCGGCGTCCCTCACGCCCGAGGAGACCCACACCCTCTACGAGGCCCTGCGCACGACGCTCACGGCGGCGTTGGAGCGTTCGCGGGGTGTGGCGGCGGGGCGGCTCAAGGCGGAGAAGAAGAGTGGCCTGCGGGTCCACGGCCGCACCGGCGAACCCTGCCCGGTGTGCGGCGACACCGTCCGCGAGGTCTCCTTCAGCGACTCCTCGCTCCAGTACTGCCCCACCTGCCAGACGGGCGGCAAGCCGTTGGCGGACCGGCGGATGTCGCGCCTGCTGAAGTAGGCGTCACGCCGCGGCGGCGTCCCTGCCGACCTGGGCACGAAGTGACCTGAACTCACTTCGGGCCGAGGTCAGTGGGCGTCGAGCGTCACCAGGTGCTCGCCGGTCGCCGTGCGCAGCTCGTAGCGGACGATCTCGTCGGAGTGCCAGGCCGCCGCGCCCTGCACGGTGTTGGGGCGGGCGTCGTGCGTGGGGACGACCCAGCTGGTGATCGTCTGCTCGGAGCCGTCGGCGCCGATGGCGATCAGGCGGCAGGAGCGGGGGCCGGCCCCGTCCTTCACCTTCAGCTCCACATGGCTGCCCCACGGCTCGTCCTCGGTGGTGATCTGCGCCCACACCCCGGACTTCTCGTCGGTCGCGGTGACCCGCGCGGCCTGCACGCCGTCGCTGCCGCCGCCCGCCATCATCGCGATGACCGGACCGGCCAGGGCGACCACCACCGAGGCGGCCACCGCGTACAGCACCCGCCGGCGCACGGCGCGGTGCCGGGCCGCCACCTCGCCGAGCAGTCGGTCCAGCAGCTGCGGGCCGGGCCCGGCG
The DNA here is from genome assembly GCF_055581185.1 of Streptomyces sp. NPDC031474. Classification (NCBI taxonomy): domain Bacteria; kingdom Bacillati; phylum Actinomycetota; class Actinomycetes; order Kitasatosporales; family Streptomycetaceae; genus Streptomyces; species Streptomyces sp. NPDC031474. Next base: position 184,376 of record NZ_JBVIJX010000002.1, read on the forward strand.
AAGGGGTGCACGGCGCGCGGGGTGGCGCGCCGGTAGAGCATCATCTGTCGGGCGGTGGGGCCGAACTCGGTGACCTGCGCCGCACATTGAGGACACTCCATGAGGTGGTCCTCGAAGCGGAAGGCTTCCGCTTCGTCCAGCACGCCGAGCGCGTACGCGCCGACGTCGCGATGCCTTTCCAGGGACCTCATGCCGAAACCTCGTGCCGTTGAGTGCCAGTGGGGTTACTCCTTGCTCCCACCGGTACGCACCCGACAGACGAATCACTCAAGCCGCGTACCGAATCGTGACCCAGATGTTCGGAGCGGACCGGCCCGCGGATTGGTGCGAATCTAAAAAAGATGAATGGCGAGGTGCCCGAGGGGCAGTCCGAGCTGCCAGGCGGGTGTCCAGACCTTGGGTCCGTCCTCCTCGCCGACCACCGGGGCGCCGCCCGGCACCGCGTTGAGGTCGGGAGCCAGCAGCTCCGTCTCCTCCAGCCAGCGCCAGGCCGCGGCCGCCAGTTCGAGATCCGGGGCGGGCCCGTCCAACGCGGCAGCTTCAGCCGTCAGTTGAGACATACGTTCGCCGACCCAGTCCTGCCACGGCTGGTCGTACGCCGTGAGCGAAAGCCAGGTCTCCAGCTGAGTGACGACCCGGATGCCGGGCAGTTCGCCGTCGGTGTCGGACAGGAAGATGGTGAGCGCCAGGGCATCGCGTCCGGCCCGGAACTCGAAGGACGTCGGTGGCATCAGATCGCCGGTCCGCAGCAGTTCGTCGGCGATGTACTCGGCGTACAGCCAGGCCATGGGGACGGTGAGTTCACCGCCGCCGGTGCCGTCCGTGTCCTGGTGACCTCTGTGCAGCATCCCTTCCTGCCTTCCTCCGGTGCGTGCGCGTCGCCCGATGCAAGGACCCTGGGGAGGACCCCGTCCGGAACACGGATAAGGACACCCGATTACTCAACGGGGGTCCTCGGCAAGGCGCTTTACGGAGGCTTGACCGAGCCGTGGGTTTCAGTGCAGGTCGGCCGCGTATCCCGGAAGCACCCGGCGCAGGGCGCGCAGCGCGTAGTACGCGCGGGACTTCACCGTACCCGGAGGAATTCCGAGGGCTTCGGCGGCCTCCGCCACACTCGCCCCTTGGAAATACACCAGCACCAGGACTTCACGGTGTTCCGGAGTGAGTGTCTTCACAGCCTCGCGCACATCGAGGGCCGCGGCGGCCCGCTCGGCGTGGTCGGCGTGGACCGGCGCGTTCTCCAGCACCGCGTCCCCGACCTCCGCCGGCCGCGCCTGCCGGGCCCGCCGCGCGTCGATGGCGAGCCGTCGGCCCACGGTGAGCAGCCAGGGCCGTACGGAGTCGAAGGCGTCGGCGCGCAGTGCCTCGGGATGCTGCCAGGCGCGCACCAGGGTCTCCTGGACGAGGTCCTCGGCGCGCTGGCGGTCGCCGTCGGACAGCCTCAGCAGCAGCGCGAAGAGCGGCCTGCCGTGCTCGCGCTGCAAGGCGGCGAGTTCGTGCTCGGCGGTCGTCGGCCCGGTCGCGGTGAGGGTGTTTCCGGCGGTCATGGGCGTATGGCACCGCAGTGCGCCGGTTCGGGACAGTGTCCGCACAGGGATCTGCGGCGGACGGTCGATCGCGTCGACGAACGGTTCGACGAACGGTCCGGGCTACGCCGATCGCGGGCATCGGCCCTGGACGCAGGGAGTGGTGGGGCGGTCCGACGCCTCTCATCCATTAGTACTGATACATGTGTAAATATGACAATTCCTGTGAAGTGGAGTGATCAGGTGATCGCACGCAGACATCAGATGGCGCTGGTCCTCACGGCCGTCCTCGCGTCGGCCGCCGCCTGCCAGGCCCGGGACCGGCCGGCCGAGCGGTCCGGACGTCCGGCGCCGTCCGCCGCCCGCGCGTTCACCCTCGTGGCCTCCGGCGACGTCCTCCCGCACAGCACCATCATCGACCGCGCCCACTTCGACGCGGGCGGCCCCGGCTACGACTTCCGCCCGATGTTCGAGGGCGTCAAGCCCGTCGTCTCCCGCGCCGACCTGGCCCTGTGCCACATGGAGACCGTCTACGGCGCGAACGGCGCCTACACCGGCTACCCCGTCTTCAGGTCCCCGCCCGAGATCGCCCCGGCCCTCGCCGCCACCGGCTACGACGGCTGCTCCACCGCCTCCAACCACAGCCTCGACGACGGCGCCGCCGGCGTACGGCGCACCCTCGACGCGCTCGACGGCGCCGGCGTGCGGCACGCGGGCACCGCGCGCACCGAGGCCGAGGCCAACTCGGTCACGCTGCTGCGCGCGGGCCCGGCGAAGGTCGCCCACCTCGCCTACACCTACGACACCAACGGCAACCCGTCCCCGCCGGGGCAGCCCTGGGCCGTCGGTCTCATCGACGAGAACCGGATCGTCGCCGACGCCAAGGCCGCCCGGAAGGCGGGCGCCGACGTGGTCGTCGTCTCCGTGCACTGGGGCACCGAATGGCAGGACGCGCCGGACGACCGCCAACTCGCCCTCGCCCGCACCCTCACCGCCGCCCGCACGGCCGGCCGGCCCGACATCGACCTGATCCTGGGCACCCACGCGCACGTCCCCCAGGCCTACGAGAAGATCAACGGCACCTGGGTCGTCTTCGGGCTGGGCGACCAGATCGCGGGCGAGATGTTCAACCACCAGGGCGTGCAGGACCCGCGCGGCAACCAGTCCACCCTCGCCCGCTTCACCTTCGCGCCGCCCGCCCGGCACGGCGGCCGCTGGGAGGTGCGCAAGGCGGAGTTCGTACCCCAGATGTTCGACATCGACGCCGGCCGGGTGGTGAACCTCAACAACGCGCTCGCCCGGGGCGCGGACGTCGAGGGAGTGCGCGACCGGATCAGGACCGTGGTCCTCAGCCGGGGGGCGGCGAAGGACGGTCTGGTGATGGGGGAGTGACCTGTGATGGGGAGTGACCTGTGACGCGGGAGTGAGAGGAACGGCGGCCGGGCCTTGGGGATGACGGGGGGTGCTACGGCACCACCGTCACCGGCCACCGCCCCGCCTTCACCAGCCGGATCGCGACGGACCCCACGATCCGGTGGCCGGCCTGTTCGGAGGCGCCCACCACCACCGCGTCCGCCTTGAGCTGGTCCGCCGCCTTCACCAGCCCGCTGTAGGGGTCGCCGCGGAAGGTGTGGAACTCCCAGCGCACATCGAATATCCCGCGCGTCTGCTCGGTGGCGTGCCGGATCTGCGCGACCAGGTCCTCGGCGATCGCGTCGGTCGTGTCGGCGACCGGCACTCCGAGCGCCGCGCCCGCCGCCAGCACCGGCTGCACGTACACCACGGCGAGCAGCGCGTGCTGGCGCCGGGCCAGACCGGCCGCGTAGGCCGCGGCCCGGAGCGAGGTGTCGGAGCCGTCCACGCCGGCGACGATGACCTTGGGTCCGTCCGTGCCCCGCTCGAACTGGTGCGCTGGCTGCTGCGAGTACTGTTCCGTCACGGCCCAGAGGCTATCGGAACCCGCAGGTCCGGATGGGACCCGCCCGGCCGATCACGCCGGTACGGCGCCGAGGCTCTCCCGCGACCGGAGCGGCCGGACAGCTCCCCGCGCGCCGGCCGCTCCCTTGCTCGCGCCGGCCGACCCCGCACTGCGCCGGTCGGGTGGAATCGTGCCGCCGGGGCGGTGTCGGTGTGGTGCGTCGAGGCTTCGTCGGGCGACTGATGACTCATGAAGAAGGATCAGTTGTTCACGCGGCGCCGAGCCCTGCTCGCCGGCGCCGCCGCGGTCGGAGCGGTCGGCACGGCCCAAGTGCTCGGGTGGGGCGGGGACAGCAAGCCGGTGAAGGCCGCCGCCCCCGCCCCCGCGGCGGGCGCCCCGGCGCGCAGCGTCCCGCTGAAGCCCTCCGCCTACCGTCTCCAGCCGCTGACCGGCTACGGCCCCCCGCATGCCGCGCCCGCCCGCACCCCGGTGCGCCGCGAACCGCTGCTGAGGATGAGCGGCCGCGGCAGCGCCATGGTGCTGACCTTCGACGACGGCCCCGACCCCCGCTACACCCCCGGCATCCTCGACACGCTGGCCGAGTACGACGTGCGCGCGATGTTCTTCGTGTGCGGGGAGATGGCCGTCGACAACGAGGACCTGCTGGAACGCATGGCCGACGACGGCCACATCGTCGGCAACCACACCTGGTCCCACCCCCTGCTCACCCGGCTGACCCGCCGTCAGATCCGCTCCGAGATGATCCGCACCAGCGACGTCATCGAGGAGAACTACGGTGAGCGGCCCCGCTGGTTCCGCGCCCCCTACGGCGCCTGGAACCGCGCCGCCTTCCAACTCGGCGCCGAACTCGGCATGGAACCCCTCGCCTGGACGGTCGACAGCCTCGACTGGACCACCCCCGGCACCGACACCATCGTCGAACGGGTCGAACAGGGCGCCGCCCCCGGCGTCGTGGTGCTCTCGCACGACGCCGGGGGCGACCGCTCCCAGAGCGTGCGGGCGCTGCGCAGATATCTGCCGCAGCTATTGGATTCCGGCTATCACATCACCGTTCCGCACCGGAAGTACACCTGACGCGAGGCCCCCGCCCGCCCGGTCGGGAACCGCTCAACGGACCTCGACCAGGCGGGCGAAAGCGACGACGTTCCCGTCGTAACCCTTCGCCTTGGAGAAACCGCCGCCGCAGGTGATGATCCGCAGTTCCGGAGAGCCCTTCGAGGCGTAGACGCGGTCGCCGGGGAAGTTGTTCTTCTCGAACACCTCGACGCCGTAGACATCGAAGACCGCGGTCTTTCCGTCCTGCCGCGCCACCTCGACGCGGTTTCCCTTCTTCAAGGCTCCGAGACCATAGAAGACGGCCGGACCCAGCTTGTTGTCGACATGGCCGACGACGACCGACGTCCCCTTCTCGCCGGGCGAGACCCCGCCCGTGAACCAGCCTGCCAGGTTCGGGTCCTCCGGCGGCGGTGCGGCCACCCAGCCGTCCGTGTCCAGGCCGACCGGCATGATCGGCGCGTCCACGCTGATGGCGGGGATCCGTACCCGGTTCGGCACGGCGTACGCCAGCGGAGTCGGGGGCAGGCCGAGGGCGCCGGCCCGGCTGTCCGCGGCCGCCGCCGAGGCCGGCTGCGGCGGGCCGATGTCGAACTCCCCCGACCCGTTCCGGATGAGCGCGAGACCGGTCAGCAGAACAAGCGCTATCACGCCCCAAGGGGCGCGCTTCGTCTGCCGCTCCTTTTCTTCCGCCGCCTCGGACAGCTCGTACGCATACATTCGCCATCCCCTTTCGACGGGGCCGTCGCCACGTCCTTTTCGCGCATACGAGAACGCTAAGTCCCGAGTGGTTAACCGGCGACGGGGCAGTAGCGAACGGGTGGCCCCGACCCTCTTCGGTGCGCCATCCGAGTTGCCGACGGCAGGAATTTTCTGACGGTCCGTGACCTGCGGCGATATCCCCTTGTGCGCATGCCGCCCGGCGTGTCCTCTCACCAGTACGGACCATTCCCGAAATGCGGGCGCGTGCACGGCATCTGAGGGTCTTTCCGGGAGGTGCTTTCTCGCCGACATGCCGGGGACGGGCCCCGGGACGCCTTCCGCGGAGGATCACATGCGTACCACTCGTGTCCTGGCGGCCGCGGCGGTCTCAGCCGCCTCGGTCGCCGCCCTCGGCCTCGCCGCGCCCGCGGCGCTCGCGCGTGACGGCATGGGCGTCAGCCCGAGCAACATCGTCGTGCTGCCCGCCGTCATCGCCCGCGGCGGACAGATCACCGTCACCGTGGACGGCTGCCCCAGCGGCGGCACCATGACGTCGCCCGCCTTCGGGACGGCCAACCTGACCCCGATCAACGGCGCCAACCAGACCGCCAAGGGAACGGCGATCATCGACGACGACGCCCGCCCCGGCGCGTACGACATCACCGTCAACTGCTCCGGCCGGACCCTGACCCGCCCGGACGCCTTCACCGTCATCGGGGGTGTTCGCGGCGGTCTGGGCGGCGGCACCAGTACCGGCGCCACGCCGACCGACATGGCCATCGGCGGCGGCCTCGTCGCCGCGGCCGTGGTCGGCGGCGGTCTGTTCTGGATGCGACGCCGTGCCGAGCGTCGCATCTGAGCTGCGCCCCCGCACCCCCGCAGACCGCACGTCGCACAGACCTTCGCCCCGGTTCCTGCTGGGATCCGGGGCGAAGACCTGCGCCCGGCGGAGCGTCAGCCGCCGTCCTCACCGGTGCGGCGCCGGGAGAGGCAGTACGCGGCGCCGACCGATCCGGCGATGAGCGCGGCGCCCAGCCCGATCTCCTTCAGGTCGAACCCTGCGACGGTGCCGCCCTCGCCGGCGTGCACACCCCGCTGCACCGGATAGGGCGACGGCGTGAGATCGCCCGGACGGCCGCCGGCGATCGTCAACTCCTTGACGGCGCTGATGCCGCCGCAGACGAACGTCACCCGGTGCGACACGCCCACCCTGGCGTCCCGGTCGACCAGGGTCACCGCCGACGACGACCCCCTCGGGATGACGACCGTGTCGAACACCGGCGACGAGACCGTCACGGAGCGTCCGCAGCCACTGGCGACGCGGTCCACCCGGAGGGTGACCTGCCCGCCCGCCGCGACGACCGAGGGCAGCACGTCGTAGCCGTTGGACATGACGTAGTGGTTGTCGTCGCCGCCGTCGCTCGCGAGGGCGGCCGGTGCGGAGAGGGTCAGGGCGGTCAAGCCCAGCAGGGCGGCCGAAGCGACGCGTATCGCGTGCATGTGGATCCTCCGGTCCTCGAGGAGCAGCGCTGCGGACCTGTTCCGCTTGCGCCGTAAATGCACCTCGATGACCGAAACGCTAGGAACACGTGTGCGCCGCCGCGATCGCAGTCGCGCGAATGGGGCAAGCGTGTGGGCCGCACAGGGGACGCCGTTCGTGCGACCGGGGGACGGCCGCGGCGTGGCGGCCGCCCCCCCCGGCGCGGGAGCGAACCTCAGCCGCTGATGTGCGGGAAGAGGTGGAGGAACGGTTCCGCCGACGCGGTGACACCCCGGCTGTAGGGCGCGTCGAAGTCCCAGATGAGGAAGAGCAGGAAGGCGATGAGCGCGGAGAACAGCCCGGCCAGGACCAGTTCACGGGGCGTGCGCCGGATCTGCAGAGCGAAGACCATGCCGATGGTGATGACGGCCCCGGCCAGCAGCCCGAACCACACCACGCCGGGCATGGTCGCCCCGGTCGAGGCCGCGCGGGCGTTGCGCGCCTGGTCCGCCGCGGCCATCTGGTCGAGCAGCGGCTGATACGCCTGCGCCTCGAAGTCGGACGCCGGCCGGTAGTCGGTGACGTCGACCCGGACGCGCTGCAGGAGTTCGTCGCCGCGCTTGGTCACCTCGCCGTCGTCGGCCATCTTCTTCCATTCGACGGTGACGACGTGTCCGACATAGGCGTTGACATCGTCCCGAATGCGGTCACGGACGTCGGTCGGGTAGACCCGCACGCGCTCGGAGATCTCATGCAGTGCCTGGGCCTCCGCCTGGACGTGGTCCTGGGCGACGCTGCGCGCCTCCCACACGCCCGCGATGGCCAGGCCCAGCACGATGGCGTACACCACGCCGATCCACATCGTCATGTACTCGATGACGTCCGGGGTCTCGGAGGGGTCCTCGTCCTCGGGCGCCCTGCGGTGCCGTACGAGGGTGACGACGACCACCACCGCACAGGCGGCGAGCATCGCGAGGGTGAGAACAAGCCATTCCGGCAAGTGATGCCTCCAGGATCATCGTTAGCGCGGTCGCATCGCGGCGACGGCGATCACCGCGGGCACGGTGATGAGCAGGACGTAGACGACCGGCGACTGGCTGCCACGGGCGGGCCGCTGGTGCACCGAGGGGCGATACACGGGATAGGTCACCGGGGTCGCGGAGGGGCGCGGCGTGGGCGTCGGCGTCGGTGTGGGGGTGGGCGTGGGGGCCGGCCGGGGGAGTGGCGCGGCGGGCCGGGGTTGCGGGGGCGCCGGTGGCTTCGGGCGCGGAGCCGGGCGCGGCGCCGGCGGCCTGGGCTCGGGCGGCGGCGGCTTCGGGGTGGGGGTCGGCTTGGGGGTGGGTTTCGGGGGCGGGCTCGGGGTCGGCTCGGGCGGTGGCGTCGGCTTGGGCGGCGGCTCCGGTTTCGGCGGGGTGGGGCTCGGGGTGGGCGTCGGCGTCGGCTTCGGGCACACCGGGGGAGTCGGCCACGAGTCGCTCCCCGCGACCGCCACCGCCTCGATGCCGTCCGGGCCCGTCGAGGCGTATGCGCACGCGTCGGCCGCCGCCACCCCGGCCGGTGCGGCCGCGAGGATCCAGGCCACGGTCACCAGTGCCAACGCCCTTGCGGCGAGGGCGGATCGGGTCTGCTGGGGTCCATGCACGACGGAGAGCATGCGACCTCTCGCACCTGCCTACGCCTGTACCCGGCGGGGAATGCCCCGAACGGGGGAAGTTCGGGACCGGGGGTTTGCCCGGAGTGCGTCCGCGCATCCGGTCCCTCGCGTGCCTGTGCGACCCGGTGACGGGCCGACTCTCCGGCGGACTCTCCGACCGACGGATTGACCGGCGGATTGACCGGCGGATCGACCGGCGGATTGACCGGCGGATTGACCGGCGGATCGACCGGCGGATCGACCGGCGGATCGGCCGGCGGATCGGCCGGCGGATCGGCCGATGGGAGGGCCGGCCCGGAGCCCATGCCACAGTTTCCGGAAAGATTTTCGTGCCGGGTTTGAACACAACGACCGCCCGCATGCGTACTCAGGGCCGTGCGGCGGCGCAGCAGGGCGCTGCAACACCCTTGTGACGATCGGGGAGTTGTTGACGATGAAGACCACCTGGCGGAGCGCCTCACTCGCGGCGGGCACCGTGGCCGTTCTGGCGCTGACGGCGGCGTGCGGATCCGAAAGCGGCACGTCGGCGTCGAGCCAGAACGTCGGAGCCACGGCTCCGGCCGGTGGCATCGGCGGCGTCGGCAGCGGCTACGGCGGGGTCGGCGCCAGTGCGAGCGCCAGCGCGCCCGGCGGGGTCGGTGCGGGCACCGGCACCGGTACCGGAGCCCAGACCGCGGGCGCCGGTGAACTGGCCATCTCCGCGAACGGCGAGCTCGGCAAGATCCTCACCGACGGCGCCGGCAAGACCCTCTACCGCTTCGACGCGGACACCGCCGAACCGCCGAAGTCGAACTGCGACGGCGACTGCGCCACCACCTGGCCGCCGGTGTCCGCCGACGACACCAGCGCCGGCGACGGCATCGACAAGTCGCTGCTCGGCGAGATCACCCGCCCCGACGGCACCAAGCAGCTCACCGTCGGCGGCTGGCCCGCCTACTACTACGCCAAGGACGCCAAGCCCGGTGACACCACCGGCCAGGGCGTCGGCAACAAGTGGTTCGCGCTGGCCCCCGACGGCAAGAAGGCCAAGTCGGACTCGGCGTCGGGCTCCGGCACCGCCCAGGCGGGCCTGTCCGTCCGCAAGGACGCCAACCTCGGTGACATCGTCGTCGACAAGGCCGGCATGACGGTCTACCGCTTCCTCAAGGACAAGGCGTGGCCCAAGCCGGTGTCGAACTGCAACGGCGCCTGCCGCGACAAGTGGCCGGTGGTCGAGCCCGTCGACTTCTCCCAGACCAAGGGGATCCAGAAGAAGGGCTACATGAACTTCACCCGGTCCGACGGCGACAAGCAGCAGACCATCAACTGCTTCCCGATCTACACCTTCTCCGGTGACAAGGCCCCCGGCGACATCAACGGCCAGGGCGTCGGCGGTACCTGGTACGCCGTGGCCCCCAACGGAGACCTGGTCGGCGCGCCCAAGCAGTAGGGATCGCCTCCCCAGGGCTGATCACCGCACCTGCTGAACGAGCGCGCACGACCACAGATCCGCCCCCTCCACGCCGCACGGAGGGGGCGGATCGCCGTTTTCCCGTTCCAACCCCGTATGCGTAGACTTTCGCCGCCCTGGGGGACCGTGCCGGAACTCTCCGGAACGCCCCGGGCACTTTTCGTAGCCCCTCGGGGGTCGTCGATTCGGCACGTGCCGCAGGCAGTGACCGGGAACGGACGGTCAATTTCCGTTTCCACTCGCCCGTTTGGCGGGCGATCAGTAGCCTCAGCTCGAACACCGGATCGCCTACGCCTTGGAGAGATAGATGGAGCGTCCCGCCTGGGCCCCTCGGAGCATCGACATCTCGGTGCCGAGCGTCTCGCGGATCTACGACTACTACCTGGGCGGTTCGTACAACTTCGAGGTCGACCGGGAAGCGGCCCGCAGGGCCATGGAGTTCATGCCGGGACTCCCGAAGATCAGCCAGGCGAACCGGGCGTTCATGCGCCGCGCCGTGCGGTACGCGGTCGGCGAGGGCATCACCCAGTTCCTCGACATCGGCTCCGGCATCCCCACCTTCGGCAACGTCCACGAGGTCGCCCAGGCGGCCAGCCCCGGGGCGCGGGTGGTCTACGTCGACCACGACCCGGTGGCCGTCGCGCACAGCGAGGCGGTGCTGGCGGACAACGCCGACGCCGACGTCGTGGCCGCCGACCTGCGCAAGCCGCAGGAGATCCTCGGCAGCCCGCAGGTGGAGCAACTGATCGACCTGGAACGGCCGGTGGCGCTGCTGCTCGTCGCCCTGCTGCACTTCGTTCAGGACGCGGACGACCCGTACGCGGCGGTGGCCGAGTTCGGCGCCGCGCTCGCGCCCGGCAGTCTGCTCGTGCTCACGCATGCCTCGTACGAGGGAATCCCGCTGCCGCCGGAGCGGGCCGAGGGCGCGGTGGACGTATACAAGGACATTCGCAACCCGCTGGTCATGCGCTCGCGTGCCGAGATCGAGCGGTTCTTCGAGGGGTACGACATGGTGGAACCGGGACTGGTGCCGATGCCGCACTGGCGGCCGGACACGGCGCCGGAGGACGAGGACCCCTGGGCCTTCTCGGGTTTCGCCGGCGTGGGGCGTACGGCGTGAGTACGGAGCCGGACGGGCCGGAGGACAGACTGCGGCGGTTCGTGACGATCTGGAGCCGGGCCGTGTTCCCGGTGACCTCGACGTCGCTGACCCGGCCCGAGCTGGAGGAACAACTGCTGCCGCTGGCACGGCGGTTGAGCGAGGCGCTGTTGGAGCGGGCCTTCGACGCGGACGCGGGCAAGGCGGTGGGCGCGGCTCTCGTCGACGCGCACTGCACGGACCCCGAGGCGCTCAGCCGCTCCCTCGACTGCGTGGACGCCTATCTGGTGCTCTACTGCGGCGAGGACGGCCCCCAGGAGGACCTGCGCACCCGTGCCTCGCGGCTGCAGCACGCCATGGCGGCCGGGTACGCGCAGGCGCTGCGCCGGCGCACGCTCGCCGAGCAGGAGGCCATCGCCCAGGCCGCGTTGCGGGCCCAGGGCGTGGTCGCGCAGGCGCTGCACGCGAGTGAGGCCCGCTTCCGCGCGGTCTTCGAGGGCGCCGCGATAGGAATCGGCATCGCCGACCTGGAAGGCAACGTCCTCCAGGTCAACGGGGCGTTGCTGCGGATGTTCGGCGGCTCCGAGCAGAGTCTGCGGGGCCGCAGGGTCCAGGACCTGACCCATCCCGAGGACGCGCCGCAGACCTGGAGGCTGTACTCCGAACTCGTCCGCGGCGAGCGCGAGCACTACCACACCGAGAAGGCGTTCAGCCGTCCTGACGGAACGGTCCTGTGGACCAACCTGACGGTCTCGCTGCTGCGTGACGCCGACGGCAAACCGCAGTACCAGCTGGCCCTGATGGAGGACACCACCGAGCGCCGGCTGCTCAACCTCCGGCTGCGCTACGAGGCCACCCATGACGCGCTGACCGGCCTGCCCAACCGCACCCTGTTCTTCGAACGCCTGGAGAAGGCGCTGGGCGCCCGCGAGAACCAGCGCTTCGGTCTGTGCTACCTCGACCTGGACGGCTTCAAGACCATCAACGACAGTCTCGGACACGCGGCCGGCGACCGGCTGCTCGTCGAGGTCGCCGACCGGTTGCAGTCCTGCGCGACGGCGCCCGGTGAGATGGTCGCCCGGCTCGGCGGCGACGAGTTCGTGGCGCTGACCACCGGCCCCGACACCCGCCACGAGGTCGACGAACTCGCCGCGCGCATCATGAACGCCCTGCTCGCGCCGGTCAGCATCGACGGCCGTGAGCTGACCGTGCGCGGCAGCATCGGCATCGTCGAGGGGCCGGCCGGGGAACGCAGCGCGGCGGAGGTGCTGCGCAGCGCCGACATCACGATGTACCGGGCCAAGTCGGCGGGCGGCAACCGTTTCGAGCTCGCCGACCCGGAGGCCGACGCCCGCGCGATCACCCGGCACGGGCTGACCACGGCGCTTCCGGCGGCTCTCGAACGCGGTGAGTTCTTCATCGAGTACCAGCCGCTGGTGCACCTCGGCGACGGCAGTGTGCGCGGCGCGGAGGCCCTGGTGCGCTGGCTGCACCCGCAGCACGGGGTGCTCGGCCCCGACCGGTTCATCCCGCTCGCCGAGCACACCGGGCTGATCGTGCCGCTCGGCCGCTGGGTCCTTCAGGAGTCGGTCCGGCAGGCCGGCGAGTGGCGGGAACGCAACGGGGACACCGAGCCCGTCCGTATCAACGTCAACCTCTCCCCGTGCCAGCTCACCCATCCCGGTCTGGTGCAGGACACCGTCGACATCCTGGAGCGGGCGGGCGTCGAGCCGGAGGCGCTGTGCCTGGAGGTGACGGAGTCGGCGCTGATCGGCGCCGACGACGACCTGCTCAAACCCCTGCGCCAACTCGCCGAGATGGGCGTCGACATCGCCCTCGACGACTTCGGCACCGGCTACTCCAACCTGGCCAATCTGCGCCGTCTCCCGGTGAACGTGCTCAAGCTGGACCGGTCCTTCACCCAGGGAATGCAGCAGTTCCCGGCGGACCCCGTCGACCTCAAGATCGTCGAGGGGATCGTCTCGCTCGCCCACAGCCTGAACCTCGCGGTCACGGTGGAGGGCGTGGAGACCGGCGCGCAGGCCGAGCAGCTGCGCATACTGGGCTGCGACACGGCCCAGGGCTGGTACTACGCGCGCCCCGGCCCGCCGGACCGGCTCCACCAACTGGCCCTGGTGGACGCCACGGGGTGAGCGCACCGGCCGGACGCGCGGGCTGCCGCCGCTGCCCGGCCGTCAGCCCGCTTCCCGCTGCCGCAAGGGCGTCAGGGGGGCGTCCTCCCCGGCCGCTTCCGCCACCGACACGGCGGCGCGGACGAGGGCGGCCGTGGCCGTCGAGCGGGACTGCTGCGGCCAGACGATGGCCAGCGCGGCGGGCGGGGCGTCCGGAACCGGGCGGTAGACGACGTTCGGGCGGGGGTAGCGGACGACGACGGAGGCGGGCAGCAGGGGCACGACGCGGCCGAGGCCGACCAGGGTGATGAGTTGGGCGAGGTCGCGGCCCTGGCTGCGGATCTCGTCCAGGTACCGGTGCAGTCCGCCGGGGCGCAGGCCCAGGTCGGCGAGGGTCACCCGGTCACGGGCGGCGAGCGGGTGGTCTGCCGCGAGGGCGGCGACGTACGGCTCGGTGGTGAGCCTCTCGGAGTCGAGGCCGGTGCGGTCGAACGGCTCGTAGATCAGCGCGGCGTCGGCTTCGCCGAGCCGCAGCAGCCGGGGCTGCTCCTGCCATCCGCTCAGGCGGACGGTGACCGGCAGTGCGGACGGCTCCTGCGCGTAGCGCGCGCACAGCGCCTCCAGCAGCCCCGCGTCGCCGTCGGCCTTCACGGCCAGCACCAGCTTCGGGCCCCCGTCGGCGGCCCGCCGCGCGCGCCGCCCCGCGGCCTCCAACGCCTCCAGCGCGAACCGGGCCTCCGTCAGGAGGACCTCTCCCGCAGGGGTGAGCGCCACGCTGTGGGTGGTCCGCTCGAAGAGGGCGGCCCCCAGCTCCGTCTCCAGCCCGCGGATCGCCCGGGACAGCGGTGGCGCGGAGATGCCCAGCCGCTCCGCGGCGCGGGTGAAGTTGAGCTCCTCGGCCACGGCGACGAAGTAGCGCAGCGGACGGGACTCCATGGGCGGCTCCCTCGATTCGGTATTGCTCTGAGGGTAACAACCGCGACCGAACGGGTCCTTCAGTTCACCGCCGCAGGGCGGCAGGCTCGACGACATCCCACCGAGGGACATCCCAACCAGGCCTGTTTCAGGAGCAGTTCATGATTGTCGTCACCACGCCCACCGGGCAGATCGGCCGAGAGGTCGTCGCCCGCCTCCTCGACGCCGGCGAGGGCTCCGCACCGGTCAGGGTGATCGTCCGCGACCCCGGTTCGCTCGCCCCGCAGGTGCGCGAGCGCGTCGACGTCGTCCAGGGGTCGCACGCCGACCCCGCCGTGCTGAAGGAAGCCTGTCAGGGTGCCGACCAGGTGTTCTGGCTGGTCCCGCCGACCCCCACCGTGCCCGACGCCGAGGCGCACTACCGTGAGTTCACCGACCGGCTGTGCGAGGTGATCGAGGCGCAGGGCCTGGAGCGAGTGGTGGCCGTCTCCACCCTCGGCCGGGGCATCGCGCGAGGCGCCGGGCTGATCTCCGCCGGCCTCGCCATGGACGAGCGGATCGCCGCCACGGGCGTCCCCTACCGGGCGCTGTGCCCGCCCGCCCTGATGGAGAACACGCTCCGTCAACTGGCCGCGATCCGTGACACCGGCGTCTTCGCCACGGGGCATGTGACCGACCGGGTGCTGCGGCTGTGTGCCACGCGCGACGTAGGCGCCGCGGCCGCCCGGCTGCTGCTCGACGACTCCTGGTCCGGGCGGGCGGACGTGCCCCTGGTCAGCCCGGACGCGCTGACCCCCGAGGGCATGGCCGAAGTGCTCGCCGAGGTGCTCGGCCGGCCCGTGCGCGCTCAGTTCCTTCCCGTCGCCGAGCAGCGAGCGGGGCTGCTGCGGGCCGGGGCGACGGAGGGCTGGGTCCGTTCCTACACCGACATGGTGACGGCCCAGAACGAGCAGGGTTTCTACGGCGCCTCCCAGCGCCCGACGCCCGACCTCGCGCCGACCACCTTCCGCCAGTGGTGCGAGGAGGTGCTCAGGCCGGCAGCCGAAGGCTGACAGCCCAGCGCTCCGGTCACCGCTGCGGTCATCTCTCCAGCAGCATCCGCTGCAACTCCCGCGCGGCCCGCGGCGGAGCCACGTCGCTGCGGTGCGCGAGGGCGATCGTGCGGTGCAGGCCGGGCCGGGCGAGGGGGGTGACCCGTAGCCCCCGGCCCGAGCGGGCGGCCACCATCCGTGGGACGACGGCCACCCCGAGCCCCGCCCGCACGAACCCGAGCACCGCGTCCATCTCGCCGCCCTCCACCGCGAAGTCCGGCTCGAAGCCCTCCGCCCGGCACGCGGCCACGGTCAGTTCCCGCAGGTCGTAGCCGTGCCGGAACATCACCAGGCGTTCGCGCTCCAGATCGGCGATCCGGACCGTGCGCCGCCCGTCGCCCGGTATCGACGCCTCGGGGGAGGACACCACGACCAGGTCCTCCCGCAGCAGCTCCACCGTCGTCAGCGCCGGGGACGGGGTCGGCAGCGGCAGAACGACCAGGGCGAGGTCCAGGGCGCCGCGGGCCAGCTCCCGGACCAGGTCGTGCGAGCCGCCCTCCTCGATCAGCAGCCGGATGCCCGGATAGCGGTCGTGGAAGGCGCGCAGCACATCCGGCAGCAGACCCGTGCACAGGCTCGGCGTCGCCCCGAGCCGCACCCGGCCGCTGCGCAGCTGCACCAGCTCCTGCACCTCGTACCGCGCGGTCTCGGTGTCCGCCAGGATCCGCCGGGCCAGCGGCAGCAGCGCCTCGCCCGCGTCGGTGAGCGTGATGTTGCCGCGGGCCCGCAGGAACAGATCGGCGCCCAACTCCCGCTCCAGCGCCTTGATCTGCTGCGACAGCGAGGGCTGTGCCACGTGCACGAGGTCGGCGGCCCGGGTGAAGTGCCGGGTCTCGGCGACCGCCACGAAGTACTGGAGCTGCTGGAACTGCATGCCGCAACCCTACGCCTCGATAGTCACAGCCTATGGAATCGAGGCGGACCATGTCTTGGACCGATGGGGTGGCCCGGCCCTAGCGTCTTGACCCATGGCTCTGGCAACGCGGACGGACCGACGGCCGTCCATGGCACGCACCGTGTGGGACTCCTCCGTCGGCAAGAAGACCGTGATGGCCGTCAGCGGCGTGATCATGCTGCTGTACCTGGTCGCCCACATGATCGGCAACCTGAAGATCTTCTTCGGGGCGGGGGAGTTCAACCACTACGCGCACTGGCTGCGCACGGTCGGCGAGCCGTTCATGCACTACGAGTGGACGCTCTGGCTGATCCGCGTGGTGCTGGTCGTCGCGGTCGTCGCCCACGCCGTCTCCGCGTACCAGCTCAGCCGCCGCGACATCAGGGCGCGGCCCAGCAAGTACGTGCACCGCAAGCCCCGGGCGAGCTACGCCACGCGCACCATGCGCTGGGGCGGGATCATCCTCGGCCTGTTCATCGTCTGGCACATCCTGGACCTGACGACCGGCACCGTGCACAGCGGCGGTTTCCAGGAGGGCCACCCGTACCAGAACGTCGTGGACACCTTCTCCACCTGGTACGGCAACGTCATCTACATCGTCGCGATGCTCGCCCTCGGTCTGCACGTCCGGCACGGCTTCTGGAGCGCCGCCCAGACGCTCGGCGTCGGCAGCCGCTCCCGCGACCGCGCCCTGAAGATCGTCGCCGACGTCCTCGCGCTGCTGCTCACGGCCGGCTTCATCGCCGTGCCCGTGGGCGTCATGACCAAAGTGGTGAGCTGAATGACCGACTACGCGGACTACGAGACCGGCGAGCCCCTCGCGGACGCCAAAGCCCCCGCCGGCCCCGTCGCCGAGCGCTGGGACACCCGCCGCTTCGAGGCCAAGCTGGTCAACCCGGCGAACCGGCGCAAGCACACCGTGATCGTCGTCGGCACCGGCCTCGCCGGCGGCTCCGCCGGAGCCACCCTCGCCGAACAGGGCTACCACGTGGTCCAGTTCTGCTACCAGGACTCCCCGCGCCGCGCCCACTCCATCGCCGCACAGGGCGGCATCAACGCCGCCAAGAACTACCGCAACGACGGCGACTCCATCCACCGGCTGTTCTACGACACCGTCAAGGGCGGCGACTTCAGGGCGCGGGAGTCCAACGTCCACCGGCTGGCGCAGATCTCCGTCGAGATCATCGACCAGTGCGTCGCGCAGGGCGTGCCCTTCGCCCGGGAGTACGGCGGCCTGCTCGACACGCGCTCCTTCGGCGGCGTCCAGGTGTCGCGGACCTTCTACGCCCGCGGCCAGACGGGCCAGCAGCTCCTGCTGGGCGCCTACCAGGCGCTCAGCAGGCAGATCGCCGCGGGCAACATCGAGATGCACCCGCGCACGGAGATGCTCGACCTGATCGTGATCGACGGGCGGGCGCGCGGGATCGTCGCGCGGAACCTGATCACCGGGAAGATCGACACATACGTCGCCGACGCCGTCGTCCTGGCGAGCGGCGGCTACGGAAACGTCTTCTACCTGTCGACCAACGCGATGAACTCCAACGCCACCGCGATCTGGCGGGCGCACCGGCGTGGCGCGTACTTCGCCAACCCCTGCTTCACCCAGATCCACCCCACCTGCATCCCGCGCACCGGCGACCACCAGTCGAAGCTGACGTTGATGAGCGAGTCGCTGCGCAACGACGGCCGGATCTGGGTGCCGAAGGCCAAGGGCGACGACCGTCCGCCGAACCGGATCCCCGAGGACGAGCGCGACTACTACCTGGAGCGCATCTACCCCTCCTTCGGCAACCTGGTCCCGCGTGACATCGCCTCCCGCGCCGCGAAGAACGTCTGCGACGAGGGCAGGGGAGTCGGCCCCGGCGGGCAGGGCGTCTACCTGGACTTCGCCGACGCCATCGAGCGGATGGGGCGGGGCGCCGTCGAGGCCAAGTACGGCAACCTCTTCGACATGTACCAGCGGATCACCGACGAGGATCCGTACGAGGTGCCGATGCGGATCTATCCGGCCGTGCACTACACGATGGGCGGCCTGTGGGTCGACTACGACCTGCAGACCACCGTCCCGGGCCTGTTCGCGATCGGTGAGGCCAACTTCTCCGACCACGGAGCCAACCGCCTCGGCGCGTCCGCGCTGATGCAGGGCCTGGCCGACGGCTACTTCGTGCTGCCGGCCACCATCAACGACTACCTCGCCCGCAACCCGCACCAGGGCGAGGTGGGCGACGAACACCCCGTCGTACAGGAGGTGTTGGCGGAGACGCAGGACCGGTTGAACCTGCTGCTGTCCGTCGACGGCGATCGCACCCCCGACTCCTTCCACCGGGAGGTCGGCGAGCTGATGTGGGAGTTCTGCGGCATGGCCCGCACGGACGCAGGGCTGCGCAAGGCACTGACGCGCATCCCGCAGATCCGCGAGGAGTTCTGGCGCCGCATCAAGGTGCCCGGAACCGGCGAGGAGTTCAACCAGTCCCTGGAGAAGGCCAACCGGGTCGTCGACTATCTGGAGCTCGCCGAGCTGATGTGCCTCGACGCGCTGCACCGGGCCGAGTCCTGCGGCGGCCACTTCCGCGAGGAGTCCCAGACTCCGGACGGTGAGGCGGCCCGCCGGGACGACGCGTTCGGGTACGCGGCCGCCTGGGAGTTCACGAGCACCGGCTCCGCCCCCGTCCTGCACAAGGAAGACCTGGTCTTCGAGTACGTCCATCCCACCCAGCGGAGCTACGCATGAAGCTCACCCTGCGCGTCTGGCGGCAGCACGACGCCGACGCCGACGGCGCCATGTCCACGTACGAGGTGGACGGCATCTCGCCCGACATGTCCTTCCTGGAGATGCTCGACACCCTCAACGAGGAACTCATCCTGCGCGGCGACGACCCGGTCGCCTTCGACCACGACTGCCGCGAGGGCATCTGCGGCGCGTGCTCGCTCGTCATCAACGGCGACGCGCACGGCCCGGAGCGCACCACCACCTGCCAGCTGCACATGCGGTCCTTCCAGGACGGCGACACGATCGACGTCGAGCCGTGGCGGGCGTCCGCGTTCCCGGTGATCAAGGACCTGGTCGTGGACCGGTCGGCGTTCGACCGGATCATCCAGGCCGGCGGGTACATCACCGCCCCGACCGGTGCCGCGCCGGAGGCCCATGCGACGCCGGTGCCGAAACCGGACGCCGACTTCGCCTTCGAGCACGCGGAGTGCATCGGGTGCGGGGCATGCGTGGCCGCCTGCCCGAACGGGGCGGCGATGCTGTTCACGTCCGCCAAGGTCAACCACCTGAACGTCCTGCCCCAGGGGGCGCCCGAGCGGGAGACGCGGGTGCTGGACATGGTGGCGCAGATGGACGAGGAGGGGTTCGGCGGGTGCACGCTGGCCGGGGAGTGCGCGACGGCCTGCCCCAAGGGCATCCCGCTGGTCTCCATCACCAGCATGAACAAGGAGTGGCTGCGGGCCACCAGGAAGGTCGCCAAGCGGTAGCGCGGTAGCGGCTACAGCGGGACCACCGGACGTTCGCCGACAAGGTGCGGACGGGCGGGGCCGGGAGTGGTGCTCATCCCCGGCCCCGCCAGGCACCCCCGGCTCGGCCAGGCTCCTCGGCCCCACCAGGCGCCCTCGGCTCGGCCAGGCGCCCTCGGCTCGGCCAGGCGCCCTCGGCTCGGCCAGGCGCCCTCGGCTGCGCCCGGGATCCTCGGCTTTGCCTGGCATCCTCGGCTCGGCCAGGCGCCCTCGGCTGCGCCCGGGATCCTCGGCTTTGCCTGGCATCCTCGGCTCGGCCAGGCGCCCTCGGCTCGGCCTGGCATCCTCGGCTGCGCCCGGGATCCTCGGCTGCGCCCGGGATCCTCGGCTGCGCCCGGCACCTACGGCTCCGCCAGGCACCCCTAGCCCTGCCCGGGATCCCCGGTCCTGCCCGGGATCCCCGGTCCTGCCCGGGATCCCCGGTCCTGCCCGGCACCTACGGTCCTGCCAGGCATCCCCGGCCCCGCCCGGGATCCCCGGCCCCGCCCGGCATCCATGGGGCTGCCGGAACGTAGCCGGCGGGGCGGTCGGGAGCGGCGGGGCGGTCCGGTCGGTGGGCGGCGACTTCCGGCATTCAGCATTCGCACATCCACGGGTCCCGCGCCGGACACGCCGAGGCCAGCCGACCGCGGAAGAAAGCAGGTGCAGATTCCCCATGCACTGTCCCCATGCTTTTCCGCTCGGCGCAGGAGACCTCCATGACCGCCATGCCCGTCTCGCCCCCCGCCCTCGCCGTCCCGCCCGGCGGTTCCGGCTACCTCGTGTCGCTCGCCCGTGACCTGGACGACGTCCGGGCCGCGCAGCGGCTGCGTCACCAGGTGTTCGCCGGAGAGCTGGGCGCCCGGCTCGACGGCCCGGAACCGGGCCTGGACACCGACGCCTTCGACGCGTACTGCGACCACCTCCTCATCCGGGACAAGGGCACCGGCGAGGTGGTCGGCACCTACCGGCTGCTGCCGCCCGAGCGGGCCGCGGTCGCCGGACGGCTCTACTCCGACGGCGAGTTCGACCTGAGCCGGCTCGACGCGATCCGGCCCGGCCTGGTCGAGGTCGGCCGTTCGTGCGTGCACCCCGCCCACCGCGACGGCGCCGTCATCGGCCTCATCTGGGCCGGGATCGCCCGCTACATGGTGGACCGCGGCCACGAATGGCTGGCCGGCTGCTGCTCGGTCCCGCTCGCCGACGGCGGCGCCCTGGCGGCGGCGACCTGGGACCGGGTGCGCGAGAAGCACCTGGCCCCGGAGGAGTTCCGAGTACGGCCGCTGCGGCCCTGGACCCCGAACGGCGCCGGCCCGGTCGCCCGCACCGAACTCCCGGCGCTGCTGCGCGGCTATCTCCGCCTCGGCGCCTGGGTGTGCGGGGAGCCCGCCCACGACCCCGACTTCGGCGTCGCCGACCTGTATGTGCTGCTGTCGATGCGCCGGGTCAACCAGCGCTATCTGCGGCACTTCCTCTCCCTCGTCCCGGCCTGATGAGCGTCTGGCTGCCCAGCGCACCCTGCACCCCGCGGGCGTGCGTGGAGACGACGGCGTCCCTCACGGCCGTACCGAGGGCCGTGCTGCGGCTCACGTCGGTGGTCGTGCTGGTCCTGGTCGGGGTCGTGCTGTCACCGGTGGGACGGTGGATACCGGACCGCGTGGTGCGGTCGTGGAGCCGGGCCGTGGTGCGGGCGGCGGGGGTGCGGATCCGGGTGACCGGCTCGCCCGCGCCCACCACCACCGGGCTGCTCCTGGTCGCCAACCACATCTCCTGGCTGGACATCCCGCTGCTGGCCGCCGTCCGCCCGGCCCGGATGCTGGCCAAGGCCGAGATCCGGCGGTGGCCCGTGGCGGGCGCGCTGGCCGCCCGCGGCGGCGTCCTGTTCATCGACCGCGACCGGCTGCGCGCCCTGCCCGCCACGGTCACCCGGATCGCCGACGTGCTGCGGGCCGGGCGGGCGGTCGCCGTGTTCCCGGAGGGCAGCACCTGGTGCGGCCGCGCCCAGGGACACTTCCGGCGGGCCGTGTTCCAGGCCGCGCTGGACGCCCGCGTGCCCGTCCAGCCGGTACGCATCCGCTATCTGGACCGCGCGGGCGGGGCCAGCACCGCGGCGGCGTTCGTCGGCGACGACCCGCTGCTCGCCTCGCTGTGGCGGGTGGTGTCGGCGCGGGGTCTGGTCGCGGACGTCGAGGTACTGCCGGCGCTCGCACCGGGCGGTCACGCCGACCGTAGGTCGCTGGCGGCCGACGCCGGGGCCCGGGTGCTGGGCGGGACGCACGGGCGGCGGATCCCCGCACCGGCCGACCGGCACGGCCCGCTCGGCGGACGCCGGTCCGGCGAATTCCCGGTAGGCAAGGGGGAGATGGCCGTCCTTGATGGGATCATGACGCAACCCGACCTCTGAGGGGAGCGCACGTGAGCGGAAGCCCGGCCGGCCGGACGGTACTCGTGACGGGAGGCAGCGGTTTCGTGGCCGCCCATCTCGTGCAACAGCTCCTGGAACGCGGCCACCACGTCCACACCACCGTGCGCGGCACGGCGAACACGGCCAAGCTCCGTCCCCTGCACGCCCTGCGGGACGCCCACCCCGGCCGGCTCGACCTCTTCGAGGCGGACCTGCTGACGGAGGGCTCCTTCGACGAGGCGGCGAAGGGCTGCGCGGTGGTCTTCCACGTGGCCTCGCCGTTCCTCATGCCGGAGAAGATCAAGGACGGCCTGCGGGACGTGGTGGAACCGGCCCTGCGGGGCACCCGCAACGTCGTGGCGGCGATCGAGCGCACGGAGACCGTCGAGCGCCTCGTCTTCACCTCCACCGTGGGCGCGATCTTCGGCGACTACATCGACGTACGTCAGATGGACGACCAGACGCTGTCGGAGAAGTACTTCAACACCACCAGCACGGTGGAGAACAACCCGTACCACTACGCCAAGACCGTGGCGGAGCAGGCGGCCTGGGAGGCCGAGGCGGCGCAGAAGCGCTGGCGCATGGTCTCCGTCAACCCCGGCCTGATCCTGGGCCCCTCGCTCACCCCCGCCTCGGACTCGGGCAGCCTGTTCCTCCTGGACGAGCTCTTCAAGGGCTACTTCTTCTACGGCGCCCCCGACTTCAGCTTCACCACCGTCGACGTACGGGACGTGGCGGCGGCCCACATCGCGGCAGCGGAACGCCCCGAAGCACACGGCCGGTACATCGTCGCGGCCGAGGAGATGACCTCCTTCCACCAGATGGCGAGAGCCCTGCGCAAGCACCACCCGCGCAACCTGCGGCTGCCCCGGACCGCCCTGCCGCACTGGCCGGTCCGCGTCCTCGGCCCCGCCTTCGGCCTCTCCCAGGACTACATCCGGGCGCACCTCGGCATCCGCTTCCGCGTCGACAACCGCAGAAGCACCGAGGAACTGGGCCTCACCTACCGCCCGATCGAGGAAACCCTGCTGGACCACTACCGCTCCTGGCAGGAGCAGCGGAACTAGGGCGTGTTTCGCCCTAGGACCTGTCCTGGGAGAGCGGCGGCCGGCTGCCGCTGCGCTCGCTGTGCACGATGCCGGCCAGCCGGCGGTAGGAGTCCAGGAGCGCCGCACGGTCGTACGTGCTGGTCGTGACCAGGACCTCCTGCGCTCCCGTCTCCTTCAGCACCGTCTCCAGTTCGTGGGCGACCTGCTCCTCGGCGCCCGCGAGGTGAGCGGTCAGGCCGGACTCGTAGAAGCCGCGCTCCTTCGCGGTCATCGTGCGGGCCTCGGCCGCTTCCGCGGGCGGGAGCGGGGGAAAGGTGCCCCGGGTGCGCGAGTGTGCCATCGACCAGGCCTCCGGGATCAGCAGCCGTCGGGCCGCCTCGGGGGTCGCGGCGACGGCGATGGTCCCGGAGATGACGACATAGGGTTCCGCCGCCCAGGCGGAGGGCCGGAAACGGGTGCGGTAGTGATCGATGCCCCGCCGCATCTTCTCCCTGTCGCGCAGGTCGCCGATGACCATCGGCAGCCCCGCGCGGGCGGCGATCTCCGCGCCCTCGCCCATCGCCAGGACGAACGGCGGCACGGTCAGGCCCTGCGCCGGGTACGCGTGGACCCGGGTCGGGGAGGCGCCCCGGAACCAGCCGAGCAGTTCCTCGAGCTGGGCCGCGAAGTCGTCGGCGTCGTCCTTGTCCCGGCCGAGCGCCCGGCGCACCCCGTCGGTGAAGCCCACCGAGCGGCCCAGGCCCATGTCGATCCGGCCGGGGAAGAGCGACTCCAGCACGCCGAACTGCTCGGCCACGACCAGCGGCCGGTGGTTGGGCAGCATCACCCCTCCGGTCCCCACGCGGATCGTGCGCGTCGCCCCGGCCACGGCGGCCGCGAGCACGGTGGGCGCCGAACCCGCCACGCCGGGCACGCCGTGGTGCTCGGAGACCCAGAACCGGTGGTAGCCGAGGCGCTCGGCCTCCTGCGCCAGCGCCACGGTGTCCCGCAGCGCCTGGGCGGCGGTGTGCCCCTCGCGGACGCGGGAACGGTCGAGGACGGAGAAGCGGGCCGAGGCGATCACGGAACTCATACCGGGTTCAACGCCTGGTGGCCCGCAGGATTCCTCGGCGGGCGCAGTGCGACCGTGGATGTGACACAGGCTTGAACACCGCCGTCGACTTCGCCGTCGACTTCGCCGACGGCTTCAACGGCTCACCGCGCCCCCGGCACAACCTCGGGGGGGGCCAGCCAGGGTAAGCCGAAACCCTGTGGAGCCGGCCTGCGTCGCGTGGAATGCTTTTGGGCGACTGCTGAAGGAAGGGAAGGTCAAAAGGTGTATGTCCCGTCATCTGCGCGAGCTCTCGATGATGATGAGCGTGAACTCGTGGAGCTGGCACGCCGCACCATAGACGCGCATACCGACGCCGGGCCCGACGAAGATGGGATCCACACGGTGGGCGCCGCGGTCATGGCCGCTGACTACCGGATGTTCGCCGGCGTGAACCTCTACCACTTCACCGGCGGGCCCTGCGCCGAACTCGTGGCTCTGGGAGCCGCGCGAGCCCAGGGCGCCCGCCAGATGCGCTGCATCGTCGCCGTGGGAAACCACGGGCGCGGGGTCATCGGTCCGTGCGGCCGCGATCGGCAGGTCTTCGTGGACTACTACCCCACCATGCGCGTCATCGTGGCCACCCCCGCGGGGCTCAGGTCCGTGCTCGCCGCCGACCTGATGCCGCTCGCTCAACGATGGACCCCCGAGGCGGGCATGAACGGTCTCGACCCATCGCTCTACCAAGATCCCGAGACGGCTGGTCCCCCGATCATTCGGTTCAACCCCCGCTACCTCGAAGTCGTCCGCTCCGGCGCCAAGACCAAGACCACCCGCTTCCGGGACCCTGCGCAGCTCGGCCCGGCAAGACTGGTATTTGAGAGCGACCCTGAAGTCGTCCTGTCGGCAGAGGTGACCGGCATCAGGCACTGCATGGTCAGTGACCTCACCGACCAGGACGCGCAAGCTGAGGGGCTGACGACCGCAGCCCAACTCCGGGAAGCCCTCAAGGGCCACTACCCAGATCTGGCGGGAATCGACGAAGTCGACGTCATCACCTTCCAGACCAACGACAAGACGGGCGCCGCTTAAACCGCGGATGCGACGGCTGGACCACGAATACTGACGGCGTCGGCGTCCCTCCGCCCCGTCGCTTCGGGGACCCCCGCCCGAAGCCGGACGCCGTCGTTTCCGGTGGCGAGGATCCTGGTCTTGAGGAGAGATGCCGGCGACTTCTTCCAGCGCGGCGCGGACCGCCTCGGTGATCAGGTCCAGGCGGGTCAGGTCACGCACCGCGGCCAGGACATGGATGGAGTCGGTGCGCTGCGTGGTGCGCTCGCGCACCAGGCCGGCCTTCTCGAGGCGGGCCAGCGCCAGGTCGAGGAGGCGGTCGGCACGGTCGCCTTCGGCGAGACGGCCGCGGAAGTCGGCCGGCACGCTGTGGTGGAAGCCTGGTTCGTCCAGCTCCATGGCCATGGCGTACTTGAAGTCGATGCGGCAGCGGACCGCCTCGGCGGCCTGCCGGTCCGACAGGCCGAGCAGGAACTGCAGCACACAGACGGTGGCCGACGGGGCGGGGCGGGGCGGGGCGGGGTCAGAATCGTGCCCCGATGGCCGCCCCGTTGCGCGGGACCAGGAACGACGGGGCGGACGGCAGCGTGCCGTCGGCCGCGCGGGCGCCGGTGAGCGGCCCGGCGTCCGTGCTCAGCACCGAGGACGCGTTCCAAGTTCCGCCCAGATCCCAGGAGTTGCCGCTGGAGACGGTCGCCGAACCCAGCGCCGAGGCGCGGGCGTCGGCCACCGCGAGGTTGCCCGTGAGGACGGCCTTGGCGCCGGAGGTGTCGAAGTCGAAGCCCGTGCCCGCGGCCGCGTAGGACGTGTTCCTGGTCAGGGCGAGGGCGCCCGGGTTGCCGTTGTCCGTGAAGCCGTGCGCCGCGTTCTTGAAGGCGACCGAGCCCCGCACGGTGTGCGCCACCGCCGGCGCCGGACTGCCCCCGCCCAGCTTGAACCCGTTGCCGTCACCGGCGAAGTCCGGGAAGTTCCAGCGGTTGAAACCGTTTCCGTAGGCGACCGTGTTCTCGATCCGTATCGGCGAGGTGAACTTCCAGGCGTCGAAACCGTCGTCGACGTTGTTCCACAGGCGGGCGCCGCGCACCACGTTTCCCGTGCCGCTGCCCTCCTTGACGGCCAGTCCGTCCGCGCTCTCGCCGTTCTTGCGCGGATCCCGGTTGGCGTAACTGTCCAGGTCGAGGATCTGGTTGTTCGCGGAGGCGCCCTGGAGCTGGAAACCCGACTCGTAGTTGTCGTGGGTGGAAAGCCGGGAGAAGACGTTTGCGTTGCAGCCGTCGCAGTACACGCCGTACGGGCCGTTCACGATCTCCAGGTTCGAGATCCGCCAGTACGAGGCCTCCTGGTGGATCGCCCCGCGCTGCGCGCGCGGGATGCTGCCGCCGACCGGGGTGTGGCTCGCGGGTAGCTGTTCGCCGTCGATGCGGACCCGCTCACCGCCGTAGGCGCCCAGGGTGATGGGCTGCGCGGCGGTGCCCGAGGTGGTGATCGTGATGTTGTCGGTGAGGGCGTAGGTGCCGCCGCGCACGGTGATGACGTCGCCGGGCGCGGCCAGGTCCACCGCCCGCTGGACGGTCCGCAGCGGCTGGGCGAGCGTGCCGGGCGCCGTATCGTTTCCGTTCGTCGCCACGACCAGGGTCCTGGGCGCGGCGGACGCCTCGCCCGCCGGGCCCGCCACCGTCGCCAGTGCCGCACTCAACACCACTGCCGTCCAGATCGACGCGTTGCGCATGGGCTCTCCCGCCTCCGCCAGTCCACTGTGCCTGCTTGCTGTCGTTGCTGCCGCAGGGCAGTGGGCGCCGGGGGAGGGAAGGTTGCCGGGGTCGGCGATCTGTTTAGGGTGAGCTTCGTGACCGACAGCAGCAAGAGGCCCCTCGCCGTGTTCGACCTGGACAACACCCTCGCCGACACGGCTCACCGACAGCGGTTCCTGGAGCGCGCACCGCGCGACTGGACCGCGTTCTTCGCGGCCGCGCCGCAGGACCCGCCGATCCCGGAGGGCATCGCGCTGGCGCTGGCCCACGCCGAGGAGTGCGAGGTCGTCTACCTCACCGGCCGGCCCGAGCGCTGCCGTCGGGACACGCTGGAGTGGCTCGCCGCGCAGGGCCTGCCGGAGGGACGCGTCCACATGCGGCGCAACGACGACCGCAGGCCCGCCCGGCGCACCAAGCTGGAGATCCTCAAGCGGCTCGCCCGCACCCGGGAGATCCGGGTGCTGGTCGACGACGACGAGCTGGTCTGCGCGGACGCCGAACGGGCGGGATTCACCGTCGTACGGGCGCTCTGGACCGCCCCTTCCGCCGCGCTGGAGACCGCGCAGGAGCGGGAGGGACGGACCTGAGATCCGTCAGTCGGACTCCTCCAGCCGGAAACCGACCTTCAGGCCCACCTGCCAGTGCTGGATCTGCCCGTCCTCGATCTGGCCGCGCACCTGGGTCACCTCGAACCAGTCCAGGTTGCGCAGGGTCTGCGAGGCACGGCTGATCCCGTTGCGGACCGCCTGGTCGACGCTGTCGGGCGACGTGCCGACGATCTCCGTGACCCGGTAGGTGTGGTTCGACATGCGGGTGCTCCTCTCCGCCGTGACGGCTGTGTCACGCGTCATTCCACCGTGCCTCAGTCCGCCGTGGAGCGCGAGCCGTCCGTCACCGCACCGTGCTCAGCGACAGGGCGAAGCAGCCCTGGGCGTCGGTCCACTCCCAGAGCGCGACGTGGTCGAAGGCGCCGGGGTCGAAGTCGGCGCCCAGTTCACGGTTGGCGCTGGAGCCGGAGGTCACCGCAAGCGAGGCGACGCCGGTGCCCGCATCGCCACTTCTGCGTGTCCTCGCTCTACCTGCAGGGCGTCGATCTGAAGGCCGTGCAGGAGCTGTTGGGCCACGAACGGCTGTCCACTACGACTCGGTACATCAACGGGCATGACAACCACATCGAACAGACGGGGGCGGCGGCGAATCAGCGGGTCGCGTCCCATCCGGGCCTGGGCTGAGGAGGAGGACATGCGCTGGAACGCGCACGGAGTTCACCGATCGTCGGCGTTGAGATCACGTGGCGGCAACAGGCCGAGCTGCTCCAGCAGCCGCAACGTCTCTGAAAGGTCGGTGCGGTGCTCGACGATGACAGGGGCAGGCGGATTCTCGGCGAGCAGCCGGGCCACCCCGTCGAGGAGGACCTGGGGGCGGTGAAACCCGGCCTTCGGTTCGACCACCCGGCGAGCGGGCAGCCCGGTCAGATCCGTCAGGTGGTCCTCCGCTCCGGGCGGGTGCGGGCCGGTCAGCAGCAGCCCGCCGGCGGTCGCCTGCCGGGCGGTCTCCGGCGGCGCTTCACGCAGCACCTGCTCCACGAGGCCCACCACCGGCGGGTAGGCAGGGGCCACGACGGCGCGCAGTTCGGTCGACGACAAGGTGACCGTGCCCGGCGGCGAAGGGAAGACACGCTCCTCGGTGATCACCGACCCGTAGACGTGCCTGGGGCCGGGCACCGTTGACGACGGCGCGAACACGCCGCCGTGAACGACGGCGGCCCACCCCTGCTCCAGGGCGGCGTCGAGCCGGTGCTCGGCCCGCAGGTGCTCGATCACCGCCTGGGCCAGACCACGCGTGCCACCGGCCGCCAGACCACCGGCGATCGCCTCGCGCCCGGCGACGACAGCGACGGAGGTGCGTAGCCCGTCCTGGTGCACCACGACACACGCGGCCGGCTCCGGGTCCAGGCCGGCACCGGCCAGGGCGGCCACCGTCTCGTCCACCACCGTGACCACCGCCGCCGGCCACAGCTCCCGGACCTTGTCCACGGCCGGCTTCACTCCGGGGTGGGCACAGGCTCCGGGTGCCACGAGGACCACCGACCCGATCGGCGCCCACAGCTGCGCCGACTGCGGCACACCGGCCAGGAGCTGCGCCGCAGCCGACGCGTCCGCCTCCGGGCCCGGATTCCAGGCCAGCTCCAACACCACCTGCGAGTAACGGGCGCTGCGCCCGGTCACCTGCCCGCGTATCTCGTCCAGAGCCCACCAGAGCACGCCGCCACCTCGCACCGTTTTCCTGTGCGGCGATCTTAGATGATTGACGACATTCAGTGATTGTTCATGCCGTCTGTCAAGCCACGAGGGCACTGGGCGGGGTGAGCTCGTAGCACCACCCATCGCGAGGAGTGCCCAGAGGACGTTGACGCGGCGGCGGGCACGGGCGAGGACGGCCTGGGTGTGGCGCGTGCCCTCGGCGCGTTTGCGGTCGTAGAAGTGACGCGACTCATCGCACTGTCGGATGCTGAACAACGCAGAGATAGTGACCAGAGCCTCCAGCCGGTCCAGGAGTAAGACCAGCAGCGCGAACTCCTTGGGACTGAGGGCGACTTCTGCGCCGTCCAGGAAGTCACGGTGGGCGCGCCGGTCGAGAACGATCCGTCCGTACACGTCGGTGCCGGAAACGTCCGTTCTCGTACCCTCGCCCGGCCGTCTGCGATGGACCGCCCGCTGATCACGATGAGCGGTACGTCGCTGCGGGCCCGCAGTTCCCGGCAGACGTCCAGACCGTCGATATCGGGAAGCCCCAGGTCCAGAAGAACCATGTCGGACGACGGTGAGGCGAGGGGAGCGGGCCGGTGTGGGGTGGCCGGGGGCGAGGACCCGGCCGCACATCCCCTGGGTGACAGGGGATCGCGGCCGGGTCGTTCACCCGCACCGGACGGCCCCGTCCCCACGGGCGCCGGTGCAGGCGCGCGCCGCTTCGCGCGTGCCCGGGGCTGGTCAGGACCTGACGGCCTTCAGGACGGCGTCGGCCATGCCGCGCTCGCCGCGGGCGTTGGGATGGACACGTGCCGCGGGGCTGCTCGGTTCGAGTGGTTCGACCCAGCGGGTCTTCGCGGGCGAGCAGGCGTCGCGGCCGACCGAGGGCGTGTGGGTGTCGATGTAGGTGGCGTCGGCGGCCCGGGCGCGCTGCCGCAGCATGGCGTTGAGCCTTTCCTCCTGTTCGCGCAGGAACGTCAGGTCGCCGGGGGCGAGGGGGATCGCGTCGTCGCAGGCCGATGCCTCGGTGGGCAGGATGGACGGGTAGCCGACGACGTATACGCGTGCCTGGGGGGCACGCCGCTTCACTTCGGACAGGGCGCGTTCGAGTCGCTGCCCCGTTGTCTCGATCTTCTGCCCCACGGTGTCGGTGTCGCCCGAGTGATAGCGGCGTCGGCAGGGAGCGTCGTCGGATACGGGCGTGAGGTTGTCGGCGGCCTTGTAGAACACTCCGGCGGTGACGCACTTGGTGATCATCGAGCTGAAGCCGATGTCGTTGCCTCCGATGCCGAGGGTGACCAGCCGGGTCTTCGCGCTCAGTGCCGAGAACTGGGCGGGGTTGGTGCCGTGGTCGGTGGTCTGGGGTGCCGTGAGGTCGGTGGTGGTGGCGCCGCTGCAGCTCATGTCGCGGACATCGGCCGGCTGGATGCCGAGGTCCTTCGCGACCAGCGCCGGATAGTTCCGGCTGGAGCGGTCGCAGCCGGTGGGCGTGCCGGTCTGATCGGGTATGCCGGGGCCGGAGGTGTAGGAGTCGCCGAGGGCCACGTACGGCCCCTGCACCGGTGCCGCGCCCGGGGCCCGCCCGGGGCCTGTGCCGCTGTTCGTGTCGCCGGGCCGTGCGACGCCGATGACGACGAGCAGTATGCCGCCGGTGACCACTCCGGCCAGGCCGGTGCGTGCCAACAGTCCCATTGCTGTGTCCTGTCTCTGAAAGGCCCGACCCGAGGGTCGAGCGCCTTCCCGCGTGAGGGGGCGGGGGAAGGGACGGTGTCCGAAGCGGATGCCGGTGGTGACCGGCGTGGGGACGTGGCGGTGTGCGTGGCCGGGGCAGCCGGTTGTCGTGGTCGGTGGGGTGGAGGGGGCAGGAGGGGTCAGGAGGGGCGGACCAGTCCGGTGTCGTAGGCGAAGATGACGGCCTGGACGCGGTCCCGGGCACCGATCTTGGTGAGGATGCGGCTGACGTGCGACTTGACCGTCGACTCGGCCAGGTGCAGGCGTTCGGCGACTTCGGAGTTCGTGGCTCCGGTCGCGACGGTGGTGAGGACCTCGCGTTCGCGTTCGGTGAGTTCCGCCAGTCGGCGCTCCTGTTCGGGGCTGCGGCCGGAGCGGCGGGTCGTGTAGGCGTCGATGAGTTTGTGGGTGAGGCCCGGCGAGATGACCGAGTCGCCCGCGGCGACGGCGCGGATCCCGACGACGAGCTCCTCGGGACGCGCGTCCTTCAGGAAGAAGCCACTGGCGCCGGCACGCAGCGCCTCGTAGGCGTATTCGTCGAGATCGAAGGTGGTCAGGACCAGGACGCGGGAGCGGCCGCCGGACCCGATGATGCGGCGGGTCGCCTCGATGCCGTCCATGCCGGGCATGCGGACGTCCATCAGGACGACGTCGGGGCGCAGTTCGGCCGTCATGCGGACGGCCTCGCTGCCGTTGCCGGCTTCGCCGGCGACGGTCATGTCGGGCTGGGCCTCCAAGAGCATGCTGAACCCGCGACGTTGCAGGGCCTGGTCATCGACGATCAGAACGGTGGTCATGTGGGGTGCTTCTCCGGGTGGATGGTGGGAGCAGTGGGCAGGAGTCGGGCGTGGACGGTCCAGCCGCCGCGGGCGTTGCGGCCGGAGCTGACCCTTCCCTGGTACAGGGCGGCCCGTTCGCGCATGCCGACCAGCCCTTGGCCGGCGTGCCGTGGGCCGTCGGCGGGCTGCCGGGGCGGACCGGTGTCCTCGACCGTGACGTGTACGGCATCGGTGGCTGCGATGACGCGCACGGTGACGGTGGTGTCGGGGGCGGCGTGTTTGAGGGCGTTGGTGAGTCCTTCCTGCACGATGCGGTAGACAGCCAGTTGGAGGCCCTGGGAGAGTCCGGTCAGGTGGCCCTCGGTGTGCAGTGCGGCGGTCGGGCCGGCGGCCCGGAACCGGTCCAGCAGACCGTCCAGGTCGGCCAGTCCGGGCTGGGGTGCCAACGGCGCGTCGCTGCGGGAGGCGCCGTCGTCGCCGATGACGGCGAGCAGGCGGCGCAGCTCCGCCAGGGCGTCGCGGCCGCTGTCGCCGATGATGCGCAGCGTCTCGGCGCCGCTTTCGGGCTTGGTCGCGGTGAGAGCGGCGGCACCGTCGGCGAGACCGACGATGACGGCGAGCGTGTGACCGAGGATGTCGTGCATCTCCCGGGACACCCGCGCGCGTTCCTGGGCCGCGGCCAGCCGTGCCCGCTGGTCGCGGTCCTTGTCCAGGGTGACGATGACGGTGTTCACCAGCCGCCCGGCCAGACCGAGACCGGCGAACGCGGCCATCGCGGCCATGGCCAGCGCCGTCACCACCTCCGGGCGGGTGGCGCTCTCCAGCTGACCGCCGGTCCAGTAGACCGTGGCCCAGGCGACGAGCTGCACGATGGTGATTCCCAGGGCGAGGACCAACTGGCGCGGGGTGCCGAGGCGGCCGACGTTGTACAGGGCCACCGCCCGTGCGGCATCGGCGCCGTTGAAGGCCCCGAGCGGAAGGGCGGCCACGGACACGGCGGTGGTGAGGGCGAACACGAGCATCGGACGGCGCTCGCGCCACAGCAGCGGCACGGTGAAGGCCACGGTCAGCGCCAGCTGCACCAACGGGCCGGCGTTGTTCGCGGGGTTGAACATGGACGGGATGCCCAGCAGGGCACACAGGGCAGGCACTCCCCAGCGCCGGACCCGGGGATGGGCCCGATCGGCCACTCGCCACTCGGCCAGCCGGGAGATGATCGAGAAGATCACCCGCTGCTCCGGATCGCTCGTCTGCGGCTCCGGCAGCCGTGTCGGCGGCACGGGGGAGCGAGCCGTCGGCGCGGATGCGTGCGGTGGGGTCACGGGAGGGCCCTTCACGTTTCAGGCGGGGTCGCCCGCCGACCCGGCGCGGAGGCCGGCGGGCGTGGGTGTGGAGCCAGGCGCGCCGG
This sequence comes from Streptomyces sp. NPDC031474, assembly GCF_055581185.1. NCBI lineage: Bacteria > Bacillati > Actinomycetota > Actinomycetes > Kitasatosporales > Streptomycetaceae > Streptomyces > Streptomyces sp. NPDC031474. The sequence goes on from NZ_JBVIJX010000002.1 coordinate 217,279, forward strand.
GCCCGCCGGCCGAAGCGGGATGGCGGGACCGCGCGATCAGTTCTTCCGTGAAAGCTTCCCGCGCAGGCCCTTGCGCCGCCTCTGCTGGGGCTCCGCGACGTCGGACGCCTCGGGATCGCCCGTGGCATCGGCCGACGCCGTGGCGGTGCCCGCTTCGCGTTGCCGGAGCCGGCGCAGCCCGCGGGCCTTGGTGGCCGGCGCGGACGGGGCCGCCGCGTTCGCGTCGAGGGCCGTCCGGGCGGCTTGGGCCGCGCCGACGGCGACGAGGGCGCTTGTGCCGGTAGGCGGTTCGGCGTCACCGCCCGGTGCGGCGGCCGTCTGCTTCGCCTCCAGCTGGTGGCGCAGCTTCTCACCCTCCACGTCGACGTCGGGCATGACGCGGTCCAGCCACGTGGGCAGGGACCAGGCGCGGCGGCCGACGAGGGCCATGACCGCGGGGACGATGGTCATCCGGACGACGAAGGCGTCGAAGAGGACGGCGGAGGCGAGCCCCAGACCGATCGACTTGATGAGAGCGGTGTCGTCGAGGAGGAAGCCGGAGAAGACGGAGATCATGATGACCGCGGCGGCGGTGACGACCCGGCCGCTGTGCCGGAAGCCCTCGACCACGGCCTTGGTGGGTTCGGCGCCGTGGACGTACTCCTCGCGCATCCGGGTGACGAGGAAGACCTCGTAGTCCATGGCCAGGCCGAAGACCACGCCGATGAGCAGGATGGGAAGGACGCTCACGATGGGGCCGGTCTGGCTGACCCCGAAGACGTCGGCGAGCCAGCCCCACTGGAACACCGCGACGAGGACACCCAGGGTGGCGGCCACGCTGAGCAGGAAGCCGAGGGCGGCCTTGATCGGGACCAGCACGGAACGGAAGACAAGCAGCAGCAGGACGAGCGCGAGGCCGACCACGATGGCGAGGTAGGGCACCATCGCCTGGCCGAGCTTGGTGCTGACGTCGATGTTGACGGCTGTGGTGCCGGTGACCATCAGGTCGGCGCCGGTGTCCTTGCGCAGGGTGGTGCTCTGGTCGCGGATGGCGGAGACCAGGTCCTTGGTGGCCTGGCTGCTGGGAGAGCTCTTCGGAATGACGCCGATGATGGCGACGTCGCCGGACTGGTTGAAGGCGGCCGGGCGGACGGAGGCGAGGTCGTCGAGCTTGCCCAGGGCGGATGTCGCGTCCGCGGCGGCTGCCTTGGGGTCGTGACTGGCGCGGGCGTCGACGACCACGGTCAGCGGACCGTTGACGCCCGGTCCGAAGCCCTTGCTGATCGTGTCGTAGGCGACCCGCTGGGTGCTGTCGGGCGCCTTCATGCTGTCGTCGGGCAGGGCCAGGCGCAGCGACATCGCGGGGATGGCCAGCAGCCCGAGGGCGGCCACCGACAGCACGAGGGTCTTGACGGGGTGGCCGGTGACGAGCCTGGCCCAGCGCACGCCCATCGACTCGCCCTCGCCGCGCTCCAGGGCCTTCATACGGCGGGTGAGCAGCTTGCCCTTCGTGATCCGCATCCCGGCGAAGCCGAGCAGCGCGGGCAACAGCGTCGGCGCGATGACGACGGCCATCACGACCGCGAAGGCGGAGGCCAGGCCCATCGAGGTGAGCATCTGGATGCCGATGACGCTCAGACCGGCGAGCGCGATGACGACGGTCAGGCCGGCGAAGACCACGGCGGATCCGGCGGTGCCCAGGGCGCGTCCGGCGGCCTCCTCCGGGTCGTGGCCCTCGCGGACCTCGCTGCGGTAGCGGGAGACGATGAACAGGGCGTAGTCGATGGCGACCGCCAGACCCAGCATCAGGGCCAGGGTCGAGGCGGTGGAGGCGACGTCCCAGAACCGGGTGGCGATGGTGATGCAGAAGATGGCCGCCATGACGCCGAGGACGGCGGTCAGCAGAGGCAGCCCGGCCGCGAGAAGTGAGCCGAAGGTGATGACCAGTGCGACGGCGGCGACGGCGAGACCGATCAGTTCGGCGGCCTTGCTCGCTTCCTTGGCCTTGACGGCGTTGCCGCCCAGGCTGACGTTCAGGCCCGCCTTCTCTCCCTCGGCGGCGATCTCGTTGAGCCGGTCGTGGGCGGCGCCGCTGACGTCGGCCTGGGGGACCGTGTAGGTCACACCGGCGAGGGCGATCGTGCTGTCCTTGCTGACCTGACGGTTCTCGAAGGGATCCGAGACCGTCGCGACCTGCGGCGCCTTCTTCAGCTCGGCGACCAGAGCCTCGATCTCGGACTTGTGCGCGGCGGAGGTCAACTTCTGCCCGCGGGGCGCCTCGAAGACGACGCGCGCGGTGGCGCCGCCCGCGGAGGCCTGCGGGAACTCCTTGCCCAGCAGATCGATGGCCTTCTGGGACTGGGTGCCGGGCAGCGTGAACGCGTCGGACGTCTTGCCGCTGACACTGGTGGACCCTATGCCGAGGCCTGCCAGAACGACGATCCACAGCATCAGGACGAGCCGTCGTCGCCGGAACGAGAACCGGCCCAGCCGGTAGAGGAACGTAGCCACGGTGATACCCCCAGCAGGGAAGACATTGGTACGAGAACGGGCCTGGACGACCCGGACTTCAAGCTAGGAGCGAATCCCCGCGCGACCCCGGCACCCCGGGACCCGCTTCGGTCGACGACCAGTACCGCAGTACTAACGGCCCTCATCCTTTGAGACGGGCTCAGGTCATGCGGTGAGTCCGGCGTCGCCAGCCACCCCCACCACGCCGTCACCGCCGTGACCAGAACCGGCGCGAGGGGCCACCGCAGCGGCGGCACGAGCAGCACCACCGCGCAGGCCACTGCCGAGGCCATGACAGGGGCCATGTATCGACCGCCCGCGACCGATGCGCCGTTCACCGATGCGGCGACCACAAGGAACACCACGAGTCCTACGCGCCCGAAGCCCGCTGCCCACCTCTAGGCGCTGCTCCAGTTCACCTTCGCGATCCTAGGCAGGCCACCGCTGGGTTCCGTCCGACGATCGGCGATGTCCGCCCCCTGCTTTCGTAGGGGGACTCCGTCGCAGAATGACGGATTCCGTGCGGGCCTTCCGTCCGACGATCTGTCACCTTGACCCCCTACTTCCGTCGGGGAGCGCGGTCGACACGGCGCGCGCTCTGAGGAGCACGGGCGGCGTGGCCCCCAGCGGAAAGGCCTTGGTCCGCGCCCTGACCGAACCCGTGAGGGCCCGGGCACCCCGCCCGCCGGCCTGGACGTCGTCGAGGCGTGAAGCGGTGAACGCGCTGTCCGAGATCCTCGGCCTCCTTCCCCCTGTCTCGGCCTACCTGGTGGTGGCTGTGGCCGTCCTGGCCGAATCGATCCTGCTGGTCGCCGCGTTCATCCCCACGCTCACCTTGCTTCTGACGGCCGGCGCACTGCGCCGGGCCGCTGATGACTCGCCACGGCGGTCGAGCGGTTTTCCTGGCTCGCTCCCTGCCCGTGGTCCGCACTCTCGCCCCCCACTTCGCGGGCGCCTCCCGCCGTCCCCACCGCCGTTGCGCGCTGTGGCCGAACGTGGATTTGCCTACGACGTCCTCATCCGCAGCCACCGGTTCCCGCGGGCGATCCGCCTCGCCGAACGCCACCCGGAGCTGCCATCAGTGGACGGTCGCCGAGATCCGCGCGGTATGGGACACCTTGGTCTCAGCCTTCGGCCCGGAGCGGCTGATGTTCGGCTCCGACTGGCCGGTGCGCCTCCTCGCCGGCGGCTGGAACCGCTGGGCGGCCACCGTCGAGGAGTTGCTCCACGGCTGCTCGGAGTCGAACCGGCCCCCTACGTCGGTGTCTGCGGCACAGCCCGGACGTCGAGGGCCGGCGATCCGGCGACGCGGTGAGAGTGATGCCCTCTATTCAGCCGTGGCGAGAATCAGCGCGAACCCGGCGTCGGAGTCTGCCCAGAGCTCTTGCGTACGGAGGCCGGCTCCAATGATCTCTTCCGCCAGTCCCTCCGTGGTGAACTTGGCGCTGCGCTCGGTGATCCATTCCTCTCCGCGCTCGAAGTGAACCGCCAGGTCGAGTTCCCGAATCTTGACCAGCTGCTCGGCTCGACTACGCAGCCTCATTTCGATGTGGCTTTCCGTGCTGTTCCATACGGCTACGTGGTCGAAGACGTCGAGGTCGAAGTCGGCGTTCAATTCGCGGTTCAGGACGCAGAGCAGATTTTTGTTGAATTCGGCCGTAACGCCCTGGGTGTCGTCGTAGGCGGCGATCATCTCCTGCTCGTCTTTCACGAGGTCAGCGCCGATCAGGAGGAAATCGCCGGGGCGCATGATGTCACGGAGCCCACGGAGAAAGGGGCCGCGGGCGGGCCGGCGGAAATTGCCCAGCGTGCTGCCGAGGAAGGCGATGAGCCGAGGGCCGGCCTCAGGCAGCTCCGGCAGAACGAGCGGAGCCGTGAAGTCGGTGCGGAGGGCGTGAAGACGGATCCCCGGGTAGTCCTGGACGAGTTGGGCGCTGGCCTGGTGGAGGGCATCCGCGCTGACATCGACCGGCACGTAGTTCAGGCCCGTCGGCCCCAAGGCCTCGATGATCAGCTTGGTTTTGGTCGAACTCCCGGATCCGAGCTCGACAAGGCTGCGGGCTGCCGTTCGGGCGGCGACGTCGCGGGCGTGCAGTCGCAGCAGCCCCAGTTCGGCTCGCCACAGGGGGTATTCCGGGAGCTGGGTGATCTCCTCGAAGAGTTCGCTGCCCCGGGCGTCGTAGAACCAGGTGGGAGCCGTGGACTTGGGGGTGCTGGTCAGTCCGCCGTGGATGTCGGCGCGAATTGCCTTGGTGTAGTGCTCGGCGTCGAGGGTGTCGGTGTAACCGTAACCACGAGTGCCGGTCATGAGTGCCTCTCTTCGGTTGACGCCATGTCGGTGGAGGGCGGAAGCCGCACTTCATCGGCTGAGCAGGCGACGCCCGCGGCAACGATGACCCTCCGAACAGCGGCGCGCGGGGCGGCGTCCGTGGCGACCCCGGGGAGGGTGCGGGTGATCTGGAACGGGCTCACGTGCCGGTCTCCTTGCGGGGTGCGGGTGCCACGTCCGGGCTCGGGTCCTTGAGCGGGGTGAGCAGGACGTCGGCGCGGCTCGCCGCGAGCAGGGTGCGGTCGGGGACCTCCTGCCAGCGCGGATCGTCGTCGTAGGGTTCGGAGGCCACGACCGTGCCCCGGCCGGGCTCCGCCAGATACCAGAGGGTGTCGCCCCAGGCGGTCGCCGTGATGGTCTCGCCGTTGGTGAGGAGCAGGTTGAGCCGGGAGCCGGGGGCCGCCGCGGCGACCTCGACGACCGTGTCCGTCAGCGCCTGGCTCTCCGTGTCCCCGCCGCGCAGCCGGGCCAGGACCAGCGCCCACACGAACGCCGAGTCGTTGCGGGCCTCCATCGACAGCAGTTCGGCGGCGGGCAGGGAGCCGGTGAGCGGCCCCAGCGAGCGTGGCCAGCCCGCCACCGCTCCGTTGTGGCTGAACAGCCAGCTCCCGGCCGCGTACGGCGCCGCCGCGGCCTCCGCGTCGGCCCCGGCCAGCGTCGCGTCGCGGACGGCGGCCAGCAGTGCCCGGCTGCGTACGACCCGGGCGAGGTCGGCGAAGGACAGGTCGGCCCAGATGGGCCCGGCCCGGCGGTAACGCGCCGGCACCGGATCCCCCTCGGCGTACCAACCCACCCCGAAACCATCGGCGTTGACCGTGCCGTACCGCTGCCGGCGTGGCGCCCACGACTGGCGGTACAGGCCGTGCGGGGGCTCCACGAGGAGCCGGCCGAGTGGCTCCTCGCGGCCCAGATAGGCGAGGTGACGGCACATCAGGCGGCCCCGGCCGAGCGGGCGGTGCGGAACCCGGAGAAGATCTGTCGCCTGATCGGGTAGTCCCAGTTGCGGAACGTGCCCCGGCAGGCCACCGGGTCCACCGCGAACGAACCGCCGCGCAGCACCTTGTACTCGGGGCCGAAGAACACCTCCGAGTACTCCTTGTACGGGAACATCCGGAAACCGGGGTAGGGAAGGAAGTCGCTGGACGTCCACTCCCACACGTCACCGATCAACTGCCGTACCCCGAGCGGGGATTCCCCGGCCGGGTAGCTGCCGGCCGGAGCCGGGCGCAGATGGCGCTGGCCCAGGTTGGCGTGTTCGGGGCCGGGATCGGCGTCGCCCCACGGGTAGCGCATGGAGCCGCCGGTCGCCGGGTCGAAGCGGGCCGCCTTCTCCCACTCGGGCTCGGTGGGCAGCCGGCGTCCGGCCCAGCGGGCGTAGGCGTCGGCCTCGTACCAGCACACGTGCAGCACCGGTTCGTCGGGCGGGACCACCTCGGTGACGCCGAAGCGGCGGCGCAGCCACTGCCCGCCGTCGCGCCGCCAGAACAGCGGGGCGTGGATGCCGTGCCCGCGGATGTGCGCCCAGCCCTCCTTCGTCCACCAGCGCTCCTCGTCGTAGCCGCCGTCCTCGATGAACGCCTGGTACGCGGCGTTCGTCACCGGGGTGGTGTCGATGTGGAAGGCCGCCACCTCGCGCCGGTGCGCGGGCCGTTCGTTGTCCAGCGCCCAGGGTTCGCCGGACGTGCCCATGGTGAACGGGCCGCCGGGGACGAGGACTTCGGACGGGCCGGTGAACAACGGCACCGGGTCGGGGTCGGGGGCGGTCAGGGCCGGGGGGCCGGTGCGGAGCTGATGGGTGATCAGCATCGTCTCGTCGTGCTGCTGTTCGTGCTGGGCGATCATCCCGAAGGCGAAGCCGGCCTCCGTCAGCCGGGTGCCCCGGAAGTCGGCCGACTCCAGCACGTCCATCACCCGGCCGCGCACCTCCGCCGCGTACCGGCGGGCCTCGGCGGGCGGCAGCAGCGGCAGCGAGGGCCGTTCGGCGCGCGAGTGCTCGAAGGCGTCGTACAGCCCGTCGATCTCGGGGCGCATCGCCTCACGGCCGGCCACCGCGCGCAGCAGCCACAGCTCCTCCTGGTTGCCGATGTGCGCGAGGTCCCACACCAGCGGGGACATCAGCGGGGAGTGCTGGGCGGTGAGGTCGGGCTCCTCCACGCAGCTCGTCAGCAGCGTGGTGCGCTCGCGGGCCGTGGTGAGCGAGGCGAGCACGCGGGCGCGGAGGGCCTCCGCGTCCGGCGCGGCCGCGGCGTCCCCGGCCGGCTCGGTGGCCGGCGCGGGCTCGGTGTCCAGTGCGGGCTCGGTCATGTGCGGAGGTCCTTCCCGTACGCGCGGGTGTCCGTGCCGCGCAGGCGGTCGAGCTGGTCGTCGGCGGGGGTGCGGCCCTTGAGGACGTAGCGGTTGAAGTAGTCCGTCACCGCGTCCATGACGCCGTCGTCGGCGCCGAGGCGGGGCAGGGCCCGTAGCGCCGTGGTGAAGCAGGCGACGGCGACCTCGTGCAGCTCGGGGTCGGCCAGCCCGTAGCGGGCCGCGTCGATCCACAGCGGATTGTGCGGAGCCGGCAGCGGCTGGGCGCGCTCGGCCAGCGGCTTCACGGTGCGGTAGGCGTTCTCGGCCGCCTCCGGGTCGTCGAACAGCGCCGCCGTCACGGCGAGCGGGACGATCCAGCCGTCGTCGCCGGGCTGCGCGTCGATCATGCGCAGTTCCAGGTGGCCGCGCGGTCTGACCGGCGGGAACAGGGTGGTGAGGTGGTAGTCGAGATCCTCCCGGGTCGGCTCTCCCGCCCGGGTCCACTCCCGGAACGTGAGCCGCTCGGGCACGTCCCACGGCCCGCTGTCGCGCCGGACGCACATCACCGGCGCGTCCAGCACATGCCGGGCCCAGGCGGCGCGTGGATCGCCGTCCAGGACGGGTCCGCCCGCCCGGCCGGCGCCGATCTCCATCCACAGCAACTGCCGGGTGGAACGCCAGCCGGTGGGGTTGCCGTCGAGCAGCGGGGAGTTGGCGAAGGCCGCCACCAGCACCGCGCCCAGCGTGTGCGACAGCCACCAGCGCCGTCCGTGCCCCAGCGGGCCGGGCTCCTCGTACCCGGCGTCCAGGCAGACCTGCACGGAGGCCGAGGTGCACATCATGGCGCGGCCGGCCGGGCCCGTGCGGTCGAGGCAGGCCTCCATGGCGTCGTAGCGCGGCTCGTGCAGGAACCGGCGGGGTGGGCGCCAGGGGTCCGTGCCGTTGCCGGAGAGGGCGAGTCCGTGCTCGGCCAGGGCCGCGCGGACGGCGGCGAGGTCGGCGGAGACGGTGCCCACGCACTCCATCAGGGAGGCGGCGGGCGGGGAGCTCAGTTCCAGCTGGCCGCCTGGTTCGACGGTGAGCGGCGAGCTCAGAGGCACGGTGCGCAGTGCGGCGTAAGCGGTTTCGAGTTGTTCGGTTGTGACGGGGAGCTGCGGCGAGCGCAGCTCGTGGACGAGCCATTCCACCTCGACCCCGACGGTGCGGGGCGGGCCGGTCTTGAAGCAGATGCCCCTGACCAGGGCCTCCACCTCGGCTTCGGTGAGGGCGGTGCGGCGCTCGGTACCTTCGGTGCTGTCGGTACAGTCGCTGACCGAATCGGACATGTCGGGATCCTCCTGAGATTCCACCATGCCACCGGTCCGGCCTCGGTGCGGCCGGACCGGCATAGCTCGTCCCACCCAAGTCCCTCGAAACGAATCGCACAAGGGTACACAACGGCACTTTTGGGACCGGGAATGCCGGATTCCCTGGTCATTCCCTGCTCATTCCGTGCCGATTTCGAGCTGTTTCCTATGTGTTTTCGGCGTGTCGGCGCGGTGTTACCCGGCCCTGGAAACCCTGTTGCACCAGGTGTCCAGGATCGCTCACGATGCGTGCATGAGCACGGCGGGGGAGGCGGGCGGGGCGCGAGTGACCGCGCGGCGCGCGACCATGGAGTCCACGGGGGTGGCGCCATGAGCGCGCGACTGCGCGGTATCGCCCACGAGACGCAGCAGATCGTCGCCGAGGGCGGCTACCGCGCGTCCGGCGGGCGCGAGGTGCCCCTCGCGGCGGCGATCGAGGCGGCCCGCGCGGCAACGCGGACGGCGGGACCGGGGCCGGTCGCCGTGCCCGCGCCGGTGGCTCCGGTCGCGGACACGCTGATCGAGGTCACGGGCGAGAGCAGCCTGGAGGCCGCCCGCCGGCTCGCCGACGCCGGCCCCGTCGCCGTCCTGAACTTCGCTTCCGCGCGCAACCCGGGCGGCGGCTACCTCAACGGCGCCCAGGCGCAGGAGGAGGCCCTGTGCCGGGCCTCCGCGCTGTACACCTGCCTGCTCACGGCCCGGGAGTTCTACGACCACCACCGCGCCCACCGCGACCCGTTCTACACGGACCGCGTCATCCACTCACCGGCCGTGCCCGTCTTCCGTGACGACCGGGGCCGGCTGCTGGACGAGCCGTACCCCGTCGGCTTTCTGACGGCCGCCGCGCCCAACGCGGGCGTGGTGCTGCGGACGGCGCCGGAGCGCACGTCCGAGCTGCCGCGCGCGCTGGCCGTCCGTGCCGAGCGCGTCCTGGAGACGGCCGTCGCGCACGGCTACCGACGCCTGGTGCTGGGCGCGTGGGGCTGCGGGGTGTTCCGCAACGACCCCGCGCAGGTGGCGGGGGCGTTCCGGGCCCTGCTCGCCCCTGACGGGCGGTTCGGGCGGGCGTTCGATCGCGTGGTGTTCGGAGTGCTCGACCGGACGCCGGGCGGCGCGGTGCGGGGCGCATTCGAAGAGACGTTCGCCCCGCTTCATGGTCCGACAGAGGCTCAGGTCCAGCCGTAGCGCTCATGCAGCCGCTGTCGGACCAGGTTGAACCGCATCCGGTCCAGCGCGCAGGCCTCGCGGCGCATGCCGTCCTCGTGGAGCCGCAGGATGCGGTCGACGTCCACCCAGGAGTCCCGTCCGGTCCGGTCCCAAGGCCCGCTGCCGATCGCCACCCACTCCCGGTCACCCTCATGCCGCTTGCTGGAGAGCTGTACGGCGAGGAACGTGCCGCCCGCCTCCCGGGCGACGACGAGCACCGGGCGGTCCTTGCCCCGGCCGTCGTTCTCCTCGAAGGGCACCCAGGTCCACACGATCTCGCCGGGGTCGGGGTCGCCGTCGTGCGCGGGGGAGTACTCCGTGCGCACCCGGCCGGTCTCGCGGGGGTCGGCCTCGGTCGTGGCGGAGGGGCCGAAGCGGCCCGGGACGTCTGCATCTGCATCGGTAAACGCGGTCACGGGGGCACCTTAGAGGCTGCCCCCGTGACCGCGTTTCACCGCCGGGTCACTTCTCCTCGACCGGCACCCGCTGCGACGGCGGGCCCGAGGGCGGGCTCACGATCCCGTTGAGGGGCGAAGTCCCGTGCGGGGCCTGCCCGTTCTGGTTCATCGAGGCGAGCAGCTGACGTGCCAGACCGAGGCCCGTCCCGCCCATGGTGAGCGCCTTGGCGAAAACGTCCGCCATACCGTCCGCGCCGTTGAGCAGCACCATGTTGTCGACGTTGCCGAACGCGGACGCGCCGGCCCGTACGATCTCCGGCCAGTTCTCGGCGAGTTGCTGGGCGACGACCGCCTCCTGGTTCTCGGCCAGCGCGGCGGCCCGGGCCTTGATGGCCTCCGCCTCCGCAAGGCCCTGCGCCCTCGTCGCCTCGGCCTCCGCCAGACCCCTGGCCTGCGCGGCGGCCGCCTCGGCCTCACCGGTGGCCCGGGTCGCGGCCGCCATGGCCTCACCGCGGGCCCTGGTCGCCTCGGCCTCGGCGCCGGCGGCCTGCTTGAGCCGGCTCGCCTCGGCTGCGGACGCGAGCTCGGTCTCCTTCGCCTTGGCCTGCGCCGCCGAGATCCGGGCGTCGCGCTCGCCCTCGGCCAGCGTGCGCTTCTCGTACGCCTTCGCGTCCGCGGGCTTGCGGACGTCCGCCTGGAGCTGCTGCTCCCTGCGGTGCGCCTCGAGTTCGGCGACCCGGGTCTCCTGGACGACGACCTCCTGCCGGGCGGCCGCGTCCGCGAGAGGCCCCGCCTGGCGGGCCTTGGCGCCCGCCTTGTCACGCTCGGCCTGGTAGCCGGCCTGGAGGATCTCGCTGTCCCGGGTGGCCTCCGCCATCCGCGCGAACGAGGCCTGCTCCGCCTCCGTGGCGAGACGGTTCGCCTCCGCCTGGGCGATGCGCGCGTCCCGCTGCACGGCCGCCGCGTGCGGCATCGCCAGGTTGCGGATGTAGCCGGTCGGGTCCTCGATCTCGTGGATCTGCAGAGAGTCCACGATCAGGCCCAGCTTCTCCATCTCCGTACCGCAGGCGGCACGGGTCTGCCCGGTGAGCTTCTCCCGGTCGCGGATCATGTCCTCCACCGTCAACCCGCCCACGATGGACCGCAGATGGCCGGCGAAGACGTTGTGCACCCGCTCCGACATCAGCTTCTGCTGGTCGAGGAAACGCCGGGCCGCGTTGGCGATCGACACGAAGTCGTCGCCCACCTTGAAGATGACCACGCCCCGAACCTTGAGCGGAATGCCCTGGTGCGTCACGCAGTCCACATGCAGTTCGGTCTCGTTCAGATCCAGCGACAGCTTCCGCACCACCTGCACGCCGGGCATCACCAGCGTGCCGCGCCCGGTGACGATACGGAAGCCCATCCCCGCTTCCAGGCCCTCTGTGCGGTGGTTGGAACCGGAGATGACGAGTGCCTCGTTGGGTTCCGCGACCCGCCACATCATCTTGAACAGACCCAGCAGAACGAGAACGGCGACAACCGCCGCCCCCGCAACGACGCCGACAATCATCGGCATACGCCCCCTTTGGATGGTGCCCTTTCGGCACCGAACGAAGGGAGTGTGCGCCTGCCCGAGTCCAGGTTGAAGACGCTGTGGAATCCTTGTTGCAATCTTGACGCATACGTTCCCGAAGGCGCACCAAACCGCTCTCACCTGCGCCGAAGCAGGCTCAACTGTCGTACGCCGGGGTGACGTAGACCGTCCTGGGCGGCAGGTGCTCCACCACCATCACCACCGTGCCGCACTCGATGCGGCCCGTGCCGTCCGCCGGGTAGGCGAGGAAGTGCTCGGCCCCGCCGCGCACCCGGACGATCACCTCGCCCACGAGTCCCGGCCCGATCGCCCCGGTGACCCGCCCCATGAGCCCGACCATCGACGCATCGTCCATGGTCACAGGGTACGGGTGGAACCCGCTCGGCCGGCCGGGCGGTCCGCGACCGCTTCCCCGCGACCAGGATCCGCGCCACAGCCGTCCCACAGGCATCGTCTGTTACTGCGCGAAGGATTGACGTGTCCCTGTCTCGCCCCTACCTTCCGATCGATGTTCCGAACCGTGTTCGGAATTTCGAACCTTGAGCCGTAGGAGAGCCGCACCATGACGACACGTCACCCCGCTCCGTCCCGCCGTGCCATGCTGCGCGCGATGGCCGCGCTGCCCGCCGCGGCACTCGTGCTGGGCGAGGCGCCCGGCCTGCTCGGCACGGCCCTCGCCGCCGCGCCGGCCGCCGGATCGGCCACCCGCTACACCATCGTGCCGTTCCTCAACAGCAACGACGGCACGGTGAACGTCTACCAGTCCGACGACGCCACCGACTTCCGACTGGTGCAGTCCTCCGCGTACACCCCGCCCAGCAACCGCATCCGCGACGCGAGCGTCTTCAGGCACACCAACGGCTACTACTACATCACCTACACCACCCACACCTGGCAGGACGCCAGCACCACCATCGGCTTCGCCCGCAGCTCCGACCGGGTCAACTGGACGTTCCTGTACGACTACACGGTCCCGATCGCGAACCTCTCCCGCGCCTGGGCGCCGGAGTGGTTCGTCGACAGCGACGGCAGCGTCAACGTCATCGTGTCCTGCTCGGTGACCAGCGACGAGTGGATCTTCACCCCGTATCTGCTGAAGGCCACCAACTCCGCGCTCACCGCCTGGAGTTCACCGGTCGCCCTGTCCGGCATCGGGTCGAACCACATTGACACGTACATCGTGAAGATCGGCTCGACGTACCACGCGTTCACCAAGAACGAGACGGCGAAGTACATCGAGTACGGCACCGCGTCCAGCCTCGCCGGCCCGTACACGATCACCAGGACCGGCGACTGGGCGGGCTGGGGCAGCTACCGCGAGGGCCCGTCCGTCATCCAGCTCGACAACGGCGGCTGGCGGATCTTCTTCGACGGCTACGGCGACGGCAACTACTACTACAGCGACAGCTACGACACCTTCGCCACCTGGACCGCGCCGAAGGCCCTGCCCGGCATCTCGGGCACGGCACGCCACTTCACGGTGATCAAGGAGACGGTGACCGGCGGCCCGGCCATCACGAAGAACGCCACGCGGTCCCTGCGCTCCGCCAACTACACCACCCGCTACTGGCAGGAGCAGTCCGCGCTGCTCAACCTGCCCGTGGTGACCGGCTCCAGCACCACCGCCGAGAAGCAGGCGTCCACCTTCACGGTCGTGGCGGGTCTCGCGGACGCGAACGCCTACTCCTTCCGCGACGCCTCCGGCAACTATCTGCGCCACTACTCCTTCCGGGGCCGCTTCGACGCCAACGACGGCACGTCGACCTTCGCCAGGGACGCCACGTTCATCGCCCGGACGGGCTCGACGAGCGGTGCGATCCGTTTCGAGTCGTACAACTACCCCGGCTACTACCTGCGCCACTACAACTACCAACTCCGCGTGGAGCAGCCGGACGGCACGGACCTCTTCCGCCAGGACAGTTCTTTCGTGCCGGTGACCGCCTGGGCCTGAGCCGTCCTCCCTTCGGGCGATCGCTCCTCGACCCTCTTTCGTCTACAGTGCGCTGGACCGTCTACGCACCTGTAGTCAACCGGGCTCGTTCCGGCAGGAAAAGAGGTCGCGGCCATGGCCCTCCTGCTCGCCTGCGTCTGCCTCGCGCTGTTCGCCGCCCTCGCCACGGTCGTGGCCGTGCGCGAGGGCGCGCCGCTGCCGGGCGACCGCGCCGTCCACGCATGGTCGCTCGCGCACCGGCCGCCGGTGGCCGAGGCGCTGGCGCACGGGGTCACCGTGACGGGCGGGGGTGTCTGGCCGTATCTGATCGCCGTCGCGGCCGGGTTGATCGCCGGACGATCGCCTCGGGAGCGGCTCTGGTCCGTGGCGGTCGCCGTGGGCGTCCTCCTCGCCGGACAGTCCATCCGCTCCGGACTGATGGAGCTGCTCGCCCGCGCCCGTCCGGCCCCCGCCGACTGGGCAACGGCCGCCTCCGGCTACGCCTTCCCCTCCGGCCATGCGACGACCTCGGCGCTGGCCGCCGGTCTGCTGGCCTGGGCGGTGCTGCGGCGGACGGCGCCCGCCCAGGCCCGGACGGTATGCGCCGTGGCCGCCTGCTGGGCCGTCGCCGTAGGCCTGAGCCGCGTGTACCTCGGCGTGCACTGGCCGAGCGACGTCCTCGGCGGCTGGCTGCTGGCCGCCGCCTGGCTGAGCCTGTGCGCGCATGTGGCGGCCCGCCGCCTGCCCGGGCTCACGACCCGTACGCCGCAGGAGCCGGGGGAGGAGGACCCTCCTCGCCGAGGCCGATCACGCCCCGGGTGACCGTGACCCCTCAGGGGGTGGCGATCGCCGGGGGCGCGGTGTGGAGGGTGAGGGCGTGGTGGAAGCGGCGCAGGAGGAGCAGTGCGGTGGCTGCGAGGCCGACGAGCCAGTGGCCGACCAGGGTGAGCCCGAAGCCGCGGTTCAGCGGATCCGGTCGTAGACCAGGGCCAACGTGCCGTGTTCGCCCGCCGTCTGACTGGCCAGCGACCACTTCCCCGCGGGCAGGCCGTCGTCGAAGAGGCGCGGGCCGCCGCCGAGGAAGACCGGGAAGACCGTGAGCGCCAGCCGGTCGACCTGGTCGGCGGCCAGCAGCGCCTTGATGACGCTCGCGCTGGAGAGCACGAGGATGTCGCCGCCGTCGGTCGCCCTGAGGTCCGTGACCGCCTCGGCGGCCGGCTTGTCGACGATCGTCGTCCGCTCCCACGGCGCCTCGCCGAGGGTGGAGGAGAGCACCACCTTGTCGGTGTCGACGAGCCACTTCGCGAAGGCCTCGTCGCGCGGGTCGGCGCCCTCCATGCCGATGACGGTGGGCCAGAAACCGAGGAAACCCTCGGCGTTGACCCGTCCGAGCAGGGTCGTCGTCGCCGGCTCCCACAGGCTGATCAGATGGTCGCGGGCGACGTCGGTGACCGCGTACGGCATCACCCAGCTCATGTCCAGGGGGTTGTCCGGTCCGGCGTACCGGCCGTCGAGGGAGAGGCTCATGTTGGTGACGACCCTGCGGCCATGGGCGGCGGTCTGCTCGGTCATTTCGTGCTCCTCGGGTCCGTGTCGATGTTGATGTCGGTGTCGATGTCGGTGTCGATGTCGGTGCCGTCGGAGGCACCGGTGTCGTGGGTGACGTCGGGCTCCGCTGCGAGAGTCGCCGTGAGCTTGTCGAGGCTCTGACCGAAGCCGGTCTCGATGCCCGCGACGAAGTCCGCGGAGTCGACGGTGCTGTCGGTGATCCGGTAAAGGACGTCGAGGTCCGTGCCGGCGCCGGTGCGTGTGAGGACGAACTCGACGTGGGAGGTGAAGGCGAGACCCCCGTCGGGAAGCAGCGGGGAGAGCCGGTAGACGAGGCGCTCACCCGCGTGCACCTCGTGGACGACGCCCTCGGCGCGCCCGGCGACCAGGTCGGAGCCGTCGGCGTCCTCGGCGTCGCGGTACTCCAGGACGACCCGCCCGCCCTCTCGCGCCTCGAAGACGAGCTCGGAGACGCGCAGGTCGTCGGGCGTCCACCAACGGGCGAGCAGGTCGGGCTCGGTCAGGTGGCGCCACACGAGCTCGGGGCGCCCCTTCAGCGACCGGAGGAACCTGAACGAGCGGCCGTCGGCCCACCCCGGCTCCTCGGCGGCCAGCCGCTCCGCCCGGAGGCTGAGCCCATGGCGGTCGTAGGCCGAGCGGGGGCCGTCGGCCCGGTCCGCGGTGTCGGCGAGCCGGCTGAGCTCGGCGGCCAGGTCCCGCAGGGCGGCGGACCGCAGCGCGTAGACACGGCGCTGGCCGGTGCGCTGGGACGTGACGACGCCGGCCCGCTCAAGGGTCTGCAGATGCTTGGTCGTCTGCGGCTGACGCGCCTCGGCCAGCTGGGCGAGAACCCCGACGGAGCGGGGCCGCTCGGCCAGCAGGCTCACGAGCCGCCAGCGCGCCGGGTCGGCGAGCGCGGTGAGAAGTGCGTCCATGGCCACGAGTATTCCTGACAGAGAATATTCGTGTCAAGGAATATCTGTTGCCGGTCCGGCCCCTCGTGGCCGTGTCTCGGGTGAACGCGTCAGCGGCCCAGGTAGGCGAGCTCGGGGAAGTGCTTCTGGTAGGCGTCCAGCAGGCGCTTGGCGACGGCGTACGAGTCGATCAGGGGGTGGATGGTCAGGGCCTTCATGGCGTGCGCGCGATCGCGGGTGGTGGCGGCCCGGATCACCGCACGTTCGACGGCCTTGACCGAGCACACCAGGCCGGTGCCGTGGTCGGGCAGCGGCGCCCCGGCGATGGGATGGGCGCCGTTGCCGTCCACATGGCAGGGCACCTCGATGACGGCGTCGTCGTCGAGGACCGGGATCCGGCCGCGGTTACGGACGTTGAGGATGAGAGTCGCCCGCTCGTCCAGGGCGATGGCCCGCATCAGGGCGAGGGCCACCTGTTCGTAGCCGCCCGACTCCAGATCGCAGGAGTCGCGTTCCCCCATGCCTACGGCCTCGCGGTTCTCGGCCATGTAGGTGACCTCGCGCTCCAGGCGGGTCGCGTCCCAGGCGTTCCAGGCGGCGTGCGACGCCGGCGGGGCGTCGGCGACGGCGCCCAGGGAGTCGTAGAAGTGCTGCTGCTGGGAGTGCAGGAAGGCGCCCCGGGTCTGTTCGGCGGCCCCCGCCGAGCGCACCGACTCGCGGCTGAAGTAGTAGTAGTGCAGGTACTCGTTGGGCAGCGCGCCGAGCGTGCGCAGCAGGTCGGCGCCGAAGAGTTTGCCCTCCTCGAAGGAGGTCAGCGCGGCCTCGTCCGCGAACAGGGACGGCAGCAGGTCGCGGCCCTCGGCGTACAGGCCGCGCAGCCAGCCCAGGTGGTTCAGGCCCACGTAGTCCAGGCGGACGCGTGCCGGATCGACGCCGAGCGCCCCGGCCACGCGGCGGCCGAGGCCCACCGGCGAGTCGCAGATCCCGATCACCCGGTCCCCGAGGTGCGCGGTCATCGCCTCGGTGACCAGACCGGCCGGATTGGTGAAGTTGATGACCCAGGCCTCGGGCGCCAGGGCCGCGATGCGGCGGGCGATCCCGACGGCCACCGGGACGGTGCGCAGCCCGAAGGAGATGCCGCCCGCGCCGACGGTCTCCTGGCCCAGCACGCCTTCCGCCAGCGCGATGCGTTCGTCCGCCGCGCGGCCGGCGAGTCCGCCGACGCGGATGGCGGAGAACACGAAGTCCGCTCCGGTGACCGCCTCGTCCAGGTCGGTGGTGGCGGTGACGGCCGGCGGGTCGGGATGCCCGGCAGCCTGGTCGGCGAGGACCTTGCGGATGGTGGCCAGCCGGGAGGCGTCCAGGTCGTACAGGGTCACCTCGGTGACGCGTCCCTCGCCGCGGTCGCCCAGCAGCGCCCGGTAGACCAGCGGGACCCGGAAGCCGCCGCCGCCCAGGATCGTCAGTCTCATACTTCGACCACCTCAACTCCCGCCTCGCGCAGTCGATTACAGGTCTTCGCGTCCCCGGGCGCGTTGGTCACCACGACGTCGAGCTCCTCGGGGCCGCACACCCGGGCCATCCCGGTGCCGGGGAACTTGCCGGCGTCCGCCACCAGGACCACCTGGGCGCTGGCGGCGATCATCGCCCGTTTGACGGGCACCTCGACCGCGGTGGTGTCCAGCACCTGTCCGTCGGGTCGCACCCCGCTCGTGCCCAGGAACAGCCGGTCGGCGTGGACCTGGCGCAGGTTGTCCTCGGTGAGGAAACCGACCAGCGAACGGTAGTCGCGCCGCACCACGCCGCCCAGCAGGATCAGCTGGACGTCCTTGTCGTCCTGGAGCTCCTCGTAGACGGCGAGGTTGCTGGTGATCACGGTCAGGGACCGGCCGTGGAGATGCCGGGCCACCCGGTGAGCGGTGGTGCCGATGTCGAGCAGCACGGTCTCGCCGTCCCTGACGAGGTTTGCGCACCAGAGGGCCAGGGCGTCCTTCGCCTCGACCCGGACGCCGGCCACGTCGGCGAACGGGTCGTCCTCGCCCACGACGGGGGCGGCGCCGCCGTACACCCGCTTGAGCAGTCCCTCGTCGTCCAGTTGTGCGAGGTCGCGCCGGACCGTGGCCTGACTCGCCCCGACCTTCTCGGCCAGGGCGACCACCGAGGTGGGCCCGTCCGCACGCAGTGCGCGCAGGATCAGCTGATGTCTTCGGTCAGGGAGCATGCGGCAGACCATACTCGCGAACTCGCCAAACTCAAGCAAAGTCGCGCATGAATGTCTCGATACCTGCTTGACCCTTGTCAAACCCGCGCACCGGGTGCACTCTCTTGCGTAATTCGGAGCCAGGCCCGGACCCCACTCCGGTCGGCCGAAGCGGATGAACGGCGTATTCCGCCGTCACGACGCGTCGGCGCCGTCTGAGAGGACCAGGTCACACACCCCGGGTGGCTGAAGGGTTACCACCCACGCCGATGCTCTTCAGCCACCCGGCCTCCCCGCCGCGCCCCACCGCGGCCCAGCACCCACAGGTCCTGTCGGACATGCCCGACACGCCGTTCCCGCCGAACCCGCCGTATCCCCAGAACTCGCCGAACTCGCCGAAATCCAGGAGAAGACAGTGGACCTTTCCCGCAGACGATTCCTCCAGGCCGCCGTACTGACGGCCGCCGCGGCCGGCGCCACCGCAGCGTGCGGCGGCGGTTCCGGATCGAGCGGCAGCAAGGACAGCAAGAACCTGAGCCTCTGGTACTGGTCCGGCGGGCTGAGCGACAAGGTCGTCGCGGACGCCAAGAAGCACTTCTCCGACATCACCCTCAAGACCTCCGTGGTCGGCGGCGACTTCAAGACCAAGCTGCTCACCGGCCTCAGGGCCGCCCAGTCCGCCCCGGACATCACCGGCGTCAAGGGCGAGGACATCGCCTCCTTCCTGCCCAACGCCGACCGCTTCGTCGACCTGAAGACCGTCGGCGCGGACAAGCTGATGCCGCAGTACCTGTCCTGGAAGCTGAAGCAGGCCACCACGCAGGACGGCAAGCTGATCGGCTTCCCGATCGACATCGGGCCCTGCGCCACGTTCTACCGCGAGGACCTCTTCGCCGCGGCGGGGCTGCCCACCGACCCGGCGAAGGTCTCCGCCGAGCTGGCCACCTGGGACGACTACTTCAAGGCCGGCGTCGAACTGCACAAGGCCGTGCCGAAGACCTATCTGATCAACAACATCGGCTCCGTGTTCTCGATGATGATCGGCCAGGGCACCCAGCGCTTCATCGACGAGAACAACACGTTCATCGGCGACCAGGACCACATCCGTACCGCCTGGACCACCGCAGTGAAGCCCTACACCCTCGGCATCGACGCCAAGATCAACGACAACACGTGGAACGCCGCGATCGGCAACGGCTCCCTGGGCACCGAGATCGGCGCCGCCTGGCACGCGCTGGACATCAGCAACGCCGCGCCCGCCACCAAGGGCAAGTGGCGGGTGGCGAGCCTGCCGGGCGGCCCGTCCAACCTCGGCGGGTCCTTCCTGGCCATCCCCGCGACCAGTGGCAACCCCGAGGAAGCCTTCAAGATCATCAGCTGGATCCTGGACCCGGACAACCAGGCCCGCGGCTTCACCGACGCGGCCCTCTTCCCGACCGCCCCGGCCGCCTACAAGCTGCCGGCGCTGACCGGCGGCGACGCCTTCTTCGGCGGCCAGAAGACCATCGAGATCTTCGGCCCGGCCGCCGAGAAGATCCCCGCGGCCTACGAGGCCCCGGCCGACGCGGCGGTCGCCGCGCCCTACTACAGCGAGCTGACCAGCATCGAGGCCAAGGGCAAGGACCCCGACGAGGCCTGGAAGGACGCGGTCGGCCAGGCCAAGCAGATCGCCCAGCGGCAGGGAGTGAAGTGACATGTCGTCCAGCCCGGTAGCCGGCCCGGCTCCCACCGGACCGACCTCCGGATCCGACACCGGTCCCACCGGGCAGCCGGCCCCGGACCGTCTCCACGGTCCGGGCCGACGCGCCCCCCGGATCCGGCCGGTGTCGGCCGGGGCCCGGCGCGGGCCGGGGCGGCGGGTCGCCAGACACTGGCCGCAGTACCTGGCCATCTCGCCGTACTACCTGATCTTCTCGGTCTTCATGCTCTTCCCGGTGATCTACACCGTGTACCTGGCGTTCCAGAAATGGGACGGCATCGGGGACATGCACTTCGTCGGGTTCCAGCAGTTCCGGTTCCTGTGGGACGACCCGGTGTTCTGGCTGTCCATCCGCAACACCCTCGTCATCTGGGTCCTGTCGACCGTGCCGATGCTCTTCATGGCACTGGTGCTCGCGGTGCTGGTGAACTCCACCAATCGCCTCACCGCGTTCTACCGGGTCGCCCTGTTCATCCCCAGCATCACCTCGCTGGTGGCCATCGCGATCTTCTTCGGCGCGATCTTCAGCAACAACTTCGGCCTGATCAACGCCATCCTGCGGGCCCTGCACGTGTCGGCCGTGCCCTGGCTGAGCAACGAGTGGACGATCAAGCTGGTGATCGCGGCGCTGATGACCTGGCAGTGGACCGGCTACAACGCGATCATCTATCTGGCCGGGCTCCAGGCGATCCCCTCGGAGCTCTACGAGGCCGCACGGATGGACGGCGCCGGACCGGTCCGGATCTTCTTCTCCCTCACGATCCCGCTGCTGCGGCCCATCATCCTGTTCACCGTGGTGGTCTCCACCGTCACCGGACTGCAGAGCTTCACCGAACCCCAGGTGCTGTTCAACAGCGACGCCTCGACCAACCCCAACTCCGGCGGTCCGGGCCAGGCGGGCATGACCACCCTGCTGTACTTCTACCACCAGGCCTTCGACAACAACGACTTCGGCTACGGCGCCGCCATCGTCTGGGCCTTCTTCCTGCTGATCCTGCTCATCGTCCTCATCAACTGGCGTCTGGTGCAGCGTAAGGAGCGACGGTCGTGAACAGCCAGAACCGTAAACGCCTGCGGGGGTTCAGCGTCCATGCCGCACTGATGACCGGCGTCGTCATCTCGGTGTTCCCGTTCTACTGGATCGTCGTCATGGCGACGAACACCTCGCAGGACATCTACAGTTACCCGCCGAAACTCTGGTTCGGCGACCACCTGCTGACCAACATCCAGCACCTGTTCGACAAGATGGATTTCTTCGGCTCCCTCTTCAACACGGTGATCGTCGCGGTCTGTACGACGGCGCTGGTGCTGTTCTTCGACTCGCTGGCCGCCTTCGCCTTCGCCAAGTACGACTTCCCCGGCAAGAAGTTCCTCTTCGGCGTGCTGCTGTCGATGTACATCCTGCCGACCCAGCTGGCGATCATCCCGCAGTACGAGATCATGGTGCAGCTGGGCTGGCTGGGCACGCTCAAGGCGCTCATCGTGCCCGCCGCCGCCAATGCCTTCGGCATCTTCTGGATGCGCCAGTACACCTCCACCAGCGTCCCCGACGAACTGCTGGACGCCGCCCGCATCGAGGGCGCCGGGTTCTTCCGGCTGTACTGGCACGTGGTGCTGCCGTGCGTCCGCCCGGCCCTGGCGTTCCTCGGCATCTACACGTTCATCGCCGCCTGGAACGACTACATCCTGCCGTTGGTGATGCTGGTCAACCCCGACCGTCTCACCCTCCAGGTGGCGCTGGCCCAGTTGTACGCCGGCCACTCCACCGACTACAGCATGGTGATGGCCGGGGTGCTCCTGTCGGTCATCCCGCTGGTGCTGGTGTTCACGTTCTTCGCCCGGGGCTTCATCGCGGACGCCACGAAGGGCGCCCTGCGCTGACGGCGGCGGAGTGGGAGGCCGAGACGGCGGCGGGGGCGGGGCGGGCCCGGTCGGGCGGGCCCTGGCCGGACAGGGCCCAGCCGGCCTAGTCGACGTCCACCGGGCCGTCGTCCGGCTTGCGGTCCTTGCCCGGGTGCAGCTGGAGCAGGGCGCTGCCGTTGCCGTTCTCGGGGCGGCCACGGCCCTCGCCGGAGTCCTGGCCGCCCAGGTTCTGGCGGACCGAGTCGAGGATCGTCAGGCCCTGGGAGACCAGGCCGGCAGCGATCTCGCCCAGGCCGTCCGCGCCGTTCAGGACGTTGACGTTGGCGCCGGCGAGGCCGCCGGCCGCCTCCTTCACGATCTGCGGGAGCTGGTCGATCAGCATCCGGTCGAGCGCGACCCGGTCGTAGGACGCGGCCGCCTCGGCCTGGATCTTCATGCGCTGCGCGTCGGCGGCGGCGAGCACCCGGATCCGCTCGGCCTCGGCCTCGGCCGGCTTCACGATCTCGGCCACCAGCTGCTGCTGGCGCAGCTTGGCCTGGCGCTGCGCCAGCTCGGTCTGGGCGGCGAGCACCTCCTGCTGGGCGTGGGCCTGCGCCAGCGGGCCCGCCTGGGCGGCCTGGGCCTGGGCGCGGTCCACCTCGGCCGAGTACTCCGCCTTGACGATGGCCGTCTGCCGGGCGTACTCGGCCTGCTTGCGGGCCGCCTCCTGCTCCGCCTCGACCGACGCCTGGGTGGCCTGGGCCTGGGCGATCTGGGCCTGCCGCTGGATGGCCGCCTTGTGCGGAGCGGACATCGCGTCGATGTAGCCGGCGTCGCCGTCGTCGATCGACTGGATCTGCAGCGAGTCCACGATCAGACCGATCTTCGCCATCTCCATCTTGGAGGTGTCCAGCACCTCCGCGGCGAGCTTCTGCCGCTCGGTGACGATCTCCTCGACCGTCATCGAGCCGATGATGGCCCGCAGGTGCCCGGCGAAGATCCGCCCGGTCAGCACCGACATCTGGTCCTGGTCGGAGAGGAAGCGCTGCCCGGCGTTGATGATGCTCTCGTGGTCGTTGCCGACCTTGAACGCGATCACGGCACGCACGTGCAGGGCGATGCCCTGCCTGGTCACACAGGTCTCGGTGACCTCGGCCTCGCACATCGACAGCGTGAGGAAACGGGTCTTTCGGAAGAACGGGATCACGAACTTGCCGTGCCCCGTCACCACTCGGAACGGCGCGCCCCCCAGTCCCCGCCGGCCCCCCGAGATCAACATCGCCTCGTCGGGAGCGGGAACGCGGTATCCGAACATCTCTCTTATGCTCCTCAGTCGGCGTCGGCGAGATCGCCGAGCGCGTCCAATGGATCCCTCCACTCGATGACGCCGACCTCGCGGCATCCACGCGATTCGATCACCAGGACCGTCGCCCCAGCGGGTAGAGGATCCTCCGACCAGGCGAGAAAGGTCTCGGAACCGCCTCTGACCCGCACCAGGATCTCGCCGGGGCCCGCGGAACCGCGGGTTCCGACGAGCACCTTCCCCGTACAGCCGATCACGGCCTCGTCCTGCGGCATCACCGGCCGCCCTCCAACGCTCTGGCCCACGGTTCAGACGATAGACCCACCGGGGCCGGGGGCCCAACGGGCACGACGATTCGGCCCGCTGGGGCGGGCATACCGCCTTTCCCGCGAGGGGAAACCGGGCCGGGACGACGGGGCCCCGGCCCGGTGATCAGATCGCCGCTGCCCTGGGTCGCGCCCTACGCGCCCGCGAGCGGCCCCGGGGCCTGGCAGTCGACCTCGATCCACCCGACGGGGCTGTGCAGGCGGACGTAGGAGGCGTGGTCGTCGCCGGTGCCGCCGGTCCAGGTGACGTGGGTGTCGGTCAGGGCGTTGCCGTGTCGGTCCACAGGTTGGCCACCGCCTGGTGGAGCCGGGACGGGTCGGCGACGACCGACACCGGGCCGCCGAGGCGCAGCGCGAGCTGCCGGTCGTGTCCGCTTCCCGCGGCCGGGGCGTCCCAGACCGCCTCGGTGACCAGGGTCGCGCGGTTCACCTCGGTCAGCTCCAGAGGCCGGCCCTCGTCGAGCCGGGCCGGCAGGAGCAGGTCCTCGACGAGGTCCGTGGCCGGTGTCGGCGAGGAACCGGCGCATGCGCTCCTCGGTGCGCCGGCGTTCGGCGAGCGACGACTCCACGTGGTCGATCCGACGGTTGAGCACGACGCCGGCCTGGCCGGCCTCGGTCCCGGGGTCGGTGTCCCGGGCGGCGACGCGGGCGAGCGGGGCGACCTCGCCGCGGTCCAGCGGCACCCGGGTGAGCTCGGCGGCAGTGGCCGCGACCCGGCCGAGCGGGCGCAGTTGCCGCCGGATGACCACCGCGAGGACGACGACGTGCGGGGCGCGGTCCCGGACGATGCGCAGCGCGCCGCGCCCGTCCTGCGCCGCGCAAGACCGCCCCGTGAGAACCGTGTGCCCGAGCTGAGCGCGTGCCAGGAGGACGTCAGCGGCGCGGTGACCGGCGGACGGTCAGTACGGCGACGTCGTCGTGCCGCCGGTCCTCGCCGGCGAACCCGCGGGCGTCCTCGTGCAGCGCCCGGGGCAGCTCGGTGGGGGAGAGGTCCAGGTGCTTCATCAGGCGCTCGTCGACCGGGTAGAACGTGCCGTCGGCGGCGCGGGTCTCGGTGAGGCCGTCGGTGGTCAGCAACAGCGTCGAACCGGCCGGGAACGCGAACCAGTCCACGGTCGTGGGCTCGGCGGCCAGTTCGGCGAGCCCGAGCGGGACGCCGGAGTCCAGCGGCGGAGTGCTGACGGCGCCCTCGTGCACCAGCCGGGGCGGGACGTGGCCGCAGTTGACGGCCTGCACCTCCTCGCCCGCGTCGACGCCGATGATGAGGGCGGTGACGAACCGCTCGTCGTCGCCGGTCTGTTCGGCGTAGGAGTTGTGCCGGACGACGGAGGCGTCCAGGGCGTCGACGAGCGCGGTGAGCGTGGGCTCGCGGTGGGCCGCCTCGCGGAAGGCGCCGATGACGGCGAACGCGGCGCCCACGGCGGCCAGGCCCTTGCCCTGCACGTCGCCGATCAGCACCCGCGTGCCCCAGGGCGAGGCGACGACGTCGTAGATGTCGCCGCCCACGAGCCGGTCCTCCTGCACGGGTTCGTAGACGCCGTTGACCAGGACGTCGTCGGTGAGCAGGGGGAGGGGGTGGAGGATGTGCCGCTGCATGGCGGCGGCGGTGGAGCGCAGCCGCAGCATCTCGTGCTCGCGCCCGATACGCCGGTGGCAGGCGTAGACGGAGGCGACTCCGAGGGCGAGGGTGAGCAGTACCAGCAGCGTCCGGTCGAGCGGTCGGCCGCCGTTGCCGGTGCGCAGCAGCACGGTGAGGGTGACGAAGAGAGTCGTCCACGCGGCGACGAACTTCGTCTGCTGGACGGTGCACAGTGCCGACGCCGTCCCCGGCAGGAACACCAGTAGCCCGAGGAGCCACACCTCGGACCCGGAGAGGACGCCGAGGACCTCCACCAGGACCGTCACCGACAGGACCCCGACGACCGTCTCGGCGTTGCTCGGAGGCTCGATGGCATCGAGGGTGTCGGCGGCTCTCTTCCGACGGATACCGATCATGGGAACTCCCGGGCAGGCGGTGATCTCTCTGTACCTTAGACAGCCGACCGACCCGCCCGCCGCCGGCACGACCCCTCAACCCACCGGGCCGCCCGGCCCATGTGCCCATGCCGGTGCACTCCTGACACGGTACGGCTCGGCATGGCCGGACTGCTCGGCCAGGCGGGTGCAGACCGCGGACAGGCTCCCGTCGGCCTGGGTCACAACGGGACGATGTCGGCGTGGACGAGGCGGCGGGCCTCGGTGAGGGAGACGGGAGGCGAGGCGGCGCGGTCGTCGGCCGGATGCAGCTCGTACTCCCGTACCGCGATCCGCAGCCTGCGCCCGCCGGTCGGCGGCAGCGGCACGTCGCCCTCCCAGACAACCGGGTGCCCGGCCACGGCCGGCGCTCCGTTCAGCAGGGTTTCGACGCCGTCCACGGCCGTCCAGCCGAGGTACGGGTCAGTGAACGCCGGGTCTTGGACCTCGACGACGGCGGCGACCGTGTTCGAGCGGGCGATGACGTCGCCGTGCTCGTCGGCCGACGATTCCGGTGCCGGACCGCTCAGGGTGACATGTGCCCGGTCTCCGGAAACCGCACAGCTGAGGGTGCGGTCCGGCACGGTCTGAAGGAAGGCCGTCGGCACGATCGGTGACAGCTCGCAGCCCGGGAGGGAATGTTCCTGATAGCGCGCCAGCGCCAGTCGTACGAAGGGGAAGTAGGCCATTCCCGTCGGGAAGCGAAGATCGACGTACCAGGAGGCGCGTTCGGGGTCCCAGGTGGGCTGGAACGTGACGACATCTTTCTCCAGGGAGGATGCACACAGCCGGACCCGTCCCCTTTGCCGGCCGTTGCCGAAGGACGGGGCGAGGAGGGGCTCGGGCACGGTCGAACCATGGGTCGGGTCGTGGAGCAGGCAGCTGATTTCGCGGGACAGCTCGGTGAGAGGGCTGATCAGCTTGTCGCCGCAGACTACGGCCAGTTCCTCCCCGGCCCCCGAGGAGAACCACGGTCTCTCCAGCCACACCCGCACACCGAGGTTCGTGCGCTCGCTGACGACGGAGCCGTCGGTCGCACGATGCTGGGCGTAGCCCATCAACGGCAGGACCTGCCGAACCTTCGGTTTCGCCGGTGGCGCGCTGCTGAGCAGGATGACGTCGAACGGCTCGGCGGCGCTGCTGCCGTCCGTGGTCGGCATGGCGGGGTCGAAGTACTCGCGGAAGCGGGTGGCGGCGGTGAACCGGTAGGTGACGCGGCGGTAGCGGGTGTCTCCGAACTCGTGTGCTCGAAACGTTTCCAGCTGGGCGGCCCCGGCCTCGAGTCGGCGCCGCTCGGCGGCGGGGAGATCCGCGGCCGCCGCAGCGGACAGCAGGCGGGCGCGCAGGGTCTCCGGCGTCTCGCCCTCGGCGCCCCGGGTCCGGAACGGCATCCAGCGGTCGTACGGGCCGATCAGCGGCTTGATTTCGGGCAGCCACCGGGTACCGAAGGGCTCGGGCACCGTCAGCGAGAAGACGGTGTTCCGGACGTGCCGCACCATGGCGTGCACGTCGGCGTAGCGTGTGGCGCCGTCGTCCTCGGTTTCGTCCCACTTGGCGGACAGGTCCAGCCGGCCGGTCGAGAACTCGTCGAAATACATCAGGCCCTCAAGATCGGCGGCGCTCGCCCCCTGGGTACGCGCCAGGGAGGTCACCGCTGTCCCCTGCCGGTCTGTCAGCAGCAGGTTGGGCTGCTCCACGGGACGCTGTACGGCGTGCACCAGGACCAGGTCCCGCCACGGTGTGGTCATCCAGTGGGTACCGGCGGCGATCGCCTCGCGCACCGTCTGCGCGTCTGAGGCCCCGAGTACGTCGTCGCACCATCCCAGCAGGGCGAAGACGTCGGGATCGTCGAGGAACAGCGAGGACAGCCGTAGCCGTGCCGTACGGCCGGGCGGGAGCCCGACGGTGAGCAATCGGTCGTCGGCACTGTAGTGAGTGGTGAAGTCGCCTTCCTCCAGGCGCAGTCGGATGGGGAGGGGCCTGGGCCAGTGGGAGCCGTCCTGCTCGGCGCCGGCCTGTTCGAAGGGGATGTCCAGGGTCTTCTCCGGGGCGTCCGGCCGCAGGGTGAGCCGCGCCTTGAGGCCCGCGCACAGCGGGTCCGGCAGATAGGGAAGGTCAACAGTGTCGGCGTCGACGACCACATACGCCCGGTCCGCATCCGGTGGGCCGGGGACCTCGTGGAAGGCGGCGCACTCCCGCACCGCGAAGTCGTACGCGGACTGGGCCGCCGCGGCCGCGGCCAAAGGATCGGAGCCGTGCATGGCCTGGATGGTGTCGTCCAGCAGCCCATGCGTCTCGAACAGTTGGAGCGACGCCTTGGGCGCGGCAAGGTGACGGTCGCAGAACGCCCGGAACTCGTGGGCGGGACCGGTCGACGCTTGGCAGGCGGCTGCGTACTCCGCGGCCGACTGGCCGGGCGTGCTGCGGACGACCAGCCGCTCCATGCCCTCGCCGGGGGTGAAAGGGCGACGGGGGACCAGTTCCGTCGGGGGCAGCGGTTCGAAGCGGAGGTAGGGCAGTTCGCCCGAGGGAGCGGCGCACACATAGCGGTTGTCGCCGCCGGCCTCCAGAATCTGCGTCAGCGCGTCCGCGGCAGGCAGCTCGTGGGCTCGTCCGGCCAGGTCCACGGTACGCAGCCGGATTCGGTAGCGGGAGCGGAACCGCAGTCTGGGCAGGGCGCCGCGCGGTGCGCCGGCCGCGATCGACAACCGCAGGCCGCCGAGGTCCGCGGCGGCTGCCGGAGGCGCTGGTTCCTGGGCGACGGGTTCTCCGGGGCGGGGCGCCGACAGGCTCCAGCCGTCCCAGGTGACCAGCGACTCGTGGGCGTACAGCGGCCGGTCCGGGTCGGCGGGCGCCTGCGGGGTGTCCATCTCCGCGGTCAGGGAGAGCTGGACGAATCCTTCGTCGTCGACGGTCACTTCCTCGCCCGGGTCACGCAAGGGGGTGTACACCATGTGCCGGGCGTGCAGGGAGCGCCAACCGTCGCCGGTGCGGAGGACGTCCATGCGGAAGCCGCGCAGCAGATCCTCATAGGCGAGGACGGGCGGGTTGTCGGGGTCCTTTTCGAGGGCGTCGTTGTTGAGCCGCGCCTGGTAGAAGTCCTCGTGCAGTTCCTCGGCGTGGTGGGCGTGGACCACAGCCAGGCCACCCGTCCGTGCGGTGGGGACGCCGTCGCGCTCGGGCTCGTCCACGGGCCGCTGCTTCTGGTCCTCCTGGCGGCCGAGGGTGGCGGCCATGTTCAGTGCCTTCAGCGCGAGCCCGTCCACGTCCACGGTCTCCGGCCGGTAGCGGTCGGGGTCCATACGGAGGAACCCGTGTGCGAAGTCCCCTCGGGAGGTCCGTTCGACCGCGTCGAAGAACGGCTGCCCGCCGATCTCGCTGCGCCGGCAGACGGTCCAGGGCGTGACGTCCGCGTTCCAGGCGTCCGCGTCGGGATCGTCGTCGCGGGAGGGGAAGGCGGACGGGCGCTCGACGCGCAGCCGCAGCCTGGTCGGCGGGTCCGAGTCGGTGCTCTGCGGGACGAAGTCCGGCCGTATCTCCAGGTCCAGGACGAGGCCGAGGCGGCGCAGCAGTGCCGGGTGGTCGCCGAGAGTGGAGAGGTGCTGGTGAAAGTCCTCGGTCTGCTCCTGTTGCGCCCGCGCGGCGGTCTGGTCGGCCGGGAGGACCTTCGGCTTCTCCTTCTGCGGACGAGCGTGGAACCCGGCCAGGGCGTACAGGGCCTGCGCGGGGCCGCCCGTTCCTGAGCCGAAGGGACGCACGAGGTCCTGGGTGAGCGTCTCGTGCCGTTGTCGCAGGGCCCGTGCCTCCTCGGCGGCGCCGTCGAGCACGGAGCGCAACCGGCGCGAGAGCTCCTCCCGTTCCTCGGTCCCCTCGAAGCCACCGAGCTTCAGGGCCTCGATGAGGTCACTGAAATGGCGCGAGAGGGTGAACGGGCGCTGTTCTCCCTGCCTCGTGGACGCTCCTCCGATGGGCGAGGCGTTGTCGTTGGTGACGGGCAGATCGTCGTGTGCGGCCAGGGCGAGCGTCGCCCACTGGTTGCGCAGGTATGCCAGGACGTCGCCGACGGGGAAGCTGATGAGCGGCCGGTCGGCGAGGTCCTCGAAGGTGAAAGCCGTCACCGGCGTCGTGGCCGGGAGCAGCGCCCGCCACAGTCCACCTCTCGCGGAGGCCGTCACCCGCAGGGGGGCCTCCGTGGCGCCGTCCGGTCTTTCCACGAGCAGTGTGAGCCCGTTCAGGACCGAGCTCCAGTCCGCGAAGTCCGGGAAGTCGGCCAGGGTGGCGTTTCCTCCCGGGTGCAGCCGGGGGGCGACGAACACGGAGGCCCGCAGTTGGCCGTCGCCTGTGAGGCCGCCCGGGAGCAGGATCCACTGGACGAGTTGGTGTCGGATCATGAGGTCCTGCCTCGGTCGCGGGGACTTGGTCGCAGGGTCTTGGGCCGGGCTTCGGTCAGGCGAACGCCTCCAGATATCCCGCCCACTGTGTCGGCGAGAAGCACTGCTGGAAGGTGGGATCACCGCCCGAGCCGGCGAAGTGGCGCTCGACGGAGACGGTGACGGACTTGCTGATGAAGGCGATCTTCACGCGCACGGTGAGACTTGCCTGCCCCCACACCTCGGTGCCGCCGTTCGGCGT
Organism: Streptomyces sp. NPDC031474; assembly: GCF_055581185.1. Classification (NCBI taxonomy): domain Bacteria; kingdom Bacillati; phylum Actinomycetota; class Actinomycetes; order Kitasatosporales; family Streptomycetaceae; genus Streptomyces; species Streptomyces sp. NPDC031474. The sequence continues at coordinate 247,317 of NZ_JBVIJX010000002.1, forward strand.
CTCGCCGTAAGTGAAGGCCAGGTAGAACTCCAGGGAGACGGAGATCAGACCGAGCACCTCCAGGTATCCACCGCAGCGCAGATAGCCGGTCAGCTCGACGCTCGCGCCTTTCATGCCGAAGTAGATCCCGGCCATGACGGAGACACCGCCGGAGGCGACGCCGAGGTTGAGGCTGACGCTCCCGCCGAACTCGATCGACGCCTCCAGCTGCTCCAGGCCCTTCGCGCCGGCCTCGACCGCGAAGAACCCGCCGCCGCCGAAGAGGCTGACCGTGACCAGGAACGGTTTGTGCCGCTCCGAAACGGCGAAGCGCAGGCCTGCCGGGCGGTCGGTGAACGGGATGGAGAGCGCCGCGGTGACGGCGATGTTCTGCACGCTGACGACGCCGACGGAGACGCTGGGTACCCCGAGGGTGTAGCCGCTCACCACGCCCTGGCCGTCTACCGTCAGGAAAGGCGGATCGGCGAACCCGTCCGAAGGCAGGACCGACAGCAGGGCGTCCACGAACTTCAGCGGGTCTTCGAACTCGATCTTGACGGCCGTGGCTTCGACCTCCACCTTCTTGCCGCTTTCGGAGCGGAAGGCGAGGACGCCGATCCTCGCGCTCAGTGCCCCCGCGAAGGTCAGCCCCACTTTTCGCAGCCGCCCGTTCACCTCGGTCACGGCCTCCTGCCCGCGGACCTTGCGCGTGGTGGCGTCGAGCAGCAGGTCGGCTCCCGTCAGGTCGAGCAGGGGGTTTCCCTGCCTGGCCAGCGGGGGCTTCCACAAGAAGCGGGTTTCCACGCCTTCGGAACCTCCGGGCCCGGCTGCCGGCAGCCGCCGGCTCGTCAGCCGAGGCGGATTGAGCACGAACTCCGGCTGGTCGAGCTGGGTTTGGGCCACCTCGGCACCGGCCGAGTCGCCGCCCATGAAGTCCATGCGCTGGGTGTCCAGCAGGTCCATGAGCGTGATCGTGCCGAGCAGCTTCATCCTGCTGAAGGCGGCGACGTCGACCTGGCCGGCCTGCAGCTTGTCCGGTGCGGAGACCGGCCCCAGCGTCCGGGACACCGCTGTGACGGCCAGTGCGGGACTGGCCAGGCCGCCGCCGCGCTGTGGGGACAGCTCCAGCGGCAGTTCGCTCGTGAGGCTCACGAAGACCTGCGCGCGGTTGGCGGTTTCGAAGCCGTGCTCCAGGTACACGGGGTCCAGGGTGAAGTCGACGGGTCCGGACATGCCGAGGAGTTCGTCGATGGCGGGCACGGACGCCGTGATGTTGGTGATGCGGGGCAGGAAGCAGGGCACGTACCACGGCGGCGCCGGCTGCATGGCGAAATCAGGGTCTGCCTTGGACGCTCCCGGTGGCAGTTCGAGGCTCCAGTCCAGGCTTTCGACCTTCAGTGTCGTGGGGCCGGGCCGGCCCGGGGCCTCCGCGGCCGCCGCCATGGACTGGCCGCCCAGCGTGACGGTGATCGGCGGCTCGTCCGGGGAGGAGAAGTAGGCGTCGGAGATGGTGCGAGGGCTTCTGATCTGACCGGACGTCACGAACATCAGCGGCAGGGAGAAGTCGAGGGCATGGCCCGCGACGTCCAGGCCGACGGCACGGAACCCGATCGGGATGGAACTGTCCGGATCGCGGAGCCAGACCGGCTTGGCGTCCACGGACTCCGAAGCGTCGATCCGTGCGGACGTGGTGGTGAGCTGTACGGAGGCGAAGGGGAACTCGCGGCCCGCACGGGCGAAGGCGGGGACGAGCGGGACGTAGTCGACCACGGGCTGCTGCACGATCAGTTCGGCCGTCCTGACCAGAACACCCCGCGCACCGCCGGCGTTGACAGGCTGGGGGAGCCGCTCGACGCTCTCGACGACCACGGCCCGGTGACCGGTGGGGCAGAGATATCCCGCCTTCACGGTTCGCACCAGGGTGTCGCGCCCCAGCGCGGCGATGTGCATGTACTGACGCAGACTCAGGGGGACGTAGCCGCTGGGCGGGGGTGTCTCCCCCTCCGCGGCGAACTCCGGGTAGTCCCAGCCGGCCTCCAGTTCGGTGTTGGCGCCCAGCGCGGTCAGCTCCAGCCGGCCGGCCGTCAGCGGGACGGGCGTGAAGTACGTCCCGTCACCGGTCGGCAGGTGGAAGTCGGAGCTGAGCCGGGCGATCTGCTCCCGGTCCCCGACGGGCCCGTCGGAGAGGGAGGTCGGGAAGTCCGGGTCTGGCCCGGCGAGGGCGGTCAGCGCCCGCACATCGCCCCCGCGGCCCGTGGCGGTAGCCAGCACCGCGCTCCACAACTGGTGGGCGCCACCCAGCGAGGCCCCGTTGTCCGTGTGCCAGCGGCCGTCCTCGACGGGCGAGAGCAGCAGGCGCCACGGGAACTCGACGGCTGTCTCGAGCTCGGTGGGAGGCACTCGTTCCGGCAGGGCCGCGCTCCCAGGGGTTCCGCGCGGCAGGAGGGCCGTCGGCGCTACGACGGGAGTCCAGTCGTTCCAGGCCAGCAGCGCCTCCGTCGTCAACGGAAGTCCCTGCCCGGCGGGGAGCCGGAACACCAGACGGCTGGGTCCGGCCAGCGCGGTCCGCAGCGGAGGGACGGCCCGTGGCGGTTCGGCCGAAACGACCGTCTCGGACATCGCCTGGGGCGGGAAGGTGACGACGACGAACGCTTCCGCCGATTCGTCCTCGGGGACCAGCGTCTGCCCGTCGGCCGACACCCGCAGATTGACCAGCCGGAAGTCCAGGGCGACCAGGTCGTGGGGGCGAAGGATGCTGAGTTCGGTGCTGCCTGTCATGGCCGGCTCTCCGACTCGGTCGGGGAGCGCGCGGACGCGGACATTCCGCGTTGCCGCGTGCGGGACACATGACCACGAGGCCGGCCCGGCCGGTCGTACGGGTCCAAGAGCGGAGCGTCCGGTCTTCGTCTGCCGGGGACGACGCCGGAATCCGCCTCTTCTCAGGGTCCGTCGACGCAACGGCCCGTGCAACCCGAACCACTGTGCCCGGTCCCGCAGTGCCGCGCCCCGAGTCGCAGCTAGGGCGGTGGCGCGTCCGGCGGTTCCGGAGGGGCGGGCGGTTCCGGGATGGGTGTGGGGGGCTGGGGCGGCAGGTCGGCTCCGTGGACCAGGACGATCTGCGGGCCGGGTATCGCCACGAACCGGGCCGGGTGGTGGCGCCGCTCCTGCCCGGGTTCGGTGACCGCGAGCGGCCACTGGAGCACCAGGTCGCCCTCGCCGAGCGTGTCCCGTTCGCCGTCGAGGCTCAGCAGCTTCCCCTCCCACAGGCGTCCGTCGGTCAACTGCACCGCCAGCCACAGCGAATGCCCCGGCGGGGTCAGCTCGACGGCCCTGTGCAGCGGGGGAGAGGGGGTGTGCCGGACCGACGTGCCCTTGTAGCGGGCGACCGCCAGTCCGGCCGACCCCGCGATCCCCAGGCTGATGGTGAACGCCAGGACACCCGACCAGATGGCCTGCCAGGGATGAACGGTGAGGTAGGCGGAGCCTTTCAGCAGCCCTTCGAGCGGCAGCAGCGCCGTCCAGTGCGGCGCGAGCAGCAGCACGACCAGCGTGCCCACGGCGCTGCCCGCGGCTCCCACGCACACCAGGTCCACGAGTTCCAGGAGGGAGGTGCGCCGGCGTCGCGCTCGACGCACCTCGACGATACGGACGTAGACGTACCCGGGTGCGGCGGAGACGAGCAGCACGGCGAGCGCGACGACACTGGTCGGCATCTTCTCCCCTTGCCTTCCCCTCTTGCCTTCTCGCCTACCTTCGCGCCTGGGACTCCCCGCCGCTCGATGGCGGTGGCGGCGGTGGCGGCGGCTGTTGGGCGTTCGCGCTGCCGAAGGGGTCCGGGAGCCCGGCCGCCCCCGGGTTCGGCTCGGCCGGCATATCGGTGCCTCGCGGGTCCGAGTTCTCGGCGAACTCGCCCTGGGGCAGGAGGTCCTGGAGGTCCGTGTGCGTGTGGACGAGCTCCGCGAGTTCCGCCTGGAAGTCGTCGTTGTCCAGACCGTGGGAGCGGTCGTAGAACTCGACCAGAGCGGCTCGGGTCCCCTCGGAGAGCTTGTGCCACCCGGCGTGGACGACCTTGCGGACCCGCGCGTCGGTGACGCCACGCGGCAGGGCGGGAAAGGCGGGACGTCCGGAATCGGAACGGCTGGAAGGCACGGTCGCTGACACCTCCGGAGACGGCTGGCTGAGGGCGCCCGGACATCCTGCCAGTCTCAGTCCTGTCAAGGAGAACCTTTTCTCACACAAATCTGTTCATCGGTACGTAATCTGGGGGATGAGAGCGCGCCTCGCCTCGGCCGTCCGAAGACGTCACCGGGGCCTGAGGCCCGGGCGAGGGGGCACGGCACGGTGGTCGGGCAGAACAGGCCTTGTGAGTACCGGGACTTCACCGTTCGCCTGGTCCGGACATACCCGACGGACGGTACGGGTGACACCGGGGGCGGTTCCGGGAGGCTCTGTTTCGACGTGTACGCGGTGGAGGACCAGGTCCGGGTCCCGGGCAGGTCGCTTCACATCGAGAACGTACGGCAGTTCGCGGAGAGGTTCGACGAACTCGGCGTCACCGACTCCGACATGGCGAGCATCATGGGGAGCGCGCTGCTTCCCAAGCTCGTCGCCGCCCGCTTCCGGGCCGCCCTGGAGGACGCCCGGCAGCGGCGGGCCGGAGTCCGGCTGTGCATCGAGACCACCGACCCCGAACTGGCCGCCGTCCCCTGGGAGATCTGCTCCGTGGAGGTGAACACCGCGGGCGGCGGACCGGAACGGCGGTTTCTGTACCGCCACGAGGCGGTGTCCGTGGCGCGCAGGCGTGTCCGCTCCTTCCGGCCGCCGGAAGCGGAAGCCTTCGCCCGCGAGACCGGGCCGGTGGTCGTGGCCACCGCGCTGGACGTCTTCGACCGCCACGGCCGCTTCGGACTCCAGGAGCGCAAGCCCGGTGTCGGCGGGCACATCTCCGCGATCAGCGCCGTGCAGGCGGCCGATCGGCTCCAGGGCACACGCTACGAGCCGGTGGTGACCCGGGATCCCGTCAGCCGCGACGAGTTGTGCGACGTCCTCGCCACCCAGGCCTGGGCGTTCGTGTTCGGCGGCCACGGCACCGCCGACGGCATCGTGCTCACCGGGCCCGGCGGCCGGGAGGACCTGGAGCTGATGACCGCGACCGACCTCGCCCGCGTCCTGTACGCCGCGAAGGTGCAGGTCGCCGTCCTCGCCGCATGCCATACGGCCACCGAGGCAGGCTCCGGCGCCGTCGACACGCCGAGCGGCTGGAGCAGCGTGGCCGGGACTCTCGTCGACGGCGGGGTCCCGTGGGTGATCGGGATACGCGGCCTGGTGGACGACAAGGTGGCGGCCGAGCTGACCCGGCAGTTCCTGGCCGGGCTGAAGGACGGCGACTCCGTGGAGAACGCGCTGGCCCGGGCCCGCGACGAGGTGGGCAAGCCCGGATGGCTCCCCGTGCTCCACACCTCCGAGTCCGCGCCGGACGCCCGGTTCCGGGCACCGGCGCCGGCCGTGGCGCGCGAGGAACTCACGGCGTTCCCGGCCGTGTCGGGGGAGCGGGCCACGGCGGGCCGACTCGTATACGACGAGGGTCCGTGCCGGCTCGACGTCCTGTGGGGCCTCGACCGGGGGCCGATCCGCGGCGTGTTGGCCGACCGGCCCGACACCCGGCTCGCCGACGAACTCGACCGCGTGGAGTACGGCCCGCTGGCGCCCGCCACCACACCCCCCGGACGTCGGGCGACCGGGACCGCGCTGTTACCCCGGCGGCAGTGGTACGAGTTGCAGTGCGACGGCGCGGAGATCCCGGGCTCCCCGGACGCGCTGAACCTCCTGGTCTCCCGCCCGTACGGCTGGAACGCGCACCTGAAGGCGCACCCCGACGGTTCCTCGACAGGGTTCGTGGTGTGCTGGGACGCGCCCCGGGGCTGCGCTTCGGGCGCCGTCCGTCCCGCCGTGGACCTCATGCGGGCGGTCGCCTCGCTGCTCCCCGGCGCGGCAGTGCTGCTGCATGTCCGAGGGGACGACGAGGAAGCCCTGCTCGGTGCGGCCGAAGAGGCGGCCGGGTCGCTGCCCGCCCGGGACGACGGCTCGGGGATCGCGCCGGCGGTGCTGACCCGGGTGCGATGGGGGGACACCTCCTGGCGCACCGCCACGGAAACCGGTCGGCCCAGGGACGCGGACGCCGCCGTACACCCCGATGCCGCATCCTCCGGACGGCTGACGGCCCGCGCCCGGGCCGACCGCTACAAGCGGAAAAGGGGTCAGCAGGATGCGGCCGAGCAGCGGTTGAACGCCGCGCGCGCGTTCATCGCGGAGCTGGAGGCGGACGACGAGGACTCCGATCTGCTGGCGGATCCGGCGTTCCTGGCGAGCGAGGTGTTCCGAGTGGGCACACGACCCGAGGTCGAGGCACTGCTCACCGTGCTCGCACGGGAGCGGGACGACGACGAGGAGCGCTACGCCTCGCTGGCCGCCGCGGCCACCCGGGAGGATCACCTGGACGTCTGGCTCGCCGCCGCGGAAGGGCTTCCCACCGCGAGCGGCGAACCCGCCGAGGGCGCCAAGCCGATCGACCCGCTGTCGCTGCCGCCCGCCCTGTTCCCCGAGCCGGTCCGGACCCGCGTGGCGCTGGGACTCCTTCGTCGTGGCGACGATCCCGCGCGGGCCGTCCCGGGACCGCTCTGGAACAACCTGGTCCCCCAGGACCTGCGCCGGGTGTTCGCCTATCTGCGCTCCGCGCCCAAGGGCCGTGACACGGCGGAGGGCAGAGCCGCCGACCTGGAGTTCCTGCTCGGTCTGCGCAGCTACGAAGCCGCGGCCACCGCGCTGCGGGCCGGCGTTGGCCAGTCCCTGTCGATCCGTGAACTGGCCCCCGCCGAGCCGAAGTTCCCCGACGGACGACTGTCACCCGCGGGCTGGGCGGCGCTCGCGTCCCGCCCGCTGGAGGCGGCCTCCGTGCGGCTGCTGAGGGGCGAACCCGCCGACTGGATGCGGCGAGCCGTCGGCTTCCACGAGGAACCCGCCGAACCCGACGGCGACAACCTCCGTTTCGCCGAAGGGCTGCGCCGCGCGCTCTTCACCCCCCACCCGCCGTTCGCCGCCTCCGCCTGACCGCCGCCGTTCGCCGCCTCCGCCTGACCGCCACCGTCCGACCGCCTCCGCCTGACCGTCTCCGTCTGATCGCCGACGTCTCATCACCGCCGTTCGACCACCTTCGTCACCATCCCTCATCGACACACGAGGAGAGTCCGTGCTCGCTGCCTGGTACCTCTGTTCCTGTCTCGGTCTCACCATCCGGCAGAGCGCCGACTACCTGGACATCCTGGAGATCCTGCGCTCGAAGAAGAGCGACGAGCACCAACTGGCCGCCGCCGTGGAGAAACTGGTGGAGTGCGAGCCGTCGCTGCGGCTGCACGGACTCGCCCACGTCCTCGCGGCGGCGCGACGGCCGGAGCACGGCGGCGGGCAGGGTGACGCCGAGGCCGGCGGAGGCGCGCTCGGTGCGGCCGCGCTGGCCATGGCCACCCGCCTCTGCGAGGGCCTCGTCGAGTGGGCGGCCCCCGCTGAGGCCGGCACCCGGCAGCAACTGAGCGACCTGCTGAAAGAGGCCCTCGACGGCTCCCACCACCCGGGGTACGTCGAGCGGGTCGCCAAACTGCTGAGCGAATGCGACCAGCGGACCAGGTCCGTGCCCACCGAGGCGACCCCCTACCAGGACGTCGACGGCACCGTGCTCGAGACGCTCGCCCTCACCCTGCTCGTGGCCGCCGTCGCGCAGGACCCGGACGACGCCGCCAGGCTGTGCGTGGGGGACGACCGCCCCGAGGTCGTCACCGACGCGCTGGCGAACCGGCTGGGACGGCTGCCGCTGCTCGTCGCCGTCGACGCCGTGCTGGCCGCCTCCCCCGAGGAGGCGGACGACGCCGTCCGCACGGCCGTGTGGCACGCGGGGCAGGGCTCGGCGGACCTCGAACCCGATCTGCTGACGGCCGCCGCCCGGTCCTGGTTCCCCGCCCGCCCCCACGACGGGGACCACGCATCCGCCGAGGACTCGCAGGACGTGGAGGTCCTGGAGGACCTCGCGACGCGCTTCGAGACCGAGCTGGGCACCGGCCTGCTGCTGCGTGGCTGGGCGGGGGACAGACGCGGTGTCGGGGCGCGCGGAAAGGAGGTGCTGGCCCGGCTGGGCTGTGGGTCGGTCGGCCTCTCGGACGCACGGGTGCGTACCACCCTGTGGCAGCTGGTCCTGTGGGAGCTGTTCGCCGAGGACGCGCCCGCCCAGGCGCTGGCCTCGGCCGCGCGCTGGTGGGGCGCGCCCGCCTGGTACGAGAACCGGACCCTGTTCGCAGGCGCGCTGGCCGTTCTGCCGTCCGCCGAGGCGACCGACTCCGAGCGGCAGACGGCCGTCGACTGGATCGGCACGATGGCGCGCAAGCCCTACCGGCCCGCAGCAGCGCCCGCGGTCACCTGGCGCGACGACCCGGACGGCCTCCCGCCGCACGTGGTGTGCTCGCCCTGGATGTGGCGGGCCGACAACCGCTTCTCCGTCAAGCCCAAGAGGGAGTCCCCGACCACCTGGTACCGGAGCTGGGACCACCTCGACCTGCTGCGGGTCACGGCGCTGGCCCCGGTCGCGGTGCGACTCCTGCGCGAGGCCCACGACCCGGTCCCGCCCCTGGACTTCGACGGGCGGCGGCCGACCGACCCGGCCGTCGCCTTCCTGTTCCACGTCAAGGACGTCCTCACCGACCCCAGTTGCCGGTTCTTCCTCACCGCCCTGCGCACCCAGTCCCGTCCGGACGAGCTGACCGTGGACGTCCGCCTGGCCGCGCTGGTGATGCACAGCCATCTCACCGTGGGACGCGCCGGGCGGGGCCTGTACTCCGAGGTGCCCGTGTCGCTGTTCGCGGACTTCCTGATCGACGGCCCCGGCGACGTCAGCGAGGTCCAGGAGAAGACCCAGTGGTACCAGCTGTTCTCGCGCCCCGCGTTCAACGGGGCACGGGACTGGATCACGGACTCCGCGGCCGGCGCCCGGCTCACCAGCACGGACGAGGCCCACGGGCCGCGCTGGTTCGACGGCACTGTGCCCCATGCCCGCCGGGTGCTGACGACGGCCGTAGACCGGCTCCTGCCCATCGACCGGGCGGAGGACGGGGCCACCGCGGAGCAGGCGCAGAAGGAGGGCAAGAGCGCCCGCCGGCAGAAGTACACGTCCACCAAGCCGTTCCTGAGGTCGCTCGGCGAGGACTTCACGCCGGATCTCGTCACGGCGGCCCTCGCCGAGATCGACCGGGACTGGATGGCGCCGGACCGGCTGGACCAGCTCGTCGCAAGGCACCACGGGCCGCGGGTGGCCGCTCGCCGGCGCGGTGAGGCGATACCGCCGGGCCTGCGCCTGGACGATCTGCTGGTCGCCGAGCGCTACCCGGCCCAGATGTGGCAGCACAACCACGAGAACATCGAACTGCTCGTCCCCGACCCGTTCGATCCGCAGGAGTGGCAGCACTACCGGGAGCCGTTCGAGCGGTTCCTCACCAACATCGGCGCCGTCCCGCTGACCCTGCGGACGCTCCGGGTGGCGGCCCTGCTGCAGGCGGAGCAGCCGGACACCATCAGCCACGGCGAGCAGTGGCTCACATCCTGGCTGCGGTTGATGGACAGCGTCACCCACAGAAACCACCTGGGCCGTTTCATCCGCAGGGCGGCCCTGGAGATGTTCCGGACACCGGACCGGGGCGTGGACGCCCAGGACCGTGTCCGGCAGGTCCTGGAACGGGTCGTCGCCGGCGTCGTGGCCTTCAGCGCCGAAGCCCCGCGCTACTACCAGATCCTGCTGTCGGAGGAGGCGTTGAGGCCCGGCCCCGACGCCGCGCAGCCGCTGCCGCCCGAAGGGATGAACCGGCTGCGGAAACAGGCCCTCAAGGCGATCCGCCGCCGTAACTGGCACGCGCAGCGGGCCCTTGAGCCCACGACCGGTCCGTGGGAGGTGATCGAGGGGCGACGGTCCCGCGCCGATGTCGACGCGCAGGTCCGCGCGTTCGTCGCCGCGGCGGCCACCGAACCACTGACGTCCGACCCCGGGAAGACGCTGGGGGACGCGTTCGTCAGTTCGTGGGAGCAGTATGCGCTGAGCCTGCCGGGCCGTCCCGGTGACGAGCGGGCGGACCCCCGGCTGGTCGTCGCCCGGGGCGTGCGCCACCGGACCGGGGAGTCGTGGTCCGGTCTCGGCCCCAGCAAGCTGGAGCCCGAGGAGAGCGGGTGGGACGGCTCCGGGGCCACCGATCTCGGGGCCCTCTCCCCGGACGAACGACAGGCGCGCCTCGCGGCATGGCGCAACGTCCCGCGGTCCCGGACCGTCCTGGGCATGGTCTGCGCGCGCGATGCCGCACCGGCCGGCGTACGGATCAACTGGGGCGCCGGGTCGCCGCTGTTCGCCGAGGACGGTGGGAAACTGGACGTCGGCGAACCCTGCGTGGTGCAGGTGGTGTGGGACCAGGCGAGTGAGGCCTGGCAACAGGCGGTCGGCGACACGGCGCGCCGGGCGGGACGCGCCGATCCGCGCGACGGCGAGGTGCGCACCGCGCGCGTCCGCAACGACGACGGCAAGGTGCGCGTCACCGTGGACGGCGTGCCGGGTGACGCGGTCGACGGCGGGGCCGCCGCCGTGCCCTGGGAGCCGGACCTCTCGCAGGTGGTCGCCCGGCCGGGCCACAACGCCGCCCCGGCCGCCCTCGCCACCCTCGCACGCTGGGACGCGACGACGGGCAGCTGGCTGCCCGTCGACCGCTCGCTGACCGAACTCGTCGCCGCCGACCTGCCGTACCGGGATCCGGACGGCCGGCGCGCGACGGTCCTGGTGTACGCGGGGCACGCGGAGACCGACAGCCCCGAGGAGTCCGAGGCGCGGCGCTTCTCGACCGTCGCCGGCCGCAGCTATCTGCTGCGGCCCCAGGACTGGGCGGACCCCGAGGCGCTCACCGCCGTCCTCACCCCCACGGCGCGCGAACCGCTCGCCGGCGAACAGGACGAACTTCAGGAGAACGGCGCCGTGCCCGCCCCCGGCATGCTCGTCTATGTGGCGCTGGGCGAGGGGCCCGATCCACGGCTGGACCTGCTCCCGGACCCGCCCGCCGGAGCGGAGGAGCGCTGGCCCGCCCTCGCCTCGGGCGAGGGCCGCGACACCCGCAACGTCGACTGGCTGGCTCTCTTCAACGAACCCGAGGCACGGCCGTGGCGGGCCACCGCCCAGCGGGACGACACCAGGGCGGACAAGATCCTGGTCTGGCAGGTGCAGGTCGACGACCTCGCCGGCTATCCGACGGGCGTGGGCTTTCCGGCCCGGGTGACCGTCGAGGGAGTGGAGTCCGGCCACGACGAGGTGCGGCTGTTCCAGCCGCGGCCCTGGGACGAGCAGGCCGCCCGAGACGTCAGGGTGATCGGCGACCTGCTGCCCGTCCAGCGCCTGAAGGACGCCGAACAGCCCCCGAGCGGGGTGCGGTTCGACGCGTTCTGGCGGGTCGAACCGGGCGACACGTTCCCGGTGCGGTCCCTGGGCCGGCCCGGCGCCACGACGCCGACGGTCGGGGCCACGGCCGGAGAGGGCTTCCCGGTCCTGCTGGAGCGCTCCGGACTGCTCTTCGAGGACAGGATCCCCGACGGCCTCACACTGAGCGTCACGCGGGTCACCCCCGTCGCCGCGCGGTCCGACGCGCAAGCCGTCCCCCTCCAGGACCGGGACCTGTGCGCGCGCCTCGGGACGAGCACACCTCCCGACACCGGGTTGGAAGGGGTCGTCGTCCAGCTGATTCCGCTGCTCGACGGCTCGGTCGACTCCTACGACGTCTGGCTGCGCGCGCCGGGCGAGGAGCCGCGGCTGTGCGTGCTGCCCGCCGCCTCCTTCCGCGCACCCGTCCGTGACGCCGGCACCACGTTCCGCGGCACACGCACCCAGGACGGCTGGCTGTTCACCCCGCGACAGGTACGCGGTACCCCGCTGCACCAGGTGCGGAGGGTTTCGGAGCTGCCCGGGCAGTCGTGGGAGTTCCAGGGGCTCGTCAGCCGCCCCGGGGACCCGGAGTCCGCGCTGTACACCCAGCGGCGCACCGGCGAGATCGTCCTGGCCCCGCCCCCGGCCGAACGCCCCCGCCCACGGGCCAACGTGCGCGGCACCGTCGGCACCTGCCAGGTCCGCTCCGGCGAGATGAAGCTGGTGCTCGCACGGATCGGCACGTCCGCGGTGGTGGGCACCGTGCCCTCCGCCCTGGCCCGCACGATCGTGGCCGGCAAGGTCCCGATCACCGGGATCCACTTCGAGATCGCCTCGGACGGCCCCCACGAGGACGAGCCGGCCGACGGGAGTCCGAGCCTGATCGCGCTGCGCCGCGGCTTCGACGTGGGCCCCCGCCCCCGCGCCGCGTCGAAGGCCGCCCCGGACCGGCCGCGCACCCAGAACGACCTCTGGCGCCAGGCCTACGACGACGGGGAACCCCAGACGGTAAAGGGCGACCTCAGCGGCAGAACGCTGATCGTGGGCGTGTACCGGCTCCCGGTACGCCGCGACGACGTTCCCTTCGTACGCGCGGTCCGGTACTCCCAGAAAGACGTCAGGGCGCAGGTCGTCGTGGAGAACGGCGAACTCGTCGCCTCGTCCCGCCAGGTGCCGCCGCTCGACGCGGCGCAGTTCGCCCGCTACCTGGCCACGACGCTGTCCGCGAAGAAGGGCCGCGTGTGCGAACTGCGCCGCAGGCTGCACTACGTGGGAACCTTCCGGCAGGGCGGGGAGACCCTGTGGCACTTCGAGTGGGGGCGGGGCTACACGGTCGCGCTGCGCCCCGGTGAACTCACCTGCGACGGCAAGCCCTGCGGCGAGGCGTTCCCGCTGTTCCACGGCGACCAGCTGGTGCGCCTGAGGTACCGCGAGCAGGCGTCCGGCCGGGTCACGGTGGACTTCCGGTCGGGCGACATCCGGGTCCAGGCCGGTACCCGGGTCGCACAGGAGGCACAGGACGACGGCTTCCTCCACCAGGTCACCGTCTTCGCCGACCCGAGCACCGGCGAGGTGCGGATTCGCCGGGTCAGGCTGACGCCCCGTTTCCTGCCGAGGGCCGACGAGCGGTTCCAGGACGTGAACATCGCAGCCCACCTCACCAGGCCCGACCGGGAGAAGGTGCTGCGGCTGCTGGGGGACAGCGCCCAGGCGACGGAACTGTGCGTGCTGGCCCGATTCGACCGCGACCAGTACCTCAAGACCAACGGCGTGGTGCGGACCTTCCGCTACGTGGAACCCCGGTTCATCGGGGCGCACGACGGAAGAGGCCCCGCCAGGAACCGCCTCTTCATGGTCGCGGACGGCATCACACGCACCGCCGACAGCACGTACCTCACCCTGAAGCTGCCCGAGTCGGTGCGCCAGCCCGAGGGCACCGAGCTGAAGGTGCGGGTGTACCCCCGTGACTTCTCCGTACGGCCCAACCTGCTGCCCCGCATCCACGACGAGGTCGGCGGCGACGGCAACGGCGCAGCCGACGAGCCCGACCCGGCCCTTCGGTACCGGGGAGTCGTCTTCCTGGTCGAGGTGAGTCAGGGCACGACGCCCGGCACCTGGCGGGGCAGACTCACCTCCGCGCCCGCCAGGGACGCGCGTACGCTCGTCAGCGCCGTACGGCAGGCCGGAGGATCGCTGCTCGCGGTGGTCGCCGACGAGCGGGGGCGGACGGTGGAGGTCCTGCCCGGTGTCGTCTTCGAACTGCCCCAGAATTCCTGGAAGTTCGCCGACGAGGTGGGCAAGGGTGCGCTCGTCCGGCTCTACCCGCGCGGCGAAGGACTGTTCGTCGGCCTGGCCCAGCGACCGGACCACGCCTATCTGCACCGGGACGGGCGGGGCCGTGTCGCGCTCGTCGAGGCGTCCTCGAACCGCGGCGACAGCCGCGCCGCGTTCCGGGTGCGAGGGCTGCCTGCCCTGTCCGTCGGAGTGGCCGAGGCACTCGCGCACCGCCTCCACGACGCCGGGCTGCCCCAGACCGCGATGCTGCTCCGCTCCGGCGACAAGGTGACGGCCGTGCCTCCAGGACCCCGCGCCCAGGTGCGGGCCGCGCGGGTCGACACGGGGAACAAGAACAGCGCGGAGGCCGTTCTCAGGCCCCTCCGGCTCGGCGGCAGCAAGGCCCCGGAGGGCCCCGTCCCCTGGTCCCGGCTCAGCTTCGCCGACGGCTCCGTGGAGGACCTGCGCGCCCACTGGGCCAAGCCCCGGCCGGACGGCGCCGCCGGGACCCGCGCCGCCGAGCGCTGGCGCGCGCCCGTCTTCTTCGACGACGACGGCAACGGCGGCTGGACCCTGCGCTACCGGTCGGACCGGCTGCTGAGGAACTTCGCCCTGCCCGCGACCACGCTGACCGAAGTGCCGCGGCCGGCCGGCTCCGCCTGGTACACCGTGGCCGGACCGGCACGGGACAACAGGGGCGCCGCCTACGGTCTGTGGCTCGAACTGAGTCCCGGTGCCGTCATCGAGGTCCACGGCCGGCTGGTCACGGGCCCCGCCGGTCACCCGCTGGACGATCTCTCCTGGGACCGTTTCGGACCGGGCGACCAGGTGCGCCTGGAGGTCGTCCGGGGCGCGCTCGCCGCACCGCGCGAGCTGCGGCTGTCGGACTGGCGCCCGGGCGCACGCGCCGCCTGGTCGGCCGGCCTGCGGGACCGGGTGTGGCTGCCCGTCCGACCGCTGCCCGGCAGGAACGGCGTCGAGCTGGGCGTGCGGCACTTCCGTTGCCGCTACCCCGTGATCGACCCCGCCACCGCGCTCGCCCCGGGCGGCTCCCTGCACTCCGCGCTGCCCGGGGCGACGGCGGTCGTCCTGAACAGCGCTGCCAACACCCTCTCCGGCGCCCCCGAAGCGGGTCCGGCGCCCGGCGACTGCGCCCTGCTCGGCCTCGACCCGCAGGGCGAGCCGACCCTCCTCGGCCTGCCGCACCGCCGGGTCGCGCTGAGCGAGGACGCGGCCGGATGGCCCGGCGGAGGCTGGCTGCGCGACCTGCTCGCCGGCGGGCCGGCGGCGCTGCTGGAGCAGCTGGAGGCTCTGCCGGTGACCGTCGAGGAGTGGGGCGAGGAGTGCGTCATCGTGTCCCGACGGCTCCAGCCGGCCGGGACGCTGCCGGAGAGAGCGACGATGCTCTGCACCGCGCTGGCCGAGGCCGGCGGCGACCTCGTGGTGCGCTGCGGGGGAGCGCTGCATCTGCTGCCCATGCGGGAGGTCGTGCCCGGGCTCCCGGAGCAGCTCGCCGTCGAGGCCGCCCGCTTCCTCAGCGGCCGTTCGCCGCACGAGGCGCAGGAGAACCGACGAGGCCAGCGGCTGTGGTGCCAGTCGACGCTGCCCGGCGACCGCGGCGGTCAGACCGGCGCCGGCCCGGTGCTCCACGTCCGTCTGCCGCTCGCCCCGCTGTCACCCCACGCGGACGAACTGCACGCCACGCCGCGCGGGGTGCTGGTCCCGTCGGACGGGCCCGACCGCCCGCCGCACGGTCTGCTGCTGGAGGCGGACCGCGACCGGCGCTGGCACTGGATGCCGGCCGAGCGGGCCTCGTGGCTGCCCGACCCCACGGCCGGGGAGCTGCGCGCCGCACTCGTCGACGGCGCACGGCCCGTGCGCGTCCGCCGACTCGCCGACGACACGGTGTCGGTGCTGCACGTGCGCGACGTGGAGCGCGCGCGGCTCGCGCTGCGCCCGGGCACCCGGCTCCGGGTCGCCCCCGGCAAGGACCGGGAGCGGACGGCGGACGGACCGCAGCCGAGGGTGGCGCGCGCCCTGCCCACCGGAGTCCTCGTGCAACTGCGGCCCGCCCAGGAGGAAGGCGTACGGTCGGGCGAACAGCTGTGGTGCGAGGTGGAACGGCTGGACACCGGGCACGGCCGGGGCGCCGTCGGCGTGGTGCCGGTCGGCAGCCGCCGGCACCGGGTGGACCTGCCGAAACGCCTCGCCGTGGACTTCGCGACGACCGCGGCCGCACAACAGGCGGCAGTGCTCGCGACGTGCGCCGCCCGGGACGTCGTCGCCGAGGCCTATCGGTTGCCGCGCGCACCCGGGGCCCCGCTCTCGCCCGACGCCCGCCTGGCCCTGCGGCGCTGGCTCACCGAGCACGGAGCGGCCGCGTACCACCTGATCGCCGATCCCGAGGCGGCCGATCTGGATCTGGAGTTGACGGACGTCCTGGCGGCGACCCTGCTGCTGGAGCGGCACGGCCGAAGCAGCCCGTCGCATGCCAGGGGCGCGGTCCTGCTCGCCCATCACCTGGGGCTGCGGGCGACCCGCTCGCTGCATGTGGAGCCGCTGGTCCGGTCCTGGGCCGCGCTCGAACGGCTGGCCGCCGACCCCCGCCTGGCGCGGCTGCGGTTCCCGGCCGAGCTGGACGACACCCAGCTGCACACCGTTCGCTCCTACGGCAACGGGCTGCTGAGCCAGACCGACGGCGCGGGAGACGAGCACACCGATGCGCCCGTGGCCCGTGCCGCTCTCGCGGCGGTGGGCGACCTGCCGCCGGGCGAGGACCTGTCGAAGGGCGCCGACTGGCTGTCGCCGCTGGCGGCCCTGGGCCGGGCCCTGCACCCGCCGAAGGGCGAGGCCACCGCCCAGTCCGAGCTGGACCCCGGCCAGCGCGACCAGCTGCACACCTCGCTGAGCAACGCCATGAACGTCCCGATCCCGCTGCTGGCGCATACCGGCGTCGTCCCCGCCGCCCAGCGGGACCTCGCCCGACTCGTTCTGGAGGAGGACATCGAATGAACGGCCACGGCCGCTGACCCGTATCTCTTCGCGAACGCCCGGCCACAGGCGTGGCCGGGAAGCGCGCCGAAAACGGAGTTGTACGTGCTTCAGCAGTCCACGGCCCGCCTCGTGCGCGGTGCCGCACTGGCCGGCAGCCTGGCCCTGCTTCCCCTCGCCACCGCGTGCAGCGGCGGCGAGGACGACGCGTCCGCGAAGAGCACGCCGGCGCCCACGGCGGTGACCGCCGCTCCGGCGGCCGGGGTCGTGGCGCCGGCGAAGGTCGAGGTGATCGCGGGCCTGACCGGCTGCACCGCCAAGATCCGCATCGAGGCGGACGAGCTGCGCCAGGGCGTCTGCCACACGGCGGAGGCCGACTACCTCATCACCACCTTCCCCGAGGAGCAGTACAAGGAGACCTGGCTGGAGTCCGCCAGCATCTACGGCGGCAAGTACCTCGTGGGCTCCCGCTGGGTCGTCAGCGCCAAGCCGAAGCTGCTGGAGCAGTTCCGGCCCAAACTCGGCGGCACCATCCAGCAGTTGGGCTGAGCCCGTCAGCTCTTGAACCCGAAGACGTCGTCGGCGCGGGCCGTCAGGGGCGCGGCCAGGGGCGGCCGCCGACGGCCTCGATGCCGTTGTTGAAGCGCCGCAGATAGGCGGCGAAGGCGGCTCTGTCCTCGTCCGGCCAGTCGTGCATCACCTCGTCCAGGACCTCGACGATTCCCTCGCGCTCGGCGTCCAGCAGCCGGGCGCCCTCGTCGGTGAGCCGGAATTTGCGGGCCATCCCGCCCTCCGGGTCCGGGATGCGCTCGATCAGGCCTGCCCGCATCGCCGCCGCGGTCTGCCGGTTGAGGGTCGAGGCGTCCAGGCCGAAGGCGTCGCTGAGCTCGCCGATCGACATGGGTCCCTGGACCCGGATCCGGCTCAGCATGATGTAGGCGCTGCGCTCCATGAGGCTGTTCTTGCGCCGGCCGCCCCGCTGGTTCAGGAACGTGTGGCGGCTGAGCAGCATCTGCTCGTACTCGACCTCGTGTGTCGGCGACTCCATGGGGCCATCGTGGCACACCCCTGTGCACCTCCCACATCATGTGCTTGATGCATACGACATGTACGATGCACATCCTTCACCGCCGATCCCCAGACACCACCGAGGAGTCCACCCATGGACGCCCCCCAGACCACGGCCCGCCCAGGAGCCGTGATCGCCACGCTCGCCTTCGCCGGCACCACCGCGGCGATCATGCAGACCCTGGTCACGCCCCTCATCGCCGAACTGCCGCAGATCCTGGACACCACGTCCTCGAACGCGGCCTGGGTGATCACGGTCACCCTGCTGGTGGCGGCCGTGTGCGTGCCGGTCGTCGGCCGTCTCGGCGACCTGCTGGGCAAGCGCCGGATGCTGCTCGCCTGCTCCGTGCCGCTGATCGTCGGCTCGGTGGTGTGCGCGTTCGCCTCCGACGTCGTGACGATGATCGTGGGCCGCGGTCTGCAGGGCATAGGCATGGGCATGGTGCCCCTCGGCATCGCCCTGCTGCGCGACGTCGTGCCGGCCGAGAAGCTCAGCGGTTCCATCGCGCTGGTCAGCGCCTCCATGGGCATCGGCGGCGCCATCGGGCTGCCGCTGGCCGCCGCGGTCGCCCAGTACGCGAACTGGCGCGCGCTGTTCTGGGGCTCCGCCGCCCTGGCCGCCGTCGTCGCCGTGCTGATCTACCTGCTCGTCCCCGACGTCCCGGCCGGCGCCAAGGGGCAGCGGTTCGACCTGCCCGGCGCGATCGGCCTCGGCGTCGGCCTGGTCGCCCTGCTGCTGGCGGTCTCCAAGGGCGCCGACTGGGGCTGGGGCTCGGCCACCACGCTCGGCCTCTTCGCCGTCGCCGTCGTGGCGCTGCTCGCCTGGGGCCTGTGGGAGGTCCGCACCACCGACCCGCTGGTCGACCTGCGCACCACGGCCCGCCCCCGGGTGCTCCTGACCAACGTCGCCTCGGTCTTCGTCGGCTTCGGCATGTACGCGAGCATGCTGGTGATGCCGCAGCTGCTGCAGTTCCCCGAGGCCACCGGCTACGGCCTCGGCCAGTCGATGCTCGCGGCCGGCCTGTGGATCGCGCCCGGCGGTCTGATGATGATGCTGGTCTCCCCGCTCGGCGGAAAGCTCACCAATGCCCGCGGCCCGAAGCTCACCCTGGTCTGCGGCACCCTGGTCCTGGCCGCGGGCTACTTCGCCTCCATGGCCCTGATCGGCTCCGCCTGGGGCGTCATGCTGGTCACGATCATCACCAGCAGCGGTGTGGGCCTCGCCTACGGCGCCATGCCCGCCCTGATCATGAGCTCGGTCCCGATCACGGAGACCGCCGCCGCCAACGGCTTCAACGCCCTCATGCGCTCCCTGGGCACCTCGATCGGCTCCGCCGTCATCGGTGTGATCCTCGCCCAGATGACCACGACCATGGGCGGCCACACCTTCGCCTCCGAGGACGGCTTCCGCACCGCGCTCCTCGTCGGCGGCGGACTCGCCCTGGTCTCCGCGGCCATCGCCGCCGTCATCCCAGCCGCCCGTACCACGGTGGCCGACGAGAACCCGGCCGACCCGGGCGACCCCGCCCTCGCGCCGGAGCAGGCCAAGGTCTGAGCCGCGAGAGACGACGAGGGGGCGCCCCCGTTGCCGGGCGCCCCCTCGTCGTACGTCTCACGCGAGGTCCAGCAGCCCCCGGCGCACCGCCTCCGACACCGCGGCCGCGCGGTTGTCCGCGCCCAGCTTGCGGTAGACCCGCACGAGGTGCGTCTTGACGGTGGCCTCGCTCAGGAACAGGGCCTCGGCGATGGAACGGTTGCTCAGCCCGTCCGCCAGCAGCCGCACCACCTCCACCTCCCGCCCACTCAACTCCCGCTCCGGAGAGGGCACCTGGGCGACCAGCTCGCCCACCACGTCCGCGGCGAGGCCGAGCGCTCCGGCGGCCGCGCCGCGCACGGCCCGGAACAGCTCCTCGGGCGGACCGGCCTTCAGGACATAGCCCCGCGCCCCTGCCTCCAGCGCCCGCACGACATCGACCCGCCCCGAGTAACTCGTCAGCATCACCACAGGGACGTCCGGCGCCGCGACCCGCAGTCTGCGCACCGCCTCGATCCCATCGATCCCGGCCCCGCCGCCGCCCGCGAACCGCAGGTCCATCAGCACCACGTCCGGGACCAGCGCAGCCGCCAGCCGCACGGCCTCCTCCCCGGCGCCCGCCTCGGCGACCACCTCCAGGTCCGGCTCACCCTCCAGCAGGGCGCGCAGCCCGGCCCGGACGACGGCATGGTCGTCCGCCAGCAGCAGACGCAACGCAGTGCCGGTCACCGGGCGGCCACCGCACTCGGCGCGCCCACCGGCGGCCGGGCCGGTGACGACGCGGGCACCGTGGCCCGCACCCAGGTACCCCGCCTGGGCGCGCTGCCGACCTCCAGATCGCCGCCGCACTCGCGCAGCCGGGTCCGGGCCGCCGGAAGTCCGAGCCCACGGCCCGGACCCGAAGCGACGGCGCCCCGGGCCGCGTCGAACCCCGCTCCGTCGTCCCGTACTTCGAGCTCCACCCGGTCGGCGTGCCCGTGCAGGGTGACCAGGACGTTCCGGGCGCGGGCGTGTTCACGGACGTTGGCCAGGGTGCTCTGGGCGACCCGGAACAGGGTCGCGGCCGTCCGGCCGTCCACGGCGGGGCGGGGTGTGCCCAGCGACCGGAACCGCACCCGGGCCGCCGCTCCTTCCGCCTGCGCGCGAGCGCACAGCAGCCGCAGCGCGCCCTCCAGACCGGCCTCGTCGACGGCGGACGGCGTCAGGTCGCGGATGATCCTGCGGGTCTCCGCGAGGTCGGCGTGCAGACCGTCGGCGACGGCCCGGACCCGGGTCCGCGCCACGTCCGGACGGGTGTCCCAGTCACGCTCCGCCGCCTGCAGCAGCATGACGCCGCCGGCGAGTTCCTGGGCCAGTGTGTCGTGCAGGTCCCGGGCGATCCGGGTCCGTTCCGCCAGCACCCCGGCCTCACGCTGCTGCCGGGCGAGCACGTCCCGGGTGCCCCGCAACTCCTCCACGAGCCGCAGCCGTTCGGCGGCGTCGCGCTGCTGGGTGCGGTAGAGGGACACCGTGCCCCACACCGCGGCCACCGGGATCAGCACGATCTCCGGGTCGAACTGACCGGCGCTGCGGGTGAGTTGACCGGCCAGCACGACGGTGAGCGCGGCCACCGCCACCCCGGCCGCCCGGCGGCCGAGAGCGCGCAGCGCCACACAGGCCAGCGGCACCGCGCACCACACGTAGGCCGCGGTGAGCGACGCGGGAGCGAGGAGGACGAGCACCGTCCACAGCGCCAGCAGCGCCGCGACCCACACCGGCCGGCCGAACCGCCCCAGCCGGTCCCAGGCCGCGAGCCCGCCCGCGTACACCAGCGCCAGCAGCCCGCTGACGGACACGATGTCCCAGCACAGACCGATCCTCAGCTGCTCCAGCCGCACGAGACCGGCGCCGACGACGAGGAAGAACGTCAGATGCGAGAGACGGGCCAACGCTCCCCGGCTCCCGCGGGCGGTCCACACTGAGGAAGGGACGGGAGCGCGGTCGGACACGGCAGAAACCCCTTGGACGCCCTTGGACGATGATCCGTTCGAACAGGGGTGCCGAGTCTATCCGCCGGCTGTAGGGCCGGTGTGAGGACGGCGGGTGCCGTCGGTCACGCCCCCGGGTGCAGCCCGAGCACGCCCGGCGTCGGCTCGCCCTTGACCTCGCCGAAGTACAACGCGAACGTCTGCTTCCAGCGCTCGACCTCGGCGCGGTCGGACATGAAGCGGGGGAAGCCGTCCACATGGGCGTTGGGGTAGTCCCAGATCTGCTTCAGTCCGGCTGGGGGAGTGACATCGGTGCGCACCGACCAGCCGTTGAAGGACCCCTGCTGGTGCTCCAAGGACAGCTGCCAGTTGAGGAAGAGCTTGGCGGCGGTGGAGTTCTTGGCCTGCTTGAGGACGGCGGTGCGCTGGCCCCACGCCATGAACGGGTGTCCGGCGCCGATGGCGAACGTCACGGGGGACGAGCCGACCGCGGAGCCCGCGGTGCCGACACCGATCGGCTTCCGCCCGCCGAAGACGGCGTCGCCCGGGGAGTTGCTGCCGCGCGCGAACTGCACGTCCTGAGCAGCGAACTTGGCCACCCAGTCCCAGCCGTACGTGCGGGCGTAGAGCGTGTAGAGGTAGAGGACGGCGTCGTCGTCGTGCGGGTAGGACGAGGCGATCCTGCCCTTCCACTTCGGGTCGACGAGGTCGCGCGGGGTGAGCGCCCTCGAGCCGGCCGTCGCCGTGTCGTACAGGAAGCTGAAGGCGATCGCGCCGGTGGCCACCCATGCGCCCTGCGGATCCTTGAATCCGTCGTGGACCTTGGAGAAACCGGCGGGCTTGTAGTGCAGCAGTCGGCCCTGCCGCTTCCAGCGGTCGAAGTCCTGAAGGGTCTGGAACTGGACTACGTCCGGGACGAGGGTGTCGGTGGCGAACTGGTTGTCGACGCGTACGTCGTGGTACTTGCTGTAGTCGACGATCAGCTTCAGGTCGATGCCCGGGAAGGCTTTCAGGAAGGCCGCCTTGGTGCCGTCCTGCTGGGTCGGGGTGTCCCCGCCGGCGTAGACGACGAGCTTGCCGCCTTCCGCGAGCGCGGCCTGGTACAGCTCGTCGAGCGACCTGCTCTCCTCCGCGCCGGAGCCGGTCCGGCCGGAGGACGTGGTCGCGGTGGACGTGGACGCGGATGCGGATGCGGGGGCGGTGCCGAGGGCGCCGAGGCCGAGGGCGGCACCCGCCCCGGTCGCGAGGAGACGCCTTCTGCTGGGGAATCCGGACATGGTGGGGAGACCTCTCAGGACTCGGAGGGGGGTG
Organism: Streptomyces sp. NPDC031474; assembly: GCF_055581185.1. Lineage (NCBI taxonomy): Bacteria > Bacillati > Actinomycetota > Actinomycetes > Kitasatosporales > Streptomycetaceae > Streptomyces > Streptomyces sp. NPDC031474. Next base: position 269,926 of record NZ_JBVIJX010000002.1, read on the forward strand.
AGGACCGGGCGCCACGGTCGAGGCCGAGTCTGCCGGGCCCGACGACCGCTCCGCGTCGTCCGGACGGCGCGGACGACGGGCGTACGGCCGAATCCCCGTTCAACCGATCGGTTGAACGCCCCTACGGTCGCGCCAGCCGCCGCATCGTCAGCGCGAGGTGCAGCCGCAGCCGGCCCTGGGGGGTGCGCACCGGCCACCCCAGCAGATGCTCGGCGTGCACCAGCCGGTCCTGGAGGGTGGAGTGGTGGACGTTCGCCTCGGCGGCTGCCGCCCGCAGACTCGCCGTGGCGGTGACGGCGTACAGGGTGGCGAGCAGCCAGGGGGCGTCCGCGGCGGCCGCCTCGACCGCGTGGACGTCCGGCGGCGGCTCGGCGCCCGGCACGACGAGGTCGGCCAGCAGGGCGACGCCGCCGAGCTCGTCGGCGTACACGACCAGGGGCCCGGGGTCCTGCGCGGTGCCGTCCGCGGTGAAGCGGAGCGCGGTGTGGGCCGCGGCCCAGGACCGGGGCAGGTCCGGCACCGGCACGGCGGGCCCGACACCGGCCCGGCCGGCGGGCACCGCGTCCCGGCCGTCCGCGGGCAGCACCCGGGGCCGGCCGCCGGGCGTGGCCAGCGCGCGGGCCCGGGCGGCGGGGTCGAGGCCGAGCCGGCGGGCCGCGTGCAGCCGGGCCGGCTCGGCTGCCGTGGCGTCGAGGAGGGTCTCGACGAGCGCGGGATCCTCGAGCGGGGCCCGTCCGCGCGTGCGGTCGAGGACCAGACGTGCCGCGCCGGCCGCCCGTTCCAGGATCACCGCGTCCACGACGCTGGGCACCGCGCCGGTGCGTTCCAGCCACAGCGCGGGAGCGCCGTCGGGCGTCAGACCGGTGGACGGCCAGGCCGGGTCCGGCGGCAGGTCCGTGTCCCGGCGGGCGCCGTCGGCCTCCACCCGGATCCGCACCCGCCGGTCGGCGTCGACGAGCCGCGCGGGTACCCCGGCCAGCACCGCGGCCCCGCGCACCAGCGCCTCCACTCCGGCCCGCGACTCGGCGAGCCGGTCGAAGTAGGCGATGACCTGCACGGCGGCTCCGGCGTCCGGGTCCAGCGCGGTCAGGCGCCCGGCCAGCTCTTTCATACGGCCATGATGCGCCACGCGGGCCCACCGAGGAACGGACCGCCTCGGATCCGCACCCGGTACCGGGCGGCCGGGCCGCCCGCGGGAGTCACTCGGCGAGCAGCCTGCGCAGCCAGTCCAGGTGGGCCGCGCGGGCCGACCGGGACAGCGCGGCCTGCGGCGCGAAGCCGTCGAAGCCGTGGAAACCGCCCGGCCAGACGTGGAGTTCCGCGATCCCGCCCGCCTGCCAGATCCGGGTGGCGTAGGCGACGACCTCGTCCCGGAAGGTCTCGGCGGAGCCCACGTCGAGGAAGGCCGGGGGCAGCCCGGACAGGTCCTCGGCGCGGGCAGGCGCCGCGTACGGGGAGACGTCCGGTCCGCCGCGCCGCTCGCCGAGCAGGGCGCCCCACCCCGTCTCGTTGGCCGTGCGGTCCCAGACGCCGAGGCCCGCCATCTGGTGGCTGGAGGGGGTGTCGTTGCGGTCGTCCAGCATCGGGCACATCAGCATCTGGCCGAGCGGCCGCGGACCGCCCCGGTCGCGCAGCAGCAGGGCGAGTGCCGCGCTGAGGCCGCCGCCCGCACTCGCTCCGGCGATCACGATCCGCTCCGGGTCCCCGCCCAGCTCCTTGGCGTGCTCCGCCGTCCACAGCAGACCGGCGTACACGTCCTCGACGGGCGCCGGATGCGGGTGCTCGGGTGCCAGCCGGTACTCCACGGACACCACCACCATGTCCAGTTCCCGCGCCCAGTCGAGGGCGACGTCCACCCCGACCCGGTTGTTGCCCAGGACCATGCCGCCGCCGTGTACGTGGTAGACGACCGGACGCGGCCGGTCGGGGGCCGGCGAGGTGGGCCGGCAGATCAGCAGCGAGATCTCGGCGGCGCCCTCGGGGCCGGGCACCGGGCGGTCCTCGACCTCGAAGGCGCCGTCCGCGGTCAGGTCGAGGTTGGCGAGCAGTTCGATCCCCGGTCCCTGCCGGATGACCTCGATGTCCTCGGGGGTCATCCCCGGCTGGATCATCTCCTTGATCAGTTCCAGGGCGGCGGCGAGTTCGGGGTCGAAGGGCGGCGGCACGTACGTCATGGGCTTCTCCTCACGCGAAACGCGGATGCGCGGCGGCTCGTGCGGCCCATGGTCGGCGCATCCGCCGCCCTGGTGGGCGCCGCCGTTCGGCGGAACCTGCCCGCCGTACGGCGGGTGACGCCCGCCCCACCCGCGCAGCTTGCCAGGACATGACCTTTTGTTCACCTGTGCGAGGTGGAAAGGAACAAGCCGCCGCGACAACGATTTTCACCCCCCACACCGGCTCCAGGAGTACCACCCGTGAACATCTCGCTGTCCGTCTGGCTGCTGACCGTCGCCGCCCTGTGCGCGCTCGTCGCCGTCGACTTCCTCATCGGCCGCAAACCGCACGACGTCTCGATCAAGGAGGCCGGCGTCTGGACGGTCGTCTGGGTCGTCCTGGCCTGTCTGTTCGGCCTCGGCGTGTTCCTCTTCGGGGGCGGCGGGCCGACGGGGGAGTTCTTCGCCGGGTACATCACGGAGAAATCGCTGAGCGTGGACAACCTCTTCGTGTTCGTCCTGATCATGGGCAAGTTCGCGGTGCCCTCGCAGTACCAGCAGCGGGTGCTGATGGTGGGCGTGCTCGTGGCCCTGGTGCTGCGCGCGGTGTTCATCGCCGCCGGCGCGGCGATCATCTCGACGTTCTCCTGGGTGTTCTACCTCTTCGGCGCCTTCCTGATCTGGACGGCCTGGAAGCTGATCCAGGACGCCAAGAAGGGCGGGCACGAGGACGAGTACGAGGAGAACAAGCTGCTGAAGTCGGTGGAGAAGCGTTTCGGCGTGGCCGACCGCTACCACGGCACGAAGCTGTGGGTCGAGCAGAACGGCAAGCGGGTCATGACCCCGATGCTGGTCGTGATGCTCGCCATCGGCTCCACCGACGTGCTGTTCGCCCTCGACTCGATCCCCGCCATCTACGGGCTGACCGAAGACCCGTACATCGTGTTCACCGCCAACGCGTTCGCGCTGATGGGCCTGAGGCAGCTGTACTTCCTCATCGGCGGCCTGCTGAAGAAGCTGGTCCACCTCAGCTACGGCCTGTCGATCATCCTGGGCTTCATCGGCGTCAAGCTGCTGCTGCACGCGCTGCACGAGTCCGGGGTGCATGTGCCGGAGATCGGCATCCCGTTCTCCCTGGGCTTCATCGTGCTGGTCCTCGCGGTCACGACCTTCACCAGCCTGCGGGCCTCCAAGCGCCAGGAGGCGGCAGGAGAGGCTGCGGCGGAGCCCGAGACCGGGGCCCTGCGGGACGGTTCTACGGCGTAGGCGCCGCGTCCGCGCGCATCAGCACGCAGTCGAACTCGATCACCCGGCCGGTGCTCGCCTCGCGGGTCACGGGGTACATGCCGGTGATGCCGAACCCGGCGGCCTCGTACACCGCGACGGCCTCGCCCATGCCGGGGCTGCCCTCGTACAGCTTCAGCACGGCGACCTCGGACTGCATCCCCGCGAACTCCGCGATCCGCTCCCCGGCCCCGGCGAACACCTCCAGGTCATAGCCCTGGGTGTCCATCTTCAGGTAGGGGCGCGGTTCGGCGAGGCCCTCCAGCGCCTCGTCCATGACCTCCGCCAGCCGGCGGACGCGGATCTCCTCGGTGTCGGCCTTCGTGAACCGGCTGTAGCGGCCCTTGCCGTAGTCGCTCGCCGACAGCAGGGAGTTCATCGTCTGCCAGCCGACGTGGATCTGCGCCGTCGTCTCCTCGCGGCCCAGCCCGCACTGGTACACGTGCCAGTCGGGGTCGTGCGCGGCGGCCTTCTCCAGCCGGGCGAACGTCTCGGACGTCGGCTCGAAGGACACGATCCGGCCGGTGTAGCCGAGCCCGCGCAGCCGCTTGGCGTACTGGCCGGTGTTGGCGCCGACGTCGAAGACGCAGTTCACGCCGTAGAGCTCCAGCATCGCGGCGACGTGCTGGGTGCAGAGGTATTCGGCGGCCGCCAGCTGCAGTCTGCGCTCGTCGATCCGCTCCGGGGCGTCCATGAGGAGCAGGGTGGCGGTGTCGCCCAGCCGCACGGCGGCGCCCCGGGCGACCCCGGGCCGAGCGCCGTCTCCCGTCCGCCGCAGCACCCAGGTGTTCTTGTCCGCACGGGTCGCCTCGTACGGACCGCCGCCCCGTGAGACCACCGCCGTCCCGGGGCCGAGATCGGTCACCCGGACGCCGGCACGGGGCATCAGGTCGAGCAGTCGTCGATAAAGGGTGCGCATCTCCCCACCCCTATCAGACATGACCGGAAAACGTCTGCAGATTGACCGATATTGGCAGCCGACGGCAGTGAGGCGACCGGCGGCTGCCGGTGGTGCCGGGCCGGTCGAGGGCTGCGCAACGCGAACGGGGCCCGGAAAACCGCTCCGGACCCCGATCGTGCCTGCGCGCTGCGTGGCGTCAGCGCACTCAGGCGGCCGCGGCCTCGCCCGCGTGGCCGTGCAGCCGGGCCACGACCTCGGTCAGCTGGGCGGCGACCTCGGCGTCGTCGACCGGGTGGGTCTCGGCGAAGCGGGTCAGGGAGCCCGGGATGGAGAGCTTCAGGTCCTCGATGACCTTGCCGCCGGCGATGCCCACGGCCTTGCGGGCCTCGTCCTGCGCCCATACGCCGCCGAACTGGCCGAACGCGGTGCCGACCACGGCGACGGGCTTGCCGCCGAAGGCGCCGGCGCCGTAGGGGCGGGACAGCCAGTCGATGGCGTTCTTCAGGACGGCCGGGATGGTGCCGTTGTACTCGGGGGAGAAGAGCAGGAAGGCGTCGGCGGCCTGGGCGGCCTCACGCAGCTTGGCGGCGCTGGCCGGGACGCTGCCTTCGACGTCGAGGTCCTCGTTGTAGAAGGGGATCTCGGCCAGGCCCTCGAAGAGGTCGACCTCGGCGCCCTCGGGAGCGACCTTGACGGCCGCCTCGGCGAGCTGGCGGTTGGTCGAACCGGCGCGGAGGCTGCCGACGAGCGCGAGGATGCGGACAGACATGGGTACTCCCAGAGGCTGAAACATTGCTGTTACGAATCCGGACCGAGGTCCGTTTAATGTTCTAGCACCCTAACCGGACCGCGGTCCAGTTTCATTCCCGGTGCTTTACGCTGAGTTCATGTCCGCCCTTCTGCCGCCCTGTCCGGATCCCGAGGAGACCACTGGCGAGCCCGAGCTGCTGCAACTCGGTTCGCCGGACGACGAGCCGTGCCTGCGCGCCGACGCGGCCCGCAACCGGGCCAGGCTGTTGTGCGCCGCCGCCCGGCTGATCGCCGAGCACGGGGCCGCCGGAGTCACGATGGAAGCGGTGGCGACGGCCGCGAACGTGGGCAAGGGCACCGTGTTCCGCCGCTTCGGCGACCGCACCGGACTGCTCACCGCGCTGCTGGACCACTCCGAGAAGATGTTCCAGGCCGCGTTCCTGAGCGGCCCCGCGCCGCTGGGGCCGGGCGCGCCGCCCGTGGAGCGCCTGAGGGCGTTCGGTGTCGCCCTGCTGCGGCGGGCCGTCGACGAGCTGGATCTGCAGCTCGCCGCCGAGCCCGGCCCGGAGCGCCGCTACTCCGTGCCCGTGCGCCGCGTCCACCACAGTCACCTGATGATGCTGCTGCGGCAGGCGGTGCCCGACGCGGACGCCGAACTGCTCGCCCACACGCTGATGGGGTACCTCAACCCCGTTCTCATCCACCACCTGACCCGGCAGTGCGGGCTGCCGCCGGCGCGGCTCGAGGCCGGCTGGATCGACCTGGTCGACCGGGTGACGTCGATCCCGGCGTGAGCCGAAGAGGACACGACCGGTCGACTCCGGTCGACGGCGGCCCCTCGGATTTCGACGTCCCCGCCCGGAACCCCGCCCACAGCTTCTGCCAAGATGCCGTACGTCATGGTGCAGATACCGAACACGCCCGCGCCGACGAAGTCGCCGGCGCCCCGCCCCGTGCCCACCAGCGCCGACGTGGCCCGCCTGGCCGGCGTCTCGCGCGCGACCGTCTCCTACGTCCTGAACAACACCAGCGCCGTACGCATCAGCGAGCCCACCCGCCGCCGTGTCCAGGAAGCCGCCAAGGAACTCGGGTACGTGCCGCACGCGGCCGCCCGCACCCTGCGCGCCGGGCACAGCAGGATGGTCCTGATGCCCACCCTGCCCGTCCCGGCCGGCCCCCTCTACAGCCAGTTCGTGCACGACTTCCAGGGGGCGCTCAGCCGCCTCGACTACACCGTCGTCCAGTACGGCGCCACCGGTCTGCGCGGCGACGACGCCGCCCGCGCCTGGGCCGAACTGCGGCCCGTCGCCGTGCTGGTGCCCACCCCCGGCATCGGCCCGGAGGGGGTCGCGATCCTCAAGCGGTCCGGCGCCCGGGCCGTGGTGACCCTCAGCCCCGTGGCGGTGGAGGGCGCCCGCTCGGTGCGCCTCGACCACGCCGACGTCGGCCACAGCGCCGCCGCGCACCTGTACGCCCGCGGCCGCCGCCGGATCGGTGTGGTCGTCCCCGAGGAGCCCGGCATGGAGGTGTTCTCGACGCCCCGACTCGCCGGCGTCCGCGCGGCCCTGCACGGCACCGACGCCACCGTCACCGAGCTGCCGCTCGTCTACGCGGAGGAGTCCGCGGCCGCCCTCGCCGCCCGGTGGCGGGACCTCGGCCTGGACGCCGTGTTCGCCTACAACGACGAGTACGCCATGCTGCTGATGCGCGCCCTGCAGGACGAGGGCTTACGCGTACCGCAGGACGTGGCCGTCATCGGCGCCGACGACCTCGTGCTCGGCCGGCTGCTGCGCCCCAGGCTCAGCACCGTCCGCATCGAGCTGCCCTCGGGCCGCGACCTCGCCTGGCTGCTCGACGAGGCGGTCCGCGACCCCATGGCCGCCCCCGCGTCCCACCAACAGTGCGTAGCCACGGTCGTGCACCGCGACTCCAGTTGACCCATGATCCGTCGGCTGTGTCCTCAGGTCCCCGACAGGACACACGACTAGGATGTTGCATGCTCAACCAGATGGGATGCGCGGTTCACCGCATCCCGCACGCCGCCGCCCAACTGGCGGCGACCGCACGGGACTTCCGCTTCCCGTGCGAGCCGTCAGTCCCGTGGGTCCACTGATCGGAGAGCCGTCATGCCGTTGCTCGACCCCCAGACCTGGCAGTCCCGCCCCCTCTCGGGCCCCCAGCACACCGTGACCGAGCCCGCCACCGGCGACGCGCTGGGCACGGTCGTCCTGGCGAGCGGCGCGGACGTCGGTCCGGCCGCCGAGGCCGGCCGCGCCGCACAGGCCGAGTGGGCGCGCCTTCCCCACTTCGTGCGCGCCGGAGTGCTGCGCAAGGCCGGCGACCTGTTCGCCGCGCACGCAGACGAACTGCGCGAGTGGATCGTCCGCGAGTCCGGCTCCATCCCCGGCAAGGCCGACTTCGAACTGCACGTCGCCGCCCAGGAGTGCTACGAGGCCGCCGCCCTAGCCTCCCGCCCGGCCGGCCAGGTCCTGCCCAGCGAGGCGCCCCGGCTGTCGTACACCCGGCGGGTCCCCGTCGGCGTGGTGGGCGTGATCTCCCCCTTCAACGCCCCGCTGATCCTGTCGATCCGCTCCGTCGCGCCCGCCCTCGCGCTCGGCAACGCGGTCGTCCTCAAGCCGGACCCGCGCACCGCGGTGTGCGGCGGCCTGTCGCTGGCCGCGGTCTTCGCGGAGGCGGGCCTGCCCGAGGGCCTGCTGCACGTCCTCCCGGGCGGCGCCGAGACCGGCGCGGCCCTGGTCGCCGACCCGCACGTCCCGGTGATCTCCTTCACCGGCTCCACCGCGGCCGGCCGCGCCGTCGGCGAGGCCGCCGGACGCCACCTCAAGCGCGCCCACCTCGAACTCGGCGGCAACTCCGCCATGATCGTGCTCGCGGACGCCGACCTCGACGCGGTGATCTCCACCGCAGCCTGGGGCTCCTTCTTCCACCAGGGCCAGGTCTGCATGACCACCGGCCGCCACCTGGTGCACGCCTCCCTCTACGAGGAGTACGTCGAGCGGCTCGCGGCGAAGGCCGACGCCCTCGCCGTCGGTGACCCGCACCGCGCTCAGGTGCACCTCGGACCGCTCATCGACGGCGGCCAACTCGCCAAGGTGCACGGCCTGGTGGAGGCCAGCACGGCCGCCGGCGCGAAGCTCGCCGCGGGCGGCACGCACGAGAACCTCTTCTACCGGCCGACGGTCCTCGCGGGCGTCGACGACACCACCCCCGCCTACGCGGAGGAGGTCTTCGGCCCGGTGGCCCCGGTGCGCCCCTTCCACACGGCGGACGAGGCGGCGGCCCTGGCCGCGCACAGCTCCTACGGCCTCGCGCTCGGCATCGTCACCCGGGACGCCGCCCGCGGCCTCGACCTCGCCGAACGCATCCCCACCGGCATCGTGCACATCAACGACCAGACGGTGAACGACGAGGCCGTGGCGCCCTTCGGCGGGGTCGCCGCCTCCGGCACCGGCGCCCGCTTCGGCGGCGAGGCCAACCTGGAGGCCTTCACCGACGTGCGCTGGACGACGGTGCGCGGGGACGTGGCGCCGTACCCGTTCTAGGATCCGGACCCGCCCCGGGGCCGGACCGGCCCCGGGGGTCACTGGCTCTCGGCGGCGTCCTGCTGCGCCTCGACCGCCTTGCGGACCTCGTCCATGTCCAGCTTGCGCGCCTGTCCGATCACGTCCGTCAGGGCGGCCTCGGGCAGCGCGCCCGGCTGGGCGAACACGGCGACCCGGTCCCGGACGATCATCAGCGTGGGGATCGACTGGATACCAAAGGCCGCGGCCAGCTCCGGCTGCGCCTCGGTGTCCACCTTGCCGAACACCAGGTCGGGGTTGTCCTGCGCCGCCTGCTCGTACACCGGCGCGAACTGACGGCACGGCCCGCACCACGACGCCCAGAAGTCGATCAGGACGAAGTCGTTGTCCGTGACCGTCTGGTCGAAGTTCTCCTTGGTGAGCTCCACGGTGCTGCTCATGACCTGAATCCTTCTTCCCTGTGGGGGGCGAAACCGTCCGCACAACACGGCGACCCGGAAACCTATTCCGCGCCCCTACCCGTGTGGTCACCGGCCACACCACCCACCAGACTGAGCCCATGACGGAAACGGAAACCAACGTGTACGACGTCGTGGTGCTCGGGGCCGGGCCCGTGGGAGAGAACGTCGCCGACCGCACCCGCGCGGCCGGTCTCACCACCGCGATCGTGGAGAGCGAACTCGTCGGCGGCGAATGCTCCTACTGGGCCTGTATGCCCAGCAAGGCCCTGCTGCGCCCGGTCATCGCCCGCGCCGACGCCCGCCGCGTGCCGGGCCTGCGCCAGGCGGTCCAGGGCCCCCTCGACGCTGCCGCGGTCCTCGCCCACCGCAACTACTACACCTCCGACTGGACGGACGACGGCGCCGCCCAGTGGATCGACAGCATCGGCGCCGACCTCTACCGCGGCCACGGCCGCCTCACGGGCCCGCGCACGGTGACCGTGGGGGACAAGGTGCTCACCGCGCGGCACGCCGTCGCCGTCGCCACCGGCACCCGTGCCGTCCTGCCCGACCTGCCCGGACTCGCCGAGGTCAAGCCGTGGACCAGTCGGGAGGCGACCAGCGCGCAGGCCGTGCCCGGCCGGCTCGTCGTGGTCGGCGGCGGAGTCGTCGCCACCGAGATGGCCACCCTCTATCAGGCCCTCGGCGCACAGGTCACCGTGCTCGTGCGCGGCAAGGGCCTGCTGAACCGCATGGAGCCGTTCGCCGGCGAACTCGTCGCCGAGGCGCTCATCGAGGCAGGCGCCGACGTGCGCACCGGAGCGTCGGTCGAGTCGGTGACCCGCACGGCGGACGGCGCCGTCGTGGTCGTCACCGGCACCGGCGACCGTATCGAGGCCGACGAGATCCTCTTCGCCACCGGCCGCGCCCCGCACACCGACGACCTCGGTCTGGAGACGGTGGGCCTGGAACCCGGATCCTGGCTCACGGTCGACGACAGCCTGCTCGTCACCGGCACCGACTGGCTCTACGCGGTCGGCGACGTCAACCACCGCGCCCTCCTCACCCACCAGGGCAAGTACCAGGCGCGCATCGCGGGAGCCGCCATCGTCGCCCGTGCGGCCGACGCCCCTCTCCAGGCGGCCGAACCGTGGAGCGCCCATGCCGCCACGGCCGACCACGAGTGCGTCCCCCAGGTCGTCTTCACCGACCCCGAGGCCGCCGCGGTGGGCCTCTCCCTCGCGGAGGCCGAACAGGCCGGGTACCGGGTGCGGGCCGTCGACGTCGACATGACCTCGGTGGCGGGCGCGGGCCTGTACGCCGACGGCTACAAGGGCCGCGCCCGCATGGTCGTCGACCTGGACGAGGAGATCCTTCGGGGCGTCACCTTCGTCGGGCCGGGCGTCGGCGAGCTGATCCACTCCGCGACGGTCGCGGTCGTCGGCAAGGTCCCGATCGCCCGCCTGTGGCACGCCGTCCCGTCCTACCCCACGATCAGCGAGGTGTGGCTGCGGCTGCTGGAGGCCTTCCGGGACAACTGACCTACGGCAGCTCGAAGCCCAACGCCTGCGCCGCCGCTGCCGGAGTCGGCTGCGCCCACCGCTCCAGCACCGCCTGATTGGCGCAGAGCGACCGCAGTTCGGCCCGGTCGAGGTAGAGCACGCCGTCGAGGTGGTCCGTCTCGTGCTGGACGATACGGGCGGGCCAGCCGCCGAACACCTCGTCCAGCGGCCGGCCGTGCTCGTCCTCGCCGGTCAGCCGGACCTCGGCATGCCGGGTCACCACCGCCTGGTAGCCCGGCATGCTCAGACAGCCCTCGAAGAAGGCGGCGGGGGCGGAACCGACCGGCTCGTAGGCCGGGTTGACCAGGACCCGGAACGGCTGGGGCACCCGTCCGCGCGCCGCCCGCACCTCCTCCGGCACCGGCGCCGGGTCCTCGATGACCGCGATCCGCAAGCCCACGCCGACCTGCGGGGCGGCCAGCCCGACACCCGGCGCCGCGTGCATGGTGATCCGCAGGGCCTCGACGAACCGGGCCAGCAACGCGGGGTCGAGCTGGCCGTCGTAGCGCACGGCGCCCGCGCGCAGGACCGGGTCGCCGGCCGTGACGATCGGCAACGGGCCGCCGGGGGCGAGGAGTTCCTCGATCCGGTCGGCAAGGGGCGTGCGGGGACTGGGAGATGCCATTGAGCCAGAATGCCACGGACAGCCGCCGTGTGACGCAGGTCACTCGAAGTGGCGGGAACGCGGGGGTGCTCTCCTGCGACTACTGGTGCGCCCCGGCTGAAGAACGTCCCCCAGCCCTCGGCTCCCCGTCCCGATCCCCCTGACCCCGGAGAAGCCCGCCGATGTCCACCGCTCCCTCGACGACCACGGACGAGGCCCCGCAACCGGCAGCCCCCGCGCCGAAGTCCCGCGGCCCGTGGGCCCCGTTGCGCCCGCTGGTCCTGCGCCTGCACTTCTACGCCGGCCTGTTCGTGGCGCCCTTCCTGCTGGTCGCCGCCACCACCGGGTTCCTGTACGCCGGCGCGTTCCAGGCCGAGAAGCTCCTGTACTCCCACGAGATGACCGTGCCCGTCGGCGACGCCAAGCTGCCGATCTCCGAGCAGGTGGACGCCGCCCGCAAGGCCCACCCCGAGGGCACGGTCTCTGCCGTCCGTCCCTCCCCGCAGGACGACGCCACCACCCGGGTGATGCTGTCCGGCGTCAAGGGAGTCGACTCCGGCCACACCCTCGCCGTCTTCGTCGACCCGTACACCGCCAAGGTGCGCGGCGCGCTGGAGCAGTACGGCGCGACCGGCGCCCTGCCGCTGCGCACCTGGATCGACGAGTTCCACCGTGATCTGCATCTCGGCGAGAACGGCCGCCTCTACAGCGAACTCGCCGCGAGCTGGCTGTGGGTGATCGCCGGCGGCGGCCTCGTGCTGTGGTTCAGCCGTCGCCGCGCCCTGCGCAAGGTGCGCGGCACGAGCGGCCGGCGCCGCACGCTCGGCCTGCACGGCGCGGTCGGCGCGTGGGCCGCGGCCGGCTTCATCTTCCTGTCCGCGACCGGCCTGACCTGGTCGACCTACGCGGGCGCCAACATCGACGAGTTGCGCACCTCCGTCGGCCAGTCCACCCCGTCGGTCTCGGCGGCCGTCGGCGGCGGCGAGCACGCCGGTCATGACGCGGCCTCCGGCAGCGGCGGGGACGCCGAGCACGGCGTCGGCCTCGACACGATCCTCGGCGCCGCGCGCGCCGAGGGGCTGGGCGACCCGGTCGAGATCGTCCCGCCCGCGGACGCCTCCTCCGCGTACGTGGTCAAGCAGGTGCAGCGCAGCTGGCCCGAGAAGCAGGACTCGGTCGCGATCGACCCGGCCACCGGCAAGGTCGTCGACGTGCTGCGCTTCGACGACTACCCGCTGCTCGCCAAGCTGACCCGGTGGGGTATCGACCTGCACACCGGCGTCCTGTTCGGCCTGGTCAACCAGATCGCGCTGATGCTCCTCGCGCTCTGTCTGATCCTGCTGATCGTGTGGGGCTACCGCATGTGGTGGCAGCGCGGCCGCGGCTCCGCCTTCGGCCGGCCGATCCCGCGCGGCGCCTGGGCGCAGGTCCCGCCGTACGTCCTCGTCCCGCTGATGGCGGCGGTCGCCGTGGTCGGCTACTTCGTCCCGCTGCTCGGCATCCCGCTCGCAGGGTTCGTCGTCGTGGACGTCGTCCTCGGGGAGATCGCGCACCGAAGAGGGCGCCGGACGGCCGTCTGAGCCCGTCCGGCCCGGCGCGTCAACGGCCCGGCGGCCTCTCGCCACCGGTCCCGCCCGCGCCGGGCCGCCCGCGCAGGCGGGCGCCGAAGTAGCGGTACCAGCGGTGGGCCATGAAGGCGGCGACCACCGGCATGCCGTAGATGACGGGGTAACGGGAGCTGGGCGTCCAGTCCGTCTCGAACCACAGCAGATCGGCGGCCATCGTCAGACACAGCAGCACGAACACCGGACCGTAGACGTAGAAGTTCCAGTCCTCCCAGAAGGCCCATTCGTTGCGGCGTCGACTGGAGCGTGTGATGCGCCAGTCGATCAGGAGGAAGACCGACAGCACGCCGGCGAGCACGTAGAAGAGCACCAACGCAGTATGGGGACCAGGGTGTTCGGCGGTCCACAGCGTCGGAGCCGTGATCGCGTGGGTTCACGCGGGTTCACGGCTCCGGCTTCGGCTGCGGCTCTGTGCGGGCGGGATGCGTCAGGCCTGCGGGAAGTCTCCCGCCAGCGCCGAGGCGAGGCGCAGATGCGGGCCCGCCTCCTCGTGCCGGCCCTGGCGCTCCAGGGTGCGGCCCAGCATCAGCCGCGCGTAGTGCTCGACCGGGTCGCGCTCGACGATCACACGCAACTCGCTCTCGGCACGCAGGAGTTGGGCCGAGTGGTAGTAGGCGCGGGCCAGCAGCAGCCGGGGCCCGGTCTGCTCGGGGACCTCCTCGACCAGCCCGACCAGCACCCGCGCGGCGGCGGCGTACTCCTTCGCGTCGAAGAACAGCTGAGCCCGCTCCCACCGCTCGGCCGGCGTGCCGTGACCGTAGTACGCGGAGTCGCGCGTCGTCTCGTATGTCATGTCCACTCGTGCCTCCTTCGACGCGGACAACCGGGAGCGGTGGTTGAATATTCCACCATCGGCGGGGGGTGGCGGGAGCGGTCTGGCGGGGGCGGCGGGGACGGTCTAGGAGGTCAGGGTCGCCAGCTCCGCGTCGGCCCGTTCGGTGATGCGCGCGAGGACGCGTCCGGCGGCCGCCAGGTCCTCCGCCGGGATTCCGGCGTAGATCCGGGCCGAGACCTCACCCGTCTCGGCGCCGATCGCGGCGAACAGTTCGCGCCCGGCGTCCGTGGGGCTGATCAGCGGGCCGTCGGCGGCCAGCAGCCCCTCGGTGAGCAGTGTGCCGACGGTGGCGCGCACGTCCGCCGCGTCCACCTTGAGGTCCGCGGTGACCCGCTCGAGAAGTGTGCCGACGTCCAGCGGTCCGTCGGCGACGACGGCCCTGCGGAGGGTGATCTGCTGCTGGAAGGTGACGCCGTGCCGGGCCAGGACGTGCTCCAGGACGGCGCGGCCCGCATAGTGCGCCAGGCCTATGGTGCGGCCGTTGGCGGGCTGTGGGGTTGAGGTCATCACTGCTCCCGAGGAGTCTCGTCGGTGGGGTCGAGCGGCGTGTCGAGCAGGAGGGCCAGCTCGCTCTTGAAGGTGCGCGTCCGTGCGCTGTCCAGGCCGCCGAGCGGTTGCAGCAGCTGCTCCAGCAGTCCCTGGACCACCTGGACGGCCCGTCGGGTGACGTCCTGGCCCTGTTCGGTGAGCGCCAGTTGGACGGCGCGCGGATCGCGGGGGTCGCGGGTGCGCTCGATCAGCTCCGCGGACTCCAGGGCGCGCGCGAGCTTCGAGACGTAGAGCGGCTCGAGCCCGGTGTGGTCGGCGAGGCGGCGCTGGCTGGGACGCTCGCCGGCCCGCTGCATGCCGTGGAGCGAGGCGACCAGCGAGTACTGCGCGTGCGTGAGACCGAGCGGCGCCACCGCCCGGTCGACGGCCACGCGCCACTTCGTCGACAACCGCCACACCAGGTAACCGGGCGTGGCCCGTTCGGAACCGCTGCTCTCGCTCATGGGCAATACATTACATGGCTACTATATCCATGGCTACTAAATCGTCCATGGCTGCTAAATCCGCGCGCCCGCCCGTCGTCGGGGCGTCGCGTGCCGAGCGGATCACACCTTGCGCAGGTCCCTGACCCGACGCAGCTTGCCGAGCGAGCGCTCCAGGGTCTCCGGGTCGACGATCTTCACCTCGACGCTCACGCCGACGCCGTCCTTGATCCCCTGGGCGATCGCCCGGGCTGCGGCGTCGCGCGGCTCCGTGCCCGTGTCCGTGCCCGTGTCCGTGCCCGTACCGGGGCGGGCTTCGACGAGGACGGTCATGTGGTCCATCCGTTCGCGCCGGCTCAGCTGGATCTGGAAGTGCGGGGCGACACCGGGCGTGCGCAGCACGATCTCCTCGATCTGGCTGGGGAAGACGTTCACCCCGCGCAGGATGATCATGTCGTCGCAGCGGCCGGTGATCTTCTCGATACGGCGGAAGGCGGGCCGGGCGGTGCCGGGCAGCAGCCGGGTCAGATCGCGGGTGCGGTAGCGGATGACCGGCAGCGCCTCCTTGGTGAGGGAGGTGAAGACCAGCTCGCCCTCCTCGCCGTCGGGCAGCGCCTCGCCCGTGATCGGGTCGACGACCTCCGGGTAGAAGTGGTCCTCCCACACGTGCAGCCCGTCCTTGGTCTCCACGCACTCCTGCGCCACACCCGGACCGATCACCTCGGACAGGCCGTAGATGTCGACGGCGTGGAGGTCCATGCGCTCCTCGATCTCGCGGCGCATCTCCTCCGTCCACGGTTCGGCGCCGAAGATGCCGACCTTCAGTGAGGTGGAGCGCGGATCGACGCCCTGACGCTCGAACTCGTCGAGGAGCGTGAGCAGATAGGAGGGGGTGACCATGATGATGTCGGGCCGGAAGTCCTGGATGAGCTGCACCTGCCGTGCCGTCATGCCGCCCGACGCGGGGATGACCGTGCACCCGGCCCGCTCGGCCCCGTAGTGGGCGCCGAGGCCGCCGGTGAACAGCCCGTAGCCGTACGAGATGTGCACCTTGTGTCCGGGGCGGCCGCCTGCGGCGCGGATCGAGCGGGCCACCACGTCGGCCCACATCGACAGGTCGTTCTCCGTGTAGCCGACCACGGTGGGGCGGCCGGTGGTCCCGCTCGAGGCGTGGATGCGGCGGATCTCGGACGGGGGGACGGCGAACATGCCGAAGGGGTAGGTGTCCCGCAGATCGGCCTTGGTGGTGAAGGGGAACCGGGACAGGTCCTTCAGCGAGCGGCAGTCGTCGGGCCCGACCCCGGCCTCGTCGAACTTCTTCCGGTACTGCTCGACGTTGTCGTAGGCATGCCGCAACGTCGCCCGCAGGCGGTCGAGTTGGAGCTCCGTCAGCTGCTCGCGTGTCAGCCGCTCACCGTCGTCCAGCAGTTCCTGGGGGAGCGGCTCTCCCCGGCGGGGTCGGGCGACGGCCGGGGCTGTCGGTTCAGTGCTCATCGCGACTCCTCGCCTCCATGCTGCGACCCTGCGACCGCGGCCGATTCGCCAGAGGGCCGCGTCACCTTCCACCGCCCCGGGAACCGACCGAACATTCGGTCAGCGACATGGTCAAGTAATCCAGCCGTACCACCGCATGTCAAGAGGTGGATCGCCGGCCCACCGCCGTCGAGGAGTCCGCCCCTGTCCGACGGCATCGTCGTCTCAGGCTTCTCTTCGCCGCCCGTAGCGTGTGTCCGGGTGGGAGGGGTACCTGGGGGCGAGGTGACGAACGAGTCCTGACGGCAGGCGCCGCGGCCGACGTGAGGAGATCCCATGGTCCACAGGCGCGGGGGACCGAGTGGCCGGGCGCTGCTCGCGGACCCGTTGAGCAACAAGGGTGTCGCCTTCACCCAGCAGGAGCAGGAGCAGGAGCGGGAACGGCACGGCCTGGTCGGGATGCTGCCGCCCGGGGTGCTGCCCCTGGAACTCCAGGCGCGACGGGCGTGGGAGCAACTGCGGGCCCAGCCGGACGACGTGGCCAGGAACGTGTATCTGGAGCAGCTCCACGACCGCAATGAGGTCCTCTACTTCCGGCTGCTCTGCGACCACCTCCCCGAGCTGCTGCCGATCGTGTACGACCCGACCGTGGGCGAGGCGGTCAAGCGGTACAGCCACGAATACCGCCGGCCGCGCGGTGTCTACCTGTCCGTCGACCGCCCGCAGGACGTCCGTCCCGCCTTCCAGGCGCTCGGGCTGGGACCCGACGACGTCGACCTGGTGGTGGCGACCGACGGGGAGCAGCTCCTCGGCATCGGTGACTGGGGTGTCGGCGGCATGCAGCTCTCCGTCGGCAAGCTGGCGGTCTACACCGCCGCCGCGGGTATCCACCCGGGGCGGGCCGTGGCGGTGATGCTCGACGTCGGCACCGGGAACCAGGCGCTGCTCAACGACCCGCTGTACGTCGGCAACCGGCACAACAGGGTGCGCGGGGAGGCGTACGACGGGTTCGTCGCCGCTTTCGTGGAGGCGGTCGGCGAGCTGTTCCCGCACGCGCTGCTGCACTGGGAGGACTTCGGCCCCGGCAACGGCCGCCGGCTCCTTGAGCGGTACGGCGAGAAGCTCTGCACCTTCAACGACGACCTCCAGGGCACCGGCGCGATCACGCTGGCCTGCGTCCTGAACGCGGCACGGGTCTCCGGCACGCCCCTGCGGGACCAGCGGATCGTGGTCTTCGGCGCGGGGACGGCCGGTGTGGGCATCGCCGACCAGCTGCGCGACGCCATGGTCCGCGACGGACTGGACCACGAGGAAGCCACCAGCCGCATCTGGTGCGTGGACCGCCAGGGCCTGTTGCGGCAGTCCACCGAGGGGCTCCGCGACTACCAGCAGCCGTATGCGCGGCCCGACGACGAGTGGCCCGACGGCAGGCCGGACGACCTGCCCGGCGTGGTCGACCGGGTGCGGCCCACCGTGCTGGTGGGAACCTCCACCCGGCACGGGGCCTTCACCGAGGACGTGGTGCGTTCCATGGCCCGCCACGTGGAGCGGCCGGTCGTCCTGCCGTTGTCCAACCCCACGGAGAGGATCGAGGCCATGCCGCAGGACGTGCTGCGGTGGACCGACGGCAAAGCACTGGTCGCCACCGGCATCCCGGTACCTCCGGTGGACCTGGACGGCACGACCCATGTCATCGGCCAGGCCAACAACGCGCTCGTCTACCCGGGGCTGGGGCTGGGGGCCGTGGTGGCCCGCGCCGAGCGGATCACCGACGGCATGCTCCAGGCCGCGGCGGAAGCCGTCGCCGGCCTCGCCGACCTGTCGCAGCCTGGCGCCGCCCTGCTGCCGGAGGTGCGGAACCTGCGCACCTCCTCGGCCGTGGTCGCCGCGGCCGTTGCCCGCCGCGCCGCCGAGGAGGACGTCGCGACGGCCCGCCTCGACGACGTCATCCAGCAGATCCAGGACACCATGTGGCAGCCCGAGTACCACTGACCGCAAGGGTGGCTGACGGCAAGGGGGGCTGATCGCAAGGGGGCGCTGACGGCAAGGGGGCGGGGGAGCGGCGTAGACCTCCCCAGGCGTTCCGCCGCTTCCCCGCCGACATGGCCCGATTACCCCGGGGCACCGGTTCCAAGCCAGGCATCTCTGACCGCGCCCCGGACGCGGGATCGCCGCCCTCGGCCATCGCGCGGGCCCGCCAGTTCACGGTCGCTGACCAGTCCGCGCAACCGCTACCCGGAGGCGACCGGTCCCCGCTCGGTCACCGGGAGCGGGTGTCGGGCCCGAGGCGACGGCGGTCCTCCTCGTCCCATGCCCGGGTGTCGCGCGGCTGGACGTACGGCTCCTCGTCGGCCGGAAGGCCCCCGGCGACGGCCCGCTGACGCACCAGCTCCGCGTCGAACTCCAGGCCGAGCAGGATCGCCAGGTTGGTGATCCACAGCCACACCAGGAAGATGATCACACCGGCGAGAGCGCCGTAGGTCTTGTTGTACGAGCCGAAGTTCGCCACGTACAGCGCGAACCCGGCCGAGGCGATCATCCAGATCAGCAGTGCCAGGCAGCTGCCCGGCGTGATCCAGCGAAAGCCGCGGACCCGTGCGTTGGGGGTGGCCCAGTACAGGACGGCGATCATCACCGTCACCAGAACCACCAGCACCGGCCACTTCGCGATGGACCACACGGTCAGCGCCGTGTCACCGACCCCGAGCGCGGCGCCGAGCTGCCGGGCCAGGCCGCCGGTGAACACGACGATCAGCGCACTGATCACAGCCATCACCATCAGCAGCACGGTCACGCCGACCCGCACCGGCAGCACTTTCCAGACCGGGCGGCCCTCGGGGATGTCGTAGACCGCGTTGGCGCTGCGGATGAACGCGGCGACATAACCGGACGCCGACCACACCGCCAGGACCAGACCCACGATCGCCATGACCGAGCCGAGTCCGCCCTTGCCCTGCATCTGGTGCACGGCATTGCGCAGGATGTCCTGGGCCGCACCCGGGGCGAGCTTGCGGATGTTGTCCAGGACCGCCTGCGTGGCCGACTGTCCGACGATCCCCAGCAGCGACACCAGCGTGAGCAGGGCGGGGAACAGCGCCAGGATCGAGTAGTAGGTCAACGCCGCGGCCCGGTCGGCCAACTCGTCCTTCCTGAACTCCTTGAGGGTGCCTTTCAGCACCGCTCTCCAGGAGCGTTTGGGCAGGTCCGTCGGCTTCTCCGGGGCCCGCCGCTCGACCTGCTCGTCCGGCCCGGCCGCGGACCGTGCGGCCTGCCCGGTGCCGCCCCCGCCGTCGGCCGCGACGCGCTCGCCGTGCCGTCTGTGCGGCTTCAGTGTCCGTACCATTCCGCCCGGGTATCCGCCGCTGCTCCTCCCATGCGTGAACACATGGCATGAATACGTGCTATATCGGGCGTTCGTGGAGCGGTCACCGAGGTGTCACCGTGGTGGCCTCGCGGTGCCTCACCAGCTGATTCCGGCCGCCACCGGCAGGTGGTCGCTGCCGGTGGCCGGCAGCACCCACGAGCTGTCCGGCTCCACGCCCCTGACAAGGATCTGGTCGATCCGCGCCACCGGGAACTTCGCCGGCCAACTGAAGCCGAAGCCGTCCCCGGCCACGTCCTGGGCCGAGCGCAGCCGCGAGGTGATGCCGTCGAACGCGCGGTCGTCCATCGTGCCGTTGAGGTCGCCGAGCAGCACCACCCGCTCGTTCCGCTCGGCGGCGATGGCCTTGCCGAGCGCCTTCGCGTTTCTGTCCCGCGAGTCCGTCCAGAAGCCCACCCTGGGATTCACCCGTACCGACCCCAGGTGGGCCACATACACCGCCAGCGGCCCCTGATCCGTGACCACCGTGGTGCGCAGCGCCCGGCTGGAGGCCAACTTGACCTCGATCGGCTTGGTGTCCGCCAGCGGTCCGACGTCCTGCGCGATGTCGACCGGCCGGGTGTCCGACAGCGGCAGCTTGCTCCACAGCCCGACCGTGCCCTGCACGGCGTGGTACGGGTACGCCGTCGCCAGCTCCTTCTCGTACGTCCCCCTGGCCTGCTCGGTCAGCTCCACCAGGGCCAGCACGTCGGCGCCGGAGGCGGCCAGGTCGCGAGCGGTGCCGGCCGGGTCGGGATTGTCGGCGCCGACGTTGTGGCTGACAACGGTGAGGTCGCTGCCCGGGTGGGACTTGTCGCCGAGCAGTCCGCCGAAGAGGTTCAGCCACACCACGACCGGCAGCAGCAGCGCGGTCACCGCGGAGGCGGAGCGGCGCCACAGCGCCCCGGCCAGCAGCACCGGGACGAACAGACCGAACCACGGCAGGAAGGTCTCCACCAGGCTGCCGAGGTTCCCGATCCGGTTCGGGATCTTCGCGTGCAGCAGCATGAGCAGCCCGAGCAGCAGCGCCAGCGCCGCGAGGACCGGGCCGCGCTTCCAGGGCCCCGGCCGGGAGGCGGCACGGATCAGGCGGCGGATGCCCGCGCGCCGGCCGCCGGCGCCGGTGGCCAGGAGGCCGGCGCCGGCCTGCTCCGTCTGCGCCGTGTCCACCGGCGCCACCGTCTGCGCTCGCTCACCGCCCATCACTGCCGCGTCCTCGGGTCCTGGGTGGGGTCGGCATGCCCGCACCGGCCCCCACGATCGACCGAGGGCCGTGCCTGATGGCTGACGGCGGCGGTGATCACTGATGTGACGGCTGTCGGGCCGACCGCCACGGGCCGCCGCATCCGGCGGTTCCCTGGTCGTGCCGACAGTGGTGTTCGATTCATGCCGCCAGTCAAGGCGGCGCCGTGTTGCCGGCCCGTATGCGGATTTCGATACGCGGACGATATGCGCAGCCTCGTAGCCTGAACGGCATGCGTGTGCTGATCGTCGAGGACGAGCCCTATCTGGCAGAAGCCATCCGCGACGGTCTGCGCCTGGAAGCGATCGCGGCCGACATCGCAGGTGACGGCGGCACCGCCCTGGGGTTGCTGAGCATCAACGCCTACGACATCGCCGTCCTCGACCGCGACATCCCCGGACCGTCCGGCGACGAGATCGCCAAACGCATCGTCGCCTCCGGCAGCGGCATGCCGATCCTCATGCTCACCGCCGCCGACCGTCTCGACGACAAGACCACCGGGTTCGAACTCGGCGCCGACGACTACCTCACGAAACCCTTCGAACTGCGCGAACTCGTGCTGCGGCTCAGAGCACTCGACCGCAGGCGTGCCCACAACAGACCGCCCGTACGGGAGATCGCGGGCCTGCGCCTGGACCCGTTCCGCAGAGAGGTCTACCGGGACGGCCGCTACGTCGCCCTGACCAGGAAGCAGTTCGCCGTGCTCGACGTCCTCGTCGCCGCCGAGGGAGGGGTGATCAGCGCCGAGGAGCTCCTGGAGCGCGCGTGGGACGAGAACGCCGACCCGTTCACCAACGCCGTGCGCATCACCGTCTCGGCACTGCGCAAGCGCCTCGGCGAACCCTGGATCATCGCCACCGTGCCGGGCGTCGGCTACCGCATCGACACCCAGCCGACGGCCGGAGATGAGGGAGATTAGGGAGATGAAGGAGGCGAGGGAGGAGAGGAAGGCGAAGGAGGCGAAGGAGGCGGAGGAGACGAGGAAGGCGGGCATGGACAGGGCGTCCGGGGTGAGCGTTCGCGTCAAACTCACCCTCAGCTATGCCGGGTTCCTCATGCTGGCCGGCGCCCTGCTGCTGGCCGCCGTATGGGTGTTCCTCCTGCGTTACGTCCCCAACCGGGCGATGCTCATCAACGCCGCTGACAGACCCACGAGCGATGTTTTTCCCGTCCGGTCCGCCCTCCTGGCCGTTTTCGCTCCGAGGGCAGCCGCGGTGTTGGCGTTCCTGCTGGTGTTCGGCCTCGTGGGAGGGTGGATCCTCGCCGGCCGCATGCTGGCCCCACTGACCCGCATCACCGACGCCACACGCACGGCGACGAGCGGATCACTCTCTCACCGGATCCGGCTGCCGGGCCGCAACGACGAGTTCCGCGAACTCGCCGACGCCTTCGACACGATGCTCGCGCGGCTCGAAGCACACGTCGCCGAACAGCGGAGATTCGCAGCCAACGCCTCGCACGAGCTGCGCACCCCGCTGGCCGTCTCGAAGACCCTCATCGACGTGGCCCGCACCGACCCGACGTGCGACACCCGCGAAGTCATCGACCGCCTCCACGCCGTCAACACCCGGGCGATCGACCTCACCGAGGCACTGCTTCTGCTCAGCCGAGCCGATCAGCGGTCCTTCACGCGGGAACGCGTCGACCTGTCCCTCATGGCGGAAGAAGCCACCGAAACACTCCTCCCCCTCGCGGAAAAGCAGGGCGTCACCATCGACAACCGCGGCGACATCGCCCCCACGATCGGATCGCCGGCGCTCCTGCTGCAGCTGACCACGAACCTCGTGCACAACGCGATCGTCCACAACCGGCCCGAAGAGGGCACCGTGTGGGTCGACACGAGCGTGCACCCCGACACGGTGGTGCTCACTGTCGAGAACACCGGCGAGAAGGTCACCCCGGAGCTGGCCTCGACCTTCACCGAACCCTTCCGGCGCGGCACCGAGCGCGTACACACCGACCACGCAGGCGTCGGCCTCGGCCTGGCCATCGTCAGGACCATCACCCACGCCCACGACGGAACGCTCACCCTCACCCCGCGCCCGGCCGGCGGGCTCCGCATCACCGTGGAACTGCCCACGACAGCCCCGCACACCGACAGATGAAGAAACGCACCCGGCACCGCGGCTGCCCGAACGCTCCGTCGCGGGTCAGCTGCTCCGCGCATCCGGGTCCGCGACGTCCTTGCGCGTCACCGTTGGCCCAGCGCGACGTGCGTGACCGCCACGGCGGCGGTGGCCACGGCGAACAGGACGGCCGCGAGCCGGGTCGTCACCCGGCGCCGCAGAGCGTGGTTCAGTCCACGCTGGGCCGGGCGAGCCCCTGGTCGTAGGCGAAGATCACGGCCTGGATGCGGTCACGGGCTCCGATCTTGGCCAGGACGCGGCCGACGTGGGTCTTGACGGTCGACTCGGACAGGACGAACCGGGCGGCGATCTCACCGTTGGTCCAGCCCTTGCCGACGGCGACGAGGATCTCGCGCTCGCGGTCGGTGAGTGAGGCGAGTCCCGGGTTCTCGACGGAGTCCGCGCGGTGCGTGGGCACGTAGCGGGCGTACTCCTCCAGGAGGCGGCGGGTGAGGGCGGGGGCGATGACGGCGTCGCCGGAGGCGACCGCGCGGATTCCGGCGAGGAGCTCCTCGGGGCGCGCGTCCTTGAGGAGGAAGCCGCTGGCGCCGGCGCGGAGAGCGGCGTGGACGTATTCGTCGAGGTCGAAGGTGGTGAGCACGAGCACCCGCGAGCGGCCACCGGCGGCGACGATGCGCCGGGTGGCCTCGATGCCGTCCATGCCCGGCATCCGGACGTCCATCAGGACGACGTCCGGGCGCAGTTCGGCGGCCTTGCGGACGGCCTCGGCGCCGTGCGCGGCCTCCCCAACGACGTCGGTCTCGGCGACGGAGTCCAGGAGCAGGTGGAAGCCGTAGCGTTGCAGCGGCTGGTCGTCCACGATGAGCACGCTGGTCATCGGTCACCGCCCTGGGGCGTGAGGTCGAGGACGGCCTCGACGCTCCATCCTCCACCGCTCGTCGGCCCCGCGCTGACGGTGCCTCCGTACAGCGCCGCTCGTTCCCGCATGCCCACCAGGCCGTGTCCTTCCTCGTTCGCAGGCCCGGGCCGGGTGGCCGGGCCGGTGTCGTGGACCCAGATGTTCAGCCGACGGTCCTCGACGAGGATCGCCAGATGCACCCGGGTGTCGCCGGCGGCGTGCTTCAGGGTGTTGGTGAGGGCTTCCTGGACGATGCGGTAGACCGTCAGCTGTACCCCGCTGTCCAGGGCCTCGACGTCGCCGACGGTCCGGTAGACGACCTCCAGGCCGACGGTGCGCACACCCTCGCACAGCGCCTCGACGTCCCCGACGCCGGGCTGCGGACTGAGGTCCGGGACCTTGTCCGGGACGTCCGACGTCTCCCGCAGGACGCCCAGCACGCGCCGCAGTTCACCGAGGGCCGTCCGGCCGGTGTCGCCGATCAGTTGCAGGGCCTCCTTGCCGCGTTCGGGCGCGGTGTCGGTGGCGTACGCGCCTGCGTCGGCGAGAGTGATCATCACAGCCAGGTTGTGGCCGACGATGTCGTGCATCTCGCGTGCGACACGGGTGCGTTCGGTGGCGGCCGCGAGTCTGCTGCGCTGGTCGCGTTCGATCTCCAGGCGGGCCGCCCGGTCCCGCAGCCCCGCGAGCTGGGCCCGGCGGATCCGCACCATCAGCCCGAGCGCCAGGGCCGCGGTCGCCGTGCTCAGCAGGAAGAACAGCGCGTCCCCGACGGACACCGCCGCCGAGGCGCGCACCGCGACCAGCACCATGCCGGCCGCCATGGCCCCGCAGGCCCACGGCAGCTGCCGCAGCCGCCCGTGCAGGGCCAGGCTGTACAGGGCGATGAACAGGGAGATGTCCGCGCGCAGCGCGGCGCCGAGCGACCACTGCAGGACGAACACGGCCGCGACGGTGGCGAAGGCCGCCATGGGCCTGCGCCGCCGCCACAGCAGCGGCAGCACGAGACCGGCCTGCAGGGCCAGCATGGCAGGCGGGGAAAGCCGGGTGAAGGCGAGTCTGAACCGGCGTGGGGCGTCGCCGTCCCCGGCGCCCCCGTGCAGCAGATCCGGCAGGCAGAACAGCAGGAAGACCAGCACCACCACCGTGGTGTCCAGCACCCACGGATGCGCTCGGTCCGCGTGCCGCAGCCGCTGGCCGGCCCGGCCGAGCCGGGCGACCAGCGGTCCCATCCCGCCGATGTCGTCGGTGGCGGTCGTCAAGGTGGTCACCTGCCCATGGTGAGGGCGATCAGACGTCGCTGCGCACGAGCCGGTACGCCGCGCCGCCCAGCGCGAGCGCCGTCCAGCACAGGAAGACCAGCAGTCCGGCGCCCGGCGACAGGGCCGTCGAGTCGTGGGTCAGCGCGAACATCGACTCACCCGCGTTGGACGGCAGGTAGGGGCTGATGTCGTCCTGCCAGGAGCTCGGCAGCAGGGAGATGAGCCCCGGGATCAGCATCAGGGCGGCGACCAGCACCGAGATCCCCCCGGCCACCGACCGCAGCAGCGCGCCCAGGGCGGCGCCGATCACGCCGACCAGGCCGAGGTAGAGCCCTGCGCCCAGCAGGCTCCGCAGGACACCGGCGTGCGAGAGGCTCATGGCAGCGGGCGTGCCCGAGACGATTCCGCTCCCGATCAGGAAGGCGACGAACGCGCCGAGGGTCCCCACGGCCAGCGCGACCAGTCCGAACACCGCTGCCTTGGACCACAGCACGGGCAGCCGCCGGGGTACCGCCGCGAGCGTCGAGCGGATCATGCCGGTCGAGTACTCGCCCGCCGTGACCAGGACGCCGAGCACGCCCAGGGCCAGCTGGGCGAAGTTCGTACCGAACAGGGACAGGCTGACGGCCGTCGAGTCGGCGAAGTCCTTGTCGATGTTGCCCGAGTCGATCCCCGACTTGTAGCGGCTCGACGCGATCAGCCCGAAGGCGACGAGGAAGAGCAGCCCGAGGCCCAGGGTGATCCACGTCGAACGCAGCGACCACAGCTTGGCCCACTCCGAGGTCAGCACGCGCCGTCCGGTCACCCGGTAGACGGGGCGGGCAGGGGTGGTGCGGGGTTCCTCGGCTGTTGCGGTGAGGGTGCTCATGCGGGCCTCTCAAGGGTCTCGATCGTGGTCGTGGAGCCGTGGTACTCCACGGCGTCCCTGGTCAGGTCCATGAACGCCTCCTCCAGTGACACGGTCCGCGCGCTCAGCCCGAACAGCGCGATCCCGTGCTCGGCGGCCTTCAGCCCGATCTCGCGGGCGGTCAGCCCGGTCACCTGGAGTTCCTCGGAGCCGATCCGGCCGGTGACGTCGACGCCCGGCCCCGCCAGTACGTCCCGCAGCCGCGCCGGGTCCTGTGTCACGACGCTCACCGAGTCCCCGCCCGCCTCGCGGATCAGGTCCGCCACGGTGGTGTCGGCCAGCAGCCGCCCGCGCCCCACGACGATCAAATGGTCCGCGACCAGCGCCATCTCGCTCATCAGGTGCGAGGACACGAACACCGTCCGGCCCTCGTCGGCGAGCCCCTTGAGCAGGTTGCGGATCCAGAGCACACCCTCCGGGTCCAGCCCGTTGACCGGCTCGTCCAGCATCACCGTCTGCGGATCGCCCAGCAGCGCCGCGGCGATGCCCAGCCGCTGCCCCATACCGAGGGAGAACGCGCCGGCCCGCTTCTTCGCCACGCTGCCGAGGCCCGCGAGGTCGATGACCTCGTCGACCCGGCGACCCGGAATGCCGTGGGTCAGCGCGAGGGCCCTGAGGTGGTTGTACGCCGAGCGGCCCGGGTGGATCGACTTCGCCTCCAACAGCGCGCCGACCTCCTGCAACGGCGCCCGGTGGTGGGCGTAGGGCTGGCCGTTGACGGTGACGGAGCCGCTGGTGGGAGCGTCGAGGCCGACGATCATGCGCATGGTCGTGGACTTGCCCGCGCCGTTGGGCCCCAGGAAGCCGGTCACGGTGCCGGGCTTCACGACGAAGTCCAGCCCGTCCACGGCCGTCTTCTCCCCGTACCTCTTGGTCAACCGCTGTGCGTCGATCATTCGCGTTCTCCCTGTCGGGCTCGGGCGTCCTCACCTCCGACGCCTCACCCGCAACGCTAAGAGGCGAATCACCCCGATCCGGTGGTACCGGGAGGCTGAACCGCGCCGGGCGCGTAGTACCCCGGTACTACGTGCTCTCTCGCTACGCGCCCTCTCGGCGGAGCCGCCCGCGGGCCGGGCCGGTCACGGGCCGTCCTCGCCCTGGGCGATCTCGACCTCGTGGTGGAAGTCGGCCACGCCGGCCGTTCCGGCGGCGACGGACAGGACCGTGCAGGCCACGAGGAGGAACGCGGTGAAACGCCGGGCGCGCGAACGCCCCTCGACGGGCCGCAGGAGGGCGGCGACGCGCTGCGGCACGGGGCCGGTCGTCGCCGCGGGTGCGAAGTCCGGGCGGTCGGAGGGGGAGGCGTGGCCGGCGAGGGCGGCGCGGGCGATGGCCGTGGCGATCAGGCGCCGGTCGCCGACGGCGGTGGCGGCGGCCTCGTCGGCGGCCCGCTCCGCGGCGAGCCGGATGGTCTCGCGGGCAGTGCGCAGGGCGGGGTGGCAGTGCGCCGCGAGTTCGGCCGCGGCCAGGAAGTAGTGGTGGCAGGCCCGGTTGTGGGCGCGTTCATGGGCGAAGAGGGCCTCGCGCTCGGCGGAGCCGAGGCTGCGCAGCATCGCCGTGGTGACGACGATGCGGTGGGGCCGCCCGGGCAGGGCGTACGCGTCCGGGTGGGGCGAGTCGACGACGCACAGGTCGCCGGCGGTGGGGCGGCGGTCGGCCTGAGTCCGGGCGGTACGCCAGGCGCGGGTCTGCCGGAACGCGGAGCGCACCAGGGTCCAGACGCTGAGGGTGAGCACTCCGGTGGCCGCCACGGCCGCGGGGAGGACGAAATGGTCCGAGGGGGTCCGCAGGGGGTGGACGAGCTCGCCGAGGGCGGCGAAGGCAGGGAGCTTGAGCAGTCCGGTGAGCACCAGGGCGCCGAGGGCGGCGACGCAGGTTCCCGCCAGTGCCAGGGCCGAGGCGGTGAGCACCCACAGCGCGGTGGCGGGGGCGAGGCGGTCGAGGGTCCGGCGGGCCAGCACGGGTGCGAGGAAGGGCAGGACCAGCGGGACGAGCAGCAGGGCGGTCATCGCTCGTCACTCTCCAGGAGCCGGCGCAGATGCTGTTCGTCGCCGGGGCTGAGCTGGGCGACGAAGCGGGCCAGGACCGTCTCCCGGTCGGTGTCGCGGTCGAGTTCGGTGTGCATGCGCCGGGCGGTCAGGCCGGGAGCGTCCTGCACGGGGGAGTAGGCGTAGCCGCGCCCCTGCCGCTCGCGGCTGACGGCGCCCTTCTCGTGCAGCCGGGTCAGTATCGTCGCCACCGTCGTGCGGGCCAGGCCGAAGCCGAGTTCGGTCTGCAGCCGCCCGGGCGTGAGGGGGACCCCGGCGGCCCACAGCGCGGCCATGACGGCGGCTTCGAGCTCGCCGGCCGGCCGTCTCTCGTCCCTCGCGTCGGTCATGGGAACGTTCCTCACTCCGCCATCGTCTACAGTGCAGTAGACCGTCTACAGGATTGTAGTCAGTTGTCGGCGCCGCCATGCCGGGCGTTCCCAGCGTCCGACGGCCGGGACGAAGGTCGAACGCCGAAGGACGAACGACGAAGGTCGAACGACGAAAGGGCTCTCGACGATGACCACAGCCATGCACCTATCGTCGCAGCTCGCCGTCAATGTGCTGGACGCCCGGTCGTTGCTGTCCGCCTTCGGCGTGCTGGGCGTGGGTGTGGTGCTGTTCGCCGAGACCGGCCTGTTGATCGGCTTCTTCCTGCCGGGCGACTCGCTGCTGTTCACGGCCGGTCTGCTGTGCACCGGCTCCGCCGACCGCGGCCTGAGACTCTCCCTCGCCCCGCTGCTGGTCGCCGCGGCGGTGGGGGCGCTGGCGGGCGCCCAGTGCGGATATCTCCTGGGCCGAAGAGCGGGCGGCGCCCTGCTCGCCCGCAGCCGCTCGGCCCGTCTGCACGAGGGGGCGCAGCGCGCGGAGGAGCTTCTGGAGCGCTACGGATACGCGAAGGCGATCGTGCTGGCCCGCTTCGTCCCGGTGGTGCGCACCGTCCTGAACCCGATGGCGGGCGCCCTGCGGGTGCCGGTGCGGACGTTCACCGGGTGGCAGGTGGCGGGCGGGCTGGTGTGGAGCCTCGGTCTCACGCTGGCGGGATACGCGCTGGGCTCCTCCGTGCCGAACGTGGACCGGTATCTGCTGCCGATCGTCGCGGTGATCGTGGCCCTGTCGCTGATTCCGCTCGCCGCCGAGGCGTACCGCTCACGCCGTGACGCGCGGGCGAAGGCCGAGGAGGCACGCGGATGATCCTCGCCCTCGACGGCTCGTCGGTCGACGGCTCGGCCTACACCGATGTGGTGAACCTCGCCCGGCACGCTCCCGCGTGGCTGGACGACACGGCGTCGGCGTGGTCGACGTACGGACTCGCCCTGTTCGCGGCGCTCATGACGATCGGCTGGTGGCGCGCCCGGCGGGCGGGAGCCACCGCGTCCGTGACGGCGCTCGCCGTGCCGTTCGCCGTGGTCGTCGCCTACGCGGCGGATGCGGTGCTGAAGCTTCTGGTGCGAGAGGACCGGCCATGTCAGAGCCTACGGGCGGCGACGCTGGAGGCGTGTCCCGCGCCGGGCGACTGGTCCTTCCCCAGCAACCACGCGGCCATCGCCGCGGCCGCTGCCGTCGGCCTGCTCTTCGTCTCCCGTCGGCTCGGCGCCCTCGCCGCGGTGGCCGCCTGCGCGATGGCGGCCTCACGGGTCTGGGTCGGCGCACACTACCCCCACGACGTGCTGGCAGGGGTCGTGGTGGGCGCGCTGACCGCCCTGCTCGTCATGTCGGCACTGCGCAGGCGTGCTGAGGCCGCGGCCCTGCGGCTCACGGCCACCCGCCTGCGTCCGCTGCTGGTGGCGGCGTCATGAAGCGCGGCGACGTCGCCGAACTGGCCGGCAGCTGCGGCCTCGGCGCATGGGCGGCGTTCGGCGTACTGACCGTGGTCGTGGCGGGCCACGACGGCGGGCCGCTGTTCGCGGACGCCGACCTGCTGTCGTGGTCCGTCGGCCACCGCCCCGACGTGGCGGTGGCGTTCGCCCGCGGGCTGACCGCCACCGGGACGGGCCTCATCCCGTTCGCGCTGGCCGCGCTGGCCGGAATCATCGCGGGACGCACCCTCCGGCAGCGCGCGCTCGCCGTCGCGCTCTGTCTGGCCTGCCTCGCAGGGGGCCAGGCGCTGCGGTACGCGGTGATGACGCTCGTCGCGCGGCCGCGGCCACCCCTGACGGACTGGGAGACGCATGCCTCGGGATGGGCGTTCCCGTCCGGTCACACCACCACGGCGGCCCTCACCGCGGGGCTGCTGATCATCGCCGTCCGAGTGCGCGCCCCACGGGGCGCGACCCTGCTCGCGCTGGTCATCGGCGGCTGGGGCGCGCTGGTCGGACTGACCCGCGTCTACCTCGGGGTGCACTGGTTCACCGACGTCGCCGGCGGCTGGCTGTTCGCGCTCGGCTGGCTGGGAGTGTGCCTGTGCGCCGTGGCCCGCCGCCTGCCCGAGCGCTCGACCCCTCCTACGACGGACACGGCACGAGCACAGAAGGAGGGCCATGCGCCGGACGATCCTGGTGGTCGAGGACGATCACGACCTGCGTGACGTGCTGATGCGCGGGCTGCGCGAGGAGGACTTCGACACCGTGCCCGCGCCGGACGGCGCCACCGCCCCTGCGGCTGGCCACCGCCGACATCTGTGCCGCCGTGCTCGACATCGGGCTGCCCGACGCCGACGGGCGGGACGTGTGCCAGGCGATGCGCGCGAACGGATTCCTCTCCCCGGTCATCTTCCTGACCGCCCATCACCGGCTGCCCGACCGGCTCGCCGGGTTCTCGGCCGGCGGCGACGACTACCTCACCAAGCCGTTCCACCTCACCGAACTCGCGGCCCGCCTGCGGGCAGCCCTGAAACGGGCCGCGCCGCCACCTGCCGCCACGACCGGAGACCTGGTACTGGACGCCGTCCGGCACATGGTCAGCGTCCGAGGAAACCGGGTCGATCTGACCCCGACCGAGTTCCGTCTCCTGGCCGTGCTCATGGCGGCCTCCGGCGGCACCGTGCGCCGCCGCGAGCTGGTCAGGGCAGGCTGGCCCGAGGGCGCCCAGGTCCACGACAACACCCTCGACCAGTACCTGACCCGACTGCGCCACAAGCTGCGCGAGGCGGGCAGCGACCGCACGATCGGCACGGCCCGCGGGATCGGCCACCGTCTGTCATGAGCGGTATCCGCCACCAGCCGCGGCCCGCCACGACCGCCCTGCGCCACCGGCCGGCGCCCCGCACACTGCGCGGCCGGCTCTCCCTGGTGGCCCTCACCACGGCCACGCTGCTGATGCTGGTCCTCACCGTCGCCTTCAACGCCGTGGCCGGCCACCGCCTCCAGCACCAGGCGGACGACGAACTGCGCACCCGCGCCGCCGCCGTCGCGACGACCGTCGACACCAGCGGCACGACGGTACGCGTCCTGGAAACGTCCCACGACGAACTCCTCGACACCAACGTCTGGATCTACACCGGCCGACGCCTGCTGGAAGAGCCGCCGAACGCCGGCCCCCTGACCCGCGTCGCCGACGCGCTCGCCGGGCGCGGCGGGCGGCACTGCGTCACCGCCGACGTCCACGGCCCCCTCCGGCTGTGCTCGCAGCCGGTGTCCGGGGAGAAGAGCGAGGCCACGGTGGTCACGGCACTCGACCTCTCCCCCTACCGGAGTTCGGCCGACACGCTGCTCCTGGGCTCGCTCGCCCTGGACGCCGTGATGCTCGCCTGCACCTACGCCCTGACCCGGCTGGCGGTCGGCCGCGCGCTGCGGCCCGTCCGCACTATGACCGACCAGGCCATCCAGTGGAGCGCCGTCGCCTCCGAAGAACGCTTCGGCCAGATGCGCCACCCGGCCGAACTCGCCCGCCTCGGTACGTCGCTGGACTCCATGCTGGACCGCATCCGCACCCTTCTGCGCTACGAGCGGCAGCTCACCGGCGAGCTCTCGCACGAGCTGCGTACCCCGCTGAGCCGGATCATCGCCGAACTCGACTGGTGGCAGACCCGCCCGCGCACGGCGGACGAGACCCGCGCCGCCCACAAGGTCATCGCGGATGCCGCCGAGTCCATGCGGACCATCTGCGACACCCTCCTGGACGACGCCCGGGGCGGCACAGTCACCGCTCCGGGCACCGCCGACATCCTGCCCACGCTGCACCGCCTCGCCGAACTCCTGGACGTGCCGCCCCACTTGACGGTCACCACCGACAGCGCACCTCTGACGGCCGGGGTCCCACCCGCCCTCCTCGAACGCATCGTCAGCCCGCTCCTCGCCAACGCCTGCCGCTACGCCCGCGCCGGCGTCACCGTTGGCGCCTGCCGCACACCCGACGGCGTGCGTGTCGACGTCGTCGACGACGGTCCCGGCGTACCGCCCTCGTTCGTCGGACAGCTCTTCGAGCCCGGTCGACGTGCGGATCCCGGCGACGGCCACGGGGGAGCGGGCCTGGGGCTGCCGCTGGCGCGACGCCTGGCCCGCTCCGTCGGCGGCGAGGTGGCGTACGACCCCGGGCATACACCCGGGGCGCGGTTCGTGGTCAGCCTGCCCGCCGGGTGACGTCGGCCGCGCTCGGCCCCTCACGGCATGACGTCATGCCGGACGTCCTTGTGAGAGGCCGCCAGATAGCCGACGAAGCCGAGGATGGCCACCGTCCAGGACAGCGTGACCGGCCCCAGACCCAGGTCGAGTCCGCCTCGGTCGTGGCCGACGGCCATCCAGTCGGCGACGGAGGCCCCCAGCGGGCGGGTGATGACGTACGCGGTCCAGAAGGCGGTCACCGCGTTCAGGCTCCCCCCTCGGTGAGCGACGGCCGGTACGGCGATCGCGACGGCGTACAGCACCGCGGAACCCAGGTAGCCGAGGCCGATCGTGGCGGTGAGGTCGCCCGCGGCAGTGCCCAACGCGAAGGTGGCCAGCACCGCGGCCCAGTAGAAGGTCTCGCGGCGCCGGGTGTGGATGCTGTGGATGGACAGGGTGCGTTCGCTGCGGTACCAGAGGGCGAAGACGGCGGCCAGCGCCACCATGAAGAACGGCGTCGACAGCGTGTACGGCACACCGAGGCCGACGTGCAGGACGTCGGCGGCCATCGTGCCGAACACGCTGACCATGACGATCGCCGTCCAGTAGATCCAGGCCACGTACCGGCGGACGGCGAACTGCACCACCAGAGCGGCCGCCAGGGCGACGCCGCCGACGCCGACAGCGGGGACAGGGCCGAGCAGATGGGCGAGAAAGTCGGAGGCCGTCTCGCCCATGCCCGTCGTCAGCACCTTGATGATCCAGAAGTAGACGGTCACCTCCGGCACCTTGCTCGCTGTGTGTCGGGCGTGGCGCGCATGCCGGTCGTGAGTGAGGTGATCAGTCGTCATGGCAGGCACGATGGCACGGTGCCCGCCGCTTGCCCCAGACCCCTTTGCCAGAGTTTTGGCGCCTCTGGTGCCTTCGTTGCCCGAGGCCCGTCCAGGCCTGAAAGCAACCTGAACACGATGGCCGAAGAGCTGGTCACGGGCGCGCGACGGGTGTACTGGGCCCAGTTCAGTTGGTTAGGGTGGCGAACAGAGACTGATTCCGACGTTCTTGGCCAGGGTGACGGCCGGTCCGGCTCAGTTGGTGCAGGAGGGGGAGATGCATCGCAGGGTTGCAGCGGCAGCCGGCGACCGAAGCACCGTGGGGACCGGACGCGGTGGGCGGGGGACCGGCCGGTCGGCGCCCCCGGTGCTGCCCCGGTCGCTGCGCGCATGGCTCGGACCGATCGCGGCGCTCGCCGCGCTGGTGGTCGTCGTGCTCGGGATCGTGTACGCCGGCCACGGCGAGCCCGGCAGAGTGGACCGGTGGATCGTCCAGCCGACGGCGGACAGTGTGCGGCCGCCCTGGAGGCGCGTCGCCCTGGTCCTGGACTTCCTGGGGGAGCCCGCCGGATCGGCGATGCTTGTCACGGCCGTCGTGGCGGGCTGCCTGCTGCTTCGGCGTCATCGCGCGGCGGTGCTCGTCGTCGCCGGCCCCGCCCTGACCGTGGGGACGACGACGCTGCTCAAGCACGTGGTGGGACGCACCATCCACGGCGACGACAACCTGTCCTATCCGAGCGGGCACACCGCCTTCCTCACCTCGCTCGCCCTCGTGGTGGCCCTGCCCGCGACCGGCCGGCTCGGCCTCGCCAGGACGGCCGGCACGTCACTCGTTCTCGCCGCGGCGCTGGTCGCCGGCGCCGCCATGGGCTGGGCGCAGGTCGCCCTGGGCGCGCACTACCCGACCGACGTCCTCGCCGGCTGGTGCACCGCGCTGGCGGTGATCCCGGCGACCGCGTGGCTGATCGACCGGACCGCCGACGCCCGTCAGCCAGAACGCCGCTGACGTCACGTCATGTCACGGCACGGCACGGCACGTCATGTCACGCCAAGCGCCGGAACACGGGTTGCACAGGCCGCCCGGCCAGCCAGGGGGTGGGGTCGGCCGAGTCAAGTGCCTTCCGGTACACCGCACACGCCTGGGCCACCACGTCGACGGTGTGATCGATGTCGGCGTCGTCGAGCGCGCTGCTCACCACGAACGACGGGGCCAGCACCCCGCCCGCGAGAAGCCGGCGCAGGAACAGCGTGCGGTACCGCTGTGACGGCTGGAGGTTCTCGTCGAGGGTGGCGAAGACCAGGTTGCTGGCCCGGCCCCGGACGACGAGGTGGTCGCCGACGCCCATGGCGGCCGCGGCGTCGCGGACACCGGCCGCCAACCGCTCGCCGAGGGCGTGCAGCCGCGCGGTGACGCCCTCTTCGACGTAGGTGGTGAGCACGGCCATCGCGGCTGCCAGGGAGTGCGTCTCCGCCCCGTGCGTGGTGGACAGCAGGAACACCCGCTCGCCGGAGTGACGCAGCCCGCCCCGCTCCATCAGCTCGCGGCGCCCGGCCAGCGCGGAGACGGCGAACCCGTTGCCCAGCGCCTTGCCGAAGGTGGAGAGGTCGGGGACGACGCCGTACAGGCCCTGGGCGCCCGCCTCGGACCAGCGCAGACCGGTGATCATCTCATCGAAGATCAGTACGCAGCCGTGCCGGTCGGCGAGTTCGCGCAGGCCGGCGAGGTACCCGGGCGGCGGCTCGGTGTGGGTGGCGGGTTCGAGGATCAGGCAGGCGACCTCGCCCTGGTACCGGGTGAGCAGTGCCTCCGTGGCGGCCAGGTCACCGTAGGGGAAGGACACGGTGAGCTCGTTGGTCGCCGCCGGAATGCCGGCGGACATCGGGGTGGTGCCGATGAACCAGTCGTCGACGGAGAAGAAGGGATGGTCGGCGCAGAGAGCCACCCGCGGGCGCCCGGTGGCGGCGCGGGCGAGGCGCACCGCGGCGGTGGTGGCGTCGGAGCCGTTCTTCGCGAACTTCACCATCTCGGCGGTGGGCACCGTCGCCAGGAACAGTTCCGCGGCTTCGACCTCCACGATGGACGGCCGGACGAAGTTGCTGCCGCGGTCGAGTTGCCTGCGCACCGCCTCGATCACGCGTGGGTGGGCGTGGCCGAGGCTGACCGACCGCAGACCGGAGCCGTACTCGATGTAGCTGTTGCCGTCGACGTCCCACACGTGGGCTCCGTGGCCGTGGCTGATGACCGGGGCCACGTGCTCGGGGTACTGGTCGTCGCCCTTGGCGTAGGTGTGCGCGCCCCCGGGGATCATGGCGTGCAGCCGCTCGTTCGCGCTCCGCGACCGGGGCAGGAGGAGTTCCGCGGTGTCTACGGTGTCCACACCGACCTCAACTTTCTACTGTTGCTTCAGGACCTCGGCGAGGCTCGGCGCCTCGCGGTCCCGCTGGGACATCGATGTGACCGGCAGCGGCCAGGGAATGGCGAGCTCCGGGTCGTCGAAGGCGATCGTCACGTCCTCGGACGGATCGTGCTGACGGTCGATACGGTAAGAGGTGTCCGCGATTTCGGTAAGAGCCTGGAAGCCGTGCGCGCATCCCGCCGGGATGTACACGGTCTGCTGCGTCTCGCCGGACAGCTCGAAGAAGGCCCGGCCCAGGTACGTCGGCGAGTGCGGCCGCAGGTCCACGACGACGTCGAAGATCTGCCCGTACGAGCACCGCACCAGCTTGGCCTCGCCGGCGCCGGAGCGCAGGTGCAGGCCGCGCAGCACACCCCGGACCGAGCGGGACACGCTGTCCTGGACGAAGGCGTGCGGGTCGAGGCCCACCGAGCGGACGACATCGGCGTCGAAGGTGCGGCAGAAGAAGCCGCGTTCGTCGGCGTACGGCGTCGGCTCGAACAGGTACGCGCCGGCGATCTCCGGGACTTCGATCGCTTTCATGGAGCCTCCTGCCGGGCGTGGGCCTGCTCGTGGTCGGTCGTCGGGAACAGGGTCGTGGTCAAGGCGGTGAACTGCTGGGCGAGTTGCTGTGCGGCGACCCGGTTTCGCTCGGTGAGGGTCTGCCGTACCTCCGCCGCGTGTTTCTCCAGGTCCCGGAACTGCTCGAGCAGCCGGTCGGCGTCGACCTCGCGTGCCGGGTGGCAGTACGCGCCGAGGCCCATCCGGTCCATGAGCGCGTTGCTCTTCGCCGCGTAGCACAGGGCGAGCACGGGCGTTCCGGTCTTCAGCGCGCAGATCAGGTTGTGGTAGCGCACGGCCACCACGGTGTCGGCGGCCGCCATCTCGTTCATCAGGTCGGCCAGTGAGGCCGGTTCGGCCGCGGTGACCAGCGGTGAGTCGACGGCGTCGAGGATCGCGGCGACCACCGACAGATCGCACTGGTCGCCGGTGAGGAGCCGGACCGGTCTGCCCTCCTCGACGAGCGCGCGGACGAACGTGATCGTCCCGTCGAGGTAGCGCCGGAATATCTCGTCGGCACGGGCGCGGTCGTCGTTGCCGCCGTGGAAGTCCATGACGCCGAGGCAGACGGGACCCGGCGCGGCGGTGGGCGCGCTCGCCGGTGGCGTCGGCAGGGAGAACGCGAGGTCGGGGTAGACCTCGTCGCGGGCGGTGTCCACGCCCATCGCGCGCATCGCGTCGCGGGACTGGGTGTCCCGGTACGACCGGTACGCGGCGAGCCGTGCCGACCAGCGCACCAGGGCCCGGGTCGGGCGGCTCTGGATCTCGGCGGCGCCGACGCTGACCAGGGCGACCCGGGTGCCCAGCAGCCGTCCGCTCGCGCTGAGCAGGAAGAGCGAGTAGGGGAAGCCCCACGGCCGCAGCGGCAGGGTGGCCTCCAGGACGCCCATGCCCGGCACGATGACCACGTCGTGCCGGCGGACCCAGGCGGCGGTGCGGAAAGCGTCGACGAGTTTGCCGAGTCCCTTCGACGCGACCGCGCCCGCACGGGACGCGGTCCGGTACTCCGCGCGGTTCCAGTGCAGCCGCGTCGCGGGGATCCCGAACTTGGCGGTCACCGCCTCGGGTCCGCCGCACAGCGCGTCCACGCTCGCGTCCGGATGCTCGGTGCGGAGGTAGCCGAGTACGGCTTCCAGCGACCCGTCGTTGCCGAGGTTGCCGGAGCCGAGCAGACCGAACACCCCGACGCGCACCGGGGTCTGCTCCGTGGACGTCATGCCTGCCTCCCTTCACGGCCGGCGACGAGTGCGTCGACGGAGACGGTGAGCAGGGCCGGGTCGACCGGGGCGCGGTCCTCGACCCGCTCGCCGGCGCCCGGCCGGACCCGGCTGGTCATCCATGCGGCCAGGTGGCGGTAGCAGGCGCGCCGGTCGGCCGGGGACAACGGCGCCCGCCGGATCGCCGCGACGAAGCCCCAGACGTACTCGGCGAGCAGCCGGGGCGTCGGGTGCAGCGGGCCTGCCCGGCGCGGGTCCAGGTTGACGCACCGGGAGCGCTTGGACGGGTTCGCCCGCTCGGCGCGGGTGGGGTGGTCGCGGCGGAAGTACAGCAGCTCCGGCACCTGGTGGAAGGGCCCGTGCAGGGCGATCTCGGCGACGAAGGTGCGGTCCGCGTGGTGGTAGCTGTCCATCGGCGTGACCCGGCGCAGTGCGTCGGCCCGGATCACGCCGTAGAAGTCGTCGCCGCCGGGCTCGAACAGCATGCTGCGGAAGCGCTCCGGCGCGTGCGGTGAGCCGGTGGCGAGGGTGTACTCGTAGGGGACCTTCACCTGGCCGTTCTCGTCGATGACCGCCTGGTCGGCGTGGGCGAGGATGACGTCCGGCCGCTCGTCCAGCGCCTCGATGCAGCGGCGCAGCAGGTCGCGGGCGTAGAGGTCGTCGTGCGAAGCCCACTTGAAGAGCTCGCCGCGGCACTCGGCGAACACCCGGTTGTGGTTCGGCGTGGCGCCGATGTTCCGGGGCAGCCGGAGGTAGCGGATGCGGGAGTCCTGCGCGGCGTACTTGCGGCAGATGTCCTCGGTCCCGTCGGCGGAGGCGTTGTCGGAGATGACCAGCTCGAAGTCCTCGTAGGTCTGGCCGAGCAGGGCGTCGAGCGACTCGGCCAGGTACTCCTCGCCGTTGTAGACGGGCAGGCCGATCGTCAGCCTGGGTTGGGAGGTCATGAAGTCCTCACTTCGGGAACGGAGTTGGGGTGGCGCTCGCGCAGGGCGAAGCGCAGTTGCAGCCACCACACGGCCGAGCCGCCGACGGTGGCCGCGGCTACGCCCCAGGCCGAGCCGACCGTGCCGGCGAGGGCCGCTCCGCCGAGGCCGCCGCCGACGTAGCAGACGGAGGCGAACAGCTGGGAGCGCAGGCTGCGCTTGGCGGCACCGAGGGCGCGCAGCCCGGCCGCCGCGCCGGTGCCGAGGCCGGCGCCCGCGACGCTGAAGGTGATCGGCAGCAGGAGCTGCGAGGCCGAGTGCCAGACGCTGCCGAGCGCCAGCTCACCGAGCCGGTTCGGCAGCAGCAGCAGCGAACCGCCCCAGAGCAGCGCGGCGGTGGCCTGCCCGCCGCCCAGCAGGAGACAGAACCTGCCGAGGCGGTGTGGGGCCTGCCGCAGCACCCGTGCCGCCTCCGGGACGGTGACCAGGGACAGTCCCATCAGCACGGCGAGGAAGGGGCCCATCAGGAGCTCGGCACCCCGCACCGCGCCCACCGCGCCGAGCCCGACGATCGCGCCGAGCCCGTAGGCCCGCAGTTGGCTCGCACCGCTGAGGCTGACGTTCTCGACGAGATACCGGTAGCCGAGATCGCGCTGCTCGCGCAGCCACCCGCGCGCCTCGGTCATCCGGGGCCGGATGCCGGACTGGAGGCAGCCGTACGCGGCGGCCACCGCGGCGGACGCGCCCCAGGCGAGGACGAAGGCGGCAACGGTGCCCACGCGGGCCGCCAGCACCATGGCCGGGACGAGCGCCACACACCACACGACGTCGTTGACGAAAGCCTTGCGCCCGTTGCCCGCGGCGAAGAACGAGAACCGCCAGGCGTCCTGCAGCAGCAGCCCCGGCAGCATGACGCCCAGGCAGACGAACGCGGGCCCCAGCCGGCCGCCGAGACCCAGCCCGGCCGCCACAGACACCACACCGATGGCGGTACCCACGCCGAACGCGGTACCCGACGACCGGACCACCGCCCCGCGCCAGGACGCCTCCGGCACGCCGCTGAAGCGCACCACGAGCGGGTCGGTCGCCAGGCCCCGGGAGACGTTCAGCACCACGCCGTAGGTCACCCAGGCCAGGCTGAACACACCGAACGCGGTGACCCCCAGCGAGCGGGCCACGTAGATGCCCACCGCGAAGTTGCTGATGCTGGAGGCCGCCTGGTCGGCCAGTCCCCAGGACAGCCGGCCGACCAGGGCCCGCTTGGCGGATCGGGCCGGCGGCGCCGTTGTCCGGGAACTCTCCCCCTCGACGGGCATGGACGTCATGTCTTGATCAGCCCTGCCTCGTGCAGGGCGTCGGCCGCTGCGGCCACGGCGTCGAACGGCAGCCCGGACCGCTCGGCGACGTCCAGCAGACCGTGCTCGCCGTCGGAGAGGCTGAGCACCCAGAGCATGGCCATCTGGGCCTGCTTGGTGTCGCTGCGCCCACCGAGCGCGTCGTACAACCCGCGCCGTCCCAGCTGTGGTTCGCCGTAGGGACTGAGGTTGACGTAGCGCCGGTTGCGGTCGAGGACGGCGAACGCCTCGCGGCAGACCGCGAGGGTGTCGGCCATCGCCTCCGGGGAGACGAAGTCCAGGTTGTCCGCCGAGGTGTGGTACTCGGGGTAGCCCGCGTACGGGGTCCGGGTGAGCGAGCCGACGCCGAGGTCGAACCCGGGCGAGCAGTACTGCCGCTCGTCGTAGCCGTACGGGGTGAACTCGTTGATCTGGTGCGGACGTTCGGAGACGGCCAGCACGTGCCGCAGCACCTTGTCGATCTCGGCGTCGCCGCGTCTGCTCTGCTTGTACGTCAGGCTGCCCGGGTCGCCGGCGCAGGCCAGCACCAGCCCGTGCTTGACCCGC
The DNA here is from genome assembly GCF_055581185.1 of Streptomyces sp. NPDC031474. Taxonomy (NCBI): domain Bacteria; kingdom Bacillati; phylum Actinomycetota; class Actinomycetes; order Kitasatosporales; family Streptomycetaceae; genus Streptomyces; species Streptomyces sp. NPDC031474. The sequence goes on from NZ_JBVIJX010000002.1 coordinate 310,160, forward strand.
TCCACCCGCGCCGCGTTGCGGGCCAGCCAGGTGATCGCCCCGATGGTGCCGGGCGCGAAGATGAACCGGTAGGTGTAGTACGGCGTTTCCTCGGCCAGCGCCCGGGCCAGGTACGTCGCCACCGCCACGCCGGCCATGTTGTCGTTCGCGAGCGCCGGGTGGCAGGTGTGGCAGGAGACGATCACCTCGTCGGCGACCTGCCCGGGAACCACATGCTCGGCGTAGGTGAGATGGCCGTCGGCGAGCGTGGAGTCGATGCGCACCTCGTACGCGCCGTCCGGCATCGCGTCCAGGGTGTCCTGGGCCAGGCAGAACCCCCACTCCGGCTGGTAGTAGCTGGTGCGGTACGGCACCCAGGACGGGTGGTCGGGCAGGGTGTGCAGGTGTTCACGCAGTTCGGTGAGCGGCATGGTCGCCGACACCGGCACGCTGTAGCCGAGCACGTGCAGGCTGGACGCGGCGAAGTCGACGACCCGGTGGCCCGCGGCGTCGGCGATGTACGCGTCGCGGATGTTCCACTCCTGCGGCACCGTCCAGTCGAGGACCTGGGTCCCGGTCGGCACCTCGTGCATCTGCAGCGGGACGTACTCGCCGACGATGTCCAGGGTGGCGCGCACCCCGTCGCCGGTGATGCTCCGGCACAGCGGGTACAGCCGCTCCACCAGGGCGTACATCTCGTCGCCGGCACCCTTTTTTACATGTGTGGTCACCGGCGCCACCGCAGGGTCTCGTCGACGGTGCCGGCGTCGGAGGCCGCGCGCAGCACGGCGAGGCGGGTGAAGCGCCGGTCGAAGTCCTCCTTGGTCAGCCCGAACTTCCCGTAGGCGTCGGCCAGTTCGAGCGCACCGCGCTTGACCGTCCACTCGCAGTCGAAGCCGGGGATCGCGGCGCGGAACCGGGAGAAGTCCACCCGGTACGACCGCGGATCGGCGCCGTTCTCCCCGGTGATGTTCACCTTGGAGCCCGGCACCGCCTCGGCGACCTGCTCGGCGATCTCGGCGACCGTGACGTTGTTGGTCTCGCTGCCGATGTTGAACGCCCGGTCGTGCACCGCTTCCCGCGGCGCGGTCAGCGCGGCCGCGAAGGCCCGGGCGATGTCGGCGGCGTGCACCAGCGGGCGCCAGGGCGTGCCGTCGGAGAGCACAAGGACTTCGCCGGACAGGAGCGCGTGGCCCACCAGGTTGTTCAGCACGATGTCGGCGCGCAGCCGGGGCGAGTAGCCGAAGGCGGTGGCGTTGCGCATGTACACCGGGCTGAAGTCGCCGTCGGCGAGCGCGTGCACATCGTCCTCCACCCGCACCTTGGACTCCGCGTACGGCGTGACCGGGCGCAGCGGGGCGTCCTCGGCCACCAGATCGTCGCCGCCCGCGGCGCCGTAGACCGAGCAGGTGGACGCGTACAGGAAGCGCTGCACTCCGGCGTCGCGGGCCAGCCGGGCCAGCCGTACGGACGCGTGGTGGTTGATGTCGTAGGTGAGGTCCGGCGCCAGCGATCCCAGCGGGTCGTTGGACAGCGCGGCCAGGTGGATCACGGCGTCCACCCCGGCCACGTGTTCGGCCGTGACGTCGCGCAGGTCCACCCGGTGCCCCGGCGGGTCCGCGGGCGTCGGGCCGAGGACGCAGTCGGCGAACAGGCCGGCGTCCAGGCCGACGACCTCGTGTCCGGCGGCCGCGAGGACCGGGGCCATCACGGTGCCCAGATAGCCCTGGTGTCCGGTCAGTAGTACGCGCAAGGTTCAACCCCCCAGGTTGAGCGTGAGTTTGGCGACGTCGAACGCCTCGGCATAGCGCGCCTGGCATTCGATGCCGCGGATCCGGGCAAGGCCGAGGAAGGCCTCCCGGTCGTACCAGGGCCGGTGCCGCTGCGAGGGGTAGTGCTCCTGCAACAGCCGCACCTTCTGTTCGGCGATCTCCGACGACAGCGGCTGGTACGCCGCCGGACGGCCGAGATCGCCGTCCCACTTGACGATCTCGTAGCCGAGCACGAGATGGTCGCGGAACGCGGTGGGGATCAGCTTCGCCAGGCCGCGGTGATCCTGGTGCGCGTCAGCGATGCGCGGGGCCAGGACCAGATCCGGGTCGGTCTGAGCGCGCAGCTCCTCGACCGCGGCCTTGGCCTCCTCCCAGTGCGCCGGCAGCCGGCCGTCGGGCAGCTTGTGCACGGTCAGCCGCAGGTCGGCGCCCGGGCAGAAGGCGGCGAGCGCGGCCGCCTCCTCCTGCTCCCGCTCGCTGCCACCGCCGGAGAGCACCAGCGCGTCGACGCGGACACCCGGTCGCGCGAGGCACAGCGTCAGCAGTGTGCCGCCGGCGCCGATGGCGATGTCGTCGCAGTGCGCGCCCACCGCGACGATCCGGTCCAGGCGCCCGGCCCCGAGGCGGATCACGCGCCGACCCCGGCGTCGTCCCGCTCCCACACGGCCCACGGGCGTTCGCCCCGGGTGTAGGCGTCGTCGAGCGCGGCCCGCTCCTTCACGGTGTCGGTCGGCTTCCAGAAACCGCGGTGCTGGTGCGCCACCAGCCGCCCGCGCTTGGCCAGTTGGGCGCATCCGTCGGCGACCAGGTCCCCGTTCTCCGGGATGTGGTCGAAGATCTCCTGGCGGAGCACGAAGTAGCCGCCGTTCTCCCACAGCGGCAGTTCGCTGACCGCGGTGATGCCCCCCACCAGTCCGTCCTCGCCCAACTCCACGCAGTGGAACGAGGACTGCGGCGGCACCACCATCATCGACGCACCGGCGTCACGCCGGGCGAACCGGTCGATCATCTCCGGCAGCGGGGCGTCGGTGAGCACGTCGGCGTAGTTGGCGAGGAACATCTCGTCGCCGTCCAGGTGGTGCCGCACCCGGCGCAGCCGCTCCCCGATCGGTGACTCGATGCCGGTCTGGGCGAACGTGATCGTCCAGTCGGCGATGTCGGTGGACAGCAGCTCGGTCCGCCCGCCCCGCAGCACGAAGTCGTTGGACGTCGTCTCCTCGTAGTTGAGGAAGAAGTCCTTGATGTGGTGAGCCCCGTAGCCGAGGCACAGGATGAACTCCCTGTGCCCGAAGTGCGCGTAGTAGCGCATGACGTGCCAGATCAGCGGCCGCGGGCCGACCATCGCCATCGGCTTGGGCACGTCGTCTGCGGCGCCGCTGCGCATCCGCATCCCGTAACCGCCGCAGAACAGAACGACCTTCATGCTGTGACCTTTCGGGACGCGACCTCGACAATGCTCAGTTCCGGGATGGGAAAGACCAGTCGGCCGCCCCAGTCGCCCACGAAGGACAGCTGCTCGACCAGCTCGGCCCGCAGGTTCCATGGCAGGACGAGGACGTAGTCCGGCTTGTCGGCGGCTATCCGCTCGGGCGGCAGGATCGGGATGCGGGTGCCCGGGGTGAACCGGCCGTGCTTGTAGGGGTTGCGGTCGACCGTGTACGCGAGCAGGTCGGGCCGGATGCCGCAGTGGTTGAGCAGGGTGTTGCCCTTGCCCGGAGCGCCGTAGCCGACGACCGTCTCACCGCGCTCGGCCGCCTCGATGAGGAACCTGAGCAGGTCCCGGCGCACCTTGGCCACCCGGGCGGAGAACTCGGCGTACCCGGACAGCTCCTGAAGACCGGCGGCCTTCTCCCGGGCCAGCACGTCGGCCACCCGCTGCGTCGGCTCGCCGGCCGCCTCGGCCGGCCGGGCCCACAGCCGGATGGAGCCGCCGTGCGTGGGCAGCAACTCGACGTCCACGAGCGCGAGTCCGCCGCTGGCAAGGGCCCGGATCGCGGACGCGACCGTGTAGTACTGGAAGTGCTCGTGGTAGATCGTGTCGTACTGGTTCTCCTCGATCAGGGTCAGCAGATGCTGCACCTCGATGGAGACCCAGCCGTCGTCGGCGACCAGGGCGCGCAGCCCCTGGGTGAACCCGACCACGTCGGGGATGTGCGCGTACACGTTGTTGGCCACGACCAGGTCGGCCGGGCCGTGCTCGGCGCGGACGGCCGTACCGGCCTCCGGAGACAGGAACTCCGTGAGCGTGGGCACACCCGCGTCCCGTGCCGCCGCGCCGACGTTCACCGACGGCTCGATGCCCAGGCAGCGGATCCCCCGGTCCACCACGTGCCGCAGCAGATATCCGTCGTTGCTCGCGACCTCGACCACGAAGGCGTCGGGGCCGAGAGCCAGGCGCTGTGCGGCGTCGGCGACGAACGTGCGCGCGTGCTCCACCCAGGACGTCGAGTACGAGGAGAAGTACGCGTACTCCTTGAACGTCTCCTCCGGCGTGATCAGCGGCGGGATCTGCGCCAGCCAGCAGTCGGTGCAGACCCGCAGGTGCAGCGGGTACGCGGGTTCCGGCCGGTCCAGTTGGTCCGCGGCGAGAAAGCTCTCACATGGTGGCGTCGCCCCGAGGTCGACGACGCTCGCCATCGCTTCCGAGCCGCAGAGTCGGCATCGTGTCATCTACTGTCCCCATCCCCCCTGTTCGCGCGGGTGTCCCCGCCGCGAGCCAGTGCTGACCGACCCGCGATCGCGGTGCGGTACTCGTCAACCAGGCGGTCAAGGCCGACCGCCGGGCTGAAACCCTGTTCGTAACGGAGCCGGGCCGCCTGGCCCATCTCCCGGCCCAGGTCCGGTTCGGCCGTGATCCGGCGCAGGCAGGACGCGAGCGAGGCGGGCTCGCCCGGCCGGTGCAGCAGCCCGGTCACCCCGTCCTCGACGAGTTCGACGAAGGCGCCGTGACCGGCGGCGACGACCGGCACCCCGGCCGCCATCGCCTCCACGACGACCAGGCCGAACGCCTCCAGCCACGTCGAGGGAGCCACGACGGCGACCGACCGCGCGATGGCCTTCTGGCACTCCGCGGTGTCGTACAGGCCGACGTAGCGCACGTCGTCCCGGCCCGCCGCCCAGGCGGTCACCTCCGGCTCCAGCGGCCCCGTACCGGCGATCACGAGCGGCACGCCCACACCGCCGCTCGCCGCGAGCTCGTCCCAGGCGGCCATGAGCAGCCGCACGCCCTTGGCCTCCGCGAGCCGGCCGAGATAGAGCAGATGCTCTCCGTCGCCTGCTCGGCGGTCGTCCGGGTCGGGTACGAAGTTGTGCTTCACCGCCAGCCGCTCGGCCGGCATCCCGGCCCGCACCAGGGTGTCGCGCTGGGCTGCGGAGATGCAGAAGAACCGCTCCACGCCGGACCACCAGCGCCGCCGGTTGGCCGACAGGCTGACCGCGAGCGGCACCGTGGCAAGGCGGGAGCCCCGGTAGCAGCCGTGCCGGACGGCGGGCAGCGGTACCGCCGATCCGACGCACTCGGTGCAGGGCCGGCCGTCCCGCTGCAGCGTGCCGGGCGGGCAGACCTGGGTGTAGTTGTGCAGCGTGGCGACGGCGGGCACGCCGGCGTCGGCGCAGGCGGCAAGGACCGCGGGCGACAGGAGCGGGAAGACGTTGTGGACGTGGACCACGTCCGGCCGCTCGGTGCGGAGCCGGTTGGCGAGCTCCGTGCGGACCGCCGGGTTCCACGGCACCCGCAGGGGCACCGCGACCTTGGCGAGGAGGGACATGGCGCCGATGTCGTCGCTGCGCCGCTCGAACAGCTCGACCCGGTGGCCTGCCTCGCGCAGCAGCGCCACCTCCTGGTCGACGACCTTGTTCTCTCCGCTCGGCTGTGCCGAGGCGTAGCGGTTGTGCACCACGAGGACGTGCATGCTCAGGCCACCTCCGATCTCTGGGCCCATCGCGGGCCGCGTCGTCGAGGCACTTCGGGTGTCGTGAGGGGAGTGGCCGCCGCAGGGGTCGCCAGCAGCGAGGCGGCCACGGCCAGATGGAGCAGATACGGCGAGGCGTCGCCCAGCCCGGCCTCGGTGTACGAGGCGATCGCGCAGTAGCTGATCAGGAAGATCGCGCAGGCCCTTGACAGCGACGGCGGCCGCAGCAACGCGACGCCGCCCAGCACGATGATGATCGCCGCCACCAGCGCGACGCCGGTCATGCCCTGCTCGTTGTAGACGGCCAGCCAGCTGTTGTCGATCGGCAGTCCGCCGAACGACTTGTCGCCCAGGCCCGCGCCGAACAGGTACTCCGAAGTCGTCCGGGGTGCTGACAGCAGGGCGTGCCAGACCTTCTCCCGACCGGTGAGGCTGCTGAAGTTCTCCTGGCTCTGTCCGCGCAGGAACCACGCCTGCAACGCGGAGCCGAACCCGACCGCGGCCACCGCGGCGCACACCACCGCCCAGGAGAAGAACCGGCGGGCGGCGGCGCTGGTCAGGATGAGCGACGCAATCGCCAGCGCCAGCCCGATGAGCAGGCCCAGCGTGGCGGTGCGGGTATGGGTCAGCGCGAGCAGGACGAGTGACGGCACGATGACCACCGCCGCGCTGGTCCTGTCGGTGCGGCGGCCCAGCAGGAGCAGCACGGTGAGCCCGATGATCACCGCTGCGTACTGTCCGATCTGCGGCGGAGTGAGCGGCCACAACGCGCCGACCAGCCGCCCGCCGTAGAGGTCGGGCAGGGCCGCGCCCGGTGAGATGACAAGGCCGGCGGCCACCGACCCGAGGACCGCGAAGTACATCCGGATGTGGTGCCGCACGAACGTCGGACCGCCGTCCCACCAGCGGCTGAGCAGCCACAGCGTGCCGACGAAGAGAGCCAGCCGGGCGCACCGGAACAGCGCCCCGAACCCTGACTCCAGGTTCGCGCTGGAGATCACGCTCAGCACCAGCAGCAGGGTGAGCAGGAACAGGAAGGCACTGGCCCGGATGCGCAGCCGGACATTGACCGCGAGCGCCAGGGCGAACGCGGCGACCAGCGCGCCCATGGTGACCATCTGGATGAGGGAGCGGGGCAGCGGGACGATGGTCTTCGCCCCGGCGGAGCCGAGCGTGTTGAGGACCAGCAGCCCCCAGACTGTCCCGACGATCTTCGGCGTGTGGTCCGCGCCCATCTCAACCACCGTCCCCGGCGCGGAAGGTGCTGCCCGCGTCCTGCTGGTACGGCGCGGCCTGCCACTGCGCGGAGTCGAGTGTCCGGCTCGGGTCGTGGGCGACGAACGTCCACGGTCCGACGTAGACGTTGTCGTGCCAGTGGTTGTCCTGCTTGCGGGTGATCGCCTCGGCCACCCGCTCGCCCTGGTACGGCGACCAGTCCGGATAGGTGCCGTAGTTGGCCAGCACCGCCATGCGGTCGCACTTGACCGTGCAGTCGACGACGGACTTGTCGAGCACGAAGCGGTTGCCGTGGATGTCCACCCGCTGGGTCTTCCACCTGCAGTCGGCGTAGAGCGGTGCGGTGGCGATCGCCGGCCGTGCGCAGCTGCCGGTCTTCTTCACCAGCAACGTGCAGTCACCTGAGGAGGTGTTGGCCGGGCTGTTGCAGAACCGGTCGGCGTTCTCCCACAGGGTGATCCCGGACCAGTTGTTCTCCAGCACGTTCCCGTAGATCTCGATCTTGTCCGTGCGGGCCCGGATCCGCGGTTCGCCGCCGGACTCGGACAGGTAGACGGTCGCGAACGGGAAGTTGTCGCCCTTGTCGGCGTACCTGCGGCCCTCCACCCAGTTGTTCCGGCGCATCGTGTTCTTCCGGATGATCGCGTTGTAGCTGGTCTCGTAGATCAGCGCGGCACCGTCGTTGGCCTCGAGCACGTTGTCCTCGATGAGGAAGTCGTTGTTGTTGGTGTCCGCCCACAACCCGGGCCCGCGGTTGTCGTGCACCCAGTTGCCCCGTACGTCGGCGCCGTCGACGGCCCAGAACTTGACGCCTCCGGTGCAGCCGCAGCCCGGTCGCCGCCGCTCCCAGTCGCCGGTGTTGTTGCCCACGATCTCGTTGCCCTCGACCACCAGACCGGTGACAAGGCCGCCGCTCTTGTACGCGTTCATGCCGTACTGCCCGTTGGCGCGCAGGCAGTTGGCGCGGACCTGCTGGTGGGCGCCGGCCATCAGTCCGGCGCCGGAGTTGTTCTGGATCGTCGAGTGCTCGATCACCCACCCGTCGGCCGAGTCATGGTTGACCACACCCTCGTCCTGCGGGGCGACGAAACCCTGCACGGTCAGGTAGCGGATGGTGACGCCATGGGCGGTGCCGCCGAACGCGTACTGGTTGGTCTTGCGGCCGTCGAGCACCGCGCCCGGCGCGCCGAGATAGCTGTCCCCCTCCTTGGGGATGACCTGGGCGTAGCGGTCCGGTTCGAGCCTGTGCCTGCCCGGTCGAAGCCAGAACGTGGTGTGCGGGGGACTGCTCTTGGTCTTCGCCGCCAGGTCACCGGCCACCGCGGGGTCGACGGGCACCGCGCCTTTCGGCGCCGTCGCCGGCCCGGCCGCGGGCTTGGCGCACACCCGGGCCACGGACGTGGACACGGATGCGGAGGGCACGGCGGCGGTCGGCTTCGGCGCCGCGCCCGGCGTGCTGCTCTCACAGCCGGTCGCCGCCGGCACAACCAGCGCCAGCAGTGCCGCCGGCAGCGCCCAGCGCCCCCACTTGATCACTACACGTCCTCCCTAACCGTGGAACCTGAGTACGGTGGTGAACCCCTGCGCGCCGTCGGCGAAGCCGGTGCCGATCAGCGTGGTGGCGGGTTCCTTGCGCCCGAAGCCGGGGGAGTACCAGCCCAGCGGCGGATCGCTCTCGCCGCGATGCGCCCGCCAGGTCAGCTGCCCGGGCAGGTCGAGCGTCGCGGAGCGGTCCTCGCCGTCCCGGGTCCAGGTGAGCACCGCCCGGTGTCCTGCCAGCTCGGCGACGATCGCCGGGCCGAGGTGGAACGCCAGTCGCGCGGCCCGGCGCGGGCCGCGTACTTCGTCGACCACCGTCAACTCCTGGCTCTCGGCCGACAGTTCCACCCGGCGGCGGTGCACGGAGCGCTGGTAGCCGTCGTGCTCGGCGCACCAGCGGGCCGTCCCCCCGTCCAAGGCGCCGGAGGTGTCCGCGACCAGGACGCGGCTGCGGGCCTGCCGGGTCCACAGGAAGGGGCCGCCGGAGACGGACTGGTCACCGCCGTCCAGTTGCAGGGTGTTGTGGCCGAGGGTCGACCGGAAGTACTGCCGCCACTCGGGCTGCCCGTGGTAGCAGTACGTCCCCGGGTCGGCGAGCACGTCGACCCCGTCGTGCCGGACCTCCACGGACAGCGCGTCCGCGTGAGCATGCGCGGCGATGGACAGGAATCCGTGCGGACCACCGTCGCAGCGGCACCAGATCCCCGCCGGACCACGCAGGATGGTCATGCCCGCGTCGGTGAAATGACCCGGTCGGCTTGCCGGGCGGGACACGGCCGGTGAGGCCTCGTTCTCCGGGTACGGCCGGATGAGCGCGGCCAGCAGCGGGGTGCGCACATCGGTGCCGGTCACCGTCGGCCACCAGGCGAGCCGGCCGAACACGGCGTCCCCGGTGGCCAGCAGCGAGCCCCAGCGGTCGGTGCCCGCACCGTCCACGACCAGACCGTGCCCGTCGTCCGAGTCCCCCTGACGCGGCGGCCGCAGCCGGCTGTCCACGACGGCCGCGAGCGCGTCGGTCATCCGCAGCAGCACCAGCCGGATCGACGCGGGCACCGGCACGCCTGCCGCATCCGCCTCGGCCAGCGCGGCCAGGCCGAGCTCCAGCACCAGTCCGTGGTACTCGGTGGCCAGCTCACGGTTGAGGCCGGAGCGGAAGGTGTTGCCGCGCAGGTGCCGCTCCAGCGACCGCAGGGCGTCGGCCCGCCAGCGCTCCGAGGAGGGGAACCAGCCGAACGCGCAGGCCGCCGCGAACTGTCCGGCGGCCTCGGCGATGACGTGGTTGTTCGCCGAAGACCCCCGGCTGGGGAAGGCGGCCAGCCAGCGCTGGTGGTGCCAGATCTGGTTCAGCGCCACCGGGTTGCCCTCGAACAGAGCGCCCACGCCCGGCCAGCCGTCGAGCAGCCGACGGATCCACACCCACGACAGCAGCCGGATCCCCAGCTCGATGCCGCTGGTCCAGTGCACCCCGCGCAGCGGCGCGTTGCCCGCCCACCACGACCGCAGGTGCTCGGCCACTCGCTCGGCGTACCGCTCGTCCTCGCTGATCGCGTAGGCGGCGGCGAGCACGGTGAGGTACTGATGCCGGGACAGCTCCCAGATCTGCTTGACGTCCCCGACCGCGTCCTCGCTGCGGTACGGCACGTCGAAGGCGTAGCCCCACGGAGCCCGCCGCCCGGTCTTCGGGTCGTACCACCAGTCCGGGTCGGTCAGGTCGTCGCGGACCACCCCGAAATACTCGGCGTGCCCGGCCATCAGCCGGTCCGCCTCGGCGAGGAGACGTTTCGCGGCGTCCGGCGGCACCGCCTCGATCGTCCCCGCGGGCAGCACCGCGGTGAACCGGGCGCCGGTCACGTTCGGGCAGTCCGGCCGCGCCGACCGCCAGCGCCGCCTGCGCACCGTGTCGCCCACCCGGCCGCCGACCTCCCGCGGTCCCATCCGGGACAGCCGCCGCAGATACCAGCCCGCGCTCATGGTCATCGGGCTCTCGCCAACGTCACCGGCGCTCCGCCGACCAGGCCGGCCTGTACAGCGAGGGTGGCCGCCGTGGTGGCGACCAGCGACTCCAGCGGCACCGGCATCGGCCCCCCGGTCCGCACGGCCTTGACGAACGCCGCCAGTTGGGCGTTCTGGCCCTTGTCCCGGGCCTTGGGCAGCCGCGAGCTGACCCACCGCTTACTGCCGTACACCGACGCACGGACGAAGTCGTCGAGCCGGAGCACCCTGCCGTCCGCGATCAGGTCCAGCGTCTCCTTGGGAAAGCCGGACGAGCCGGTGGTGACATAGCTGATGGTGGCGGTGGACCCGTCCGGGTAGCGCATCACGATCTGCAGGTCCTCGTTGCCGGATGTGGCGGCCGCGTACACCGAGACCGGGTCGGCCTCGAGCAGCCAGCTCGCCGTGTCGATGAAGTGCCCGCCCTCGCCGGCGAACCGCGAGCCCTCGGTGCCCTGTCGCAGGTACCAGCTGCCGTGATCGAGCCGGCCCGCGTTGACCAGGTAGCGCAGGCTCGCCGGCCCGGTCCGGGCGCCGAACCGCTTCCTGGCCTCCTGTAGCAGCGGCGCGAACCGGCGGTTGAAGCCCACTTGCAGCCGGTCGTTGCCGGACTCCTCCACCGCCGCCAGCACGCCGGCCAGTTCGTCCTCGGTGAGCGCCAACGGCTTCTCCACGAACACCGTCTTGCCGGCCAGCAGCGCCTTTCGGGTCAGTTCGGCGTGCGAGCTGTGGCGGGTGACCACGAACACCGCGTCGATGGACTTGTCGCCGAGCACGGCGTCGAGATCGGTGGTCGCCTCGGCGAAGCCGAACTTGCGCTGTGCGTTGGCCGCGGACAGCGCCGTCGTGGTGACGACCGTCGACAGCTCGACGCCCTCACGCTGTGCCAGGTGCGGCAGCAGCATCGACGTCGCGTAGTTTCCCGCGCCGACGAACGCCAGCCGCACCGGCGACTTGGCGGCCCGGGCCGACGCGGGCACTGCGCCGCCGGACCGCTTCACCGCGGGCACGGCCACCGCCGGGGCCGCTGTCTCCTCCGCTTCCCCCGCTTCCCCCGATTCCCCTCCTTCCCCCGCTTCCTCCGCTGCCTTCACGTCGGGGTAGCGGAACAGCACGGCCACGGCCTTCAACTCGCCGTCCTTCAGGCTCTGGTACGTCTCGACGGCGTCGTCGAAGTCGGCGATGTGGGAGACCAAGGGCTCCACGTCGACGCGGCCGCGGGCGAGGAGATCGAGGAAGCACGCCAGGTTGCGTCGCTCGGTCCAGCGCACGTAACCGATCGGGTAGTCCCGCCCCTCGAGCTCGTACTCCGGGTCGTAGCGCCCGGGGCCGTAACTGCGGGAGAACCGGACGTCGAGCTCCTTCTCGTAGTACGCGTTCCACGGCAGGTCCAGACGGCACTTGCCGATGTCGACGACCCGGCCGCGGTCCCGGCTCAGCCGGGCGGCCAGCTCGACGGGCTGGTTGCTGCCGCCGCCGGCGGCCAGGTACACCTGGTCCACCCCGTGACCGCCGGTGAGTTCGGCGACGGCGGTTTCCACGGCCGCGGAGGAGGGATCGCCGCAGACCGCCGCGCCCAGGCGCTCGGCGAGCTCACAGCGCGCCGGGTCGGGGTCGGCCCCGATGACCGAGACTCCCGAGGCGGCCAGCAGCTGTACCACCAGCTGCCCGATCAGCCCGAGGCCGATGACCAGCGCCACCTCGCCGAGCCGTGACTCGCCCTGGCGGACGCCCTGCAACGCGATCGACCCGACGGTGCCGAAGGCCGCGTGCCGCGGCGCGAGGCCGTCCGGCACCCGGGCGTAGAGGTTCTTCGGCACCCAGTTCAGCTCGGCGTGCAACGCGTGCTCGTTGCCGGCGCAGGCCACGAGGTCGCCGACCTTCACCCCGTCGATCCCCGCGCCGACCTGCTCGACCACCCCGCACAGCGAGTAGCCCAGCGGCGTGTAGGAGTCCAGCTTGCCCATCACCTTGCGGTAGGTGGCGGGCACCCCGTTGGTGGCCACGCTCTGCACGACCTTGGCCACCTGGTCCGGCCGGGAGCGGGCCTTGCCCAGCATCGACATGCCGGCCTCGGACACCTTCATGAGCTCGGTCCCGGTGGAGATCAGCGAGTAGGCGCTCCGGACCAGCACACCGTCCGGCTTGCACCCCGGCACCGGCACGTCGAGCAGGGTCAGCTCGCCGCTCTTGTAGTTCTGCACAACCTGTTTCACCCGAAATCCTCTTGTCTCTACGCCGTCAAGGACGAGTTCTGGCCGGCCGGGGAGGTCGCGCCGCGATACCAGTACTCGAGGGTCAGCACATGCCACAGATGCTTGGAGAAGTCCCGCTGCCCGGCGGCGTCCTCGGCGACCATCCGCGCCAGCGCGTCACGGCGCAGGAACCCGGAACGGACGAGCACGCCGTCGTTGACCACCTCGCGCACCAGCGGCGCCAGATCCCGGCTCATCCAGGCCCGCAGCGGGGCGCTGAACAGGCCTTTGGGCCGGTACACGATCTCCCGGGGCAGGATCGAGGCGGCCGCCTCCTTCAGGACGGCCTTGCCCTGCCGTCCGACGATCTTGCGGTCACCCGGCACGGCGAACGCGGCCCTGACCACCTCGACGTCCACATACGGCACTCGCACCTCGGTCGACGCGGCCATGCTCGACCGGTCCGTGTACGCGAGGTTCAGGCCCGGCAGGAACATCCGGGCGTCGCCCAGGCACATGCGGTTGACGAAGTCGTCGAGGTCGTTGTCCTGGTAGACGTCCGCGTGCTCGGTCAGCACGTCGTCGACCGTCCCGGCCAGATCCGGGTTGATCAGAGCGAGCAGCTCGTCCTGGTCGTACATGGTGTAGCTGCGCCGGAACGCGGTCTCCTCCGGCAGATCGGCGAAGGAGAGGAACCGCTTCGCGAAGCGCACCGACCGGTACCCCCGGCGGGCCGAGGCGACCGGCAGCCGGTCCACGGCCGCGGACAGCCCGCGCCGCAGGGGCCGCGGGACGCGCTGGTAGCGCAGCGCGAGCAGGTTGGCCAGGTGCTTGCGGTAACCGGCGAACAGCTCGTCGGCGCCCATCCCCGAGAGCATCACCTTGACCCCGGCCTCCCGGGCGGCCGAGCAGATCAGGAAGGTGTTGATCGCCGCGGGGTCGCCGATCGGCTCGTCCAGGTGGTACGTCATCTGCGGCAGCAGGTCGAGCACGTTCGGAGCGATCTCTATCTCGTGCAGGTCGACGCCGAACTGCTGGGCCACCTGCCGGGCATAGCGCAGGTCGTCCGGCATCGCCTCGAACTTGGCGTCCTCGGCGCGGAACCCGATCGTGTAGGCGGAGATCCCCGGTTGGTGGCGGGCCGCCAGCGCGGTCAGATAGCTGGAGTCGAGGCCGCCGGAGAGGAAGGTCGCCACGGGCACGTCGGACATCAGATGGCGCCGGGTCGACTCCTCGACGACGGCAGCGAGGTCCGGCTGCTCGCCGCTGAGGGCCCGCTCCCGGCCCTCGGCGGCGACGTCCTTCAGGCTCCAGAACCGGCCGCGCTCCACCCGGCCGTCGGACCGGCACCTGAGCCAGCTCCCCGGCGGCAGCTTCTCCGCTTCGCGCAACGCGCACCGTGAGTCCGGCACCCAGTAGTACAGCAGCGAGGCCACCAGCGCCGCGGGGTCCACCTGCAGCGACCCGCCGGTCACGGCGGCGAGCGCCTTGAGCTCCGAGGCGAACACCAGACCCTCGCCGCGCCGGAGCAGGAACAGCGGCTTGATGCCGAGCTGGTCGCGGGCGAGGACCAGGTCACCGGTTCGCTCGTCGAAGATCCCCAACGCGAACATGCCGCGCAGCCGGGGCAGGCAGTCCGTGCCCCAGCGCCGCCAGGCCTCCAGCAGCACCTCGGTGTCGGAGGTGCCGCGGAAGCGCACCCCGGTGGCCTCCAGCTCGGCACGTAGCTCGGGCGCGTTGTACAGCTCGCCGTTGTACGTCAGGGCGAGGCCGCCCGAGACCATCGGCTGGGCGCCGGTCTCGGACAGGTCGATGATGGCCAGCCGGCGGTGCCCGAGGTGCACTTCGCCGTCACCGGCGGCGTGGCCGTACCGTCCCCCCGCGTCCGGACCGCGGTGGGCGAGGGTGTCGGTGAGCCGGTCGGCCACGGCCTTCCCGTCCGGCCATCGGTAAGTGCCTGCGATTCCACACATGTCCTACCGCGCTTCCTGGTCGTTGTCCGGGACCCGTGCCGCCCACATCGGCAGCCGCTCCGTCTGCCGCCGGCCCTCCCCCACTGCCTGAACGGCGTGGGAGGCACCCCCACCGTTGTGTCGGGCCGGCCGCTCGTTCTGGCCGCGCAGCGCGGTGTGCAGCCCGTCCCACAGGGTGCCGTCGGTCCGGTCACGCGGATCGGGGTCGATCAGCACCACACCGATCACCGCGATGCGCTGGTCCGCGAGTTGCCGTGCCACGGTGTGCAGCCAGGCGGTGCTGCCGTGCCCGGCGCGCACGACGAGCACGGACCGGGTGCCGAGGTACTGGAGGTCGGTCCACGCCGTGCCGGGCGCCACCGAGCCGACACCGAGCCGGAGTTCCTCGTGCGAGACGGCCGCGGCATGTTCGCCGCTGACCACGGTCGGGTCCCCCGGTTTCGGGCGGCGGCCGGCGAGTTGCCGGCCGGGCAGAGCATCGATGACGACGACGGGCCCGTCGGCCGCCAGTGCTCCGGCGAGGTCCAGGGCGATCACGCCTGTGCTGCGCGCACAGCCCAGCTCCAGCAGCGACACCGGTTCCGCTGAGCCGCGCACGGTGCGGGCCAGGGACGTGGTGAGCCGTTCGCGTGCGGCTCGGATCCGTCGGCGCTGCCACGGCCCGGCCGACCGGCTCGGCAGCTCCGCGATGACGGAGACGCCGAGGTTCGCCGCGATCTCCCGGCGCAGCACGGGGCGGTCCGCCACCACCGTGCCGACCGCGGCCACCGCGAGCCCGAGGGCGAGTCCGAGGACGAACCCGATCGCGGCGTCGGTGGCAGCGGTCCTGGGCAGGGAGTGCGCCACCGCCCGCGGGGCGTCCACGATCTGTGTGCCGGCGATGAGCTGCGGCGTGCCGACGCGCGCCTCCGCGGCACGCTGGCCGAAATCGGTGATCCGCGAGGTGAGCTCGGCCCGGCGGGCGAAGAGCGACTCCAGGTTGGCCGACCCCTTCGGTCCGCTGTCCGGTGAAGCGTCACCGATCGACGTGTTGACCTGGGCGAGTTCGTCCTGCAGTCGGTCACGCTGGGCGAGCAGGGCCTTGGCCTGGGCGTCCGCGGCTTGCTGTATCCGCTTCACGTGGTCCGCGATGAACGCATCGGCCAGGGCCTTGGCGCGGGCCACCGCTTCCGCGTCGCTGGCGCCTGTCACATTGATCTGCAGCAGGTTGTTGGTCAGGCCGGCGCCCCCGTAGTCCTGCATGAAGTCCTCCGGTTTTTCCGGGGACTTGAGGGACTGCAGGGCCGCGTCGGCGATCCGCGTGGTCTGCAGCAGCGCGACGTCGGTGCGGATCAGCGTTCCAGGGTCGTTCGGCTGGTCCTCCTGATGGGCGACCAACACCTTGGTCACCGCGCTCGGCGGTGGCGGCAGCAGGACCGCCACCGCCACGCCGGCGAACAGCCCCAGCAGCGCCATGGAGCACCAGAGGCGGCGGCGCCTGCGCACCGCCACCACCAGTGACTGCAGGTCCAGCAGCGGAGCGGCGGTCGACGCCTCGGAAGTCGTGCTCGTGGTCACCTTGAACCTCCCGTCGCGTCGTTGCCGACCGCGAGCGCCGGTGTGGCGGCATGCCGTGGATGGCCGGCAGACCGTGTCGGGCGGGCCCGGACCGCGCCGGCGAGGACGATGCCGACGATGTCGTGCCCCGCGTCCGCACACGCCTCGGCGAGGCCGGCGAGCTCTCCCGCGGTCCAGTTGCCCGCGCTGAGCACGACCAGGGCGCCGGACTCGAGGTCGCGGTCCGCCACCATCGGCTGGGACACCGAAATCTCCACCACCCGCAGCAGCGGATCGCCGCCGGCTTCGGCGGCGAGTTGCCCGGCGGCCAGGTGTGCGATCTCGTCGCCGTCCGGTACGACGACCAGCAGCCGCCGGGGAGCCGGTAGTCGGTCCCGGATACGGGCGCAGACCCGCCGGTAGCGGATCTGTCTGCCGGCCTCGTCGCCGGAGGTCTGCAAGGCGGGTAGGTCCCACCGGACGTCGGCGCCCAGCAGCCGGCGGATCCGGGCTCGCGCGCCACGGCCTTGCGGCCGGTGCGCGGGGTGTTCACCGGGCACGTCGACGGTGCCCAGCAGCGCCGAGCCCAGGGCCGCCGCGATCTCCCCTTCGGTGCGCGGTCGGCGGCTCATCCGTGCGGCGGTGAGATGGCCGATGACGGCGAGCAGGAAGAACAGCAGTGCCCCGCCGGCGATGAGCTGCACCCTCGTCGGCGGTGCCTCTGCGGTCGGCCGGGCCGCCGACCCCATGACGACCATGGTGGCCTTGCCGGTAGCTGGGGCGGCCTGGTCCAGTTTGTTGACGGCGTCCTGCAGCGCGGTCCGCAGCTTGGCGAGCTCGGTGCGGGTCTGCACGCTCTCCACGGTCCGCCCCGGATCGGTGGCGTCGGCCAGCTCGCTGATGCGGCGGCTGGTCTGCGTCACCAACTGTCGCAGTGCCTCGGGCTGGGCCGCCGTTTCGGGGTCGGTGTTGTCGCCCGCGATCTGCGCGGCGAAGGCGACGAACTGCCGGGCCACCTGGTCGGAGAGCTGCTGTGCGCGCTTCGGGGTGTCGGCCGTGCCCGAGATCTTGATGATGTTCCCGTCGGCGGCCGCGGCGCTCACCTGATTCCGCAGCTCGCTGCCGCTGACCCCGGTCCAGTGCAGGGTGGCGGCCGCGCGGTCGACCACCACCGAACTGGTCGCGATCTCCGTCTGCGTCAGCAGCTCGCGCTCCTCCCATGCCCCAGGCAGCAGGACCGACGCCGACGTCGTGTAACGCGGCGGAATCAGCAAAGAGGTGCCGTAGCCGACGAGCGCACCCAGCACGGCGAGAAGAGTGAGAAGCCGCCGGCGTCGACGGATGATCCGCCCGATCGTGACCAGGCGTATGGTGTCATCGCTCAACTGTGCGGCCTTCTCCCTGCTTGGTACGGGTTGCCCGCCGACGCCGGAGCGTGGTCCCGGCAGGCAGCGGTGTAGGCGGCGAGCAGCGATGCCTGCGAGTTCCGCCAGGAGAGCGGCCCGTTGACCCGCTCCTGGCCGATCTTGCCCATCCGGGCCCGCTGCTCCGGATCGTCCAGCAGCAGCGCCACGAGCTCGGCGAACTCGGCCTCGTCATCGGCGGACGCGTAGAGGGCGGCGTCACCGGCGGAGACCCGCGCCTCCTTCAGATCGAACGAGACGATCGGCCGGCCCATCACCATGTATTCCAGGACCTTGTTCATGGTCGACACGTCGTTGAGCGGGTTGTGCGGGTCGGGGGAGAGGCATACGTCCGCGGTGGACAGGTAGCGCACCAGGTCGGCGTCCGGGATGCGCCCGGTGAACTGCACCTGCTCCGAGAGCCCGAGCCGCCGGGACAGCTCCACCATCGCGTCGAAGGTGTCGCCGGCGCCGACGAACACCGCGTGCCAGTCGGTCCGCCCGACCTCGTCGCGCAGTTTCGCCAGCGCCCGCAGCGCGTAGTCGACGCCGTCCTGCGGGCCCATGACGCCGAGGTAGCACAGCAGATGCGGCTTGCCGCGCTTCAATTCCGGCTCCGGCGGCACGGGGTGGAACCGGTCGACGTCGGGCGCGCTGCGCACCACGAAGACATCCGCCGGCCGCTTGCCGCCACGGCGCACCGCGACGTCCCGGTAGCTCTCGTTGGTGGCGAGCACGATGTCCGCGGCGCGGTAGGTCCGCCGTTCCAGCGCGCACACGGCGCGGTAGAGCAGGTCCTTGCCGCGGCCGAACCGGGAGAGGTACAGCTCGGGCACCAGGTCGTGCTGGTCGAAGACGAACCGCGCGCCGCGCCGCTTCAGCCACAGCGCCGGCAGGAACAGCAGGTCGGGCGGGTTGCAGGCATGGACCACGTCGACCGGGCCGACCTTCCGGGCCAGCCGGACCGTGTGCCACAGCGCCGATCCGTACTCCCGCAGATAGCCTGCCGGCCCTCCGGTGGCCGCGCGCAACGGGTAGCGGTGGATCCGCACCCCGTCGATCACGGCCTCCGGTTCCGTGTCCCGCTTGCTCCCCTGGGGACAGATGACGTGCACCGTCCAGCCCGCGTCGCGCAGCGTCGTGCACTCCTGCCACACCCGCCGGTCGAACGGCACCGACAGGTTCTCCACCAGGATCAGCGCGCGCCGGTCCGGCCGGTCGCCGCTTCTCGCGTCACCAAGCAAGGCCCATGTACCCCGGTTCGGCCCGCCGCGCATCGGCGTCGGGAAGGTGGATGAGGTCGACGATCAGCGGGCCGTCGGCGCCATGGGGCAGCGCCGACAGCACGGCCGGATCCCTGGTCCCGACCAGGCACACCTCGGCGTGGTCGAGCACCTCCTCGACGGAGTCCGCGAGCAGTTGCGCGAGATGCGGCAGCCGGGTCTCGATGTACTCGCGGTTCGCGCCGAGCAGCCGCGAGAGGCTCACGTTGGCGTCGTAGATCTTCAGGTCGTACCCCTTGCCGAAGAGCCGCTCCGCCAGCTCGACGAGCGGGCTCTCGCGGAGGTCGTCGGTGCCGGGTTTGAAGGACAGCCCGAACAGGCCCGCCCGGCGCTTGCCGGTGCGCTCGACCAGCTCCACCGCGCGCTGCAGATGATCGGAGTTGGACGGCAGCACGTGGGAGAGGATCGGTACCGACACGTCGGCCCGCTGCGCCGCGTACACCAGGCTGCGCAGGTCCTTGGGGAGGCAGGAGCCGCCGAAGGCGAAGCCGGGCCGCAGGTAGGCGGGGCTGATGTTCAGCTTGCGGTCGGCCAGGAACACGTCCATCACCTGGTGCGAGTCGACCCCGAGCGCCTGGCACACCGCGCCCAGCTCGTTCGCGAAGCCGATCTTGAGGCCGTGGAACGCGTTGTCCGCGTATTTGATCGCCTCGGCCGTCGGGACCGGCACCCGGAACACCTCGCCGGGCAAGCCGTCGTACAGTGCCAGCACCGCGTCGCCGCTTGCCGGGTCGAGCTCGCCGATGACGGTCTTGGGCGGGTCGAAGAAGTCCCGCACGCTCGTGCCCTCGCGCAGGAACTCCGGATTGACCGCGACCCCGACGTCCACCCCGGCGGTGCCGCCGACGTACTTCTCCAGGATCGGCACCAGCAGGTTCAGACAGGTGCCCGGGAGCATGGTGCTGCGGAACACGACGGTGTGCCGCCCGCCCCGCTCGGCCAGCGCGGCGCCGATCTGCTCGGTGACCCGCTCCAAGTACGTGGTGCACAGGCTGCCGTTGGGCTCCGACGGCGTGCCCACGCAGACCAGCGACACCTCGCTGTCCATGACGGCCTCGCGGACGTCGCCGGTTGCGCGGAGCGCTCCGCTTCGCACGACCTCGGCGATGAGCTCGCCGATCCGCTCCTCGACCACCGGGGCCTTGCCGTCGTTGACCAGGTCGACCTTCACCTGGTTGACGTCCACCCCGACGACCTCGTGACCCATGCTGGCCAGGCACGCGGCCGACACACAGCCCACGTAGCCGAGGCCGAAAACGCTGACTCTCATGCCTTGTTCCTCCCCCCAGGCAGGCCCTTGCGGCCTGCAGTCCGCGCGTCGGCGCGACCGTCGAGTTGCAGCCCCCCGCGCATCAGTAGGCCCCCTGCCCGGAGAGCACCGCACGCAGCGTCTTCCACAAGATCACTGTGTCCAGGGCGAGCGACCAGTCCTCGACGTACCGCAGGTCGAGGCGCACCGCCTCCTCCCAGGACAGGTCGCTGCGTCCGCTGATCTGCCACAGGCCGGTGAGGCCGGGCTTGACCAGCAGCCGCCGCCGGATGTCCGGGCCGTACGCGGCGGACTCCTCCGGCAGCGGGGGCCGCGGACCGACGAGCGACATCGATCCGGTGAGCACGTTCAAAAGCTGGGGGAGCTCGTCGAGCGAGTACCGGCGCAGCACCGCTCCCACCCGGGTCACCCGCGGATCCCGGCGGAGCTTGAACAGCAGGCCGGCGCCCTCGTTGCGGTCGGCCAGTTCGGCACGTGCCCGGTCGGCCCCGGCGACCATGGTGCGGAACTTGACGATGGTGAACTCGCGGCCGTCCTTGCCGACCCTGCGCTGGCGGTAGAACGCCCCACCCCGGCTGTCCACCAGCACGAGCAGCGCGACGAACATCATCAGCGGCGCGAACAACATCAGCAGAAACGTTGCGCCTATTCGATCGACCACCCCTTTGACCGCCCGGCGGCCCCCGGTGAAGGTCGGCATGCTGACCCGCAGCAGCGGGATCCCGAGCACCGCGTCGACGTGCAGCCGCGGGCCGGCCACCTCCATCAGCACGGGGGCCACGACCATCTCGGCGTCGCTGCCCTCGAGGTTCCAGGCCAGCCGCTGCAGCCCGTCCGGTGACCAGTGCGGGTCCGGGGTGACCGCGACGACGCGGTAGCCGTCGCGGTGGACGTGATAGGCCACGTCGGCCAGACGGCCCACGACCGGCACTCCGTCCACGTGGTCGCCGTCGAACTCGATACCCTCCGTCGTGCACACCGCGTCCACCCGCCAGCCGAGATGCGGGAATTTACGGGTCCGGGTGATCAGGTCGCGCACGGTTGCCGGGCTCCCGGCGGCGAGCACCGGTCTCAGACAGCGGCCTTCCTTGCGCTGTTTGTGCAGCGACAGGCGCAGCAGATACCGCGTCGTCATGGTGACGATCGCGATCGCGGGGATCGCGACGAAGATCCAGAGCTTGATGTTGCGCGAGGTGAGAGCGATCCCGCCGAGCGCCAGTACGACGGTCGCGGTGAACAGCGAGCGTCCGAGCCGGCGGAATTCCTCGGCGCCCTGGCCGAGTACGGCCGGAGCCCACGACCGGCTCACCGCGAGCGCCCCCAGCACCAGCAGTTCGGTGCCGAATGCCAGAATCACCCACTTCTCGTGCCAGTTGGCCGCGTCCCGGGCGCCGAAGAAGTTGCCGATCGCCACCACCACGAAGGCGGTGGCCACGGTGTCGCTGGTGATCACGGTACGGCGGTACCGCTGCTCCCATTCGATGGCGGGCCGCCTGACGGCCCCGTTCGCCATATGTTCGCGCGCCGACGGAAACGGGCTGACTACACCCCCTTGCCGCACAGAACCCCCCAGGTTCCCCAGTGGTTCGACGTGTTCGCCCAACACTGTTCCTCCCCCCCCGGGAGGCCCCCGCCTCCCGTACTGTTCCTCCCCTCGGGAGGCCCCGCCTCCTCCCCTCGGGAGGCCCCCGCCCCCCGCGCCGCGCTCCTCCTCTTCTCGGGAGGCCCCCGCCTCCCGCGCACGACATCCCGGCTGTTGCAGAGTTACTTGGACAACCCACCCGGGCGGCAGCGGACTCGCAGGTCCTGCCGGTCTCCCGGGGTACGGGGGACCCCGTCGAAACATTGGGTGCTCCCCGCACCCAAGGCCCCTGTCGGGCTCCCAGAGTTGATCACCCCCACGTCGGTGCCGGGGACGAGACTGCTGGTTTTCTGTAGCACCGGACGTATGGATTATTAGCGGTCGCTAGTGCTCGAACCGCTGAAGCACGGTCAATCTAGACCATCCGGCCCGGTAATGAAGAGGGGATGTGTGTAATTTGTGTTCAAGCTTTGAGACTTGATCCACCGACCGGTGACGGCCTGCGGATGCCTTGACGTCACCGCACGTCTCCGGTAGCTCGCCCGGCCTCCGGCCGCGGCTTCTGTACGGCAGTGATCTACGAGCCGCGGTGACCTTCTGCGGCGCCCGGCTCGGCACCGGCTTCCCGCTGGTCGGCGGCATGTCCAGGGGCGAGCGCAGCCGCCTGGAGGTCGGGGTTCTCGGCGCGATGCCGACCCCCGCGCTGAGGGAAGGGTCGCGCACACGGTCAGCCGGTGCCCGAAGGACTAGGGGCGGACCTGGCCGAAATCTGTTTACGCCGATCTGACGCACATCGGCTCACAGAGCCCCACCGGAAGGCTCAAAACCGGGGTGCGGGCGCGGCGCGGCCCGGCTCGTGGCCGCCGTACCTCGATGCCTTTCGACGCCGGTGTACAGGGTGGGCTGAGGCATGTGGAGAGGGACGTGCGCATGAAGGCGGCGTGTCGGAGCCGGGAGTTGGGATCCGCGGTCGAAGCTTCGACGGAGCGGTCGTCGGCCGGATGACCGCGTTCCGGAGGTTGCACCGCATGCTTGTTCTCGGGCGATCACAGGTCGAGGCTCTGCTCGATGTGGACACGCTGATCGATGCCTTGGCCGCGGCGATGGCGGACCTCAGCGCGGGCCGCGCGTCGGCACCCGACCGTGTCGCCGCCCTGGTGCCCGGACGCGACGGGTTCCTGGCGGCCATGCCCGGCTTCGTGCCGTCGGCCGGGGTGCTCATGAGCAAGCTGGTCTCACTGTTCCCGCGCAATGCCGGGACCCGACTGCCGACCCACCAGGCGCTGATCGTGGTGTTCGACCCGGACACCGGTGAGCCTGCCGCGTTGCTGGACGGTACGGCCATCACCGCGGCGCGGACCGGTGCCTGCTCGGCGCTGTCCGCGCGGCTGCTGGCCCGCGAGGACGCCTCGGTGCTGGCGGTGCTGGGCACCGGCGTGCAGGCCCGGTCCCACGCCTGCGCCATGTGCCGGGTCCGCCCGATCCGGCAGATCCGCGTGGCCGGCCGGGACCCGGCGAAGGCAGCCGCCCTGGCCGAGGAACTGTCGTCCGTACTGGAGACGGACGTCAGGGCGGTGTCCACCTACGCCGAGGCGCTCGACGGCGCTGACATCGCCGCCGCGACCACCCACTCCCTCGAACCGGTGATCCGCCGCCCCTGGCTGGCGCCCGGGGTGCACATCACCTCGGTCGGGTACAACCCGGCCGGACGCGAGGTCGACGATGCCACGGTCGCCCAGGCGCTGGTGTGCGTGGAATCGCGGCAGGCAGCTCTGGCCCCTTTCCCCGCGGGCAGCAACGACCTGCTGATCCCGATCCGTGACGGTCTCATCACCGCCGAGCACATTCACGCCGAACTGGGCGAACTCGTCTCCGGCAGCAGAACGGGACGTGCCTCGACGGACCAGATCACTCTCTATAAATCTGTCGGCGTCGCCGTGCAGGACGCCGTGGCCGCGGGCCTGGTCGTCACCGCTGCCCGCCGTCGGACGATCGGCAAGGAGATCACGTTGCAGTGATGCCGTTGTCCGGCTCGCGGCTACCAGTGGTCGGGTCGGTGGCTTGTCGGCTTGGTGGTGGTGGGGGATCACGGCGCCGAGGGCAGGTGCCGCACGGGCGTCGCCTGCCGCTTCCCGGTGGCGTCAGCTTTGTTTCGCGTTGTCGGAGGCCGTGGCCGGCGCGGCGGCGGAGCGGGAGCCGACCAGCAGCAGGCACAGGACGGCGACGCCGGCGATGACGCCGGCCAGGACCAGCAGCGGGTCCAGCGGGCGGGTCGCGTCGGCGGGCTGCGCCGCCGATGCCGCCGCCGGCTGGGCGGGTGCGGCACCGGCGGCGGCCGGGGCGGTGGACGCGGTGGGGCTGTCGCTCGCAGCGGGTGCGGCGGCCGTACCGCTGTGGTGTGGGGGTGCGGCGGACGCCGGGCTCCGGGTGTGCGCGGAACTCGGCCCGGCCGGCATCGGCATGTCGTGGGCAGAGGGCGGGCTCGGTGCCGGAGCACGGGTGGCGGCCGCCGTGACGAAGATCTGCGCGGTCATGCCGGGGTGGACGGTGCAGACGTAGCCGTACGTCCCGGCGGCGGCGAAGGTGTAGCTCCAGGTGCCGCCCTTGTTCAGCATCGGTGAGTGCAAGGAGGCCGGGCCCGAGGTGGTCTTCACGTCGTGCGGCGCGGTGTCCTGGTTGACCCAGGTGACGGTGTCGCCGGCCGTGATGGTGAGTGAGCGGGGGCCGAACGCGTAGCCGGACATGACGATCCGGTGGCCTGCGGCCTGCGCGGCGGGCGCGTGCAGGAAGGTGAGGGCGGCCGTGAGGAGCAGTGCGGCGAGCAGGGCGCTCGGGAGGCGGAGACTCAGGCGGGGCGGCATGTGAACTCCGCGGCGATGAGCAGACGCAGGCGGTCTGCGGGGCGGATGCGGGACAGGGTGAAGCCGGTGGTGCGGCGCAGCGGGCCGTAGGCGACGCCGGCGGTGCCGAGGACGAGGAGGCTGGTGTCGGTGCGTTCGACGACGCGCAGGGTCAGCGTCGCGGGAACGCCGGGGACGCTCGTGTCGCCGGTGGCGAGTTCGCCCGGGACGCACAGCCGCGAGTCGTCGGCGTCGGGTTCGACGGCTGTGCTGACGAAGGTCAGCTTTTCGCCGCCGAGTGCGGTGCCGGTCAGTTTCAGGCTCAGGACGCAGTCGTCGGGGGACGGCGTGACGGTGAGGGTCGCTTCGTCGGCGGTGACGCGGCGGCGCAGAGTCGGCAGGGGGCCGAGGCGGGTGGTCAGTTCGACGATGCAGCGGTCGTCGGCGGCGGCGTAGGCGCCGGGGCGTGGCAGCCAGGAGGGGCCGGGGACGGGAGGCGGAAGGATCCGGGTGGGAAGGGTCTGTGCGTTCATGGCGGGCACCTCGGTGTGCGAGGGATGCGGGGGAGAGGACAATGGCCGGGTGGCGGGCCGGCCGACTGCGACTCGGCCGGCCCGCCACTTTTGTCAGGGCCCGGTTCAGCAGGAGTTGGTGAGGTAGTCCTCAGTGGGGGTGAGCATGTGCTCGGCCCAGACGGTGTGCATCTTCACGTAGGCGTCCGGGTTGAGGATGTCCGAGACCTGCTGGCCCAGGGATTCCTCCAGGTGCGCGGAGTCGATGTGCTGCAGGAGCACGGTGAGGGTGTCGTCGCCGACGGAGCCGGCGCCGTTCACGGCCGGGGTGAGGATCGACTCCACCCAGACGGTGTGCATCTTGAGATAGCTGTCGAGCTGGAGCGCGTCCTGGACCTGCTGGCCCGGGGACTCCTCCAGGTGGGCCTTGTCGATGTGCTGGAGGATCGGCAGCAGGACCTGCTGGATGCTGACGCACTGGTCGGTGCCGCCGTCACCGCTGCCGCCGCTCGTACCGCCCGAGCCGCTGCTCCCGCCCGTCGAGCCGCCGCCGGAGCCGCCGGAGCTCGACCCGCCCGTGCTGCCGCCGGTGGAGCCCCCCGCGGATCCTCCGGTCGAGCCTGCGCTCGTGCCGCCCGTCGAACCGCCCGTGGAGCCGCCGGTCGAACCGCCGGTCGAGCCCCCCGTGCCGCCCCCGGTCGAGCCCCCGCTGGAGCCCCCGCTGTCGGCGACCACGGTGATGGAGGCCGTCATGTCCGGGTGGACGGCGCAGTAGTACTCGTACGTGCCGGCCTTGGTGAAGGTGTACGACCAGCTGTCGCCCTTGTTCAGCGTGCCCGAGTCGAACTTGGCCGGGCCGCTGGTGGTGGTGACGGTGTGCGGAGCGGTGTCCTCGTTGATCCACTTCACGGTCTGGCCGACCTTGACGGTCAGGTTCGGCTGCGCGAACTTGTAGTTCGTGATCTTGATGGTGTAGTCGGCCGCCTTGGCCTGCGCCGCCGCCGGCTGTGCCATCGAGTGGACCTGCGCGGCCGGCTGCGCGGTGGCGGGAGCCGGGGTGCCACTGGCTGTCTGGAGGAGCGCGAGGCAGCCCGCGGAAGCCAAGGCCGCGCCCAGGCCTGCCGTCAGCAGTACCCGGTTGCCGCGCCGGGCGTGGGATCCGTGCCCTCGCTCTCGCCGCGCGCCGTCGGCGGAATCGTCAGTGCTCATGGGGGTGGGTCTCCTTCGAGAGGAACGGGTGGTGCGGGATGGTGCACCGGTCAGCGGCCGGGTGCGGACGTGACCAGCAGACTCGTCGCGGCAAGGACGACGAGGACGAGCCCCGTCTCCGCCGCGACCGAGTAGACGAAGGGCCGGACGGTGGCGCGGTCGCCGCGCAGCAGGACGGCGATGTCGAGCCGGGTGCGCACCCAGCTCCGGCTGCGCTGGGCGCTCAGCAACACGACCATCAGTACGGCGAGTTTGATCAGCAGCAACCGTCCGTAGCCGGTGTCGAAGAGCGCGCTGAACGAGCCGACGACCTGCCAGGCGAGCACCGCTCCGGCCACCGCGATCGCCGCGACGCAGACGCCGGCCAGCGTGGAGTAGCCGGTGACGGCGGCCGACAGTTCCGCCGGCCGGCGCCGTGGCAGCACGCCGAGCAGCAGGAAGGCGAGACCGCCCAGCCACAGGGAGACGCCGAGCAGATGGACGAGATCGGCCACGGCACCCCAACCCGGGTGGCTGCCTTCGGAGTTGTGGCCCGCCATGCCCGTCGTACGCAGCAGACCGAGGCCGACGACGGCCGCACCGACCCGCCAGCCCGGTGACCGGGCCGCCTGCTCCCCGCCCTGCATCAGCGCGGCCAGCACCACGGCCGCCAGCACCCACATCAGCGCCCGGCACGCGAGTACGACACCGACCTCGCTGTTCAGCAGGTCCGTGTACGTGGACACCTGCAACGCGTCGCTCAGCGAGCCCATCGCGCCATACGCGCCCTGCAGTCCGGCGCCCGCCACGGTGGCGACGAGCCCGGCCGACCAGGACGCGGCCAGGATCCGGCGTGTCCTGCGGTCCTGGGAGCCCTGCGGCCACAGCATCGCCAGAAAGCCGAGGCCGCCGACGAACAGGGCCAACGCCAGATAGTCCACCCAGCGGACGGCGACCCACGCCTCGCGCACGGCATCGGAAGGCGCGGGGGCGGCTGCCGCTGCTTTGTCGCCCCCGGCTGCCGGCGCGGAGCCGGCGGCACCGGCACCGATGACGAAGGACATGCTGCCGGAGGTCGGATGCCCGTCCTCTTCGTCGATGACATGCCAGTCCAGAGTCAGTCGGCCGGCCTCGACCGTGGTCTCGGGGACGGTCACGACGACGGATGACGCGCGCCGCTGCCCGGTGGCCGGCCGGGTGACGGTCAAGGACGTGCCGCCCGCCGCCACGTGCACGTCGGGCAGGGACACTGCCTCGCTGAAGGTGAGCGTCACCGTGCCCGGGGCGTGAGACAGCCGGGCGCCGTCCTTCGGGGACGAGGAGTCAAGTTCGGTGTGGGCGGACGCGGCGGGCGCGCCGACCAGGAGGGCCACGAAAGCCACAACGGCTGTCACCGCAGCGCGAGTTCTCACCGTGTCAGCTCCGCGACCAGGGCCGGGTCGGACGCCACGCCGAGGCAGACCGCCGTCGAATCAGCGGACCCGGCCGCTGCGCCGGCGGACGCGGACGGGGTGGCGGACGCGGACGGGGTGGGCGACGGGGAGCTTGCGCCCATGAGGCCACCGAGACCGTCCAGAAGCCCGGTCACCGGAGTGATCAGCCCATGGAGAAGCGGCTGCGCCAGATGCACCTCGCCGTCGGCACAGGACCGCGCAGGAGACGGCGACGGCGCCGGGGGAGGGGAGGAGGGTGGTGACGAGGGTGGTGACGAGGGCGAGGTGGACGGCGGCGAGCCGTCGGAGGGGCCCGGCGGGTTGCCCGTGCTGCCGTGCCCGTCCTGGCCGCCGCCGGTGTCCTGCGCGCCGCCGCCCGCGGACACGTCGCCGACGGGCGGTGTCCAGGAGCCGTCCGACGTTCCGCGCCCCGACCCGGCGGGATCGGTGCCGGTGGGGCCGGAACCGCTCCGGTCGGACGGCGCCGCGGGGGCCCCGGCGCCCGGAGGAGCGGCGACGTTCACGCTCTGGCCGGCGGGGGCGCCGATGCCCGACGCGTACCCGAGGACGACGACCACCGCCGCGACGAGCGCGCCGGCGACGATCTCGTCGCGATGGTCTCCTGGCCACGACGCCCTGGCGAAGAAGGGCATGACTCCTCCTGACGACGGCACGCGCTGGCAATGCCGAAGAACGGGATGGCAATGCCAAGGAGTGGACCGACGCAAGGAGTCCCTGTGGATACGCGTCAGTTAATGCGCCGTTTCGTTGCCTCACTTCCGGACTGTGGCGCACTGTGAGAACAGGCCTCACCGGTCGAATACGCGCATTACCGTCCATGGAGGAATGGTGAATGCGAACAGACCGGCCATTGTTTCTTCACCGAATTCACTTGCCTGCATATGCGGCCGGGCGCGTATGTGAGTGCGGCGGACTCGGTAATCGAATTCGCATCAGCTGCCGCCGATACCGAGGGCGGTGAGCAGGACCAGGACGAGGGTGGCCACGGCGAGCAGGCCGTGCGCCAGGACCACGGGCAGCGGGAAGTGCCGTTCGGCGGGAACGGTCGCCTCTGTCCCCGCAGCGGCGGCGGCCGGGGCGGCCGTGACCGCGGAACGGGACCGGTGGACGGGGATCCAGCGGGCCAGCATCGTGAAGCCCAGCAGGGCGACCGGCAGCAGCAGGCCGAAGGCGGTCCAGGCCAGGGCGTCCTTGTCGGCCACGACGTAGAGGATCCACACCACCAGGCCGATCGCAGCCAGTGCGAAGTGCCCGAAGACCACCGGTGCGGGCAGGCGGCTGGCGCCGGACTGCTGCTGCCGGATGCCGCCGCGTTGGATCCACGTACCGAGCAGGTAGAAGCCGCCCAGGGCGGTGACCACCCAGGCGATCAGTGCGGCGATGTCCATGACGAACTCCTCAACGATGGATGGTTGGCAGGCAGCCGACCGGCACCGCACGTCGAGAGGGGAGTACGAGTGGGTGTCATGAGGCCCGACCGGCGCCGGCCGGTCCATATCCCTCGGCCTGCGTGCTCTCGTCCGCGACCCGCACGCCGTAGCGGTAGGCGAGCTTGCCGCCGAGGAATCCAGAGACACCCAGAGCCGCCAGCCCGACCGCGGACAGGACGAGCTTGCCGACGCCGACACTGCCGCCGTCGGCGTACGTGCTGTAGCGCCACACGAAATTGACGACGTAGGCGGCGGTCACGCCCAGGTTCAGCGTCATGTGCACCAGGCCGGTGCGAAACGCGCGGGTGCCGGCGGGAATGGCGAACAGGTCGAGAAAGCCGACCATGGCGGCCAACAGCGCGCCGATCACCCCGATGGCGATCAGCCACTCCGAGCCCCGGGTCAGGAACGCCGGATCGTGCACCACGTGGGAGGCGATGTCGAACGCCAGGCTCGCCACCCAGGCGCCGATCGGCACCGTCACGAGGATCGGGTGGAACGGATGGCCGTACGGGCCGGCGAGCGCGGCACTGACCGGCCGCTTCGCCCGAAGCTGAGACTCACTGACCATCGCGACCTCCTAGTTTCACCAACAATTCTTGGACTTATCAAGTCTATGCGTCAAGACCTCCTGGTCCAGGCATGCAAAGGGCGGGGATGCCCATGCAGGCAGGAGTTATCGTGGTCCCGTGTCTTCCGATCCGATACCGCCGACCCGTGCGGCCGACGCCGCCATCGACTCCGTGAGCGTCCTGGGAGAGGACTCCCGGCGGCGCATGTTCGCCTTCATCCGGCGCGCCGGCCGGGCGGTCACCCGCGACGAGGCCGCCGCCAGCGTCGGCATATCCCGCAAGCTCGCCGCCTTCCATCTCGACAAGCTCGTCGACGCCGGTCTGCTGCGCGCCCGCTACGAAACGCCCGGCGGGATCCGCAAGGTCGGCCGGCAACCCAAGGTCTACGAGCCCGCCGACACCCAGCTCACCGTCAGCATCCCCGACCGGCGCCACGAACTCCTTGCGGACCTCCTGCTGGACGCCGTCCTGACCGAGGGCCCCGAAGAGAGCGCCACGCAAGCGGCCACACGCACCGCCGGAGTACGCGGACGGCGGATGGGCGAGGCGGAACGGGAGCGGACGCGACCCGGCCGACTCGGCGCCGAACGCGGGCTGACCACCTGCGAGCGCATGCTCGAGGAGCATGGCTACGAACCCGTCCGTGAAACCCCCACGCACATCCGGCTGCGCAACTGCCCCTTCCACCCCTTGGCCGCCAAGGCCCCCGACCTGGTGTGCGGCATGAACCACGCCTTCCTCACCGGCTACCTCCACGGCCTGCGGATCAGCGGAGTGCAAGCCGTCCTGGCCCCGCGGCCCGGAGAATGCTGCGTTCAGCTCACCCCGGCCGGCACGGATCCCGGCGACGGGACATCCGAAGGCGGCTGACGGCAGGGGTGGAGCGCAAGGAACACGCCAAGCATTTCTCAAAATCGCCTACAGAACCTATTAGGTAAGGCTTACCTCGCCTAGTTTCGGGGTGTACTTCTCCGCTCATCCAACTGGAGTCCCCCTATGTCCGGTTCCCAGGTGGCCCTGCTCGGCACCATCGCAGGGTTCACCATCTACCTCGGCCTGCCCCTCGGCCGCCTGCGCAACCCGGACCCGCGGCTGCGTGCAGGTCTGAACGCCGTGGCCATCGGCATCCTGATCTTCCTGGTCTGGGACGTCCTGACACATGCCTGGGAGCCGGTCGACGACGCGCTGGGCAAGCACGACTGGGGCACCGTGGCCTCCGGGGGCCTCACCCTCGCCGTGGGCCTCGGAGTCGGGCTGATGAGCCTGGTGTACTACGACGGCTGGATCGCCCGCCGTGCGGTCTCCGACCGGCGGCCCGTCGGCCCCGGTGCCGCCGCGTCCGCCGAGCTGGCCCCCGGAGTCCGCAGCCAGGCCGGCTCACTCGCGCTGATGATCGCCACCGGCATCGGCCTGCACAACTTCGCCGAGGGCCTGGCCATCGGCAACTCCGCCGCCCAGGGCGAACTCTCCCTCGCCGTGCTCCTCATCATCGGCTTCGGCCTGCACAACGCCACCGAAGGGTTCGGCATCGTCGCCCCGCTGGCCGCCGAGGGTGAACGCCCCTCATGGGCCACGCTGCTGCTGCTCGGCCTGATCGGCGGCGGTCCGACCTTCCTCGGCACCGTGGTCGGCCAGCACCTCGTCAGCGACACGGTGTCGATCGCCTTCCTGGGGCTGGCCGCGGGGTCGATCCTCTATGTGGTCGTCGAGCTGCTGGCCGTTGCGCGCAAGGCAGCCCTGAAGACCCTGACCACATGGTGCGTCCTGCTGGGCCTCGTCCTCGGCTTCGCCACCGACGCCGTCGTCACCGCTGCCGGGGCCTGATGAACCGTCCACCACGGCGTTTTATGTAACGCCTGCTACATTCCGCCTCGTGCCGAACGTGGAACCGGGGAGCCGCTGGCTCGTCCTCGTGATCAAACTGGCCGCGGAGCCGACCCGGCACCGGGTCGCGGTATGGAGGGAGCTGCGCAAGGCCGGCGCGCTCTCTCTCGGCCAGGGGATCTGGGCCGTTCCGGACGTGCCGGTCTTCGCCGACGGCGTCGACCGGGCGATCGCGCTCACGGAGCGGGCCGGCGGGCAGACCGTGTCCTTGAACGCCTCAGGGCGCAGCGCCGAGGACGCGGCCCGCTTCCAGGTGCTGTTCACCGCCGCCCGGTCCGCGGACTGGGCGGGGTTCCTGGCCGACTGCGAAACGTTCGAACAGGAGCTGGCCGAGGAGGTCCGCATCGCCAGGTTCACCCTCGCCGAGCTGGAGGAAGAAGAGCAGTCGCTGGAGCGGCTGCGGCGCCGGCACCGCGACCTGACCGCGCGGGATGTGTTCGGCGCCCCAGAGGCAGCTGAGGCCGGCCGGCGGCTCAAGCAGTGCGCCGCAGCCTGCGAGGACTACGCCGAGCGGGTCTTCGCAGCTCCGCACCGGACACCGCCTCCGCACCGGACACCGCCTCCGCACCGGACACCGGCTCTGCACCGGACACCGGAGGGGCAACGGTGAGCGGGCGGGCCGCCCCGCCCCGGCAGATGTGGCCGCTGTACGCGGCCGGGTTCACCACCGCCTTCGGCGCGCACGGCATCGCCGCCAACCTCGGCGGTCACACGGAGGACGCGGTCACCTCTCTGTTGGTGCTCGGTGGGCTGCTGGCCCTCTACGACGGTGCCGAGGTGGTCCTCAAGCCGCTCTTCGGCACGCTCGCCGACCGCGTCGGCGCCCGCCCCGTGCTGCTCGGCGGGCTCGCCGCTTTCGCCGCCGCGTCCGCACTGTACGTCGTCGCGGACAGCCCGGGCTGGCTGTGGGCCGCCCGGCTGGGCCAGGGGGCCGCGGCCTCCGCGTTCTCCCCGTCCGCCTCCGCGCTGGTCGCCCGGCTCAACCCGGCGGCGAAACACGGGCGGGCCTTCGGCAGCTACGGCTTCTACAAGTCCATCGGCTACACCCTCGGTCCGCTGCTCGGCGGCGTCCTGGTGTGGGCCGGGGGTCTGCGGCTGCTGTTCGCCGTCCTCGCGGGGCTCGGCGCGGTGGTCGCTGTCTGGGCCGCGCTCGCCGTTCCCGTCGTACCACCGCTGCCCAAGGCCCGGCAGACGGTGCTGGACCTGGCCCGGCGGCTGGCCGACCCGGCCTTCCTCACCCCGACGGCCGCGCTCGCGGCGGCGACCGCGGCCTTGTCCGTCGGGGTGGGCTTCCTACCGGTCTCCGGCCGCGTCGCCGGGCTGGGCACGGTCGCGACCGGGGCAGCCGTGTCGGTGCTCGCCGCCTGTGCCGCCGTCGTCCAGCCGCGCGCCGGTCGTGCTCTGGACGACGGCCGTCTCACGACTCGTACCGGCCTGGCCGCGGGACTGCTGGCCACCGCTGCGGGTCTGGCCTGCGCGATGCTGCCCGGCCTGACCGGCATCCTCCTCGGCGCCGCCCTGATCGGCGTCGGCACGGGGCTGATCACCCCGCTCGGCTTCGCCGCGCTGGCAACGAGCACGCCTGCCGAGCGTCTCGGCCAGACCATGGGCGCCGCCGAACTGGGCCGCGAACTCGGTGACGCGGGCGGGCCGTTGCTGGTGGCGGCCGTCGCCTCGTTCGCCACGCTCACCTACGGCTTCGGGGCGCTCGCGGCTCTGATCGGGATGGGGGCGGTGGTCGCGTTCGTCCACCGTCGCTCTGTGCCGGCCGTACCCGGGCCCGGGCCCGGGCCGGAAGGGTGAACGGACGCACGGGGTCCGTCAGTTCTGGTGCCGGCGTCGCCGTAGCAGATGTCGGGCGAGGAACGCGGCGGCCAGGGCGCCGAGGACGATGAGTACGTACAGCTGGTAGCGGGTGATCTCGTCGTAGAGGGTGGTGATGTGGGTGCCGGCTGCGTAGGCCAGGGTCACCCACAGCCCGACCCAGAGTGCGGCACCGAGGGCGTTGAAGGCGAGGAAGCGGCGCCAGGGCATGCCGCTGGTGCCCGCGACGATGCCGTTGACCTGGCGCAGTCCCTCGATGAAGCGGGCGACGGTGACGATCTGGCCGCCGTGGCGGGTGAAGAACTCCTCGGCCGTGTGGAAGCGCTGCGGGGTCAGGAACACGTAGCGGCCCCACCGGTGGACGAAGGCGCGTCCGCCGGACCGGCCGATCAGGTAGCCGACGTTGTCGCCTGCGACCGCAGCGGCGAACGCGAGCACCGCGACAGCGACGACGTTCAGCCGCCCGGCCCCGGCGTAGACGCCCGCGGCGATCAGGAGCGTTTCGCCCGGGGCAGGGACTCCGAAGTCCTCCACGAAGATCACGACACCGACGGCCCAGTAACCGTAGTGGCTGAGGAGAGGAGCCAGGTGGGCCAGCGGGCCCGGGAGGGGCGGGGCCATGCCCCCATCGTACGTCCCCGGTGTGAGGCCGAGCCCTGCGCGCCGGCCGGCCGGTCGGGGGAACGACTCCCGCAGCCCCGGACGGCCGTCGCTCCGAGTCACCGTCGGCAGGATTGCCGCGCGCGTTCACGAGCCGGCGCCCCAGGGGACGGCGAAGTGATCAGTACTCCAGCTCGGGGCGCAGCGGCCCGCCGACGGCGTGCAGGTGCCGCAGTACCTGGGCGTAGGAGTTGAAGAGCCCGGTCTCGTGGTAGGCGATGCCGTGCCGGGCACAGTACGTGCGCACGAGTTTCTGGGCATGGCGCAGGCTGGGCCGCGGCATGGAGGGGAACAGATGGTGTTCGATCTGGTAGTTGAGCCCGCCGAGCGCGAAGTCCGTGAACCGTTGACCGCGGATGTTGCGTGAGGTCAGTACCTGCCGGCGCAGAAAATCGATCTTGTCGTCCTTGGCGAAGATGGGCATGCCCTTGTGGTTCGGGGCGAACGAGCACCCCATGTAGAGACCGAACAGCCCCTGGTGCACGAGGAGGAAGCACACCGCCTGGACGGGGGACAGGACCAGGAACAGGGCGGCGAGATAACCGCCGAGATGCGCCGTCAGCAGTCCCGCGTCGGCCAGCTTGGTTGTCCGCGAGGTCGCGGTGCCGGTGCGTTCGAGCAGTGCCCTTACGCCGGCGACGTGCAGGGCGAGTCCTTCCAGGAGCAGCATCGGGAAGAACAGCCAGGCCTGGTGCCGGGCCAGCCAGGCGTACGCCCCGCTGCGGACGCGGGCGTGGTCCTGGGTGAAGGCGATCGCGCCGTCGGCGATGTCGGGGTCGCGGTCGACGTGGTTGGGGTGGGAGTGGTGCCGGTTGTGCTTGGCGATCCACCAGCCGTAGCTGAGGCCGATCAGCAGATCGGCGTGCACGCGGCCGAGCAGGTTGTTGACGCGCTTGGAGGCGGCGATCTGGTGGTGCCCCGCGTCGTGGCCGATGAACCCGGTCTGGGTGAACATCACCGCGAGGAACGCGGCGGTCAGCAGCTGCCACCACGACTGCCCGATCAGCGCGAACGCGGTCCAGCCGGCGCCCAGCAGAAGCAGGTTCGCGCCGACCTTGACGCTGTAGTAGCCCGGTCGTCGCTTCAGCAGCCCGCTCTGCCGCACCTCGCGGGACAACGCGGCGTATTCGCTGCCTCGGCTGCCGGGCGGGGGCTTGGTCATCTCGGCGTGGCCCGCCGGATCGGAGCTCCGGTCGTTGACGTCAATGGTCACAGTGTTCCCTTCGGGATGTACGGCGCTGCCCACGGTGCGAGGGATGGCGTGCAGGACGCCGCACACGACGGGAATCCTGCGCAAGACCGCGTGCGACAGGCCCGCGGTGCGGCTGGTCTCAGCAGGAGGGGAGCCCTCGGAGCGCACGGGAGCGGACGCAGTCGGCGTCGGTCGCCGAGCGGTGGTCGAAGCGGTCGGCACCGGCCTCATCAGGGGCCGGCAGGCCGAGACTTTTCTCCGCGTTGAACCACTTCACTGTTCCCTGAGCCATGTGATGTCTCCTTCGAGAGGGCGGCTGGGTCGGAATGCGCGCGATCACGCTGATCCCGGGTTGTTGGTCGCCGGCCGTCGAAGAAAACCCCGAAACGACGAGACGCCCGCTGTCGGAACTCCGCGGGCGTTTCCACGTTCGCACACTTCGCCTACAACCAATGCCCCCAACGTCCGAAGTG
This sequence comes from Streptomyces sp. NPDC031474, assembly GCF_055581185.1. Taxonomy (NCBI): domain Bacteria; kingdom Bacillati; phylum Actinomycetota; class Actinomycetes; order Kitasatosporales; family Streptomycetaceae; genus Streptomyces; species Streptomyces sp. NPDC031474. The sequence goes on from NZ_JBVIJX010000002.1 coordinate 345,860, forward strand.
CCGGGAAGGTTCCCGGGCGGCCGGAAAGAGCCCGGTGACACGTCGGCGAGTCGCCCGGAGTCCTGTGTCCGGCATGCGACGCACAGGCCGGCCTCCCTCGGATCCGGCCGGGAACGATCCGCACCCTGCCTCGTGGCCCGCACTGTCACACCACTCCGCCGTGCAGCCGGCCTGAGCCGCCGGTGCCGGCCACCGGGTCGCACCTGCGCACCCTGACTCCTTGTGCAGCCGCCAGGTAGCGGACGGCATGAGAAGCCGGCGGCATGGGCGCGGTCGCCCACCGCGGTCCACGCTTGCGGATCCGACTGCCACAGGGGCAACTCCGTCAGCGGCCTGATGCCGTGCCGATGCAGCAGGCCGTCGTCCGCCCAGGCGAAGGCGGCTGTACCTGCCGGCACGGACAGCCCGGGGCGAGGACGGTCCCACCGCGGTGAACGCGCCGCAGCCGCCCGGTGGCCTCCGGCGAGCAGTCACGGACCGCCGACTCGTCGGTCAGGTGCCGGTCAGGCCGCGGGTGAAGGTGGTGACCCGGATGCCGCGCCGGACTCGTCAGGTCGGCACCGCTCTCGGCGTCGCCGTCCAAGGTGTCGAGGACGCCGTCGTACGTCAGCGGAATCGGCGGAGGGAGTCATGCATTCACCGCTGTCACAGCTTGCGGAAGTCCCAGGAGACGGTCTTCGCCGGTGTCAGGCGGATCCACGCATGCCGGCCGTCGTGCGGCATTGCCTCCAGGCCGAAGTTCTTGCGGGCGAACAACGGTTCCAACGCGTCGAGTTCGGTGCACGGCTCTCCGGTGCGGGGAATCTCGCCCACGAACTCCACAGTTCCCGACAGTTCGACCCCGCGCAGTTCCCCGTACCCCTCCCCGGCGTCGACGACGACCGCGACGCGCGGGTCGTGACGGAGGTCGGCCCATCGCTTGCTGCGCACAATGGAGTACAGCCACAACGAGGTCCCGTCCCAAGCGAACCACAGGGCACTGACATGCGGGGCGCCGTCGCCCGAGACCGTAGCGATCCGGCAGGTGCGCTGGGTGGCGAGGAACTCGTCCAGCTCGTCCGGCGTCATCATGATCCGCCGGCTCCTGCGCTGAGTCGCAGCCATGCGGGCCTCTCTTCTCTGCGTCGGGGCGTCAGGGGCGGGCCCTTCTTTCTGACGTAGCGTCAGAAAGCATGGGCCCTTTTCCCTGAGCCCGCAATGGCTGAGGACCCCTTCCGGCTCCCTGAGCCGATCAGTGTGGTTCGCGGACGACGGCGACCCCTCCGGGCGGGATGGTGACGGCGCCGGTGACGGGTATGCCGGTGAGGAGTTCGACTCCTTCGGCGGATGCCACGGCTCCCTTGCCGGTGTGGTCGATGAGGAACAGGTAGTCGGCTTCGGTGCCGCGGCGCCGTACGGCCTCGACTCCGGTGGGCACATCGTGCTCCGGTACCACGTCGGCTTCCCGGCTTACGCGGTGGAGAAGGCCGGTGAGCGTGTCCTGGTCGAGGTGGGTGGCCAGATACCAGGCGGTGCCGTTGCCGTGCCGGTGGCGGGTGACGGCAGGGTGGCCGGCCAGTGGCCCGTCGGCGTAGGAGGCGACGGCCCGTGCGCCGGTGAGCCGGACCCGCTCCGACCACAGGTCGGCCGTGGCGGCCGGAGGCACCTCGCCGATCAGGCCGGTCGTCTCTCCCGGCAGCAGGGGGAACAGCTCGTCGGTGACCACGCCGAGGACCTCGCGGAACGCGCCGGGGTAGCCGCCCAGGTACACGTGGGCGTTCTCGTCGACCATGCCGCTGTGGAAGCCGACGGCCAGCGTGCCCCCGCGTTCGGTGAACCGGGCGAGGTTCGCGGCGGCTGCCTCCGTCACGAGGTACAGCGACGGCACGAGGACGAGTTTGTAGCGGTCGAGCCGGGGGTCGTCGGGGCGTACGAAGTCGACGGCCACGCCCGCTCGCCACAGGGGTGTGTACCAGTCCCGCACCAGGTCCTGGTAGCGCAGTTCGCCGTGGGGCTGGGAGGGCAGTTCCAGTGCCCACCGGGCGTCCCAGTCCCAGACGACGGCCACCTGCGCCGTGCTCGTGGAGCCCCGTACCTCGGCCAGGGCCTTCAAGTCCGTCCCCAGATGGACGACATCCCGCCAGATCTGGCTGTCGGTGCCGGCGTGGGGCAGCATCGCCGAGTGCCATTGCTCGGCGCCGGCCTTCGCGGCACGCCACTGGAAGAACGCGATGCCGTCGGCGCCGTGCGCCACATGGGCCAGGGCGTTGCGCCGCATTTCTCCTGGCCCCTTGGCGCGGTTGACCGGCTGCCAGTTGACGGCACCGGTCGAGTGCTCCATGAGAAACCACGGGCCACCCGCGAGCGACCGCATCAGGTCGCCGTGGAGCGCGATGTCGATCTCGGCTTCCGGGTCGTCGGACATCAGGTAGTGGTCGTTGGAGAGGATGTCCAGCTCCGGTGCCCAGCGCCAGTAGTCCAGGGCGTCTATGGTGCGCAGGACCAGGAAGTTGGTGGTCGCGGGAAGGTCCGGGGCGGCCCGGCGCAGCACCTCGCGTTCGGCCGTGCACAGCGAGAGCAGCTCGTCGGAGCAGAAACGGCGCCAGTCCAGCTGGTGGGTGGGGTTGGGGACGGCGCCGGTGGCGCGGGGCGGCAGGATCTGGCCCCAGTCGTAGTACCACTGGCTCCAGAAGGTGGTGCCCCAGGCATGGTTGAGGGTGTCCAGGTCGTCGTCGTAGCGGGCGCGCAGCCAGGTGCGGAACGCGGCGGCGCTGGTGTCGCAGTAGCAGGCGTCGTTGTGGCAGCCGTACTCGTTGTGGACGTGCCACATGGCGACGGCCGGGTGGGCGGCGTAGCGCTCGGCGAGGGCTTCGGCGATGCGCAGCGCCGCTCTGCGGTAGGCGGGGCTGGACGGGCAGAAGGTCTGGCGGCTGCCGTACGACAGACGGCGGCCGTCCCGGTCGACCGGCAGTGCCTCCGGGTACGCCTTGAAGAACCAGGCGGGTGGGGCGGCGGTGGGGGTGGCCAGGTCGGCGGCGATGCCGTTCTCGTGGAGCAGGTCGAGGATCTTGTCCATACGGGCGAAGTCATAGACGCCCTCGGACGGTTCGAGCAGCGCCCACGAGAAGATGCCGACGCTGACCATGGTCACCCCGGCCTCGGCCATGAGGCGCATGTCCTCGGCCCAGACCTCCTCGGGCCACTGCTCGGGGTTGTAGTCACCGCCGTAGGCGATGCCGGGCAGGCGAAGGCGGCGTGCGGTACTCACTGGTGGTGCTCCGGGGATAGGGGACGGGCGGAGGGCGGGGATGTGTCGGTCCTGTCGGGGCGTCAGCCCTTGTTGGCACCGAGGGTGAGGCCGCTGACGAACTGGCGCTGGAGGACGAAGTACACGATCAGCGTGGGGATCGCGGTGAGCAGGGCGCCGGCGGCGATCAGGTTGGGGTCGGTGAAGTACTGGCCGGAGAGGTTGTTCAGGGCCGAGGTGATCGGCATGTTCTCGCCGGTGGAGATCAGTACGAGGGCCCAGAAGAAGTCGTTGTAGATCCAGATGGACAGCAGCGTCGCCAGGGCGGCCATCGCCGGTCTGCACAGTGGCAGCACGATCTGCCAGTACAGGCGCCACACGGACGCCCCGTCCACCAGGGCGGCCTCGGTCAGCTCGTGCGGCAGCGAGCGCATGTAGTTCGCCAGCACGAACGCGCAGAACCCGGACTGGAACGCCACGTGGATCAGCACCAGGCCGAGCGCGGAGTCGTACAGCTTGCCGCTCATCGTGATCCCCGGTAGATCCACCAGCAGGTAGAGCCGGTACAGCGGGGTGATGATGACCTGCTGCGGGAGCAGGTTGCCGGCGGTGAACACCAGCAGCAGGGCGAGGTTGAGGCGGAAGTCGAAGCGGCTGACGTAGAAGGCGACCATCGACGACAGGAACAGCGTCAGCAGCACCGCCGGCACGGCGATGATCAGCGTGTTGCCGAAGTAGTGCGCCATGTCCGACTGCTGATACGCGTTCGTGAAATTGTCGAGGTTCAGCCTGTCGGGCCAGGAGACATAGCCCTTGGCACTGGTCTCGCTGTAGGGGCGCATCGCCGCGTAGACCGCCCACAGCAGCGGGGCCAGCCAGGCCAGCGCGGTGCCGGCGAGGAAGATGTGCAGCAGGACCCGGGCGGGGCGGACGGGGGTGCGCTGCTTGACCGGCGCGCTCACGGTGCTCATGCGCGCCGCTCCTTCCGGAAGGTCGAGATCAGATACGGGATGATCACGATCAGGGAGATCGCCAGCAGGACCACCGCGATCGCCGACCCGTACCCGATCCGGCTGGACTCGCCGATGATGTTGTTGGTGACCAGGATCGACAGCAACTCCGTGCCCTGGGCGCCCTTGTTGAAGACGAAGACCAGGTCGAAGGCGCGCAGGGCCTCGATGATCGTGACGACCAGCACGATGGTGTTGGTGGGGCGCAGCGTGGGGAAGATGACGTTCTTGAACGTCTGCCACTCGTTCGCCCCGTCCAGGGACGAGGCCTCCCGCAGGGACGGGTCGACGCCCTTCAGACCGGCCAGGTAGAGGATCATCATGTAGCCGGTGTGCCGCCAGGACGCGGCGACCAGCACCGCCCACAGGTTCAGGTCCGGGTCGCCGATCCAGTCGATGTAGTGGCCGGGCTCGTTGGCGCCGATGATGCTGTTGACCAGGCCGGTGTCGGGGTTGTAGATCAGCTGCCAGACGAAGCCGATGACCGCCATGGACAGCACGACGGGCAGGAAGAACGCGGTCTGGTAGACCCGGCTGAACCGGATCTTCTTGTCCAGCTGCACGGCCAGGAACAGGCCCAGCGGCGTCGGGATCAGGATGAGCACGACGAACCAGATCACGTTGTGCTCGACGGCGGGCCAGAACTGCGGGTTGTCGGTGAACAACTGCTTGAAGTTGTCCAGCCCCACCCACTTGATCGAGTCGAAGCCGATGCCGTCCCAGGTGGTGAAGGCCAGCGCGATCGACGCCAGGGCCGTCACCCACACCAGGGCCACGTGCAGGATCGTCGGCACGCCGGCCATGAAGCCGAGCGTGAGCCGATCACGGCGGGTCAGCAGACGCTTGTGTCCCTGCGGGACCCGCTTGTTCCGATGGGCGGGGCCCGGCGGCGGCGCGGTGGCCGCCGCCGGGCTCTTCGTGTTGGTTTCGGTGGTCATTGCGCTGCTCATCCCGACGCGAAGATCGTCTTCTTCTGGCGTTCGATCGACGACAGGGCGCTGTCGACGTTCTTGGGGTTGCGCAGGAAGTTCTGCAGCGCGGGCTGCATCACCGTGGACGTGAAGTCCGGACGGGAGTCACGGTCCATGAACTGCGTCAGGCTCTTCGCGCCGGAGATCATCTCGAACGCCTTCTTCTGCAGAGCCGTGTACGACGAGGTGTCGGCCTTGTCCGAGGACGCCACCAGGCTGGAGTCGGACTTGACATAGATCCCCTCGGCGGCCGGGCTGCCCAGGTACTCCAGGAGCTGGGCGGCGCCCGCCTTGTTCTTCGGGGCCTTGGACAGCATGAAGCCGTCGGTCGGCGCCTCGACGGTGTCCTGACCGTACGCGGAGTTGATCTCCGGGAAGGCGAAGAAGTCCAGGTCGTCCAGGTCGGCCGTGGTGGTGAACTGCTGCGCCACGAACGAGCCGAAGACGTACATGCCGGCCTTCTTCGACACCAGCGTCTGCGCGGCGTCCTGCCAGGTGCGGCCCATGAACCCGTCCTGGTGGTAGGGCAGGATCTCCGACCAGTGGTCGAAGACCGCCTTGACCTTGGCGTCGGTCCAGGAGGCCTTGCCCGCCATCAGCTCGACGTGGAAGTCGTAGCCGTTGAGACGGAAGTTGATCTGGTCGAAGGTGCCCATCGCCGGCCAGGCGTCCTTGTCGCCGAAGGCGATCGGGACCAGCTTGTCCTTCTGCATCTGCTTGCACAGCGCGAGGAACTGGTCCCAGGTGGTGGGGACTTCGTAGCCGTACTGCTTGAAGACGCTCTTGCGGTAGAACACGGCCCACAGGGACGTGGTCAGCGGCACGAAGTAGTACTTGCCGTCCTCACCCTTGCTCAGTTTCTGCATCGCCACGGGGAAGTTCGCGCCGATCTTCTCCCACACGTCGTCGATGGGGGAGGCCAGGCCCTTCTTGGCGAAGAACTGCATCCGGTACCCGGCGAACCAGTTGAACACGTCGTCCGGCGTGCCCTGCAGATACGAGTTGATCTGCTCCTGGAACGTGTTGTGGTCCTTGGTGTTCACGTCGACCGTGATCCCGGACTGCTTGGTGAAGGCCGTGTAGATCTCCCCGTAGGCCTTCTTCGGCACCGCGTCGGACTGGTTGGAACCGAGGGAGACGGTCTTCGGGTCCGAGGAGGAACCGCTGCCGCCACAGGCGCTCAGCAGCGGGATGCCGGCGCCGAGAACTGCGGCGCCGCCCATACCGCGCAGCAGGGCACGACGGCTGGTGCCGGGCATGGGAGAACTGAGGGATGAAAGGTGCATTTCGGCTCCTGAGGGGCGGCGGTGCCCGACTTGGCACATGGGCCCGTGTGGCGAGGGGTGGGTCGTCAAAGCGACCAGAATCAAACGTGACCGAACAAAGCGGCTCGGCGGGATGCCAGGAAGAGTGAACGTTGCGCAGGGCTGGTGTCAAGGCGATGAGCGTGACGACTTGGACGGGAAAGGCCCTGCGGCGGGGCTGGCCCCCTTCGGTGTCGAGCCGGGAAAACTGGCTTCCATATGCTCCTGACCTGCATATATGTACCCCTTCCCGCTTCTCTTGGCATGGTCGTGGCGGCCCTCGCCGCACTCTTGTCGAGCGGAATGGGGTGGTGAGACCCCTTGACGTGTGGCCCCACCCGCTGCGTAGATATGACCGCGCGATCAGACCGCGCGGTCATGGCATTGACGTCGTTCGATGTGGAACGAGGCCGTTGGGAGACTTCATGGCATCAGAAGTGGGGCGCGCTGCGGCTTCCACCGCACCGCGCAGCGCGGACGTCGCTCGGGCGGCAGGGGTCTCGCGCAAGACGGTCTCCCGCGTCCTCAACGACGAGCAGTACGTCTCCGACGAGGCCCGTCGACGAGTTCTCGCGGCCGCCGAGGAACTCGGCTACCGGCTGAACCATGCCGCCAGGGCGCTGGCCTCCGGACGCACGCGCTCCATCGGTGTCGTCGCCCTGGGCACCGCGGGGTTCGGAACCGCCTCCCTGCTCGTGCACATCGAGCAGGCCGTACGGGACGCCGGATACGCGCTCCGCGTCGTCAACACGCCGGACGGCGCGCCGGAAGACATCGCCAGTGCCGTCGAGTCACTTCTCGAGCAGGGCGTGGACGGCGTCATCGTGTCCGAACCCATCGTGAAAGGAGACGTCCCACTCCGCCTCGACGTGCCGGCCCTCTTCATCGGAGCACCCCCCGCCCCTTCCTTCACCGCCAACCGGACGCTGACCGTGGGCGTGGGAGCCCATGAACTGGCTCGCGCGGCCACCGAACACCTGCTGGACCTGGGGCACGAGACGGTCCATCACCTGGCCGGCCCGCGGCAGTGGTACGCCACCAAGGACCGCGTCGAGGGATGGCAGGCGGCACTGGCGACGCGGGACGCGCATGAACCGCCCCTGCTGAACGGCGACTGGTCGGCCGCCTCCGGGTATGCCGCGGGCCGCGCGCTCGCCTCGGACGCGACCGTGACCGCGGTGTTCGCCGCCGGCGACGAGATGGCCATCGGTCTGATCCACGCTCTGCGGGAAGCGGGGCGCCGGGTACCGGAGGACATCAGTGTCATCGGGTTCGACGGCAACCCTGTCTTCGCCTACGTCTCGCCGCCTCTGACCACCGTCCGCCAGCCCTTCGAAGCGGCGGCACGGGAGGGAATCCGGCTGCTCGTGCACGCCATCGAGGAGCCCGACGCCGAGCTGCCGCCGACGGACGAGCCGCCCGTCGAACTCGTCGTCCGTGGCTCGACCGCGCCGCCACCCTCCCACCCGGGCGGCGCGGTGCTTCGCACCAAGTGACCGATCAGCCCCACCCCCGCCCGGGGCATCGCGTCCGGCGCCTGCCGGCCGCGCCCTGAGGCTTCCTTACGGCCGGTCCACCCGGCCGCATCCAGAGGCGTCGTGTCAGGCGCACGTCCATGTGGGCTCCGCCGCTCCCCGACCCCATGGGTCTTGGTGAGCGGCGGGCATCGAAACACACCCCCATCCCTTCCCCTGGGAGCCGCACATGTCCCCTGCACCTCTGGGCGCCGGACCCGGCGCCGCTCCGCGTTCCCGTCCCGTCCCCCTCCTGACGTTGATGCTGTCCCTGCTCGCTGCCGTGGCGATGCTGACGCTGCCCGCCGCGGGCCCGGCGGCCGCGGAGGCCCGTCCCTCGCAGACGCTGTACACGCCACCGTCGGACGCGCCCTCCCCCGGGACGTTCTATCCGCGGGCGATGCGTCTGCAGTACAACGGCTCGGCCAACGGCACGATGCTCGCCACCTTCGAGCAGTACACTTCCGGAACGCCGGTCTTCCCGATCTACCGCAGCACCGACAACGGCGCCTCCTGGACGAAGATCTCCGAGGTCGCCGACACCCAGAACGGCTGGGGCATGCGCTGGGAGCCCGAGCTGTTCGAACTTCCCCGGGCCATGGGCGGCTTCCCCGCCGGAACCATCCTCGCCGCGGGTGACTCCGTTCCGGCCGACCGGGGCGGGACCAAGATCGACCTGTACGCCAGCACCGACCGCGGCCAGACCTGGACCTTCGTCACCAACATCGCCACCGGCGGCGAGGCGATATCCAGCAACGGCCACACCCCCGTATGGGAGCCCTTCTTCCTGCTCTCCGGTGACCGGCTCATCGTCTACTACTCCGACCAGCGTGACACCGCGCACGGCCAGGAGATCGTGCACCAGGTCTCCACGGACCTCCGCAACTGGGGCCCGGTGGTGGACGACGTGTCGATGCCCACCTACGCGGACCGCCCGGGCATGCCCGTGGTCACCCGGCTGCCCAACGGCAACCATGTGATGAGCTACGAGTACTGCAACGCCCCCGAGGGCAGGTGCTCCGTCTACTACAAGATCTCCGCCGACCCGGAGGGCTTCGGCTCCGTCACCGGCCGGGTGCTGCGCTCGACCGACGGCGTGATCCCCAGCGGTGCGCCCTTCATCACCTGGCTGCCCGCCGGCGGCCCGAACGGCACCCTCGTCCTCAGCGGTGAGAGCCAGGACGACCTGTTCGTCAACAGGGAGAACGGGGCCGCGAACGCCTGGACCCGTATGCGCTCCAACGTCGCCGGCGGCTACAGCCGCGGCATGCTCCCGCTCGCCGACGGCCACAGCCTGATGGTGCTCAGCGGGGGACGCGCGCGCAGCACCGGCGTCAACCCGGTCACGTACAGCGTCGTCGACCTGGGCGGCGGCATCTCCAACGGCGCCACCTACACGATGTCCAACGCGAACAGCGACCTGAACCTCGCCATCGCGGGCGGCTCCACCGCCAACGGCACCTTCGCCACGCAGCAGAACGCCACGACCGCGACCGACCAGCAGTGGCGCTTCGAGCAGCAGCCGTCCGGCTACTTCAAGATCTTCAACGTCGCCACGGGCAAGGTCCTCGGCGTGGAGAACCAGTCGGCCGCCAACGGGGCCAGGATCCTGCAGTGGGACGACAACGGCACTCTCGACCATGAATGGGCGGTCTCCCCGCACCAGGCCGGCGGCTACACCATCACCAACCGGGTGACGGGCAAGTACCTGGAGATCCCTGGCGCGTCCACCGCCACCGGCACCACCGCCGGCCAGTGGAGCGGCACCGGATGCGCCTGCCAGCGCTGGGACCTCACCCAGACCGCCCTGCCGCCGCTGGGCGCCGGACAGTACGTCCTCGTCAACAAGAACAGCGGCAAGTACCTCGACATCCCCCAGGCCTCCACCGCCGTCGGCACGGCCGCCGGCCAGTGGCAGAACTCCGGCTGCTTCTGCCAGCTGTTCACCTTCCAGTCGGCGGGCGGCGGAGCCTGGACCATCAACAACGTCAACAGCGCCCTCAACCTGGACATCCGCGCCGGCTCCACCGCCGCAGGAGCCGCCGTCGTACAGAACACGCCCGCTACCGCCGACTCACAGAAATGGACCCTCACCGACGCGGGCAACGGCTACTACGAACTCAAGAACGTGGGCAGCGGCCTCAACGCCGGCGTTGCCCAGTCCTCCACCGCCGACGGAGCTTCCGTCGTCCAGTGGAACGACCTGAACGTCGCCGACCAACTCTGGAAGATCGTCCGCATCAACTGATCGACTGACACCCACTCGTCGTCGGCGTCACGCAGGGCCCCCTGACCGCTCGGGATCGCAATGCGAACCGATCGGCAGGAGGCCCTGGTTGTCGGTGTACGACGGCAGGCGGCCCGGTCGACCCTGACCGAGCCGGTCCGGAAGCGATCGCTGTTGACGCGCTTGTTCGGTCGAGTGGCTCGGTAAGCCGACCCCACACCTTGAGCCAACGGAACTTCTAGACGACTGTGGCTGTGACCGGCCATGCCCCGCGGTCCAACAGATCGAGGACGAGTGCGGCGATGTTCCACGCGTCGTCCTCGCCGCGGTGATGTCGTCCCTCGAGCGGTAGTCCGGCGATCTGCAGGGCGTGGTCCATGCCGGGCTTCTTGCGCAGTCCGTAGGCCGCGGCGAACACGGCCTTGGCGTTGGTGTGGGTGCGCTCCGTTGGATAGCCGAAGGGGTAGGCCACTGCGTCGGCCTGGCTCTGCCGGGCGAACTGCCGGCGGTCGTACTCGCCCCAGCTCGTCCAGGGGCGCTCGCCGGCCCCGTACTCCTCGACGAGGATCCGGCAGGCCTCGGCGAAGGTGACGCCGCGTTCCACCTCGGCTTGGGTCAGTCCGGTCAGTTCGGTGCAGAAGTCGCTCACCGTCGACCGGGTGGGTCGGACCAGGACACGGTGCCGGGACACGCGGCGCCGTGCCGCCACGTCCACGACGGTGAGACCGATCTCGATGATCTCGTTCACGGAGCCGGGCGGCGGCTGTCCATTCCAGCAGGTGGCTTCCACATCGATGACGTTCAGCAGGACGGATTCGTGGCGCATGGGGCCGAGGGTAGGGACGCGAGCTCGGATCCGGCACCCCGATTTCTTCATATCCACGCGTCACCGCCGACAACAACCTCTTCGACTCGGACCTCATGCCTCGATCTGAACTGGCAACGCTGCTGGAGTACTAGGGAGAACGCACGCTGGACATGTCCCCGCCGTCGCGGGTCTCACGGGCCCTGCGCCGACAGGGACGGCGGGCTCATCGCCAGTGGCCTGATCAACTCGGCCGCCAACTTCGCACCGGGGAAGGCCGGCAAGGACCCGCTCTACGTGTTCACCGGCGGCAGCGGGCCCAAGGGTGCCGGACAGGTCGCGCTCGACAAGGACACCGCCGACAAGGGTGGCTACCACGTCGGCGACACCGTGCCCGTCGCCCTCAAGGGCCCGGCCAGGACGTACAAGCTCTCCGGCATCTTCACCACCGACGACGAACTGGTGGCGAGTGGCGGCAGTCTGGTGCTGTTCGAGACGCCGGTCGCTCAGCGGCTGTTCCGCCAGCCGGGCTTCTATGAGTACGTCACCGTCACCGCCGCCCCCGGCGTTTCGAGTACCGAGCTCGCCGCCGCCATCGGCAAGACGCTCCCGGACTTCGCGAAGGCCGAGACGGGCCGGCAACTCGTCGACGAGGAGGCCAAAACGGTGGAGGGAGACGCCAGGTTGCTCAATGGGATCCTGTTCGCCTTCGCCGGCGTCGCGCTCTTGGTCAGCGTCTTCCTGATCGCCAACACGTTCACCATGCTGCGTGCCGTCGGGCTCGACCGGCGGGGCGTGACGCGGATGATCCAGCTGGAGGCCGTGGTCATCTCCCTCTTCGGCGCCGTGATCGGCATCGCGGTCGGAGCCTTCCTGGGCTGGGCGGTCTGCGAGGTCACGAAGGCGGACATCCCGGGATAGGCGCTGACGTTGCCGTGGGGCAGGTTCGGGCTCTTCCTGCTGCTGGCGGCACTGGTCGGGCTGCTGGCAGCCATGTGGCCGGCCCGCAGCGCGGCCCGGCTGAACATGCTCACGGCCATCAAGTCCGAGTAGGCCGAGCGGGTCACCGTACGGCCGTAGACACACCGCGCCTACGGCCGTACGGTCGCGTGGCGAGCAGGGACCGAGCGGCCGATGCGCCGCGCACGTCCAGTACGTCGGTCTCCGCTGGGCCGCACGTCATGGCGGCTCCGGTAGGGCGCGCCGACGCGGGCCGACGTGATCACACTCCGCCGTACTGGCCAGGCCACGCCCGTCTCCGGCCGGAGCCGCGGTCGACTTCTCTGGCATGCATGCATGCATGCGACTGCACAGCACCGACGTCGGCACACGCTGGTGCAGAGGTCCTCCTGCCATCACGGAGAAGCATTTTCATGGACCAGGCCGTGCGCAGACGTCGCCGGGCACTGTTCCTTCTCTTCCTGCCCGTCGGCATCGCCATGTCCTCATGGGTCACGCACACCCCCGCGATATCAGCGTCTGGGCGGCGTCCTGCCAGGTGCGGCTCGGAGGAAGAGTGCATGTCGGCTCCTGACAGGGCCGCCGTGCCCAGGCGGCATGTCGGCCCGGCGGGGTGTGACGGGGAAGCGGTCGTCCACGCGCCCAACAGTCAACACGACCGAACAAATGCGACCGGCGATTGCGAGGAAGACTGGGTGCTCCCGGGAGTCGCTGTCAAGCCCCTTCGAACTGAGTGCAGGGCCGACCGTGCATGTCGAGAAGTCGGACGGCTTACCGTCGGACGGGAACGACGACTTCGCTTCGTGAGCGGACTTGCGAGTGAGATTCTGCTGTTTGACCAGTATGTATACCCGACAGCGGTGACCCCCCTCAAGGTGGCGGCGCAACCCGTCGCCGATCAGCCGCCCTTCGTCGAATCCGCTGCCGCCCGCCGGAATCGATACTGCGCGAACCCTTGACGTGTAGCTGTCGGCTACGTAGACATGACCCCGCGGTCAGACCGCGTGGTCATACAGTTGACCTCCTTCGATGCAGACGCACGGCCGTCGGGAGACTTCATGGCAGCAGTGGTGGGACGAAGCGAGGGCTCCTCTGTGCCGCGCAGCGCTGACGTGGCCCGCCTGGCCGGGGTGTCGCGCAAGACGGTGTCCCGGGTCCTCAACAACGAGCCGTATGTCTCCGCGGAGGCCCGTACAAAGGTCCTCGCAGCCGCTGAGGAACTCGGCTACCGGCTGAACCAGGCGGCCAGGACACTGGCCTCCGGGCGTACCGGCTCCATCGGCGTGGTCGCCCTGGGCACCGTCGGGTACGGGACCGCTTCACTGCTCGTGCACATCGAGCGGGCGGTGCGCGACGCGGGTTACGCGCTCCGTGTGGTCAACACACCGGATGGCGACCCCGCGGGCATCGCGGGTGCCGTGGAGTCACTGCTTGAGCAAGGCGTGGACGGCTTCATCGTCTCCGAACCCATCGTGGAAGGTGACGTCAGCGTCCGCGTCGACGTCCCCGTCCTCTTCCTGGGGGCACCGCCGGCCTTCACCGCCACCCGCACCGTGACCGTGGGTGTGGGCGCACACGAACTGGCGCGGGCGGCCACCGAACATCTGCTGGACCTGGGGCACGAGACCGTTCATCACCTCGCCGGCCCGCGGCGCTGGTACGCCACCAAGGACCGCATCGAAGGATGGCGGGCAGCGCTTGCGGCACGCGGCGCACACGAGCCCCCGCTGCTCAACGGCGACTGGTCGGCCGCCTCCGGATATGCCGCCGGCCGGGCGCTGGCGCCGGACAGGTCCGTGACCGCCATCTTCGCGGCGGGCGACGAGATGGCCATCGGCCTCATCCACGCCCTGCGGGAAGCCGGGCGCCGCGTACCTGAGGACATCAGTGTCGTCGGCTTCGACGGCAACCCGGTCTTCGCCTACGTCTCTCCTCCCCTGACCACCGTGCGCCAGCCCTTCGAGGCCGCGGCCCGGGAAGGCATCCGCCTTCTCGTGCACGCGATCGAGAAGCCCGACACCGACCTGCCGCAGGCGAGCGACGCACCGGTCGAACTCGTCGTCCGCGGCTCGACCGCGCCTCCGCCGTCCCACCCCGACACAGCGGACACGCGCACCGCCTGACAGCACCCCGGCAGCAGCAGGGAGCACACCCGCACGCCCCCGGCACCGCTTTGCCCCCTCACACCGGCTGTCTCATCGAGAGACCGGCCGACCCGATCCCCGCGCCGTCGCGACGCCGTCGTTCTCGTACGCCGTACGCGGCGGACGCGCCTTCCGGGCTTGCCGCTTCCCGCCCGGATCCGTCCTGGACGGCAGGCACCGACCTGACCCGTCCTGACCCGTTCCAACCCGTCCCAATCACGTCCCCACCCGTTCCATCCCTTCCCTTTCCTGAGAGCCGCACATGTCCCCTGCACTGTTGGGCGCCAGACCCGGCGCCGCTCAGCGTTCCCGCCCCACAAGCCTGCTGTTCCTGTTCCTGGCGCTGATCGTCGCCGCGGCGACGATGATGCTGCCGGCCGCGGGGCGGGCGCAGGCCCTCTCGCGTCCCTCGCAGACGATGTACACCCCGCCCGCGGGTGCGCCGTCGCCCGGTTCGCTGTATCCGCGGGCGCTGCGCCTGCAGCACAACGGATCGGCCAACGGCACCCTGCTCGCCACCTTCGAGCAGTACACCTCCGGCACACCCGTCTTCCCCATCTACCGCAGCACCGACAACGGCAACTCCTGGAGCAAGCTCTCCGACATCGCCGACACCCAGAACGGCTGGGGCATGCGCTGGCAGCCCGAGCTCTTCGAACTGCCCACGGCCATAGGTGACTTCCCGGCCGGGACCATCCTGGCCGCGGGCGACTCGGTGCCCTCCGACCGGTCGGCCACCAAGATCGACCTGTACGCCAGCACCGACCGCGGTCAGACCTGGAGCTTCGTCAGCAACATCGCCACCGGTGGCGCCGCCTTCGACACGAACGGCAACACCCCGGTCTGGGAGCCGTTCTTCCTGGTCTCCGGGGGCAAGCTCGTCGTCTACTACTCCGACCAGCGCGACCCCGCCCACGGCCAGAAGATCGTGCACCAGGTCTCCACAGACGCCCGCACCTGGGGCTCTGTCGTCGACGACGTGGCGATGTCCACCTCCAGCGACCGCCCGGGCATGCCGACCGTCGCGAAACTGCCGAACGGCAACTACGTCCTGTCGTACGAGTACGGCGGCGCTCCCGAGGGCAACTTCTCCGTCTACTACAAGATCTCTTCCGACCCGGAGGCGTTCGGCTCGGTCACCGGCATCCCGTTGCGGACGACGGACGGCGTGGTGCCCCAGAGCGCTCCCTACCTGACCTGGCTGCCCACCGGGGGCGCGGGCGGCACCCTCGTCGTCAGCGCCAACAGCGCCGACGACCTGTTCATCAACACGCAGAACGGCGCCGCGAACACCTGGACGCGCATCAGCGCCAACCTGGCCGGCGGCTACAGCCGCGGCATGACCTCTCTGCCCGACGGGCACAGCCTGCTGATCCTCAGCGCCGGACGCGGCGGCAGCAACCTCTCCAACCCGGTCGCCTACAGCACGATCGATCTGGGCGGCGGCATCTCCGACGGCGCTGCCTACACCGTCTCCAACGCGGGCAGCGGCCAGTTGCTCACCATCGTGGGCGGTTCCACCACCAACGGCGCCTACGCCACTCAGCAGAACGCCGACAACGCCACCGACCAGCAGTGGCGGTTCGTCCAGCAGTCCTCGGGCTACTTCAAGATCTTCAACGTGGCCAGCGGCAAGGTCCTGGGCGTGGAGAACCAGTCCACCGCCAACGGCGCCAAGGTCCTGCAGTGGGACGACAACGGCACCACCGACCATGAGTGGGCGGCCGCTCCGAACCCCGCGGGCGGCTTCACCCTCGTCAACCGGCTGACCGGCAAGTACCTGGAGATCCCGAACGCCTCCACCACGGTTGGCACCACCGCCGGGCAGTGGGACGCCACCGGCTGCGCCTGCCAGCGCTGGAACCTCTCCCAGACCGCCCTGCCGCCCCTGGGCACCGGCCAGTACGTCCTGGTGAACAAGAACAGCGGCAAGTACCTCGACATCCCGGGCGGCTCCACCACCGCCGGCACCGCCGTCGGCCAGTGGCAGAACACGGCCTGCGCCTGCCAGCTCTTCACCTTCCAGTCCGCCGGCAGCGGCGCCTGGACCATCAAGAACGCCAAGAGCAACCTCAACCTCGACATCCAAGGCTCCTCCACCGCTGCGGGCGCGGCCGTCGTCCAGAACACCGCCTCCAGCGCCGACTCCCAGAAATGGACCCTCACCGACTCGGGGGGCGGCTACTACAAACTCCGGAACGTGAACAGCACCCTCGTCGCCGGAGTCGCCCAGTCCTCCACCGCCAACGGGGCAGCCGTCGTCCAGTGGGGCACCGCCAACCTCGACGACCAGCTCTGGAAGATCGTCCGGATCAACTGACGGCTCCAACCGGGCCATGACCAGGCGCAGGAATCACCGGGAAGCGGTTCCTGCGCCTGGCGACCGCCCCGGCCGATCGGCCGAGGCGCAGCCGACCGCTCCTCCCTACGGTGACCGATGTGAATCTCCTGCCTGCGACTGCCTGCCCCACCACGATGCGGAGCCGTCGGCAGGGCTGCCTGCGTGCGGTGGGTACCACCACGCTGGTCCTGCTGGCCGCCACGGACGTGCTCATCGCCGTCGCCAACGGCAAACGCTCTGGCCGGTGCTCCTGCTCCTGTCGCTCGGCCTCGCAGCAATTCTCTGGCCCTCCGCCCCTCAGCCCGCATGGCTCACCCCCCAACTGCGCACCGCCGTACCAGCGGGTGTTTCCCTGGCCTTGACCGCCGTCGGCACGAACACCGAGCCGATACGCAAGTTCGGCCCAGGGGAGGTGGCGGTCCTGCTCTGCCTGCTGATGATCACCGTCCGTACCGGCCCACCACGGTGGGCGGCCCTGTGCGCCGTACTCACCGGCGCGGCAGCCATCGCGGCGCCGCTGCGCTTCTACGCGACCGGCACCCAGGACGACAGTCTGATCCTGGGCGTCGCGCTGACAGTAGCGCTGCTGGCCGGCATCACCGCCGGACTCGGCGGCTACCTGCGCACCCTGGACCACAGGCGCGGCGTCGCGGTCGCCGAGACCCGCTGCTCCGAACGCCTCGCCATGGCCGCTGACCTGCACGACTTTGTCGCCCACCACGTCACGGGCATCCTGATCCAGACACAGATGGCCCGCATGATGGTCAGCAGCGAACCAGATCGCCTGGACCCGGTCCTCGCGGGAATCGAGCACGCGGCGACCGAGGCGCTCAACTCCATGCGGTTGACCGTCGGTATCCTGCGCGATGACCCGGAGCAAACGGCCCGGCTCGACGAGCCGGGCGCAAGCCACCCGGTGGGCGACCTGACAGCCCTCGCGGAACTGGTCGACGGGTTCGGCGGCCCGACCGGTCTGAAGGCCGAACTGCACCGCGACGCCTCACTGCCCCGCAACCTGCCCCACGAAGTCCAGGCCGCCGCCTACCGCGTCGTCCAGGAAGCCCTCACGAACGTACGCCGCCACGCCTCCGACGCCACCGAAATCACCGTCGCCCTCACGCACGCCGACGACAACCTGCACGTGACGGTGCGCGACAACGGCCGCGGAGGCGCCCCGATGCCGTACGCCGCCCGCGGCGGAGGCTTCGGCATCGTCGGTCTCGCCGAACGCGTCACCGCCCTCGGCGGCACGCTTCACACCGGCCCCCGCAAGGACCACGGCTGGGAGGTCCTGGCCCTCCTCCCCGCCGTGAGGCAGGGAAGCTGATGTCGGAACAGGGTGTTCCGCGCAGGCACCCGATCAGCGGCTCGCACCCCGAGAGCAATGATCAAGAGTTGTGGATCGGGTCGCCCGCGTCGGTGCTGCTGTCGTCGGGGTCGAGGAGATAGATACCTCGCGCGATGCCTTCCAGGACGCTTTCGGCGGTCGCCTCGGCGGTCATGTTGCTGGAATCCAGGACGTGGGTCTCGTAGCCGCCCAGGTTGCTGAACTGGTCGTGCAACGACTGGATCGGTTCGGGGTCGGTCAGAGCGTCGCCGGTGCGGCTGGCTGCTCGTTCCAGCGTGGTGTGCTGATGCGGCCGAAGGATGACGTAGCTCAGCGCCACGGTCTGTTCCTCGGCCGCGGCGCGGAAGACGGCGACCAAACGATGCTCATGCCCGTATGCCGCGCAGGCTCGCGGACGCTGGAGTCGGCCAGGTCCCGCGCGGGTGCTGCGGTCCAACGACGGATCCGCCGTGACCGCACAGACTGTGATCCTGGCCACCGGGGTCTCCTACCGGCGGCTCCCTGCGCCCGGTCTGGGGGCGCTGACCGGCAGGGGCGCCTTCCACGGCTCAGCCAGGGACCGCCGATCCATGGACAAGCCGTCCTCTCCCGCCCCTGCGCGGGCGCCCCTACGGTCGAGGTTGCGGGCGCTCACCGGCCCGCCGTACCGAAGGAGCAAGACCCCCATGAAGATCACCGGCAACACGATCCTGATCACCGGCGGAACCTCGGGCATCGGCCTCGGTCTGGCCCTGCGTCTGCACGAGGCCGGCAACAAGGTGATCGTCGCCGGCCGGCGCAAGGAGCTCCTCGACGAGATCACGGCCGAGCACCCGGGCATCGACGCGCTCGTCCTCGATGTGGCGGACCCCGACTCGATCGCCCGGGCCCGTGAGACCGTGGCGGCGAGCCACCCAGGGCTGAACGTCCTGGTCAACAACGCCGGCATCATGCTGCGGGAGAACCTCCTCGACCCGGCCGGACTCCCGGTCGCTGAGGACCACGTCACCGTCAACCTGCTCGGCACGATCCGGATGACGTACGCCTTCCTGCCGCTGCTGGTGGGCAAGGACGACGCGGTCGTCATGAACGTCACCTCGGCGCTGGCGTTCGTCCCGTATCAGAGCACCCCGACCTATAGCGCGACCAAGGCCGCGCTGCACTCCTTCTCCGAGAGCCTGCGCATCCAGCTCGCCGGTGCTGACGCCGGCGTCCAGGTGATCGAGGTGGTCCCGCCGGGCGTGCGCACGACCCTGATGGGCCAGCAGGACAGCGAACACTCCATGCCGCTGGACGACTTCCTCACCGAGACCCTCGACCTGCTGCGGGAGAAGCCCGACGCGAAGGAGCTGGTCGGAGAGCGCGCCAGTTTCATCCGCGACGCGCAGGCCAACGGCTCCTACGACGACGTCCTCGCCATGATCAGCGGCAGCTGACCGATCTGTTGTTTCCGACGGGAAACAACAGCAGGCGAGCGCCGTCACACGACGAACCTCGTCCTATCGGCCAGGCCGGGCGACGAGGCCCGGGGGCCGTGCAAAGCATCAGGGGTCCTCGACGGAGTCCGTCGCCGCAGGCCGCCTTCCATGCCGACGGCCTGCGGCGCACCGCCGACAGCCGGCGAATTGCCCAGCGGGTCATGCAGGGGTAGGTGATCATCGGGTCGTCTCGCCGCGCGCGCCCTCGCGTCGGCCAGTCGGCCGTACGAGCGGCTTCGCGCGGGTGGGAGAGGAGGGCTCAGCCATGGATCGGCGGTCTCTGGATAGCCGGGCGGGTTGCGGCGAGGATGGACGGCATGGACAAGAAGGAACTGGCGGAATTCCTGCGCCACAGGCGTGAGGCGCTGCGGCCCCGCGACGTCGGGCTGGTCGAGGGGCCGCGCAGGCGTACGCAGGGGTTGCGCCGCGAGGAGGTCGCGCAGCTCGCCGGCATGTCCACCGACTACTACGCCCGGCTGGAACAGCAGCGTGCCCCGCAGCCCTCAGTCCAGATCACCGCGGCTCTCGCCCGTGCACTGCGGCTGTCCCTGGACGAACGCGACCATCTCTTCGTCCTCATCGGCCACAACGCCCCGGCCCGCTGCCACCGCTCCGAACATGTCAGCCCGCCCCTGATGCGGGTCCTGGACCGCCTCGACGACACCCCAGCCCTGGTGCAGACCGACCTGGTCGACACCCTCGCGATGAACCCCTTGGCCGTGGCGCTGCTCGGCGACCAGACCCGCCACACCGGTCTGGCCGGCAGCGGCTTCTACCGCTGGTTCATGGACCCGGCCGAGCGGCTGTGGGTTCCCGAGGAGAGTCACGAACGCCACGGTCGTGCCCAGGCAGCGCGCCTGCGGGCCGCGCTGACAGCGGGCAGCGACACCCCTCGAGCCGCCCGGATCCTCGCCGAACTCCAGGAACACAGCCCCGAGTTCGTCCGCATGTGGGAACTCCAGGAGGTCGCCCAACGCTACGACGACTGCAAGACCATCCTCCATCCCGAACTCGGCCGCATCGACGTCGACGCCCAGCTCCTGTACACCGAGAACCGCGCCCAGACCCTGGTGGTGCTGACCACCCGCCCCGGCACCGAGAGCCACAGCAAACTCGAACTGCTCTCCGTCATAGGGCACCAGCAGCTCACCCCCTGACGTCCTGGACCGGGTACCGGGCCGGGCTCGGCGCGGGAGGGGCCGGACAAGGGCACGCTGGAACGGTGCAGCCCGCACCCCTTCTGTCCTGCGATCTACGGCCAAATATGGTGGCCCCCCTGCGATGTCCGGGCTCCGCGCTCAGGCCGCCGGTTTGACCGGACGCTGCCTCCGTTTTACTCTCGACCAAGTACGGAGGCAGCATCCGTTTTGATGCGGCCGCAGGATCAGGACAGGCAGGAGGGCGCATGAGCGCCGGTGAACTGCGGGGGCGCAAGCCCCGCGCGGACGTTCAGCGCAACCGCGCTGCTCTCCTGGAGACCGCGCAGTGTCACTTCCTGCAGTACGGGGTCGGCACTTCCCTGGAGGCGGTGGCCAAGGAGGCGGGCGTCGGGCCCGGCACCCTGTACCGGCACTTCCCCACTCGGGAAGCGCTGCTGGCGGCCGTGCTGCAGACACGCTCCCAGGAACTGGTGGCCCGCCGGGCGGACATCGATCAGCTCGGCGACCCGGCCGAGGCGCTGGAGCAGTGGCTGCGGGCGATGGAGGAGTACTTCAGCGCCTTCAGCGGGCTGCCGGACCCGCTCATGGCCGCGGCCCGGGCGCAGGAGCCGGACAACCCGCTGACGATTCCCTGCGACATCCTCATCTCCGCCACCGATCAGTACGTGCGAGCCGCACAGCTCGCGGGGCGCGTGCGCGCGTCAGTGCGGGGGCACGACCTGTTCCTCGCGGCCTGCTCCGTTGCCTGGATCAAGGGCACCGGTACCGAGGAGGAGTCCCTCGACCGGCTGCGCACGCTCATCGCGAGCGGCTACCGACAGCAGGACACCCAGGCGTAAATCGCCAGGCGCCCCGCTCCGACGTCCAGGTGGCCGACGCCCGCGGCCCTGAGGCCGTCCGGGCGGAGGTGCTGGTGTCCGGAGGGCGCGCGGCGGACCTCGCCGACGCCGTCCAGGGCCGGGACGTCATCGTCCTGTCGATCCCGTTCGGGGTGGCGGGCCAGCTGACGGACCTGTTCGCGTCGGTGCCCGACGAGATGGTGGTCATCGACACCTCGAACTACTACCCCGGCATGCTCAGCGAGCCGATCGAGGCGGTGGACAACGGCCAGGTGGAGAGCGTGTACACCGCCGAGCTACTCGGCCGCCCCGTGGTCAAGGCGTGGAACGCCGCCCTGGCAGAAACCCAGCGCACCCGGGGCGTTCCGGCCGGAACGCCCGGCCGCCTCGCCCTCCCCGTCGCCGGCGACTCCGAGGAGGCGCGGAAGGTGGCCATGAGCCTGGTGGACGACACCGGCTTCGACCCCTACGACGCCGGCACGCCGGCCGACTCCTGGCGCCAGCAGCCGAACAGCCCCGCATCGAGCAGTCCATGCAGGAGTGGGACCGCGTCAGCCAGGGCGCGGGGTCTGAAGGGTGAGTCGGGGTTTGGTCCGTGACTGGTCCGGAAGCACTGGTCAGGAGCGGGACAGCGGTGGGAGGAACTGGGAGTTATGGCGCAAGTCGGTCCTTGCTTTTGGCCGGCCGAGGGGAAGGCGCCTGGCGGGCAAAAGCCCAGTTCAGGCGCCTTTTTCGTGCCTCTAGAAGAAGCCCAGCTTCTTCGGTGAGTACGACACCAGCAGGTTTTTCGTCTACTGAGGTACCCGCCTTGCATGTGGCTGATCTGTGGAAATAGCCTCTGCCGAAGCCGGGGGAGGGTTGCTGGCCCGGGAATGGTCCGGATCATGGTCGGAGGCGCGATCCGACTCATGTCCGCAGTCCGCTTGGGTAGGAGGCCCCAGCCCGGATCCCCCACCGATTCCGGAGCGGTTCAGTGCATGATGTCGGCCTCTTGGTGCTGGCGCTGTCAGCAAGTTGCGCAGTCCGCGCAGCGTGGTTCAACGCTGCCGCAGCGGGCGGGAGGCGAGCTGATACGGGCGTGCTGCGCGTCGTCGGCGGCGTCGGCGCGTCGACCGATCGTGCCTGGCGTCCGGTGGCGGCACGCGGGAGAGCCGACCGACGGGCCGACGCGCTGGAGTGGTGCGCGACGGGCGAGCGGGCACGAGGGACGGGAGAGGCCCGGCCGTGACGCCTGCGCAGGTCCGCGACTTTGAGGAGCCCTCAGGGCAACGAAATTCCTCGGCGGGCTCGCACGGCGTCCGTACCGCACCGGGAAAGCTGATATGTCCATACGGTCCTCCACTCTGTCCGCCCCCGCCTCACTGCAACCACCGCCACCGCCACCACCATCGTCACCGGCACTGCGCTGGTCGCCCGGGCCGGCGAGGTACCGCGTCCCGCTCCTCGTCATCGCCGCCGTCCTCCCCCTGTACTGGGGGTGGGACGCCGTTCTTGCGACGGACGGCGGCGACCTCGCCGCGCAGTACGCGTGGGCGGGGTTCGTGGGCAGGCACCCGGACACGCCGTACGGGCTTTTCTGGTTCGGCGGGGTCCACACCGTCAACTACAGCGTCATATCACCGCACTTGATGGCGCTGCTCGGCGTCCGTGCTGTCTCCGTGATGTCCGGGATCAGCGCCACCTGGATGCTGGCCATGCTGCTGGAGCGCACCGTCGCGCGCGTGCCGCTGTGGCCCGCGCTGGTCGGTGCGTTGGGCCTCTGGTACAACGTCGTGCTCGGCCGCACCACGTTCGCCCTCGGCCTGGCCTTCGCTCTCGCGGGTCTGCTCGCCGTGGCCGACCGCGCGCCCCGGCCCGCCCGGCTTGCCGTCGCTGTGTGCGGGGCGCTGTTCGCGACCATGGGCAGCCCGGTGGCCGGGCTCTTCCTGCTGGTGGCGGGTGCCGGATATCTGGTCGCGCGGCAGTACGGCAAGTGTCTCGCCCTGACTCTGCCGCCGGTCGCCGTCGTCGGCTTGACGACTTTGCTGTTCCCCTTCCAGGGCGAACAGCCCATGGCCGCGGGCCGCATGATCCTGCCCGCGCTGCTTTCCGCCGCAGTGGTGTGGGCAGCCCCGCGCAAGTGGCGGGTGGTGCGGGCAAGCAGCGCCCTGTACGCCGCCGGGGTCGTCCTGACCTGGCTGGTCCCCTCTCCGATCGGGAACAACGTGGAGCGGCTCGCCCTGCTCTTCGCGCCCGCGGTTTTGCTGGCGGCCGCGCTGCACCGCCGCTCCGGAGCCACCCGGAACGGCGTACCTCGAGCCCATGTGCGCGCGATGACGCTGGTGACCGCTCTCTCCGTCTCCTATCTCTGTGTGACGTCGCTGATGCATCTGCGGAGCCCGGACCCCGTGCCGGGCTGGGTCACGCACACCGACGGAGTGCTCGCCGCGCTCGCCCGGCTCGGCGCGAACCGAGGCCGGGTCGAGCTGCCGACGGATCGCGACCATCGTGGAGCCACCCTCCTCGGCCCGCACGTCGAACTGATGCGGGGCTGGAATCAGCAGTTGGACGTGGAACGGGGACGCCTGTTCTACGAGGGCGAGCTCGACGGGCCGCGTTACCACGCCTGGCTGCGCCAGTGGGCGGTGGGCTACGTCGTCCTGCACGACGGCACACCGGACCGGTCCGCGGAGCGGGAGACCGCTCTGATCAAGGAGGGACAGGACTGGCTGGAGCTCGTCTGGCACGACCGCTACTGGAAGATCTATCGCGTTCGCGACACTCTGCCGCTGGTCTCCGCCCCGGCCGAACTGGAGCAAGCGGGCGAGGCCGAGCTGACACTGAGGATGCCTCGCGCTGGGGCGAGCACCGTGCGGATCGCGTATTCGCCGTGGTTGCGGGCCGAGGGCGCGTGCGTCAGCGCGGCGGGCCCGTGGACCCGGCTGACCGCGCCCCGGGCGGGCGTCTACCGGCTGACCTCGGACTATGTCGCAGGGCCGGTCGACGATCGCGGCTGCCGGCCGGCCGGGTGAGGGACGGCCGCGCGTACGGCGTCTCGGCCGCCCGGGGGCTCGTCACGGATGGTGCTGTCCGCCCCTGGCGCCCGGCGGTGCCTGCAGCCGGCCTGCGCGCCCTGGCGCCTCGGGGCGGAAGGACGTCGGTGGTCATCCAGCGCACCAGGTCCGTCGCCTGCTCGGTGCGCGCACCGGCATGCGCGGAGACGAGGAAGGCGCCGCCGCCTACCTGCCCCGCGTACGGCTTGCTCTCGCCGGGCCAGGTGGGCATGGGGGCGGCGGCGATCCGTCCCTTGGACACCTTGAAGGCGGGGCCGAACATGAGGTCGCCGAACCAGGCCGGGGCCGGCAGCATCAGGAGCTTGTCGTCCTTGCCGAACGTGGCGAAGCCCGGGTCGATGGGCAGGACGGTGGTGACGGCCTTCTCCCGGGAGAGCGGCTGGAGCAGGTCGGCCACCCGGGTGCAGTTCGCTCCGCCGAGGTCGATGTGGACCTCGGAAATGCCGATCGACGAACCCGCGCCGGGCACGCCGTGGGTGGGCGCGACGAACTGGCCCGGCGGACCGGCCGCGACTCGCCACCTCGTCGAGCTCGGTCACCGACGCATCGCGATCATCAGTGGCCCGGAGCGCCGGCTCACCTCCCGGGCCCGGGTCGACGGCTACCGCTCGGCTCTGGCGGAGGCCGGCCTGCCCTTCGACGCCGAGCTGGTGCGCTACGGCGACTTCACCCACGGCCTCGCGCACCAACACGCCCTGGACATCCTGTCGTTGCCAGAACGTCCGACGGCGATCTTCGCCGGCAGCGACCATCAGGCGCTGGGCGCCTATCGGGCTGCCGCCGAACTGGGCCTGCGCGTCCCGCCGACGTCAGTGTGATCGGCTTCGACGACCTCCCCTTCGCGGATTGGGTCACCCCACGCCTGACGACGGTCCGCACTCCGCTGGCCGACATGACCGCGCTCGCGGCCCCGATGGTGCTGCGACTGCTGTCCGGCGAGCAGCCGGAGACGACGCGGGTGGAGGTGGCGACGCAACTGGTGGTCCGGGAGAGCAGCGGCCCGCCGCCGGCACCTTGAGTCCGGGAAAAGACGGAGGATCTGGCTGGTTCACTCATCTGACCGGACGGGGAACCTCTCCCCTTAAAGGTTCAAACCAATTAAGGCTGCACAAGCCCTTTCGTCCTCAAGTGCGTCATGGCATGCTCACCGCTCAGCACCCATCTGAACGTCGTTCATATCCATGAAGCAGCATGGGAAGGGCGAACGGACATGAGAGACGCACACGCAGCCGATATCGGCGATCTGAATGTCATGAGCATGACCATGGGCGTGACCAGGCGCGCCGCCCTGGGCGGCGCCATCGCCGTAGCGGCCGGTACCGGCACCGCGGCGGCAGTCGACTCGGGAACGCGGCCGACCGGCACCCCGCTCCTCTGGCGGGAGTTCACGCGCACACCCTTCACTCACCCGCAGATCCCCTACATCGGCCGGGCAGGCTGCCGCGGCGGGGCGATCCGCCTTCCCTGCCGCCCCGCTGTCGCCGACGTACGAGCCTTCGGCGCCGTGGCGGACGGCACGACCGACTCCGCCCCCGCGATCAACCGTGCCATCGCCGCTGCAGGCAGGGTCGGCGGTGGCACGGTCACCATTCCGCCCGGCACGTTCCGCATCGACGACGTGATCCGCCTGGGCCGGTCGAACGTGATTCTCAAGGGCGCCGGCAGCGGCCGTACGACCCTGTACGCGACGAAGAACCTCACCGAGCTCATCGGCGCGTACGGCTCCCGCTACGGCGGCGACAAGTCGGGCTGGTCATGGGCCGGAGGCCTGATCTGGCTGGCTCCCGAGGCCCGCTGGTCCTCTCTCGTCGCCGCGATCAGGGCGAAGGCGTGGCCCTTCGAGGGATGGACGGGCAACCGGCGCGACGAGTGGCGCCCGCTCACGGCGATCGCCCCGGCCCGACAGGGCTCATGGACGATCACGGTCACAAACCCGTCGTCACTGCGCCCCGGCACCCTGGTTCTCCTCCGGCTGGCCGACGACGCGGATCACACACTCCTGGAGCACATGTGCGGCGGCGGCCCCGGGCCGGAGGCCTACATCTGGGACGACAAGACGAAGCTGACGTCGTACGTCCCCTACGAGTGGCCCGTCCGCATCACCCGGGTCCGGGGCCGAAAGGTCACCCTCGAACGCCCGCTCCCACTCGACGTACGCCCGGAGTGGGTCCCTCAACTAACCACGCACGTAACGGAGTTGACAGGCTGCGGAGTCGAGGGGCTGACCCTTGAGGCGATGGAGACCCCGCAGCAGCCGCATCTGCTGGACAAGGGGCACAACGGGGTCGTCCTGCAGTGCGCGTACGACTGCTGGGTGGACGACGTGACGGTCCGGCACGTCGACAACGGATTCGGCCTCGTGTCCGCCTCCGCGTGCACCCTGCGCCGGACACGTGTCACCGGCCGCGGCTCCCACCACCCCTACTTCTGCCGTGAGGGCTCGCACGACAACCTCGTCGAGGACTTCACGATCGAGGAGCGCACCGGCCCCGCCCCCGCGAACACCCAACTGCACGGCATCAACGTCGAGGGCCTGTCCTCGTACAACGTCTGGTCCCGCGGCGACATGCGGATGGGCACCTTCGACAGCCACCGCGGACTGCCCTTCGCCAACGTCCGCACCGACATCACCCTGAACAACAACGGCCGCCACGGCGGTGACGCGAGCGCCGGCCCCCTGTTCGGAGCCCGCTTCGCCCACTGGAACATCCGCGTCACCAACGGCCGCGCGGGACTGGTCAGGATCGACGGCCTGGCACCGTACTCCGCCACCGTCGGCATCGACGAGGTCAGGGAGTTCGACCAGATCGACGTCCCCGACCTCACCGGCGACCTCCACAGCCGCCTGGAGCTTTACGGCACCCCTCACGCGGTTCGGCCGCGGAATCTGCACGCGGCACAGCGCGCGCTCTAGCACGCGCGTCACCACCGCATGTTCGCCCGCATGAACGGACATGAACGGAGTGGATCGATGAGCGCACCCCCGGCAGTGTCACGGCTGGGCGTCCTCCTGGTGGCCTTCGCCGCGTTCGCCGTCGGCGCCGCCGTCCCCACCGCCTCGGCGCGGGTGACGGCGGAGGTCACGCCCGAGGTCCCGCACACAACCGTACTGGACGGCGCCCGGCTCCATCTGACCAAGCTCCGCGTGGACCGCGGTGACCCTCAACTACGCCCGGCCGTCGAGGCGTTGACGGACCGAGCCGACAGATGGCTGAGCCAGGGACCCTGGACGGTCGTCGACAAACCACGGCCCGCGCCCGGCGGCGACGTCCACGACTACCTCAGCCAGGCCCCCTACTGGTGGCCCTCCAAGCCCCCGACCGCCGACAACCCCTGGGGCTGCCCCTACGTGCAACGCGACGGCGAGCGCAACCCCGAGGTCGACACCGGCACCGACCGCCAGGACGTCGAGAAGACCTTCGACGCCACGTACGACCTCGCCCTCGCCTGGTACTACACCGGCGAGGAGCGGTACGCCGAGAAGGCCGGACAGGTGCTGCGCACTTGGTTCCTCGCCCCGGCCACGAGGATGAACCCGAACCTGAACCACGCGCAGTTCATTCCCTGCAAGTACGACGGCCGTGCCATCGGCATCATCGACTTCTCACAGTCCTTCACCGGCGTCCTCGACGCGCTCGCCCTCCTGGACACCGGCGCCCCTGGCTGGACCACGAAGGACCGTTCCGGCATGGCGAAGTGGAACAGCGACTTCCTCGACTGGCTCAGGAACAGCGACTTCGGCAAGGACGAGGCGGCCGCGGCCAACAACCACGGCACCTTCTACGACATGCAGCTCGCCGCACTCGCCTACGCGACCGGCGACAAGGACCTGGCCCGTCGAACCGTCCTGAACGTGCCGCGCACACGCATCGCGCCGCAGATCGCGTCCGACGGCGGCCAGCCGCAGGAGCTGGCGCGGACCAGAAGCTGGCACTACTCGGCCTTCGCCCTGGTCGCCCACACCCGGCTCGCGGCCATCGGCCGGCACGTCGGCGTGAACCTCTGGGCGTACCGGGGCCCGGACGGACAGAGCCTGTTCAAGGCGGTGGACTTCCTCCTGCCCGCCGCGACGGGATCGGCCGCTTGGCCGTATCAGGAGCTCGGATTCCTCCGGTACGCGGCGGACGACGTCGTCCATGCGGCCGCCGATGCCGGTGATGTACGGGCACGGCAGGCAGTTCCACTGCTGGAGGACCCGCCGGGCGGTGACCTGTGGGCCCTGCGCCCGGCGGCAGAACAACTGGACTCCATCGCGGGCTGATCGGCGGCTGCCCGGTCCGGGGGGCAGCCGCGCATCGCACGTGTGCCCCTGACCTCGACCGCCACGGCATCGAGCCGAAAAGGATCTGGAGAGAGTCGCGTTTCCATATCTGAGCCCAGCTGAGGATCATCAGACAAGCTGACGGAGTCCTAGAGTGCCGGCACGGTCTGCTCCGGGGTGTTCCACCCCGATACCCGCACCTGAGGCGCGGCCCCGTGCAGATCAGGCGTCCGGTAGGTGGCCCTCAGAGTCGTCGACTCGCCCGGCCACAGGCTGACTTGGTTGTCGGACCACTGAACCGGTAGCACGGACTTGCCCGTTGAATCCACGAGGTGTACATCGGTGAGCAGCGACGGCGTCTTCCCGGTCCCCGTGTTCCGTACGATGACCGTCGTCGTGGACGTGCCGCCCGGGCCGGACGAGGTCGAAGCCGACGCCGAAACCGGCACCTGCGCCATCGAGTTGAGCCCCCTGAGGTCCGCGTAGCTCGTAGTCGGCGTGTAGTACCAGTCGGTGTTGGCCCAGTCGAGGGTGTCGGCCTTGGTGGACAGCCAGTAGACGTTGCGGCTGACCTCCTTGCCTGTGGAGTCGGTGAGGGTCAGACGCGCAAGGTACGTCGTCGACAGTCCGCTCACCGAGGCGGGCACCGTGAGCGCGGTGCTGCGCGCACCGTCCCCGCCCACACTCACCCCGGCCGCCGTCCTGTCGTACTTCTGCGAACCGTCGGTGTTGAACAGCGTGACCCGGGCCGTGAGGCCGGACGCGGACGCGTGCCGGCTGTTCACCACCACGACCGAGTTGTCGTCGTACGAGTACTGGATGTGCAGCGGCTCGTTCGCCTTCTTGGCACCGAAGTAAGCGCCGCCCTGATCGAGGTATCGGTCCATCAACTGCCAGTGCAGCGAGGTCCATCCGCTGTTGAACATCCAGTAGATGACTCCGGTCGCGGGCTTGGAGGAGTCGGTGGCGTTCCGCCCATACGCCTCGTACTGCGCACGCACGTTCTCGTACTGGGTGAGCTGTGCCTTGCGTACGTAGTCCGTGAGCCCGGTCGGTGGGCCGTAGCGGCCGGTCAGGGCGTCGTCGTAGAGCTTGAGGGTGCCGAAGGTCGACGACGGCGAGCGGTGGTACTGCTTGGCGTTCGGGTTCTTCCAGAGGGTGTCCTGCTCGGCGGGGGACATCATCCGGCGCAGCGTGTCGAGCGTGGGGATGTCGGGGCCCGCACTGGTCTCGGAGTTGAAGCCTGTCGCGCCGCCCTCGCGCTTGGCGTACCAGTAGTTCGGCGGGATCCAGTCATACGGCCCGGTCATCTTCATGCCCGAACTGCCGCTGACCGGCGAGGACTTGTCGGATGCGGCAGGGACCACTGGTGTCGGCCAGTCGGCTGCCTTCAGGGCGTCGAGGTAGTTCTTCTCGATCGCGGCGTCCGGCGCGAAGTCGCTGCCGATGAGGAACGAGATGACGCTCGGGTGGTCACGCAGGCGCGCGGCCTCGGCGGCCATCGACGCCTTGGCGACGGGATAGTCGGCGGCGGTCCACTTGTCGCCCGACTCGCCACCGTTGACGTTGCCCTCCCACTTGTCGCAGCACTCCCAGCCGGGCAGCGTGAGGATGCCGTACCGGTCCGCGAGGTCGAAGAACTCGTCCGGCTCGATGTGCCCTTCGAGGCGGATCGTGTTCAGGCCCAGGTCGAGCGCGTACTTCAGCCGGTCCTCGACATAGGTCTTGTCCCAGCGCAGGAACTCGTCGGGGGACCAGCCGCCGCCCTTGATGAGCAGCTTGCGGCCGTTGACGCTGTACTGCCGTGCGCCATCGGAGTCGAGAGGTGCCTTCACGTCGCGGATGCCGAAGTCCTCGTGGGCGGTGTCGGAGGGGGCGCCGGAGACGGAGGCGGTCAGATCGAGGCCGTACAGAGGCTGTCCGCCCATGCCGGCCGGCCACCACACCTTCGGGGACGTCAGACGCAGGGCAGGGAAGTCGGCCGGCGTGAAGGTGACCGCCTTCGTCTCGTGCGCGGCGAGCGGGACGGTCTTCGTGAAGGTGGCCGACCCGATGGTGCCGGAGACCGTGGCCGTGACACCGGAGTTCGTGTCGTTGCGCGCCTGCGCCTTGACCGTCAGGTCCGCGGAGGCGAGCGACGGTACGGCGAGCTTGGTCACCACATGCGCGTCGCGCAGCGCGACCGGGCCGCCACGGCGGACGAGGACGTCGCGGACGATGCCCATGTTCTCGTCGGGCGGCGGCTCGAGCCAGTCGATCCAGCCCATGGTCAGGTTCTTGTTCGGGTCGTTGGGCCGGATGCGGAAGGCGACGGTGTTCGTGCCCGCCCGCACCAGCGAGGTGATGTCCAGCTCGTGGTGTGTGTAGGCGCCCGCCACGTCGGCGGCCTTGGCGACCTGCTCGCCGTTGACGTAGACGTCGGCCGCCGAGATCACCCCGCTGAAGTCCAGGTAGCTGCGCTCGGTGGTGTCGGTGACCGTGAAGTCCGAGCGGTACCACCAGGGGACCTGGAAGTCGGCTTTCGGGATCTTCTGCTGATTGGTGGAGTAGAACGGGTCGGCGTAATTCCCGTCCGAGAGCAGCGCCGCGAGGACCGTGGAGCGGGACCCCGCCGGGTACCAGTCGCCTGCCGGATAGCCGGGACGGGAGACATCGGCCGCCGAGTCGGTGACCTTGGCCGTCGACTGGATCGCGTACCCGGAAAGGGCGGTGGCGCTTCCCGCGGTGGAAGCCACCGCTGTGGCCCGGGCGCGCTGAACCACAGCCGACCAGGGACGGAGTTCCCCTGCACACGCGCTGGTCGAGAGGGTGCACACGAGGCCCAGGGCGACGGCGGCCGTGGCGAAGCGCCGGCCGGGCCCGGAAGCAGGGCGGTGGAACACGGTGGTCTCCTTGGAAGGTCGGGGGAGCATCCGCGCTACGGCACTGCAAGTTAGGAAACCTTACTAACTGACCCATAAGCTAAGTGGCTGGGTAAGCCATGTCAATCACCGCCCTGCCCGCGGGGGCGGGGGAGTGGCCCGGCTTCAGGAAGCCGAGCGCCGCTCGAACACCGCGTCCCGCGCCGTCCCCAGAGCCGTCGCCACCGCGCCGAGCAGCACGGCATCCTCGCCCAGCCGGCCGGGTACGATCTTCGGCCGCAACGGCGTGAGCGTACGCAGGGTCTCGCGCACCGGCCGCAGCAGCAGGTCGATGCTGTGGCCCACGCCTCCGCCGAGGACCACCAGATCGGGGTCGAGCACAGCGGCGGCGGCCGCGACTGTGTGGGCGATCCGCTCGCCCTCCAGGCGAACGGCCGCTGCCGCGGCGGGATTTCCCTGTCGTGCCGCGTCGAACACGGCCTTCGCGGTGAGCTGCTGCCCGGTCATCCCGAAGTGCCGCGCCGCCTCGACGACGGCCACGCCCGACACCGCGTCCTCCAGCGTCTCCGGCTTCTGCTGCCCCGGCCACGGCAGGAACCCGATCTCCCCGGCCCCGCCGTGCGCGCCCGTGAACAGCCGCCCCTCACTGACGACGCCCATGCCGAGACCCGTACCGATCATGATGTACGTGAACAGGCGGCTGCCCGCGCCGACACCGAAGGTGTACTCACCCAGTGCCGCGAGGTTGGCGTCGTTGTGCACCTCCAGCGGGATGCCGAGTTCCTCACGCATCCGGTCGAAGAGGCCCGCCCGGCCCCATCCGGGCAGATGCATCGCGTACCGCACCCGGCGCTGCTTCTCGTCGTACACGCCGGGCGTGCCCACCACCGCGTGCGCCACCTTGTCCGCGCCGGCACCGGAGTTGGCGACGACCTGCCGTGCCGTGGAGACCACCAGGTCGGCCACGGCACCCGAGCTGCGCGCCCGGTTGCGCACATCGGCGCGCGCGACCAGGGCGCCGTCCAGATCGGCGACGGCCACGCGCAGCCAACTGCGGCCGATGTCGATACCCAGGGCGTATCCGGCCGCAGGATCGGGGGCGTACAGGACGGCCACCCGGCCGCGCTCCGGTGCAAGGGTGCCCACCTCGCGGACGAGCCCGGCCTGCTCCAGCGCCGCCAGAGCGCTGGAGACCGTCGGTTTCGACAGGCCCGTCTCGCGGGCGAGTTGGGCGCGCGAGGCGGCGCCGCCGGTGCGCAGTCGGTCGAGGAGCAGTCGCTCGTTGGTGCTGCGCAGCCGCTGACGGTTCCAGGGCTGTTCCGGCTGCTCGGCGGCGTCGCTGGCGGGCATCGCACCATTCTCACGCATTCATGACACCCTCTTGACGCATCTAGTAAGGCTCCTTAACTTTATCGCCCAGTCAGCGTCGCCGGGCGAGCCAAGGGGAGCCCAGCGCCGGCCGGTCACCCGCCGCCCTTGTCAAGAGGCCGCCGACAGACGTCGGCCTTCACGTCGTACCTCTCCCCGCGTCTTGCTTCAGGAGGACCCATGTCCGGTAGCCGTCCACCCACCGGTGGTTTCGTCCGCAGCGTTGGCCTGTTCCAGGCAACCGCCATCAACATGAGCCAGATGTGCGGCATCGGGCCGTTCGTGACGATCCCGCTGATGGTCGCCGCGTTCGGCGGCCCACAGGCGGTCATCGGCTTCGTCGCGGGCGCCGTGCTGGCGCTCGCAGACGGACTCGTCTGGGCCGAGCTGGGCGCGTCGATGCCCGGCTCGGGCGGCAGTTACGTGTATCTGCGCCAGGCCTTCCAGTACCGCACAGGCCGCCTCATGCCGTTCCTGTTCGTGTGGACGGCGATGCTCTTCATCCCGCTGATCATGTCCACGGGCGTGGTCGGGTTCGTCCAGTACCTGGGCTATCTGGCCCCCGACATGGGCAGGACAACGGGCGATCTCATAGGTGTTGGCATCGTCGCCCTGGTGGTGGTCCTCCTCTGGCGGGGCATAGAGCACATCGCCCGCATCACCGCCGTCATGTGGGCGGTCATGATCACCTCGGTCGTCCTGGTGATCGTGGCCGCGGCGACCGACTTCAGCGCGCACCTGGCCTTCACCTACCCGGCGCACGCCTTCGACTTCGCGAGCAACCACTTCTGGATCGGCTTCGCCGCGGGCCTGACGATCGGTATCTACGACTATCTGGGTTACAACACGAGCGCTTACATGGGCGCGGAGATCAAGGACCCGGGCCGTGCTCTGCCCCGCTCCATCGTCTTCTCGATCCTCGGCATCATGGCGATCTACCTTCTCCTGCAGATCGGCACGCTCGGCGTCATCGACTGGCACCGGATGACAGACCCGGGCGACATCGCCTCCACGTCCGTGGCCTCGGCGGTCATGGAGGAAACCTGGGGCAAGGGCGCCGCGGACACGGTCACGGTCCTGATCCTCATCACAGCGTTCGCCTCGGTCTTCACCGGTCTGCTGGGCGGCTCACGCGTTCCGTACGACGCCGCCCGCGACCGGGTCTTCTTCCGCCCGTACGCCAAACTGCACCCCCGGCACCGCTTCCCGACGATGGGCCTGGCGACCATGGGCGTCATCACGGCGATCGGCTTCCTGATCGGCCGCCACACCGACCTGGCCACGCTCATACAACTCCTCACCACGGTCATGGTGATCGTCCAGGCGCTGGCCCAGGTGCTCGCCCTCTCGGTCCTCCGCAAGCGCCAACCGACCCTCCGCCGCCCTTACCGCATGTGGCTGTACCCGCTGCCCAGTTTCCTCGCCCTCGCGGGCTGGCTCACCATCTACGGATACGCGGACAAGAACTCCCCGGGCCGCCATCCCATCGAATGGTCCCTCGCCTGGCTCGTCCTCGGCTGTATCGCCTACATCATCTGGGCACGCCTGGAGAAGGTGTGGCCCTTCGGACCGAAGGAGATCACGGAGGAGTACCTCACCGCACCGACCCCGGACACGGAGCCCGCGGGGACGTGAGGACGGGACGGGTTCCACGACGTCACGCGCGACGTCCACCACGGCGCCGGTGTGGGGGCGGTGAGGAATGAGGCCCCGTTATCCTGATTCCTGCTGGTCAGCGGGGCTGGCGTGCCGTCTCGATGGGGTGCTCGTGCTGGTCGGAGCGGAGATCGACAGCACGTGATCGTCCGTCAGGGGCGTCTTCTGCGCTTCCCGGGTGCGGGCCTCGGCTTGCCCCGTAGCTTCTGCGCGGGAGGCATCTGCATCCTGGACGTGCTGACGTGGACGGTCGAGCGGCGGATGTACCTGGCCGAGCGGGCTGAACTGCTGCGCAAGGAACTGGCGGGGATCGAGGTGGAGGTGGCCCGGCTGGAGGCCGCCGAGGTCGTCTTCGGGCAGTGGGCCGAGGTGACCGACGGCGGGCGGCAGCCGTCCGGCATCATCGAGCCGGAGCCGGAGCCGGAGCCGGAGCCGGAGCCGGAGCCGGAGCCGGAGCCGGAGCCGGAGCCGGTGGTGGCTGGTCCGGGTGCGGGTGGGATGCGGCTGGTGCCGGACCGTGTCGAGGGCATGGGGGTGGAGGTCCTCACCCCGGAGTACCGGCGGATCATGGAGATCGTGGCCGGTTCGGACGGTCCGGTGATGGCCAGGGACGTCGCGGTCGCGCTGGGCAGGGAGACGACACCGGCGAAGGTGGAGCCGGTGCGCGGGCAGCTGCGCAAACTCGCCGACCGGGGCTGGATCTCGCGGACCGGCTCGGGACGCTATCTGACGCGCTGACCGGTCAGGGCAGTGG
This sequence comes from Streptomyces sp. NPDC031474, assembly GCF_055581185.1. Classification (NCBI taxonomy): domain Bacteria; kingdom Bacillati; phylum Actinomycetota; class Actinomycetes; order Kitasatosporales; family Streptomycetaceae; genus Streptomyces; species Streptomyces sp. NPDC031474. Next base: position 381,119 of record NZ_JBVIJX010000002.1, read on the forward strand.
CGGACCGGCCGATTCCGGCCGTAACAAGACGGCCCCCGGCGGGAGTTGGTGAATCTGTGACGAAAAACCAGCCTGCCGAAGGCCCTCAGGATGTCGTCTACCAGGTCCGTCTCCCGCTGTCGAAGCGGACCATCGATCTCGTCGCCGGCCTGATACGCCGCCGACGCAACCAGCTGGGCACCCGGTGGCGCAAGCTCACCCCGGGCGCCCAGGCGGTTGTCCTGCTCGCCGTGCTCCGCCACGACCAGCGCCTGGCCGACATGGCCGGCGGCAACCACGTCTCCGCCTCCACCGTGCGCCGCTGGGTGCTGGAAGTCCTCACCCCGCTGTCCGCCCGCGCCCCGCGACTGGACCCGGCGCTGAAGAAGATCGCCCGCAGCGGCGGAGTCGTGTTCCTGCTGGACGGTGCCTACGGGCATTCGGCGGGTCGCTGCGCTCATGAGTGGGCGGCTCGCAGGGTGATGTTCTCCGACACGATTTGGCCCGCGATTGGTCCGAGTGGAACTCCACTGGACGCCAGAGAGTAACGAGAAGAACCCCACTGATTGCATTGGGTAGCTATCGTGTCGAGTTGCCTGGAGCGCAACGATGCCTCCAGGCAACCGACTCCAGGCTCTAGAAGAACCCAAGTTTCTTCGGACTATATGAAACAAGAACGTTTTTCGTCTGCTGGTAGTGCTCCAGCATCATCTTGTGCGTCTCGCGCCCGATCCCGGACTGCTTGTAGCCGCCGAAGGCGGCGTGGGCCGGGTACGTGTGGTAGCAGTTCGTCCACACACGGCCCGCCTGGATCGCCCGGCCCGCGCGGTACGCCGTGTTGATGTCCCGTGTCCACACGCCGGCCCCGAGGCCGTACGACGTATCGTTGGCGATCTTGATGGCGTCGTCGAAGTCGTCGAACGAGGCCACTGAGACGACCGGACCGAAGATCTCCTCCTGGAAGATCCGCATGCGGTTGTCACCCTCGAAGATCGTCGGTCGGACGTAGTAGCCGCCCTTCAACTCGCCGTCGTACTCGGCACGTTCACCACCTGTGAGGATCTTGGCGCCCTCCTTCCGACCGATGTCGATGTAGGAGAGGATCTTCGCGAGCTGTTCGCCGGACGCCTGCGCGCCGATCATCGTGTCCGTGTCGAGGGGGTGGCCGGGCTTGATGAGCTCGGTGCGGGCGACGGCCGCCTCGAGGAAGTCGCCGTAATTGCCGCGCTGGATCAGGCCGCGCGAGGGACAGGTGCACACCTCGCCCTGGTTCAGCGCGAACATGGTGAAGCCCTCGAGGGCCTTGTCGCGCAGGTCGTCGTCCTTGTCCCACACGTCGTCGAAGAAGAGGTTCGGCGACTTGCCGCCCAGTTCCAGCGTGACCGGCTTCAGGTTCTCCGCGGCGTACTGCATGATCAGCCGCCCCGTGGCCGTCTCGCCCGTGAACGCGACCTTCGCCACTCGCGCACTGGACGCCAGCGGCTTGCCCGCCTCCTCGCCGAACCCGTTGACGATGTTCACCACGCCCGGCGGCAGCAGATCCGCGATCAGGCTCATCCAGTAGTGCAGCGACACCGGAGTCTGCTCGGCGGGCTTGATGACCACCGTGTTGCCCGCGGCGAGGGCCGGTGCGAGCTTCCATGTGGCCATCAGGATGGGGAAGTTCCACGGGATGATCTGCGCGACGACCCCGAGCGGCTCGTGGTAGTGGTACGCCACAGTGTCGTCGTCGAGCTCGCTGAGCGAACCCTCCTGGGCGCGGACCGCGCCGGCGAAGTAGCGGAAGTGGTCGATGGCCAGCGGGATGTCCGCCGCCAGCGTCTCGCGGACCGGCTTGCCGTTCTCCCAGCTCTCCGCGACGGCGAGGGGCTCCAGGTACGCCTCCATGCGGTCGGCGATCTTCAGCAGGATGTCGGAGCGCTCGGTCGACGAGGTCCGGCCCCAACTCGGGGCGGCCGCGTGCGCCGCGTCGAGCGCCCGCTCCACGTCCTCGGCCGTGCCACGCGCCACCTCGGCGAATGTCTCCCCGGTCACCGGAGACGGGTTCTCGAAGTACTGCCCCCGAGCCGGGGGTACGTACTCGCCTCCGATGTAGTGGTCGTAGCGCGTCTGGTAGGAGACGATCGCGCCCTCGGTACCGGGCGCCGCGTAACGGGTCATCCTGCTCTGCCTCCTTCAGCAGCGCTGCCCGCCATTGGGCAGCTCTGCGCGGGAGGCTAGGGACGCAGACGTTGCAGTCACGTTGCGCTGCTGGTCGGGGGCGTCATCCCGGCGGGGCGACGGACGCGTTGGGTGGGCGAGGGGGAGTTTCGGGTGGGTTGCGGGGCGGGGGCGTTCGGTGCGTGTGTCGAGCTGAGGGGCGCGTGTGCCGAGCCGACGGGTGCGGGCCCTGGGCGTGCGGGCGCTGCCGCCGGACATACGGGTGCGTCCGCCGGGACCCACAGGCGCGGTCTGCCTGGGCGACGGATGCACCCTTCGAGCACGGGAGCTCGTCCAGCCGTGCGGGTATGCAACCGCCGGGGCACGGGGGTGCGGGGCGCGGGGCACGGGGGTGCGGGGCGCGGAAGCGCGGGGTGCGGCCGGTCGGCCCGAGCCCGTCGCCGATGTCCGCAGTGCCTGGCAGGTGCGGGCGGTGGCTCGGCAGGCATGCGCAGTGCCCCGACCGGCCGGGGAGGCGGACCGGCGGGTACGCGTCGGACCCCGACCGGCGCGTGCGGTGCTCCGGTCTATGGGTGTGGCCATCCGGCGGGTGCCGTCAGTTCTGTTTCCAGTGAGGCGAGGCGCGCGCGTATCGCCGCTGTGGGGCGGGCTGCCGAGAGCGCCCGCCACGCGTCGAGGTCGTCCTCGCCCCACGGCGCGTGCGCCCAGTCCGCCAGCAGATCGGGGTCGCCGCAGGCGATCAGCGCGGCGCGCAGCCCCTCGGCGAGTCGGTGCCGGAGCCGCACCACCGCCGGTGCCTCGGAGGACGGCAGCAGCGGTCCGGTGTACGCCGTCAGGGCCGCCGTGACGGCGCCGGCAGCCAGCCGGCGTTCGACGATCGCCGCGTCCGACTCGAACGGAACGGTGAGCCGGTAGGGGCGCGAGGCCAGCAGCCCGGGGCCCAGCACCCCGCGCAGCCGGGCGAGTTCGGCGCGCAGCGTCACCGGTGTCACCGACTCGTCCTTGTACAGCGCGCACAACAACTCGTCGCCGCTCAGGCCCTCGGGGTGACGGGCCAGCAACACCAGGATCTCGCTGTGCCGCCGGCTCAGCCTGATGCTCCGGCCGCCGACGGCCAGACGTGCCTCGTCCCGGCCCAGCACCGTCAGCCGCGCTGTCTCGGCGGCAGGCCGTGCGGGGGCGAGCAGTGCCAGATGGGCCTCGGCCGCCCGCGCGACCGCCTGCACGAAACCCAGGCTGTGCGGATGCGCCAGCCCGTTCCCGCCCGTGATGTCCACGGCACCCAGTACCCGCCCGGTCCACGGATCGTGCACCGGGGCGGCCGCGCACGTCCACGGCTGCACCCGCCGGATGAAGTGCTCGGCCGCGAACACCTGCACCGGCCGGTCCAGGGCGACCGCCGTGCCCGGTGCGTTCGTGCCGACCGCGCTCTCCGCCCAACGCGCACCCGGCACGAAGTTCATCCGCCCCGCGTGCCGCCGTGTCGCCTTGTGGCCCTCGACCCACAGCAGCCTGCCGTGGGCGTCGCACACCGCCAGCAGATGTTCTCCGTCGGCGGCGAAGGTGCCCATCAGCTCGCGAAACAGCGGCATCACCCGCGCCAGCGGGTGCTCGGCCCGGTAGGCGCCGAGCTGACCGTCGGTCAGCTCCACACTCGCAGTGCCGTCGGGTCCCACGCCGGCGCGTGCCGAGCGCCGCCACGAGTCGGCCACGACGGCACGCACCGGTCGCGGTACGGTGCCCGCCTCGGTGAACGTCTCGTGCGCCTGTCGCAGGATCCGTACACGCTCGGCAGGGTCGGCCCCCGGCTCCAGGGCCACCCAGGGATCGGTCAAGTCGTCCTCCCGGAAGGGCATGCGGGGCGATACGGCTGGGGACATCGTCACGCCGAGTGCGTGGACCGACAACCGTTTGGACGTGGTCACCCGAAACGTGGGCGTCCGGTTCCGGTTCCGGTCCGGTTCGCGTCAGGCAGTGTTGACGAGCCACACGTAGCGGCCCCAGTCCCAGTTCGGACCGGGATCGGTGTGATCGGTGCCTGGTACTTCGTGGTGGCCGATGATGTGCGCCCGGTCCTTCGGGATGCCGTACCGGTCGCAGACCGATGCCGTCAGCCGAGCGGACTGCTGGTAGAGGGTGTCGGTGAAGTATTCCGGTCGATCCACCCACCCTTCGTGTTCGATTCCGATGCTGCGTGTGTTGTAGTCCCAGTTCCCCGCGTGCCAGGCGACGTCGGACTCGCGCACGCACTGCGCCGCGTGACCGTCGATGGAGCGCATGACGTAGTGGGCGGAGACTTTCTTCCGCGGATTCTGGAAGATGGACAGGGCTTTGACGTAGTCGGTCTGTGTGACGTGGATGACGACGCGGTCCACGACGTGGGTGGCGGGGCGGTGCGAAGCCGTGTAGTTGGACTCGGTCGCGGGCTGCCACTCGGCGAGCGGATAGTCGACGGTTCGAGGCTGCGCGCCCGCCCGCGCCTCGGGGAGCAGCGCGTACGGAACGACCGCCAGGGCGGCGCCCTTCAGGATGCGTCGACGTCCGGGGAGGGGTCCTGCTCGATCCACGAGGTGTTGCCTTTCAAGGAGTCTCCGACGGGGGGAAAGCGGCACCGACGCACGTGTAGTTGGTGTCGCACACATTGGCCAACGGCGATTCGACGGCCTGGGTTGCGAACCGGTACGTGTTCAGCTCGGCAAACCCGTAGTCCCGCACCGGCCACTGGACCAGGCCGAACCGGGATATGCGGAACACGTCCGCCAGCGGCCGGGCCGAACCGGTCGAGATGAGGTGGGTGTCCGAGTCGATGCGCGCCACAGGCAGCGCACCACCGAACGTCCGGGCGTACTCGCCCTGTACCGGACGTACGGTCAGGATCTGACGGTCGCTCATCGCTGCACGGCTCCGTTCCGAGGGAGGTCAGGGGGGGCGGCGAAGCGAACCCCCCTCGCACGCGTCGGTGCGTCAGCCGTCACGGCCCGACGACTGCGCCCCGCACGGATCACGTTACGGCGGGGGGCGGACCGGCAGACGGGCGTGCCGAAGTTCGGTGGACGACCGTGGCATTGTGGACAACTCGCTCACCCGAACGGGGAGTTCCGGCTCGAGCGGTTGGCGCGGTGCGGCCGCTCAGGCCCGCTCGGCCACCGCCGCCGGGTCGTCCATCACGGCCCGCACGACCGAGTGCGCGGCCCCGAGCAACGGTCCCTCGGGACCGAGCCGCGAGACGGACACCGGGCAGGCGGGGCCCGCCGTACGGCGGGAGAGTTCGGTCTCGAGGGACGGCAGCAACCACGGTGCGAGCCCGGCCAGGGCGCCACCGAGCACGACGCCTTCGGGGTCCAGCAGATTGAGCGCCCCGGTCAGGGCGATACCGAGGGCCGTTCCCGCCTCGCGCAGAGCGCGCCGTACGTTCGGATCGCCGTCAGCGGCGCGGCCCGCGAGGAGGCCGACGCGGTCCTCGCCCGGTGCCAGCCCGGCGGCTCGCAGCACCGCCTCCTCACCGGCGTACTGCTCCAGACACCCGCGTCCGCCGCACCCGCACTGCGGCCCGTCGGGATGGACCGGCACATGACCCAGCTCGCCCGCGAAGCCGCGGGTGCCGCGCAGCAGGCTGCCGTCCACGATCAGTGCGGCGCCGATGCCGATCTCGGCCGACACGTGCAGAAAATGCCCTGGAGTGTCCGTGCCGAGCCAGAGTTCGGCCAGCCCGCCGAAGTTGGCCTCGTTGTCCACGGTCAGCGGGAACTCCTCGGGCAGCAGCGCGCCGAGGTCGACGTCCTGCCAGTCGAGGTTCGGCGCGCGGACGACCGTACGGGCGTCGCGGGAGACTAGTCCGGGGACGGCCACGGCGAGTCCGGCCGGCCACAGCCCCTCGCGCTCCGCCTCGGCGACGACGCGGTGCACGAGCCCGGTGAGCTCCTCGACGACCGGCTCGGGGGAGCGGCCCCGGTTCGTGCCGTGCCGCACGGCGCGCGCCCGGACCTCGCCCCGCAGGTCGACGGCGCAGACCGCCAGGTGGTCCACGCCGATCTCGGCGCCCATCCCGGCCGGGCCGCGCCCGCTGACCGCCAGTGCCGAACCGGGCCGGCCCACCCGGCCGGGCCGCTCGGGGCCCAACTCCTCGAGCAGACCGGTGCGTATGAGTTCGTCGACGAGGGTCGACACCGCCGCCCGGGTCAGGCCGATGCGCGAGGCGACCGCCGCCCGCGAGAGCGGTCCCTCGGCGCTGACGGCGTGCATCACCCGGGCCAGGTTGCGGCGACGCATGCCCTGCTGGGTGTCGGGCAGCGCGCGCCCGGGGCCGGCCGGCCGGGTCTCGTGCAGCGGTGCTGTCATGCCTCCGTCGATTCGTCGATGCTCAGTGGGCGTCCGTGCTCCGTTCGAGCAGCGGGGCCGCGTCGGAGAGTACCCCGGCGATCCTGGCCAGCGTCTTCTCGTCCCGCTCGACGGCGTCGAGCACCGGACCGCGCGTGGTGTTCCAGCGGCGGGCGACGGCGGCCGGGTCCTCCCCGGTCAGTAGGCCCGCCGCCTGTGCCGCGGCCCCCAGCGCGACGAGTTCCTTGGCCTCGGGCACCTGCACCGGCCGCCCGGACAGCCGACGCACGGTCTGCTGCCAGGCCCTGCCCCGGGCGCCGCCGCCGATCAGCAGCAGGGGAGCCGAGCGGTCCGCGTCCTCGTCGAGGACCAGGTCGAGGGCGCCGAGCAGCGAGTGCACGGCGCCGTCGTAGGCCGCCTGCAGCAGCTGACCGGCGGTCGTGTCGTGGCGCAGTCCGTGCAGGAGGCCCGAGGCGTTGGGCAGGTTCGGGGTGCGCTCGCCGTCCAGATAGGGCAGGAGCGTGACGTCCGCGGCGGGCTCCACGGCTTCCCGGTCCAGGCCCAGCAGGGCGGCGACGCGGTCGACGGCGAGCGTGCAGTTCAGGGTGCAGGCCAGCGGCAGCCAGTCGCCGTGGGCGTCGGCGAAGCCGGCCACGGTGCCGGTGGGGTCGGTGGGGCGGCGCTTGGCCACCGCGTACACCGTGCCCGACGTGCCGAGGCTCAGTACGGGCGTGCCCGGCCGCAGCCCGAGCCCCAGCGCCGCCGCGGCGTTGTCACCGGTGCCCGGCGCGACCAGCGTTCCCTTGGCGAAGGGCAGGTCGTGGCTGTCCCGCACGGTGCCCGCCACCTCACCGGGCCGCACCACGCGGGGCAGCAGCGCGGGGTCGAGGCCGACATGGGCGAGGATCTCCTCGTCGTACGTCTCCGTCCCGGACGCCCACCAGCCGGTGCCGGAGACGTCACCGCGATCGGTGGTGCCCTCGCCCGTGAGGCGCTCGGTGAGGTAGTCGTGGGGGAGGCGCACGGCCTTCGTCGCGCGCAGGGCCTGCGGCTCGTGCTCGGCCAGCCAGGCCCACTTCGTGACGGTGAACGACGCGGCCGGGACGGACCCGGTCCGCTCCGCCCAGAACTTCGCGCCGCCCAGTTCCTCGGTCAGCCGACGGGCCTGCGGAGCCGAACGCACGTCGTTCCACAGCAGCGCGGGGCGCACCGGCTCACCGCGTTCGTTCAGCGTGACGAGCCCGTGCTGCTGCCCGCCGATCGACACCGCGGCCGCCTCGCGCGCCGCGTCACCGCACTGGTGCAACGCCTCGCGCAGGGCGTCCCACCACTGGCGCGGGTCGCTCTCGCGGCCGGCCCCGGAGGACACCGTGTGCGGCGCCTGGCCGCTCGCGACGACCTCGCCGGTGGCCGCGTCGACGACCAGCGCCTTGGTGGACTGGGTGGACGTGTCCACGCCGACGACGAGCGGACCCTCGGCTGCTGACATCGGGTTCTCCCTCAAGTTTTTTCCGCGGCTCTGCGGGATCTGTCTTCCCAGAGATGCGTCCGCATACTAATTTGTAAACGGCCATGACGAAATAGTTCGCCACCGCCAGCACGACAGTCTTCAAGCAAGGAGCCGCGGCATGAGCTACCAGCCCACCCCCGATGACAGGTTCACCTTCGGCCTGTGGACCGTCGGCTGGCAGGGAAGGGACCCGTTCGGCGACGCCACGCGGCGCGCCCTGGATCCGGTCGAGACGGTGCAGCGCCTGGCCGAGCTGGGCGCCTACGGCGTCACCTTCCATGACGACGACCTGATCCCCTTCGGGTCCTCCGACAGCGAGCGCGAGGAGCACATCAAGCGCTTCCGCCAGGCCCTGGACACCACCGGCATGACGGTGCCGATGGCCACCACCAACCTCTTCACGCACCCCGTCTTCAAGGACGGCGCATTCACCGCGAACGACCGTGACGTGCGCCGTTACGCCCTGCGCAAGACGATCCGCAACATCGACCTTGCCGTCGAGCTCGGCGCGAAGACCTATGTCGCCTGGGGCGGCCGTGAGGGCGCTGAGTCCGGTGCCGCCAAGGACGTGCGCGTGGCGCTCGACCGCATGAAGGAGGCCTTCGACCTTCTGGGTGAGTACGTCACCTCCCAGGGCTACGACCTGCGCTTCGCCATCGAGCCCAAGCCGAACGAGCCGCGCGGCGACATCCTCCTGCCCACCGTCGGCCACGCCCTGGCGTTCATCGAGCGCCTGGAGCGCCCGGAGCTGTACGGCGTCAACCCCGAGGTGGGCCACGAGCAGATGGCCGGGCTGAACTTCCCGCACGGCATCGCCCAGGCGCTGTGGGCGGGCAAGCTCTTCCACATCGACCTCAACGGCCAGTCCGGCATCAAGTACGACCAGGACCTGCGCTTCGGCGCCGGCGACCTGCGTTCCGCGTTCTGGCTGGTCGACCTGCTGGAGACCGCCGGCTACGCGGGCCCGAAGCACTTCGACTTCAAGCCGCCGCGCACCGAGGACCTCGACGGTGTCTGGGCGTCGGCCGCGGGCTGCATGCGCAACTACCTGATCCTCAAGGAGCGTGCGGCCGCGTTCCGCAGCGACCCGGAGGTCCAGGAGGCCCTGCGCGCTTCCCGCCTCGACGAGCTGGCGCAGGCCACCGCCGCCGACGGTCTGCAGAGCCTGCTCGCCGACCGCACCGCGTTCGAGGACTTCGACCCCGAGGCCGCCGCCGCCCGCGGCATGGCCTTCGAGCAGCTCGACCAGCTCGCGATGGACCACCTGCTGGGCGCCCGCGGCTGAAGCCGCCGTCACGCGTGTGTGCGCCGATGAGGGTGCACGCGCGCGTGCCGCCGAACGGCCGATGTTTCGAGCGGTCTCCGTACGGAGTACGCCGGAATGATGCGGTCCATGGCATGGATCCGTATCAACTTCCGTGCGGAGGTCGCGCCCCGAACGGGCCGCCGCGACGCTGGACGGTATGGCCATGCCGCCCGTACCGCCCCAGCCGCCCGGACCGCCCGGTGGCACGCCGCCTCCGGGTGGCTTCGGACCGCCCCGGTCCCGCTTCGGACCCGATGACGGGACGGGAGGGGGCGGCTGGCCGCCGCCTCCGCCCCCGGAGTCGCCAGGAGGCTCCGGGGGCTCCGGAAGACGTAGGAGCCCCCTCTTCGTCGTCCTCGCTCTCCTTGTCACCGCCGGAGCTGTCATCGCCGTCGTGCTGATGGCCTCGGGAGGCGGCGGCTCACCGGACGACAAGCCGACCGCCGGGAGCAGCACCGGCAGTGGCTCCACTCCCGCGCCGTCCTTCAGCCTCCCGGTGGAGCTGCCGAGCGGCCTGCCGACCGAGCTGCCGTCGCAGCTCCCCACCGACCTGCCGACCGCGATACCGAGCGGCCTCGAGTCACTGCTGCCGTCCCTGGGCGAGCTGCTGCCCTAGGACGTGTCGCAAAGTCCCGCCTGGCTCGCGACGCCCGGCACGCTCCCTCGGCGGGGGACCCCAGCCGCGTTGTCGGGTCGCCCACGTACACCTGGTACGAGGGCGACCCTCCGCCTTGTGATCGCACGCACCGGACGCCGCGAGCCCCGCCCTCCGGGCAGACGGCGCTACTTTGCGGACACGACCTGGTCTGCACGCGCGCGTGGGGTGCTCCGCACGGCCACGCGCGCGTGCCCACGACACCGTCCGTCCCTCTCAAATGCGCCGCGGCAGCCGCACGTAGGTGACCGTCGTCTCGATGCCGCTGTCGACGAGCCGGCCCTGAGCGTCGAACGCGCCGGCGCCGTCCGTCATCCCGAAGTCGTTGTCGTTGACGAGGGCCAGCGTGTCGCGGTCGACACGCGCGACACCCTCGATCTTCCCGGGCACCCCGGCGACCCTGCCCAGATCGACCACCAGCCGCTTGGACAGCACCGGGACCCCCGAGGCGGCGGGATCGTCGAGCTGCTCCAGCGACGGTGTGGTCGCCGCGTCGTCCCAGCGGCTGCCCAGGATGTCCGCCTCCCTGCCCAGCCGTACCAGCTGCAGCCGTGCGGCCTTGTCCGTGCGCTCCTCCACCAGCAGCCGTTCGCCGCCCACAGCGACCACCGAGGAGATCTTGAGCTCGGAGGTGTCGTCCTCACCCGGGTCGACCACGTCGACCGGGTCGAAGCGGTACGCGTACTCGGCGGTGACAGCCTTCTTCTTCGGCGAGAAACGCAGCAGACGCACGGTCCGCGAGCCCTCTCCCGCAGCCGTGTCCGGCAGCGACAGCGGGCTCTGCATCGCCAGCACGAGGTCGCCGCCCGGAAGTTGGGCCAGCCCCTCGAAGCCACGGTTGATCTTCCGGTGCAGCAGGACGGCGGGCAGTGCCTCCACGACCGGGTAGTCCGTGCCAGTCAGGTTCAGCCCCTGGGGAACGTAACGCGTCAGCACCTTCCCGCGCGCGGAGACGTGCACCAGCGAGGGCCCGTACTCGTCGACGAGCCAGAAACTCCCGTCCGCGGCCCGCACAAGGCCTTCCGTGTCCAGCCCGTTCGGGTTGTACGCCAGGGGTGTCAGCGCGTTGTAGGAGTACGGCGCCTCGTCGCGTCCCGCCTGGTTCGGCAGCCCCGTCACGGGCTTGCCCGACGACGTGGTGACCGGGATCGCCTGCACCACCTTCACCGTGTCTGCGGACACCCGGATCCGCACGATCGCCGGGTCGAACCCGGGCGCGGGGAACGTGCGACGCTTGGTGCCGCTCACCTTGATCTGGCCGTTGGGCCCGCGGTCGGTGACCGTCCAGAACTCGCCCTTGTGGCCCGTCGGACAGATGTCGCTGCCGATGCCGCCGAGGTCCACGCCGCGGTCGTCGTCCACCGTTCCCGGCAGCAGCCCGTTGCTGAACGCCCCGAGCGGGATGTCGCCGAGAGTCGCGGTCCTGATGACGTGCGCCTCGTGCGGCCCCTTGGCCTGTGTACCAGCGGCGGCGGGTCCGGCAGTGGCGAGCGCGGCCAGCACGGCGAGCGGTACGCCCGCGGCGACGCAACGATTGACGCGGCGTCGACCGGCGGTATGCGGGGACATCGGGCCTCCTGAGGAGCAGTGCGGCAACTTCGGGGACAGCGGCCAGAGTTGAGGCGTGCGCCGAACGCCGCGCGACCTCCGGGTGAACACGGGGCGTCGGCCGCCCGTCAGACCGACGGCCCCGTGTCACGGAACGACCGCGCGGTCAGGAAAGTGCTTCCTCACTGTCGGGCCGGGCCACGGCGAGGGCCGTCGCCGGGTCATGGGCCCCTTCCCCGGCCGGCATCCAACGACCACCCTCCTTGCGATACGGCCACCAATGGCCGTCCCGCCCCAACCGCAGTTGGCAGCCCGTCCCGACGACCGTCCACCGGTTCCCCCGCGCCCGCAGCACCGGCCGCTCGTCCTCCTCCCAGGCCGCATCCAACGCGGCACGCGCGCGTGCGAGAGCCTCGCCCTCTACGGTCCACTCCTCCTCGAACACCGACAGGGCCGCCGCCCCTCCGTGGCACCAGGCATGCGCGGCCGACGCCAGTTGCTCCCGGCTGCGCCCCGACCCGGCGGCGAGTCGGCCGACGACGGCCGTGGCGGGAGGATCCGCTGACTGAGCGCCCTCGAGGAGGCCTGCCGCGAGCCGTGCCGCGTCCTGGCCGACCGTCAGCTCGGCTGTGGGCGCACTCGGTCCGGAGCTCTCACGGAGCGCCTGAGCGAGCATCAGGTACGCCGTGGCGGCCGTCCCGGCGGCCAGCATCTCCAATGCCGCCGGCTCCACCCCGGGCGGGGCCGGCGCCTCCGTGTCCAAGGAGGGCGGAATACCTGGCCCCTCCGGGAGTTCGGGCGCGGCGGGCAGCGCAGGCAGGATGCTCCCGGCCGCATACGCCTCCGCCGCGTCCACCCCTTCGGCCCGGGGCGGCTCCGCTTCGGCCCGGGAAGCGGCGGTGCCGCGCGCCTGAAGGGCGTCCAACAGGGTCCGCTCGGCGCGCCCCCGAAGCAGCAGCAGGACGAACGGATCCTGGTCGAGCAGCCGTGCCACCTGATAGCAGACCGCCGCCGTGTGACCACAGTGGTCCCAGGCGCCGCAGTCGCATTCCGCCTCCAGGTTGCCGAGCCCCGGCAGCAGGTCGATGCCGGCCGCCTCGGCGTCCTCGACCAGATGCGGCGGCATCTCGCGGTCGAGAAGTGCGGCGACGTGTCCGGCCCGCTCGACCGCCAGATCCAGGAAGCGGTCCCACTGTGCCTCCGACAGCGTGTCGAGCAGCACATCGGCCCGATGCGATGTGCGATCGCGGTCCTCGACGACGGCCGTGATGCGTCCTGGCCGCACCGACACCGCGCCCACGGCGCCCCCGCGCGCGAGCCGGCGGCCCGTCCTCACCTGCTCCCCGTCCAGTGCTCCGTCCTCCAACGCGGCCAGCCACGCCCGGCCCCACCACGTCTGCGCGAACCCCCTCCCGTGCGCGGGCGGCAACGCGGCAAAGGTCCGTTCCTCGACGCTGTCGTGCCGGTTCATCGCGTGCCCCCTCGCAGCTCGACCAGATCGGCCAGCTCGGCGTCCGTCAGTTCCGTGAGTCCCGCCTCGCCGGCCCCGAGAACGGCCTCAGCCAGGTCCCGTTTGCGGCGCAGCATGTCGGCGATGCGATCCTCGATCGTGCCCTCGGCGATCAGCCGGTGCACCTGTACGGGCCTGGTCTGGCCGATGCGGTACGCCCGGTCGGTGGCCTGCGCCTCGACGGCCGGGTTCCACCAGCGGTCGTAGTGCACCACGTGCTCCGCGCGCGTGAGGTTGAGGCCTGTGCCGGCCGCCCTGAGGGACAGCAGGAACACGGGGACCTCACCGTCCTGGAAGCGCCGGACCATGGCCTCGCGCTCTGCGACGGGCGTGCCACCATGCAGGAACTGCGTGGGCACGCCACGCGCTGCCAGGTGCTGCTCCAGGAGCCGCGCCAGGCGCACGTACTGCGTGAAGATCAGCACGCTCGCCCCCTCGGCGAGGAGGGTGTCGAGCAGTTCGTCCAGAAGCTCCAGCTTCCCGGAGCGCCCGGCGGTCGTCGGCTGTTCCTCCTTCAGGTACTGCGCCGGATGGTTGCAGATCTGTTTGAGGCCGGTCAGCAGCTTCACGATCAGCCCGCGTCGCGCCATGTCGTCGGCCTCGGCGATCGCCTCGAGCGTCTCGCGCACCACGGCCTCGTACAGGCCCGCCTGCTCCTTGGTGAGGGACACCGGGCGATCCGTCTCGGTCTTCGGCGGCAGTTCGGGGGCGATCCCCGGGTCCGACTTGCGCCGGCGCAGCAGGAACGGCCCCACGAGCCGGGCCAGCCGCTCCGCCGCGGCCGGATCCCCGCCGTCCTCGACGGCTCGCGCGTACCGTGTGCGGAAGGCGCCGAGCCGGCCCAGCAGCCCCGGCGTCGTCCAGTCCAGGATCGCCCACAGCTCCGACAGGTTGTTCTCCACCGGGGTGCCCGTGAGCGCCACGCGCGCGCGGGCGTCGATCGTGCGCAGCGCCCGCGCCGTCGCCGAGTACGGGTTCTTCACATGCTGGGCCTCGTCCGCCACCACCAGACCCCACGGCACCTCGCGGAGCCGGCCAGGATCCAGTCGCAGCGTGCCGTAGGTGGTGAGCACGAACTCCCCGTCGGCCAGGGCCTCCAGGTCACGACGCGGCCCGTGGAAGCGGCGCACCGCGGTGCCCGGCGCGAACCGCTCGATCTCCCGCTGCCAGTTGCCCATCAGGGACGTCGGGCAGACCACGAGGGTCGGACCTGCCGACGAGATGTCCGTCTGGCGGTGCAGATGCAGGGCGATCAACGTGACGGTCTTGCCGAGCCCCATGTCGTCCGCGAGGCAACAGCCCAGCCCGAGGGACGTGGTCCGGGCCAGCCAGTCCAAGCCGCGCCGCTGGTAGTCGCGCAGCGTGGCGTCGAGTGCGGCGGGCTGCTCCACCGGCTCCTGCTCCTGCGGCCGCGTCAGCCGCTCCCGCAGGGCCGCCAGCCACCCGGTGGGCTGCACGTCGACCCTGCGGCCGTCCACCTCCGCAGAGCCCGTCAGAGCGGCTCCCAGCGCGTCCACGGGGGTCATCTTGCGGTCCTGCTGGGCGCGGGCACGGCGCAGCTCTCGTGGGTCGATCAGGACCCACTGGTCGCGCAGCCGCACCAGCGGCCGGTTGGCCTCGGCCAGACGATCCAGCTCCTCGCGGGTCAGCTGCTGGTCGCCCAGCCCGAACCACCAGGTGAAGGTCAGGAGCGCGTCCGCGGACAGGAAAGACGGTATGTCCGAGCCGGTCCGGTCCGGTTCCGTTGCCTCATGCGGCGGCCCCACGACCGCGCGGGTGGTCAGCGTGCGGGCCAGCTCCCTGGGCCAGTGCACCTCGACTCCCGCGTTCGCGAGCGCCCGCGAGCCCTCGCCCAGCAGCTCGGCCACCTCCTCGTCCAGGAGGTCGACGGCGTCGGGCACGGTCGCCGACAGCAGTGGCGTGAGCGCGGGCCAGGCCCGGACCGCACGGCGCAGGGCGAGCAGGGCGTCCATTCGCGCGCGCGGGCCGAACGCCCCGTGCGTGACGCCGTTGTCTCCCCAGATCTCGGAGGCGTCCGCGAGGAGCGCGGGATCGCTGACACTGTGCACCTGCGGGACGGCCCGGAACCTGGGCCGTGCCGGGCTCGCCGCAGAGTCTGCGATCGCGACGGCATCGGCCCTGGACATGTCGAGCTCCGACAGGTCGTCGATGCCCGACACCTCGATCCGCAGCGAGATCCGCAGGCCGGCGTCGTGACCCGCGGCGACATCGCTCGCCCATGCGCGCAGCTCCGGGACGCGATGGGGCTGCTGTGTCGCGTAGGCAGGCCCGCCCGTCACGAGCGGCGCTGCGGGGGTGCGGGGCAGGGTGTCCGCGACGGCGTCCAAGAACGCACGTAGGAGCCGTTCGGGGGAGGGGAGCCGCAGGGGCGGTGTTTCGTTCGCCGGCAGGGCATGCGCCTCCGGTGGCATCGAGGCGGCCAGCCGGCGCACCTGCTCGACGTCCTCCGGGCCCAGGGGGCCGACCCGCCAGGCGTCGTGGTCTTCCGGGGACAGGCCGGGCAACAGCAGTCCACGGGCCACACAGTGCAGGGCCAGCAGGGCGGCCGCACCCCAGAAGGCGGTGGCGCGGTGCGCGTCCGGGGTGACGCGCGCGTGGGCGAGGGCGGGCAGGGCGTCCTGTACCGGCAGCAGCACGGCAGGCACGCGTACGAGTGCCACGCCGGTGCCGGCAGGCCTGACGACGGTCAGATCCTGTGCGGCCCTCGATGCGACGACGGGAGGTGCGTCACCGTCAGGGAGCCAGAAGGCGACACTGCCGGTACGGGCCGGAGTGCCGGGCACGAACAGGGCGCAGCAACGGGCCAGTTCGGAGATCTCGGACGAAGCTTGCACGGGAACCCTCTGCACGGCGATGAGCTCGCTCCTCAAATTTGACTACTGGGTGTCGGCGGTCGCCGAGGGTACAGCACTCCGGCGAGGAATGCGCGCCGCCTTGGGACCGAGGAGCCCTGTCGTCCGCGCACTCGGGGCGAGATGGTTCTCAGGGGCGTCTCGGGGGTGTACCTCAGGGAGGTCTCAGGGTCGATTCCGGAACCGCGGGCGGCGCGGACCCGTTTTCATGGCAGAGAGCGGCAGTGGCCGCGAAGGAGGCGACGTAGATGTCGAGGAACGCGAAGATCGCCGCAGGAGGTGTGGCGGCTGGACTCCTCCTGCTGATCTGGCTGCCCTGGTGGGCGGCCCTGCTGATCGTGCTGGGAGTTCCGGCGGCGGCCTACCTCACGCTGGATCCCTCACAGCGGCGCAGGCTGCGCCGTGTCACACGCAAGGAGCTCGGCCGGTGAGTGACGGGGACCGCACCGCGGTCCCCGTCTTCCGGCACATGCGAGCCGCCGGGGCCCTCAGGCGTCCCACGACCCCAAGGACCCCTACCGCTCCAGCAGCTCAGAGGGGCCGCACGGCCATCTTGTCGAGCGCTTCCAAAAGCCCGGGCAGTTCGGGGCCGCGGCCGACCGGCAGCACCTCGCCGGGCTGTTCGTCGAGGAGGACGAAAGCGATGTCGTCGGTCCTGGCCACCAGCGACCAGCCGGGGCCGTCGGCGCGCAGGGTACGCGCATCACCGGGAGCGAACGAAGAACGCACGCGGCCGAGGGGAGGTGGGGTGTCCACGTAGGCACGCACCTCGGCCAGGACACGTCGGACACCGCTGTGCCTCTTCGGTGCCCCCTTCCCGGCCTCGTCGGACCCGTTGGCCGCGTCGGCTTCGTCGGACCTGCCGGACTCGGCGACTTCGGCGGAGCGGTCTCCCTCGCCGATGCCTGAATCCGTTCCGGCGGCCGCCCGCGCAGGCGCGAACTCCGTGTCGTCGATCTGCTCGCGCCACAGGGCCCACTGCAGCGCGATCTCGTCGGCCCCGAGCCGTCGCTGGGCCGGGCCCCAGGTGCTCGTGTCCGGAGGGCACAGCGCAGGGCTGTCCACGACCTCGGGGCCCGGATCGTGCGGCGCGGGCACGCCCGGAGCCGCGACGGCGACCGCCAGCGGCCAGCCGGGCAGCGCGGCGACGACCGTCCGCTCGTCCGGCGACAGGTCGTACTCCATACCGCAGTCCCACGACGCGATGGCGACAGCCACCAGCGACACGTCGTCGATGACGACAGTCCACCGCGCGCCCTCGCCGTCCTGGCCCAGCACCAGGCCGTACCCGTCGGCGAGCGGCGGGAGGCCGAGCGCCGCACAGGCCTCCGGGTAGTCGTCGCCCAGCGCGCTCGGGAACTTCGCCGGCGTCAGCAGCACCGCCGTGAGCACATAGAGCGCCTCGTCCGCGGCGGCGACGGCGTCCTCGTCCGTCCCGGCCATCCCAGCCTCCCCATCGGTTCGTCCAACGGCGCGCACCCTAGTGCGGCGGGAAGGCGCTTGTCACGACTCCCCAACACACCCGGAGCTGCAGTTTTCCGGCCGGACGGGGCGAATCGACCACCGCCGACCGTTGGATGCGTCACGCCGACGGCAGCCCGAGGAGTGTACGGGCCACGGTCCGGGGCGACTCGTCGCGCTCCCGCGCGAGAGTGATCACGGCGCGACAGGCCAGCTCGTTGATCCCGAAGCACAGCGCCTCCGGTGACACCCAGCCCGCCGCCTCGTCGATCCCGTCCTGATCGTCCTGCGCGCAGGCCGAGACGTACGCCGCGGCGGCCTCGAACAGATTGGGCGTGCGCTTCCCGGTGCGCTTCCCGCGGCCCGATGCCCCGTCCGGACGTCCCTCCACGTCCGGACGCGACCGTGTGCGCGGCGCGCCGAGGAAACTGCCGTAGGCCTTGCGGATCCCGTCGAACATGTCGACCACCTTCCCCCTGCGTGATTGCCGCGACTGGTCGTTCATCTCCTGCTGCTCAACCTAGAGTTGGAGCCCCGGTGGCAGAAGAGGGCCGGAGCGGCGGGCGTCACCAGACTCTGCTGCACTGCTCTCGGACCGAGGGGAAACGACGCACCAGGCAGAGTTCGACGGCGCGGGCAGCCATGCTCGCCGGACCGTAATCTTCGACAACCCCGATGCGTTCGTGCGGGCGGTCGCCCAGGGGGCGTGAGTCCTCAGGGCTCGCGGACGGCCAGGGCCAGGAAACGGTCGTCCTCGTCGACGTACGACGTCATGCGCCACCCCGAACCGGCCAGCAGCGGTCGGAGGTTGGGCTCCGCGCGCAGGTCCTCCGGGGTGATCTGCCGGCCCTGCCGGGCCGCGAGCGCCGCCCTGCCGATCGGGTGGAACAACGCCAGCGTGCCGCCGGGGCGCACCACCCGCGCCAACTCCCGCAGGTTCTCGGCCGGGCGGGGCAGATGGGCGATGAGGCCCGCCCCGAACACGGCGTCCAGCGAGACGGACCGCAGGGGAAGCGCGCCGACGTCGGCCAGCACCAGGTGCCCGTCACGGTCGCGTCCTGCCCGTACGGCGGCCTCCAGCATGGCCGGAGTCAGATCGGCCCCGATGACCACTCCCGAGGGCCCCACGGCCGCACGCAGGGGCGTCAGGGCCCGTCCGGTGCCGCAGCCGGCGTCCAGCACGCGGTCCCCCTCGCGCAGCCCGAGGTCTCCGACCGCCGCCGTGTAGGCGGGGCCGTCGTCGGGGAACCGGCGGTCCCAGTCCGCGGCGCGGGCCGTGAAGAAATCCTGAACGTGTGTGTGGTCATCGCTCATGCTCCGCATGATTCCTCACCGACACAGACGACGCCTCGGCGCACATGTTCGAGCGTGACCCGATCGATCCGGCGCATTTCCGCGTCATATTCCAACACCTTTCGAAATGCGCCCCCTTTGTGCTCCTGCGCCCCGGCTAGCGTCCCGTGGCCATGGGACACCTGGACCACGCCGCCTTCGGCTGGCTTACCCCCGTGCTGTCGTACGTGATGGCCTGTATCGGCGCCGCCCTCGGGCTGCGCTGCACCGTGCGCGCCCTCGGCGCCACCGGACGCTCGCGCCGGAACTGGCTGATCACCGCGGCCTCGGCGATCGGCTCAGGCATCTGGACCATGCACTTCGTGGCCATGCTCGGCTTCGGCGTCAGCGGCACCGACATCCGCTACGACGTTCCTCTGACCGTGCTCAGTCTCCTCGTCGCCATGGTCGTCGTCTGCGTCGGCGTCTTCGCCGTCGGCTACAGCCGCGACCGCACGCGCGCGTTGCTGATCGGCGGACTGACCACGGGCCTGGGGGTGGCGAGCATGCACTACCTCGGGATGGCCGCGGTCCGGCTGCACGGCGATGTGACCTACGATCCGGTGCGCGTCGGACTCTCCGTCCTGATCGCCGTCGTCGCGGCCACCGCGGCCCTCTGGGCGGCACTCAACATCAAGTCGCCGATCGCGGTCACCGTCGCCTCCCTCGTCATGGGCGCGGCCGTGAGCAGCATGCACTACACCGCGATGTTCGCGGTGAGCGTCCACGTCACGCCCTCAGGGGAGGCACTGCCCGGGGCCACGGCGATGCAGTTCATCTTCCCCCTCGCCGTCGGCCTCGGGTCCTACCTCTTCCTGACCTCGGCCTTCGTCGCGCTGTCGCCCACCACGGGGGAGCGCGAGGCGTCCGCCACGGCACAACAACCGGTGGACAACCTGCCGGGCCGACAGCAGGCCCGGCCCGTCTGAGGCGACCGGCAGGCCACGCCCCCGAACCACTTCCGAGCGAGGAGGCCATGCGTACACCCCGTAGGACCCCCACGGCAGGCGCCGACGCGCCGCCCCCCACGCGCGGGCGCCGCGCCCACGCCGGACCCCCCGCCGACGAGGGGCCGGACGAGCAGACGGACCCGCCGGCGGGCGCGATACCCCCGCGCGCGGAACGCTGGCGGATCCGGCCGCGCACCGTGCGCGCCAAGATCGTCTGCCTGCTGATGGTGCCGGTCGTCTCCCTGTTGGCCCTGTGGGCGTACGCCACCGTCAGCACCGCCCAGAACGTCGCGGGACTGCGCCAATCGCAGCGCGTGGACTCCGAGGTGCGCACCCCCGTCGCGGCAGCGGTGGCCGCCCTGCAGGCCGAACGGGCGGCCGCCGTACGGTACGCGACCGCCCCCGCACCCGGTCGGACCGGTGACCTCAAGGCGCTCGCGCAACGCACGGACCGCGCGGTGGCCAAACTGCGGCTCGGCGACGACAGCACCGTCGCCGACGGCCAGGAACTGCCCAAGGGAGTGGCCCAGCGGCTCGAGTCGTTCGTCTCCAGGACCGAGGGACTCTCCTCGGTACGGACCGCCGTGCTCGACGGCAGAACCGGCTGGGAGGAGACGTACGGCCGGTACACGAGCACGATCTCCGCGGCCTTCTCGGTCGGTGGCGCGCTCTCCGGCATCCAGGACGCCGAACTCGGCTCCGACGCGCGTGTGCTGCTCGAGTTCTCCCGCGCGGGAGAGGCCCTGTCCCAGGAGGACGTCGTGCTCGCGGGCGCCCGCCGGGCGGGGCGCCTCGACGGACAGCGCTTGCGACTGTTCACCGGCGCCGTCGCCACACGCCGCACCCTGACGGAATCGGCTGTCGCGGACCTGCGCGGCCCCGAACGCACCGCCTGGCAGCGCCTCGCCGCCGGCAGCGCCTACGCCGCCCTGGACGCCGCGGAGGACAAGGTGCTCGCCGACGGGCCCGGCGCGAAAGCGATCACGGCTGCTCCGGCAAGCACCTGGGACCAGGCCCACGCGCGCGTGCAGAGCGGGATGCGGACCATCGAGGCGGACGCCGGGCGCGGTGTCGCCGACCGCGCCGACCCCTTCACCCGCGGTCTGCTCACCGCCGCCGGCGCCGCGGTCCTGCTCGGACTCGCCGCCGTCGTCGCCTCACTCGTCATCTCCGTGCGCATCGGCCGCGGACTCGTCGTCGAACTGGTCAGCCTGCGCAACAGCGCCCTGGAGATCGCCCGGCGCAAACTGCCCGAGGCGATGCGGAAACTGCGCGCCGGGGAGGAGATCGACGTCCGCGCGGAGGCCCCGCCCGGGCCTCCCTCCGAGGACGAGACAGGTCAGGTCGCCGAGGCTCTGAGCACCGTGCACCGCGCCGCGCTGCGCGCCGCCGTGGAGCGCGCCGAACTCGCCAGCGGGATCTCCGGCGTGTTCGTCAACCTCGCCCGCCGCAGCCAGGTCCTCGTGCACCGCCAGTTGAGCCTCCTGGACAGCATGGAGCGCCGCTCCGACGACCCGAACGAGCTGAGCGACCTCTTCCGGCTGGACCACCTCACCACCCGTATGCGACGCCACGCGGAGAGCCTGATCATCCTGTCCGGGGCGGCACCGGGCCGGGCCTGGCGCCTGCCGGTGTCCCTCACCAACGTGGTCCGCGCCGCCCTCTCCGAGGTCGAGGACTACGCGCGCGTGGAGGTACGGCAACTCCCGGAGGCGGCCGTCATCGGCACCGCGGTCGCCGACCTCACCCACCTGCTCGCCGAACTCGTCGAGAACGCCGCCCAGTTCTCGCCCCCGCACACGCGCGTGCGCGTCACCGGCGAACCCGTGGGCAACGGATACGCCGTCGAGGTCGAGGACCGGGGCCTAGGCATGGGCAAGGAGACCCTCACCGACGCCAACCGGCGCATCGCGCAGTCCGAGGCCCTCGACCTCTTCGACAGCGACCGGCTGGGCCTGTTCGTGGTGAGCAGGCTCGCCGCCCGTCACGGCATCAAAGTGCACTTGCGCACCTCGCCCTACGGTGGGACCACAGCGGTCGTCCTGCTGCCGACGGCCCTGCTGCACAGCGGCAAGCCGGAACGTTCCGCCCGTGAGGTCGCGCAGGCGCAACAGTCCGCGGAACGCGAGCACGCGCGCGTGCCCGAAGCCGACCGCGACGCCTCCAGCCATCATGCCTCGGACCGTCACGCCTACGACCGTCGTGCCACGGACCGCCATCCGGAGGCCGTACCCGCGGCCGCCGACCGCCCCGCGCTGGTGGCCCCCTTACGGGCCGCCGCCGAACCGGCGGCAGCCGAACCGCCGCCTCCCGGAGTCACGACCTTGCGCCTGCACCGCTCCCCGGACGACTCCGAAGGCTCGGACGACCTCCCGCGCCGGGTGCGGCAGGCCCATCTCGCCCCGCAACTGCGCCGCCCGCTCTCCGAGGAACCGGCCAGGGCACCCGAGCCGCGCGGCGACGAAGGACGCACCCCCGAACTCGTACGGGACCGAATGGCGGCGTACCGGGCCGGCTGGGCCCGGGGCGGCGGCAGGCAACCCGGCCGCGCAGCCACCCCGGACCCCGCACCGGGCAGCGACAGCAGTGAAGGAGACCCCGCATGATCCAGGACCCGAGTACGAGGTCGGCCCAGCGGTCCGGCGAACTCGACTGGCTGCTGGACGACTTGGTGATGCGCGTGAGCGAGGTGCGGCACGCCGTGGTGCTGTCCAACGACGGCCTCGCCGTCGGTGCCTCGACCGACCTCAGACGTGAGGACGCCGAACACCTCGCCGCCGTCGCCTCCGGCTTCCACAGTCTCGCCAAGGGTGCGGGCCGGCACTTCGGTGCCGGCGGTGTGCGCCAGACCATGGTGGAGATGGACGACGGATTCCTCTTCGTGGCCGCCGCGGGCGACGGCTCCTGCCTGGCCGTCCTCACCGCGGTGACCGCCGACATCGGCCTGGTCGCCTACGAGATGGCGAGGCTGGTCAAGCGGGTCGGAGAGCACCTCTACACGCCGCCACGCCTCGGCGCGCGGCCGCCCGCCGCCGGCTGAGGCGAGAGAGCGACCCACGCAGATGACCGACGACACGACCGGCGCCCCACGCGACCTGGGCAGCCAGTGGTATGACAACGAGGCCGGTCCGCTCGTCCGCCCGTACGCCATGACGGGCGGACGCACGAAACCGGGCCCCACCGGAGTGCGCTTCGACCTGATAGCCCTGGTCACCCTGGACCCCGGCGCGCCCGGTGCGGACGGCATGGCGCTCGGGCCAGAGCACCGCACCCTCATCGACCTCTGCCGTACGGAGACCCAGTCCGTCGCGGAACTCGCGGCCGGCGCGGATCTTCCCGTCGGCGTGGTCAGGGTGCTCCTCGGAGACCTGCTGGAACTCGGTTGTGTCACCGTCAGCCGTCCCGTCCCACCCGCCCAGTTGCCCGACGAGCGGATCCTGCGCGAGGTGATCGAGGGGCTGCGAGCGCTGTAGAAGCACGCTCAACCCCACCCGGACGGAAAAAGCCCCCAGTTGTCATGCTGCCGGCTTCGCACACACGCCGAAGTCGTACTCTCCCGAGAGAAGTGATCCATGGTCTCCGAGCACTCCGACGCCACAGACGGCGAGACGGCCCCCCTGGCGTTGAAGATTCTGGTCGCCGGCGGGTTCGGCGTGGGCAAGACCACCATGGTGGGCGCGGTCAGTGAGATCAAGCCGCTGCGCACCGAGGAACTCCTCAGCGAAGCCGGGCAGTTGGTGGACGACACCGACGGCGTGGACCAGAAGGTCACGACGACCGTGGCCATGGACTTCGGCCGGATCACCATCCGTTCCGGTCTCTCCCTCTACCTGTTCGGAACGCCGGGTCAGGACCGCTTCTGGTTCCTGTGGGACGAACTGTCGCAGGGCGCTCTCGGCGCCGTGGTCCTGGCCGACACCCGGCGCCTGGAGGACTGCTTTCCCGCGGTCGACTACTTCGAGCACCGGCACATCCCTTTCGTCGTAGCCGTCAACTGCTTCGCGGGCACGCGGACATACGGCGCCCAGGACGTCTCGCGCGCCCTCGACCTCGACGGAGGAACCCCCGTCGTCCTGTGCGACGCCCGTGACCGCGATTCGGGGAAGGAGGTGCTGATCCGGCTGGTGGAGTATGCCGGGCGGATGCACACCGCGCGGCTGCTCGACTCGGTGGGCTGACCAATCAGACCGGCGCTACGTGCGGGCTGCCGTCCGCCCGCACGGTCGACAGTTTTTCCGGTGCGGGTTCCGTGGGCGACGAAGGCCCCGCATTCCTCATCGGTCATCTTCTGTGCCATGCCGCCAGCCTCCTTGCTCCGGCGGCCGAGCCTGGGGAAGGGTGGCGGTCAGATTCTCCGGCGAGGCGGAGGATCACATGGGGAAGACATACGGGGAACGTCACACGGGGAGTGGCACATGGCGCAGAACCAGGAACTGGGCTGCTTGTTGGACGACTTGACCGAGCGCGTCGACCATGTGCGGCACGCGCTCGTCCTGTCCAACGACGGTCTGGTGGCGGGCGCGAGCACAGGACTGCGCCGGGAGGACGCGGAGCACCTCGCCGCGGTCTCGTCCGGGCTGCACAGCCTGGCCAAGGGATCGGGACGCCATTTCAGCGCGGGCCGAGTCCGCCAGACAATGATCGAGTTCGACGACGCGGTGCTGTTCGTCACCGCCGCGGGAACCGGCAGTTGCCTGTGCGTGCTCAGCGGGGCGGAGGCCGACATGGGTCAGATCGCCTATGAGATGACCCTGCTCGTCAACCGGGTCGGCGAACACCTCACGGTGGACGCCCGACAGCCCGAGCGTGCCCCGCTGACAGATCTCTGACCTGCGCTTTTCCTCTCCTTCCTGGAGTTATCCACAGGCTCGCCACGAGATCGGCGATTCCGGCTACGGTTTTCCCGAGGCCACCGCGGACAGCGCGGGCCTGCTGCACTCCACTTCACTCCACGGGGGAGACCGACCATGTCCGGCAACACCGTCACGCAACCACACTATGTTTCCTGCACGCCGAGTCGGGCGGCGCGAGAACTGAACCTGAAGCGAAGTGAGTTCGACCTCGCCGTGCATCTCGGACGCGTCAGGACCCTGCCCGACGACGGAGGAGGGGGCCGTCGGGTGGCCCGCACGGAGATCGACCGCCTGCGCTCGGAACCCGGCTTCCCCGAAACGCTGCGTGAGAGCGTGCTGGCCGTGGGCACCGGCGACGCCGCGGCCATCCTGGACGTGCCTCCCGCCCGGTTCACCCGTCTCGCGCGGGTGGGACTGGTGGTGCCCGTCAGGTTCTATCTCAACCGCTACCGGGCCGTCGTCTGGCTGTATCTCGCCGAAGAACTACGGCAGTTCGCCACCGACAAGACCAACTCGTCCCTGCTCACCGGTCGGACACCCGAAACGGTGCGCGGCCGCTTGGCCGAAGGCGTTGACCTGCGGGCCCGGAATTGGCGGGGACGACACCTGGGCTTCCTGCTCCGACAGGCCGACGGCCCCTGGCAGCATGCCGGAGTTCTGGCCGGGTTCCTCGACCCCCTCCAGGTCGCGGAGATCGTCAGGGACCCCTACGAACGCTCCCACCTGAACAGGTTCCGGCCCGGACCGCCCGCCCACGGCGCCCCAGGTACGCCGGGTGCCCAACTCGTCGAGAAGATCATGACGGCGGACGACCCCGACGAGATCGACTGGCTGAGGTCCGACCTGGAACGCACCCTGGCCGAGGCCCGCGCCGACCAGCCCGCGCCGCGCCCCTCGCCGAAGCCGTCCAGGTCGACGCCTGTTGCGCCGGAGCCGATCGCGTCGAGCCCACTTTCGAAACCGGCCCCGACGCAACCGGCGCCGCACCCGGACAAGCCCGACGAGCCCGGCCGGTCGACACGAGGTCTGCTGAGCCGGTTGCGCCGCCGAACCGCGTGACGTACGGCGACGTGACCTAGCGGGACGGGAACTACAGCGCCCGGAAGAGACCCTCCTGGACCACGGACACCAACAGGCGTCCTTCCCGGTCGTAGATGCGCCCGCGGGCCAGCCCTCGTCCGCCGGTGGCGATCGGCGATTCCTGGTCGTACAGGAACCACTCGTCCGCGCGGAACGGCCGATGGAACCACATCGCGTGGTCCAACGACGCCATGTCGAAGTTCCGCGGACCCCACAGGGGCTCGACCGGGAGGCGGACGGCGTCCAGGAGGGTCATGTCGCTGGCGTAGGTGAGCGCGCAGGTGTGGACGAGCGGATCGTCGCCGAGCGGCCCGACCGCCCGCATCCACACCGCGCTGCGCGGCTCGGCTTCCTTGACGTCCTCGGCGCTCCAGCGCAGCCGGTCCGCGTACCGGATGTCGAAGGGCTGACGGCGCGCCATGCGCTCCAACTGTTCGGGCATCGTGCCCAGATGCTCCCGGATCTCTTCCGCGACCGTCGGCAGGGACTCCGGGTCCGGGACCTCGCGGGCCGGCGGCAACTGGTGCTCGAAGGGTCCTTCCTCAGGCTTGTGAAAGGAGGCGGTGAGATTGAAGATCGTGCGCCCCTGCTGCACGGCGGTAACCCGGCGGGTGGTGAAGGACCGCCCGTCCCGCACCCGTTCGACCTGGTACACGATGGGCACACCGGGCCGACCCGGGCGCAGGAAGTACGCGTGCAACGAGTGCACCGGCCGGTCGCCGTCGGTGGTCCGCCCGGCCGCGACCAGCGCCTGGCCCGCGACCTGGCCGCCGAAGACCCGCTGCAGGGACTCCAGCGGGCTGCGGCCGCGGAAGATGTTGACCTCGATCTGTTCCAGGTCGAGCAGATCGACGAGCCTCTCGGCAGGATTCGTCATCGGTGCGTTTCTCCTGTGCCTTCTGCCGTTCCTGGTTCTCTCTGCGCCTCGGTCCCTGCTGCGCCGCTCACAACTGACCGACGGAGGTGACCCGGACGACCGCACGGCCCTCGGCGTCCGAGGCCGTGAGGTCGACCTCCGCACTGATGCCCCAGTCGTGATCGTCGTTCGGGTCGTCGAAGATCTGGCGGACACGCCACAGGGCGTTCTGCGGCTCCTCCTGGATGACAAGCAGCTTCGGACCCCGGGCATCCGGACCGGTGCCGAGGTCGTCGTACTCGTCCCAGTACTTGTCCATCGCCTCGCCCCACGTGTCGGCGTCCCAGCCGGACTCGCCGTCGATCTCGCCCAGCTCGTCGACGTGATCGAGAGCGGCGAGCTCGACGCGACGGAACATCGCGTTGCGGACCAGTACCCGGAAGGCGCGGGCGTTGGCGGTGACCGGCTTGACCTCGTCGGCCTTCTCCTGGGCCTCCTCGGCGGTCATCTCCTCCGGGTTGGCGAGCTGCTCCCACTCGTCGAGCAGGCTCGAGTCGACCTGGCGCACCATCTCGCCCAGCCACTCGACCAGGTCCTGCAGATCCTCGGACTTGAGGTCGTCGGGGACGGTGTGGTCGAGGGCCTTGTAGGCGCTGGCCAGGTAGCGCAGCACGATGCCCTCGGTGCGGGCCAGCTCGTAGTGGGACACCAGCTCGGTGAAGGACATCGCCCGCTCGTACATGTCGCGGATGACGGACTTCGGCGACAACGGGTGGTCGCCGACCCACGGGTGGCTCTTGCGGTAGGTGTTGTACGCGTGGAAGAGGAGTTCCTCCAGGGGCTTCGGGTACGAGATGTCCTGGAGGCGTTCCATGCGCTCCTCGTACTCGACGCCGTCCGCCTTCATCGCGGCCACCGCCTCGCCGCGTGCCTTGTTCTGCTGAGCGGCGAGGATCTGACGCGGATCGTCCAACGTGGACTCCACGACGGAGACCATGTCCAGAGCGTAGGAAGGCGACTCCGGGTCGAGGAGCTCGAACGCGGCCAGTGCGAAGGTGGACAGCGGCTGGTTCAGCGCGAAGTCCTGCTGGAGGTCCACGGTGAGGCGGACGATGCGGCCGGTGGCGTCGGGTTCGTCGAGCTTCTCGACGATCCCGCCGTCCAGCAGCGAACGGTAGATCGCGATCGCGCGCCGGATGTGCCGCAACTGCTGCTTGCGCGGCTCGTGGTTGTCCTCCAGCAGATGCCGCATCGCCTCGAAGGCGTTGCCGGGCCGGGCGATCACCGACAGCAGCATCGTGTGCGTGACCCGGAAACGGGAGGTCAGTGGCTCCGGGTCCGACTCGATGAGCTTGTCGAACGTGTTCTCCGTCCAGCCCACGAAGCCTTCCGGTGCCTTCTTGCGCACCACCTTGCGGCGCTTCTTCGGGTCGTCGCCGGCCTTGGAAAGGGCCTTCTCGTTCTCGATGACATGCTCGGGTGCCTGGGCCACCACGTAGCCCGCCGTGTCGAAGCCGGCCCGCCCGGCCCGGCCCGCGATCTGATGGAACTCGCGGGCCCGCAGGGTACGCACCCGGTTGCCGTCGTACTTGGTCAGCGCCGTGAACAGCACGGTGCGGATGGGCACGTTGACGCCCACACCCAGCGTGTCCGTACCGCAGATCACCTTCAGCAGACCGGCCTGGGCGAGCTTCTCCACCAAGCGCCGGTACTTGGGCAACATGCCGGCGTGGTGGACGCCGATGCCGTGCCGCACGTAGCGCGAGAGGTTGCTGCCGAACTTCGTGGTGAAGCGGAAGTTGCCGATCAGGGCGGCGATCTGCTCCTTCTCCTCGCGCGAGCACATGTTGATGCTCATCAGCGCCTGCGCCCGCTCCACCGCCTGCGCCTGGGTGAAGTGCACGATGTAGACGGGCGCCTGCCTCGTCGCCAGCAGATCGGTGAGCGTCTCCGTCATCGGCGTGTACTGGTACTCGTAGGACAGCGGAACAGGCCGTGTCGCCGAGCGGACCACCGCTGTGGGGCGGCCGGTGCGCCGGCTGAGGTCCTTCTCGAAGAACGACACGTCGCCGAGCGTGGCCGACATGAGGACGAACTGCGCCTGTGGCAGCTCCAGGATGGGGATCTGCCACGCCCAGCCGCGGTCTCCCTCCGCGTAGAAGTGGAACTCGTCCATGACGACCTGGCCGACGTCCGCGTCCTTGCCGTCGCGCAGCGCGATCGACGCGAGCACCTCGGCGGTGCAGCAGATGACCGGGGCGTCGGAGTTCACGGACGCGTCGCCGGTCAGCATGCCGACGTTCTCCGTGCCGAAGATCTTGCACAGTTCGAAGAACTTCTCCGACACCAGCGCCTTGATCGGGGCCGTGTAGAAGGTGACCTCGTCACGGGCGAGGGCCGCGAAGTGCGCGGCCGCCGCGATCATGCTCTTGCCGGATCCGGTGGGCGTCGACACGATCACGTTCGCCCCGGAGACCACCTCGATCAGCGCCTCCTCCTGATGGGGGTAGAGCGTCAGACCGCGCTCCTGCGCCCAGGACTCGAAGGCTTCGTACAGGGCGTCGGGATCTGCGGTCGGTGGCAGCTGATCGATGAGGGTCACGACCCCATCTTGCCTGCCCTCGCCCTTGATGGGGGAATCGGCTGCCGGCCCGAAGATCATGGCCGCTACGCTGTGTCGCCGACGGAGCGTCATCGCACCCGGTCAACTGGACAGCGGCACACGAGGAATAGGGCGGGCAACGGCCATGATGGGACCAGCACACTCACTGTCGGGCGCCGCCGCCTGGCTCGGCGTCGGTGCGGCCGCCGCCGCGACCGGGCACACGATGCCCTGGCCGGTCCTGCTCGCCGGTGCGCTGATCTGCGCCGGCGCCGCGCTCGCCCCGGACCTCGATCACAAGGCCGCCACCATCTCCCGTGCCTTCGGTCCCGTCTCGCGCTGGCTGTGCGAGATCGTCGACAAGCTCTCCTACGCCGTCTACAAGGCCACGCGGAAGCAGGGCGACCCGCGCCGCTCCGGGGGGCACCGCACGCTCACCCACACCTGGCTGTGGGCGGTCATGATCGGCGCCGGTGCCTCGGCGCTGGCGATCACCGGTGGCCGCTGGGCGGTGCTGGCGATCCTCTTCGCGCACATGGTGCTGGCGATCGAGGGCCTGTTGTGGCGGGCGGCCCGGGGGTCCAGCAGCGATGTGCTGGTGTGGCTGCTCGCCGCGACCAGTGCGTGGATCCTCGCCGGTGTGCTGGACAAGCCGGGCAACGGCTCGGACTGGCTGTTCACGGACCCGGGCCAGGAGTACCTGTGGCTGGGGCTGCCGATCGTGCTGGGCGCCCTGGTCCACGACATCGGGGACGCACTGACCGTCTCCGGCTGCCCGGTCCTGTGGCCCATCCCGATCGGGCGCAAGCGCTGGTACCCGATCGGTCCGCCCAAGGCGATGCGGTTCCGCGCGGGCAGCTGGGTCGAGCTGAAGGTGCTGATGCCCGTGTTCATGCTGCTAGGAGGAGTGGGCGGGGCTGCCGCCCTCAACTACATCTGACGCGCGACGCGACGGGTCCGGTGGGCCGGTGCGCCGAGGGCCGTGACGGTGGTGGCGGGGTCAGCCCCCGTTCAGGTCATTGCCCCGCCGTCGCCATAGCGCCGCTCGAATTTGGCGACGCGGCCCTCCGTGTCCACGGTGCGTGCCTTGCCGGTGTAGAAGGGGTGGCTCTCCGAGGAGATCTCCACATCCACGACCGGGTAGGTCTCGCCGTCGTCCCATTCGATGGTCTGGCCGCTGGTCGCGGTGGACCGGGTCAGGAAGGCGTAACCGGCCGTCCGGTCGCGGAAGACGACCGGATGGTAGTCGGGCTGCTTGTCCTGCTGCATGCGTACTCCTCGTGCGGTGGCGGTGGCGGTCATGGGCCGGGGACGGCCGGGCCGGCAGCGGGCGGGTCAACCGGACAGGGCGTCCTCGTCGACGATGTGCATCGCGGCCTCCTCGGCGGAGGCGGCCGCGCCGTCGATGCCCACGTCCGTGGCGATCAGTGCGCTCTCCTCGTCCTCGTGGACGCCCTCGTCCGGTGCCACCAGTCGGCCGGATCGGGCGGCGCCGACCTCGTTGTCGAGGAGTTCCCCGTCGGTGCCGTCGCAGTCCCCGAGGCCGTCACCGTCGGGCACATCGAGGTCCGGGAGCTCCTCAGCGAGCCGCTGGTCCAGTGTCTCCCCCTGATGGCGCTCCGCGGCGGTCACCCCGGTGTGCTCCACGGCCCAGGGGCGGTCCGGAGGGGACCAGCCGCGGTCGAGGGGGTCTCCGACGCCGTCGTTGTCCAGCGTGTCCTCCACGTCGAGCAGCCCCGCGTCCTCCTGGATGTCGGACGCGTCGGGCTGGTAGACGTCGTCTCCCCATCCGTCGGCGCTGTTCACGGGTACCTCCATGGGGTGACGGGCCCGTACTCTCCGCGGTCGGCGATGGGATACCGCCGGACGGAGCACCGGCCGGGGGAGGCGCGTTTCGGACGGATTCCGGGTGCCTCCCGCGCGGGTGCCGCTATCCAGCGTTCCACCCCGCTTCGGGACCGCGCAACGCCAAAGGTCACACGGCCGTGGGACTGGGTCGCCTCGGCCGGGGTGCCGGGCTCGCGCAGGGGAGGCGCCCACGGTCTCCCGCGCGTCGCCGACACGCGTCTCTGGTCCGCTCCCGGCCCGTACACCACTGCTTACGGCGGTTCTGCCGAGAACGCCGGCACCAGCACTGGCACCAGCACTGGCACCAGCACCGGCTGTGGCTGGGGGCGCCCTACAGGCAGGCCTGGGGGGGGAAAAAACCTCCCACGGCAGGGCCCAAGAACCCCCCCCCCCCCCCCCCCCCCCCCAACCCCCCCCCCCCCCCCCCCCCCCCCCCCCCCCCCCCCCCCCCCCCCCCCCCCCAGGCCTCCTCACCCGTGCCACGACCGCCACAGTGCCGCGTACGCTCCGTCCGCCTCGACCAGCTCGGCATGGCTGCCCAGCTCGCTGATGCGGCCGTTCTCAACGACGGCGATGACGTCGGCGTCGTGGGCGGTGTGCAGACGGTGGGCGATGGCGACGACGGTGCGCCCGTCCAGGACGCGGGCGAGGGACCGCTCCAGATGGCGCGCTGCACGCGGGTCGAGAAGCGAGGTCGCCTCGTCCAGGACCAGCGTGTGCGGGTCGGCCAGCACCAGACGGGCCAGCGCGATCTGCTGGGCCTGGGCCGGAGTGAGCGCGACGCCGCCGGAGCCGACCTCGGTGTCGAGGCCGTCGTCCAGCGCCCGTGCCCAGCCGTCCGCGTCGACCGCGCCCAGGGCGGCCCACAGCTCGGCGTCCTCGGCTCCCGTCCGGGCGAGCCGGAGGTTGTCACGCAGGGAGCCCACGAAGACGTGGTGCTCCTGGTTGACGAGTGCCACGTGGGAGCGGACCCGTTCGGCGGTCATCCGCGACAGTTCGGCGCCGCCGAGGGTGATCCGGCCGTCGCGCGGCGCGTAGATCCCGGCGAGCAGCCGTCCCAGCGTGGACTTGCCCGCGCCCGAGGGGCCGACCAGGGCGAGCCGGGTCCCGGGGGAGACCTCCAGGGACACCTTGCGCAGGACGTCGACGCCCTCGCGGTAGCCGAAGTGGACCCGGTCGGCGAGTACGTCGCGGCCGTCGGGCGTCAGCCCGGAGTCCCCGCCGTCCGGCTCGATGTCGCGCACCCCGACGAGGCGGGCCAGCGACACCTGGGCCACCTGCAGCTCGTCGTACCAGCGCAGGATGAGGTTCACCGGGTCGACGAGCATCTGCGCCAGCAGCGCGCCCGTCGTCAGCTGGCCCACCCCGATCCAGCCCTGCAGGACGAACACGCCGCCGAGCATGAGGACCGAGCCGAGCACCGTGACGTGCACGAGGTTGATCACCGGAAACAGCACCGACCGCAGCCACAGCGTGTAGCGCTCCCAGGCGGTCCACTGCTGGATGCGCTGCTCCGACATCGCGATACGGCGGTCGCCCAGGCGGTGGGCCTCGACGGTGCGGCCGGCGTCCACGGTCTCGGCGAGGGCGGCCGCCACGGCGGCGTAGCCTGCGGCCTCCGAGCGGTAGCCGGCCGGGGCCCGCTTGAAGTACCAGCGGCACCCGACGACCAGCAGGGGCACCGCGACCAGTACGGCAGGCGCCAGCGGCGGCGCCGTGACCACGAGCCCGCCGAGCAGCAGCAGGGCCCACATCACGCCGATCGTCAGCTGGGGCACGGCCTCCCGCATCGCGTTGGCCAGCCGGTCGATGTCCGTCGTGATGCGGGACAGCAGGTCGCCCGTTCCGGCCCGCTCCAGCACGCCCGGCGGCAGCCGCACCGACCGTACGAGGAAGTCCTCGCGCAGGTCGGCAAGCATCCGCTCGCCGAGCATCGCGCCGCGCAGCCGCACCTGACGTACGAAGGCGGCCTGGACGACCAGGGCGATCACGAACAGCGAGGCGGTGAGCCCGAGATGGAGCTCCCGCGCTCGGTCCGAGAGCCGCTCCACGAGATCGCCGAGCAGCCAAGGACCCACCATCGAAGCGACCGTGGCGACCGTGTTGACGAAAAGGAGGAGCAGAAAGGCGCGGCGGTGCCGGCGCAGGAGTTCGGCCACGTAGGCGCGTACGGTCGCGGGGGCGCCGACGGGCAGGGTGTTCGCCGTCGTCGGTGCCGCCGGGTCGTACGCGGGCGGCGCCACGCCGATCATGCGCTCTCCTCGATCTCTTCGCGTTCGATCTCTGCGAGTTCGTTGTCGTCCAGGTCCTTCAACACGCCGTTCAGGGCGGCCTCCTCGTCGGTCTCCCTGGTCACCACGGCCCGGTACCTGGGCTCGGTGCGCAACAGTTCGCGGTGCACACCGACCGCGACGGCCTCGCTCTCGTGCACGAGCACGACCCGGTCGGCCCGGTCCAGCAGCAGGGGCGACGAGGTGAACACGACCGTCGTACGCCCCGCACGCAGTGCGCGCAGTCCTTCGGCGATCCGTGCCTCGGTGTGCGAGTCGACGGCGGACGTGGGCTCGTCCAGGACGAGGACCTCGGGGTCCGTGTACAGGGAGCGGGCCAGCGCGAGCCGTTGTCGCTGGCCGCCGGAGAGGGACCGGCCGCGTTCGGTGATGCGTGCGTCCAGCGGATCGTCGGCGTCCAACGAGCCCTGTACGAGCGCCTGGAGGACGTCCCCGCACTGGGCGGCGGCCAGCGCCGCATCCGCGTCGACCGCACCGGAGGCGGGCACGTCGAGCAGGTCGCGCAGGGAACCGGACAGCAGCACCGGGTCCTTGTCCTGGACGAGGACCGCCGTGCGCGCGCAGTCCAGCGGCAGTTCGTCCAGGGGGACGCCGCCCAGCAGCACTGACGGGCCGTCCTCCGGTGGGTGTCCGCCCAGCCGTTCGGCCAGTCGTCCTGCCGTGTCCGGGTCGCCGCACACCACGGCGGTGAGCCGGGCGGCCGGAGCGAGCAGGCCGGTGTCGGGGTCGTACAGGTCGCCAGAGGGAACGTCTGCCGCGCGCGACCCGCCGATGTCGGTGGCCCGCTCCAGGGACAGCACGCGTGCGGCCCGTTTGGCCGAGGGGCGCGAGAAGGAGTAGGCCATCGCGATCTCCTCGAAGTGCCTGAGGGGATAGGCCAGGACCATGACGGAGCTGTAGACCGTGACCAGTTCGCCGACCGTGATGCGGCCCTCGCGGGCCAGGTGGACGCCATAGCAGACGACCGCGATCAGCAGCAGGCCGGGCAGCAACACCTGGATGGCGCTGATCAGGGACCACATGCGGGCGCTGCGCACGGCCGCGTGCCGGACCTCCTGAGAGGCGCTGCGGTAGCGGTCGAGGAACAGTTCCTCGCCGCCGATCCCGCGCAGCACCCGCAGGCCGGCCACGGTGTCCGAGGCGAGTTCGGTGGCGCGTCCGGCCTTCTCGCGCTGGAAGTCGGCGCGGCGCGTCGCCCGGGGCAGCAGGGGCAGCACCGCGAGCGCGAGGACAGGCAGGCCGACGGCGACGACGACGCCGAGGGCCGGCTCGTAGACGACCAGGCCGACGCAGACCAGCAGGACGGTGAGGGCCGCGGCGGTGAAGCGAGAGACGGCCTCTACGAACCAGCCGATCTTCTCGACGTCGCCCGTTGAGACGGCCACCACCTCGCCGGCCGCGACCCGCCGGGTCAGCGCGGAGCCGAGCTGCGAGGCCTTGCGGGCCAGCAGTTGCTGGACCCGGGCGGCGGCGGTGATCCAGTTTGTGACGGCGGTACGGTGCAGGAAGGTGTCCCCGAGCGCGGTGGCGGCACCGCACAGCAGCATCAGCCCGCCGGTGAGGGCGAGCCGGGTACCGGAGCGGTCCACGACGGCCTCGATGGCGAGCCCGACGCAGAACGGCTGTGCGGAGACGGCGACGAAGTGCAGCAGCCCCCAGGCCAGGGACTTGAGCTGGCCACCCAGCTGATTGCGGCCGAGCCACCACAGGAAGCGGGGGCCCGAGCGTGCGTCCGGCACACCAGGGTCGAG
Organism: Streptomyces sp. NPDC031474; assembly: GCF_055581185.1. Taxonomy (NCBI): domain Bacteria; kingdom Bacillati; phylum Actinomycetota; class Actinomycetes; order Kitasatosporales; family Streptomycetaceae; genus Streptomyces; species Streptomyces sp. NPDC031474. The sequence goes on from NZ_JBVIJX010000002.1 coordinate 416,001, forward strand.
GTACGGAAGGTCTTGGATCTGCATGACGTCCCAGTGGCTCGAGTCAGGGGAGGGGGGATAGGCGGGGCGGGGGAGGGAGTGGGGGTGGGGGGTGGGGGGGGGAGGGAAGGGACAGGGGGGCGGATCGGCGGAAGGTCCGCGGGGCGCGGCAACAAGCGGCAACAAACCGTGCAAGGTTCGCGTCGCAGTGTGGTGAAAATCAACCTGTTTTCCGCTGCGGCGGCAGGATCCGGCAGCCGCCCGACACGGCGCGAATGTCCGTAATTTGACGTAAATGACCGGAAAGTGATGCGAGCATGGCACGGTGCGACATGGTGAGGTGCGGCGCGTCGGAGCCGCGACGGTGACCTGTGGCCTTCTGCTCGTGGTCCTGGCCGCGTGCGGCGGCTCGAGTGGAGAACACGGGCGTGACCGCATGCCGCGAGCGGGTGCCGCGGGCAGCGGCACCCCGCCGAGCGTGGCCCCGGCGACCGGCGTCCCGGGCGTCGGAGAGCGGCTGCAACGGCAGATCCCCGCCGCGTCGCGCCAGGTGGTGGCGGTGTACGGCGACGGCAAGGACTCCGCGACCGCCACCGTCGTGTTCTACGCCAAACGTGGCACGGTCTGGGAGCGCGTCCGTACCTGGCCCGCGCACAACGGCAAGAAGGGCTGGACCGCAGAGCACTACCTGGGCGACGACCGCAGTCCTGTCGGCGTGTTCACACTCAGTGCCGCGGCCGGCGTCCTGGACGACCCCGGGACCCGGCTGCCGTACACGCAGTCCGAGGACTACGCGGTGCCCCTCTGGTGGGACCAGGCGCACTGGCACGACTTCGACTACGTCATCGCCATCGACTACAACCGCGTCAAAGGCACGCCTCCCGACGATGCGGAGCAGCCTCTGGGCGAGGAGCGAGGGGGCGGGATCTGGCTGCACCTGGACCACGGCAACGGCACATCGGCCTGCGTCAGCCTGCCCAGGGAGGCGATGGAGTACCTGCTGCGCACGCTCGACCCGGATCGGCATCCCGTGGTGGTCATGGGGGACAGGGCCGCGCTGAGGAGCTAGGGCGTGTTTCGAAAGTCCCGTCTGGCTCCGGGCAGACGGCGCTACTTTGCGGACACGACCCAGCACTTCCGGCGGACGCGTCATTGCGGGGAGAGGGCGACTCGCCGTAGAACACCGGCCATGAGAAGTCGGATCATCATGTCCATGCTCACCGGAGCGGTCCTCCTGCTGGGCACCGTCCTCGGGGGTGGCACGGCGCGGGCCGCCGCATCCACGTCCGCGGCGGTCGAGGTTCCCGCCGAATTCGGCACCGACTGGCACGACCCCCTCACCGCCGCCCCACCCGTGACCAGGCCTGACGCCAAGTCCTGTCGGATCACCCTCGCCGAGGCGCAGTTCCGGGACTTCACGCCGTACCGGGGCACCTACACCCCGCCGGGCGGCTGCGGCGACCGCTGGAGCAAGGTCGTGCTGCGGCTCGACGGCAAGGTCAAGGGGCGGCAGTTCGACCGGCTCGGCTATCTGCACATCGGCGGGGTGGAGGTCTTGCGTACGTCGACGCCGGAGCCGTCGCCCGACGGGATCGAGTGGTCCGTCGAGAAGGACGTCACCCGCTACAGCGACACGTTCCGCTCGGCCCAGGACGTCGAGATGCTCATCGGCAACGTCGTCGACGACACCTACACGGGTGTGATCGACGTCAAGGCGACCCTCACCTTCTACGACCTCGCCTTCTCCAAGGGGAAACCGGCCGCCGTCCCCGACCGGGTCCTCACCCTGGCCGAGGGGCCCGGCGGCGCGACCCTCACCACGCCGCGCAACAGCGAACGCGTCGTCGCCGAGGTGTACGCCACCGGTTCGGGCGGCGGGTGCGAGGAGTACTGGTACCTGACCGTGCCCGCGGCGGCGCCCTACTCCTGCCATGCCGACGACGGCCCCTACCGGGAGGTGCAGGTCAAGGTCGACGGACAACTGGCCGGCATTGCCACTCCCTTCCCGACCGTCTGGACCGGTGGCTGGTCCAACCCCTTTCTCTGGTACGTGCTCCCGGGCCCACGCGCCTTTGACATCAAGCCGATCGAATACGACCTGACCCCCTTCGCCGGGGTTCTCAACGACGGCCGCCCGCACCGCGTCGAGGTGTCCGTGGTCGGGGTGCCCGAGGGGCAGAGCGGCTGGAGCACACCCGTCAACGTGCTCGTCTGGCAGGACCCGGGCAAGGCCGTCGTCGGCGGGAAGCTCGTCACGCACGATGCGGGTGAGCTCACCGACTCCAGCGTCTACACGCCCGGCACGGAGCACCGGCTCGACACCGAGGGCCGGCACCGGCTGACCGTCGCCGGATACCTCGACACCTCGCACGGACGTGTGCGCACCACCGTCACCCGCACCCTCGCGAACACCTCCGTGCACCGCTGGACCGACGGCGAGAACGTGGACGGCCTCGACGCCACCTGGACGGACGACGAGTCGGTCACCGTCGACGGCCGCGGACCGGCCCGGGCGACACGCACCCACCGGACGTACACGATGAACGGCACCACCACCCTCGGCGGGGACGACCGGCTGCGCACCGTCCTGACCCTCGGCGACCGGGCCGACGCCATGACGACGCGAAACGGCCGACGCACGTGGTGGTCGCGACTCGACGACACCTACACGGGTGACGCGACCTTCACCGTCAATGTGCCCCGCGAGCAGCGGCACGCCGTCGCCAGGACGAGCGAGCGCTACCGGCTGTACGGCTCGGAGGGCTGCTACGACCGTCGGCTGACCACCCTTCAGGGGGTGCTGACCGAGGACCGCGGAGGCTGCTGAGACGCAGAGCGTGCGATCCGTCAATCGTGGCGGGATTTACAAGGCTGAAACGCAGCGGTCTTGCGCGCGATCAACGTCACCTTCAAAGTGATCGGCACGGAAACCGCTTTCCGTATCGCAGAAGTCGCCGCCCCGACTTCTGTGTGTCGGCCGTCCCCCAAGGAGTGCCCGTGCCGTCGTCCCCCCCGTCCCTGCCACGACGCGTCGCACGCATACTGCGTACCTCACTCTTCGCGCAGGTCGCCTGCGCGCTCGTCCTGGGCATCGTCGTCGGAAGGCTGTGGCCCGACGTGGCCACGGATCTCAAGCCGCTCGGCGACGGGTTCACCCGGCTCATCAAGACGATCATCTCGCCCCTCGTGTTCTGTGTGGTGGTCGTCGGCATCGCGAAGGCCGGTGACCTGAAGTCCTTCGGCCGGATCGGGCTCAAGGCCCTGATCTGGTTCGAGGTCGCGAGCACGCTCGCCCTGATCATCGGGCTCCTCGCCGCCAATATCGTCCAGCCCGGCTCGGGGATGAACGTCGACCCGTCCACGCTCGACACCTCGGCGGTCGACGCGAAGACGGGCGGCGGTTCGCTGCCTTCCACGACCGAGTTCATCGTGAACGCGCTGCCCACCAGTTTCATCGGCGCCTTCGCGGAGAACTCCCTGCTCCAGGTGCTCATCCTGGCCTGTCTGGTGGGCGCCGCGCTGCTGCACCTCGGCCACACCAAGGTGCCCAAGGTGTTGCCCGCCGTCGAGCAGGCGCAGGAGATCATCTTCGCGATCGTCGGCTTCGTCATGCGACTGGCGCCGATCGCGGTGTTCGGCGCGATGGCCGTCCTGATCGGCAACTACGGGCTCGGTGTGATCGAGACCTACGGCAAGCTGATCATCCTGTGCTACGCGGCGGCGGCCCTGTTCGTCGCGCTGCTAGCCGTCGCCCTGCGGCTGGTCACAGGACTGAGCCTGTGGAAGTTCCTGCGCTACATCCGCGAGGAGATGCTCCTCGCGCTCGGCACCGCCTCCACCGAGGCCGTCATGCCGCGCGTGATGCAGAAGCTGCGCAAGGCCGGCGCCCGCGACGACGCCGTCGGCCTGGTGCTGCCGACGGGCTACTCCTTCAACCTCGACGGCGCCTCGCTCTACCTGTCCATCGGCACGCTGTTCATCGCCCAGGCGGTCGGCGTGGACCTCAGCCTGGGGCAGCAGATCACCGTGGTCCTGGTGCTCATGCTGACCAGCAAGGGCATGGCCGGCATCCCCGGCTCGGCCTTCCTCGCCCTGTCCGCGACCGCCTCCTCCCTGGGGGCCATCCCCGCCGGTGCCGTGGCCCTGCTGCTGGGCGTGGACCGCATCATGGACTCGATGCGCGTCGTCACCAACCTGCTCGGCAACTGCGTGGCGGTGTTCGCCGTCTCCCGCTGGGAGGGCGCGCTGGACCTGGAGCGGGCCAAGAAGGTCCTGGACGGCGAGGACGTCGCCGCGGCCGAGGAGGAGCCCGCGGCTCCCGCCGAGCCCGAGGGCGCCGAAAGCCCGGAAACGACCGGGCCCGTGGCTGTGGTGCCCGCTCAGCTCGCCAAGGAGACGGCCCCCGAGGTCGGTTGACGCACCGCGACACCGCAACGGGCCGTGGCCGCCCCTCCCGCAGTACGGAGGAGCGGCCACGGCCCGTCACGTCGTTCAGCAGGCCCGCCCCTGCCTCTGCCCCCGCTCATGTCCCCGACCCTGCCCCTGCCCCTGCCCCTGCCCCTGTTCCTGCGTCCGCTCCCGCTCCGGTATCCCGTCGACCAGGGCGTCGAGCAACCCGCTCAGCACCTGGCGTTCCAGGTCCGTCAGCGGATCCAGAATCTCCTTCGCGGCGGACACCCGCGCACCGCGCAGCTCCCGCAGTGCAGCGCCGCCGTCCTCAGTGAGTTCGATCCGGATCACCCGCCGGTTGGTGGGGTCGGGCACCCGGCGCACCTTGCCGCTCGCCTCCAGTGCGTCGACCAGGGTCGTCACGGCCCGGGGCACCACCTCCAGCCGCTCGGCGAGGTCGGCCATGCGCGGCGGTGCGTCGCAGTGCGCCAGGGTGCGCAGCAGCCGGGCCTGGGCCGGGGTGACGCCCAGCCCGCGCTGCTCCAGGTGACGCTTCTGGATGCGGTGCACCCGGCGGGTGAGCCGCAGCAGTTGCTCGGCGAGGAGGCCGTCGGAATCCGGGGTGGTCATACGGGAACAATATCAGGACGCCGTTCATTGTGAGTATAGGTAACAATGAGCTATGCTCCGTCAGTCCTCACCCTCTCACCCTCCGTAGGAGCCATGCCCCGCGACCACATCGACTGGACCCCTTCGCCCGGCACCTCGACCGATCAACCCCGGCAGGTGCGCCGCATCCTCACCCTCTTCAAGCCCTACCGTGCCCGGCTCGCGGTCGTCGGCGTGCTCGTCGCCGCCTCGTCGCTGGTCACCGTGGCCACGCCGTTCCTGCTGAAGGAGACGCTGGACGTCGCCATCCCGCAGGGGCGCACCGGCCTGCTGAGCCTGCTCGCCCTCGGCATGATCCTCAGCGCCGTCCTCAGCGGCGTGTTCGGCGTCCTGCAGACGCTGATCTCGACGACGGTCGGCCAGCGCGTCATGCACGACCTGCGCACGGCCGTCTACGGCCGCCTGCAGCGCATGTCCCTCGCGTTCTTCACGCGTACGCGTACCGGCGAGGTGCAGTCCCGCATCGCCAACGACATCGGCGGCATGCAGGCCACCGTCACCTCCACCGCCACCTCTCTGGTCTCCAACTTCACCAGCGTGGTCGCCACGATCATCGCGATGGTCGCCCTCGACTGGCGGCTGACAGTCGTCTCCCTGCTCCTGCTGCCGGTCTTCGTGTGGATCAGCCGTCGCGTCGGCAACGAACGCAAGAAGATCACCACCCAGCGTCAGAAGCAGATGGCCGCGATGGCCGCCACGGTCACCGAGTCGCTGTCGGTCAGCGGCATCCTCCTCGGCCGCACCATGGGCCGCTCCGACTCCCTCACCCGGTCCTTCTCCGAGGAGTCCGAGCAGCTCGTCGACCTCGAAGTGCGGTCGAACATGGCCGGCCGCTGGCGGATGGCCGTCATCGGGATCGTCATGTCCGCCATGCCGGCCGTCATCTACTGGGCCGCGGGCATGACCCTCCAGCTCGGTGGTCCCGGCGTCTCCCTCGGTACGATCGTCGCCTTCGTCTCGCTCCAGCAGGGACTGTTCCGCCCCGCCGTCAGCCTCCTGGCGACCGGTGTGCAGATCCAGACCTCCCTCGCGCTGTTCCAGCGCATCTTCGAGTACCTCGACCTCCCCATCGACATCACCGAGCGCGACAACCCGGTCCACCTTGACCAGATCAAGGGCGAGGTGCGCTTCGAGAAGGTCGCCTTCCGCTACGACAACGACGACGACAAGGCGGTCCGGCCCGTCCTCGACGGCATCGACGTCACTGTCCCCGCCGGCGGCAGCCTCGCCGTGGTCGGCCCGACCGGCGCCGGCAAGTCCACGCTGGGCTACCTGGTGCCGCGCCTGTACGACGTGACCGGCGGCCGGGTCACCCTCGACGGCGTCGACGTCCGTGACCTCGACTTCGACACCCTGGCCCGCGCGGTCGGCGTCGTATCGCAGGAGACGTACCTCTTCCATGCCACGGTCGCCGACAACCTGCGCTTCGCCAAGCCGGACGCCACCGACGAGGAACTGCACGCGGCGGCGCGGGCGGCTCAGATCCACGACCACATCGCCGCCCTGCCGGACGGCTACGAGACGGTCGTCGGCGAGCGCGGCCACCGGTTCTCCGGCGGCGAGAAGCAGCGGCTGGCCATCGCCCGCACCATCCTGCGCGACCCGCCGGTACTGATCCTCGACGAGGCGACCAGCGCCCTGGACACCCGTACGGAACGGGCCGTCCAGGAGGCCATCGACGCGCTCTCGGCGAACCGCACCACCCTCACCATCGCCCACCGGCTGTCCACCATTCGGGGTGCCGACCAGATCGTGGTCCTCGACTACGGCCAGGTGGCCGAACGCGGGACGCACGACGAGCTGTTGGAGCGGAACGGGCGGTATGCGGCCCTCGTGCGACGAGACGCCCACCTGGAGCCGACAAGATGAAAGTATGCCAAGTTATGCCGGGTTTGTGACGGTATGAGAGTTACCGTGCCCGCATGCGTAAGAACACTCCGCCACGGACCACGATTCGACTGACGCGCCGCGGCCGTCTCGTCCTCATCGCGACCGGAGCCGTCGTGGCCGGCACCGCCGTGGCGGTGCCGCTGCTGCTGGAGCGATCGAAGGATCACGAGCCGAAGCCGACGGCCCTGGTCATCCCGGAGGGCTGGCGCGCAAGCCAGATCTACGAGGCCGTCGACAAGGCGCTCGCCCTGCCGCCCGGTACCACCCGGGGGGCACTGCCGAAGGCCCGTCTCAAGCTGCCGAACGACGCCGAGGGCAACCCGGAGGGCTACCTCTTCCCGGCGACGTATCCGTTGGGCAGGAAGGCGACGCCGCAGACGGTGCTGTCGTACATGGTCGACATGGCGAACAAGAAGTTCAACGGGGCGCCGATCGCGGCCGGTGCCCAGCGCAACGCCATGAATGTCTATCAGGCGGTCACCATCGCCAGCCTCGTCCAGGCAGAGGCCGCCACCAAGGCGGACATGGGCAAGGTGGCCCGGGTCGTGTTCAACCGCCTGGAGCGCGGGATGCCGTTGCAGATGGACTCCACCATCAACTACGCGCTGAACCGCTTCACGCTCAGGACGACGCAGAACGACACCCGCATCCAGAGCCCCTACAACTCCTACCAGCGCATGGGCCTGCCGCCGACGCCGATCGACAACCCCGGCGAGGAGGCCATGCGTGCCGCGATCAGCCCCACACCGGGCGACTGGCTGTACTTCGTCACGGTCAAGCCGGGTGACACGCGCTTCACGGCGAGCTACGCGGAGCACCAGCGCAACGTCGCCGAGTTCAACCGGAACCAGAAGGCTCAGAAGAGTACGTCGGCGGCGGCGAAGTGACCTGGCGGGGCGTCAGGCGGCGACGCTCTCCCCGGCGAGCAGCCGCCTGATGTCCCGGACGGCCGCGCGTCCGGCCCGGTTGGCGCCGATGGTGCTGGCCGACGGCCCGTAGCCGACCAGGTGGATGCGCGGATCGGCGACCGCACGCGTGCCCTCGACCCGGATCCCGCCGCCCGGCTCACGCAGCCGCAGCGGCGCGAGATGCTCGACGGCGGCCCGGAAACCGGTCGCCCACAGGATGACATCGGCGTCCACGCGCCGCCCGTCGTCCCATGCCACGCCGTCCGGAGTGATCCGGTCGAACATGGGCAGGCGGTCCAGCACCCCGTCGGCCAGTCCCTGCCGGATCGTGTCGGTGAGCGGCAGCCCCGTCACGGACACCACGCTCTTCGGCGGCAGTCCCTGCCGCACCCGCTCCTCCACGAGCGCGACCGCCGCACGGCCCGCACCCTCGTCGAAGGGTCCCTCGCGGAACACGGGAGCCCGCCGCGTCACCCAGGTGGTGTCGGCCGCGTACGGCGCGATCTCCAGCAGGTGCTGCGTACCGGACGCACCGCCGCCGACCACGACCACCCGCAGTCCGGCGAACGCCTCGGGGCCCGGGTACTGCGCGGTGTGCAACTGCCGTCCGCGGAAGGTCTCCTGGCCGGGATAGCGTGGCCAGAACGGCCGGTCCCAGGTACCAGTGGCGTTGATCACCGCCCGCGTGGACCACGTACCGTCGGAGGTCTCGACGAGCAGTCGCCCGGCTGCGCCCTCCCGTACGGCCTTCACATCGACCGGCCGCCGTACGCGCAGGTCGAAGGTGCGCTCGTAGGCGTCGAAGTACTCGGCGACGACCTCGGAGGACGGCCGGGCGGGATCCGCGCCCGTCAGCTCCATGCCGGGCAGCGCATGCATCCCGTGCACCTTGCCGTACGTCAGCGAGGGCCACCGGAACTGCCAGGCACCGCCGGGAGCCGGCGCGTGATCGAGCACCACGAAGTCGCGCTCCGGCTCGAAACCGCTGCGCCGCAGATGGTAGGCACCGGCCAGACCTGCCTGACCGGCGCCTATGACGACCACCTCGACCTCACGCAAGTTGTTCACGCTTCTACCAACGGAACGGTGGGCGTGGATCTTCCCGGAGCGGCCGTGATGCCGGGTGTACTGGTGTGATTACGAGGACACGCGCGCGGGAGTGGCGGAAGGCGGCAGGTCGCCGTTGTAGCGCGGGTCCACGAAGGCGGCGAAGTCCACCTTGCGAGGGATGAGCTTCAGCTCGGTGAACGTGTCGGCGATCTGCTGCTCGGAGGCGATCAGCGGCTTGTCGACCGCGACCGAGATCCGCGTGGAGTTCGTCCGCTTCACCGAGGCCAGCGCCACCTCGTACGGCAGCCCGGTGTCCTTCGCCCACACCTTGGCCCACTCCTCCTGGTGGTCGTACACCCACGCCGTGGCACGCCGCAGCCGGTCCAGATAGTCCTTGATGGCGGCGGCCTTCTTGCCGTCCTTCAGCGCGGAGGGCGCGGCCACCTGGAAGGTGAGCCCGTTGGTGACGCCTTCACCGGTGGTCAGCACCCTGCCCTTCTTCGCCTGCAACACCTGCGAGGTGTACGGATCCCACACCGCCCACGCGTCGACCTTGCCGGAGCTGAACGCCGCGAGCGCGTCGGCCGGCTGGAGGTACTTGACCTTCACGTCGCTCAGCGTCAGGCCGGCCGCCTCGAGGGAGGCCACCAGCTGGTAGTGCGCGGAGGAGCCCTGCGCCACGGCGATCGACTTGCCCCTGAGCTGCGCCGGCTTCGTCAGCTTGGAGTCGTTCGGCACCAGCACGGCATCGCCCCTGGAGGTGCCATGGAAGGCGGACACGACCGTGATCTTCGAGCCGGCGCCGGCCGCGAAGACGGGCGGGGTGTTGCCGACGCCGCCGATGTCGACCGCCTCGGCGTTGACCGCCTCCAGGAGGGGCGGTCCGGAGGTGAACGTGGACCACTTGATCTTGTAGTCGAGGTTCTTCAGCTCTCCGGCGGCTCGCAGGATGGATTCGGAACCACCCTTCTGGTCTCCGACGTTGAGTGTGAGAGAGCCCTTGCCGTCGGTGCCGCCGCCGGCGCCCGTGCTGGCGGACGAGTTCCCACCGCAGGCGGTGAGCAGGAGGGCGAGAGGGAGAAGCAGAGCGGCGGGGACGAGGTGTCGTCGCATGGAGGTCCGTTCCGAGGGGAGTACGAGGGCGGCGGTACCAGGAGGGAGGGGGCGAGGAGCGAGGGGCGAGGAGTGAGGAGTGGGGGGAGAGGAGTGGGGGGAGAGGAGGGAGCTGAGGGGGAGGAGTTGGCGGCGCAGCAAGGAGTGGCCGGGGTGAGGAGGGGAGGGGACTGGAGGGTGAGCAGGGGTGTCAGGCGGCTTCGGCGGCCGTCGGGTCCACGCCGAGGCGGCGCAGCAGGCCGGCGCGCAGTTCCGCGAACCGGGGGTCGGCGATGTCGCGGGGGCGGTCGAGGTCGATCTCCTGCTCGTGCGCGATGATCCCGTCGTCCATGACCAGGACCCGGTCGGCCAGCAGCACCGCCTCCTCGACGTCGTGCGTGACGAGCAGCACGGCGCAGCCCCGGCGCTGCCACAACTCGCCCACCAGGCGCTGGGCCTTGATGCGGGTGAGCGCGTCGAGCGCGCCGAACGGCTCGTCGAGCAGCAGCAGATCGGGTTCGCGCACCAGGGCCCGGGCCAGGGAGGCGCGTTGGGCCTCGCCCCCGGAGAGGGTTTTCGGCCAGGCGTCGGACCGGTGCCCGAGCCCCACCTCGTCCAGGGCCTTGTCGGCGACGGGGCGCTCGGGTCGGCCCGGCAGCCCGAGGAGCACATTGCGCCACACCTTCTTCCACGGCATGAGCCGAGGCGACTGGAAGGCGACGGCCTTGCGACGCGGCACCAGTACCGTGCCCTCGATGTCGCGGTCGAGTCCGGCGAGAATGCGCAACAGCGTGGACTTGCCGCAGCCGCTGCGGCCCAGCAGGGCCACGAACTCGCCCGGCCGGATGTCGAGTCGGAGGTCGTCGATGACGGCGCGGCCGTCGAAGGAACGGGTCAGCCCCTCGACGCGGACCGCCTGCGGCGCACGGGGCGGGCGGGCCACCGGCAAGGCATCGGGTGCGGCGCCGGGCGCGACGCCGGGCGCCGGAGAGACCGCGGAGATCGGAGAGGGCTCGGAGGTTTGGGAGGCGGAGGTCTGGGACGGTCGGGACGTCTGTGACGTCGGCCCCGACTGGGGGGTCACCGGCCGGTGAACGTCGGTCGCCATTGCAGCAGCAGCCTTTCGAGGGTTCGGACGACGAAGTCGGCGAGGAGGCCGAGGAAGGCGTAGACGATGAGGCAGACCACGATCACGTCGGTGCGCAGAAAGTCCCGCGCCTGCACCATCAGGAAGCCGATCCCGGAGTCGGCGTTGATCTGCTCGGCGAAGACCAGCGCGAGCCAGGCGATACCGAGCGAGTAGCGCAGGCCGGTCATCGCGCCCGGCAACGCGCCGGGAAGGATCACGTGCCGTACCAGGCCCCGGCGTGACAGTCCGAGCGACTCCCCGGCCTCGATCAACTGCGCGTCCACGCCCCGGATTCCGGCGTAGACGTTGAGATAGAGCGGGAAGGTCACCCCGAGCGTGATGATGGCGATCTTGGGAGCCTCGCCGATGCCGAACCAGATGATGAACAGCGGGATGAGGCCGACGAACGGCACGGTCCGCAGCATCTGCACCGGGGCGTCGACGAGGTCCTCGCCGATCCGGAACAGCCCCGACACCAGGGCGAGTCCGATGCCGACGACGGTGCCCAGGAGCAGTCCGGCTGCCACCCGCTGGAGCGACGTGCCCATGGCCGAGGGCAGGGAGCCGTCGGAGACGAGATCACCGGCGACCTGAGCGATGCGGCCGGGTGACGCGAGGACGTCGGAGGTCAACACCCCTGTGCTGCTGAGGAGTTGCCACAGCAGGAGGAGCAGGACCGGGCCGGTGGTCCGGCGCAGCCAGCGGGGTACGCGGGCGCGGCGGGAGGAGCGGGGGACGATGGGTTCGAGGTCGAGGTCAACCTCGGGGTCCTTCCGTTCCGGTGCAGCAGATGCAGCAGACGCGGAAGAGGCGGAGAAGGTATCGGATATAGAGGAAATATCCGTCTCGGAGGAGTCGGGTGGGGCATGGTTGACGCTCATGGGAGCTCCACGGAGAGGAACGGCGGCCGGTGGGGGACGGGCGGGCGCACCTCGCCACCGCCGCGTCACGTTCGGCTCAGGGCGCGACCGGGCGTGCGGGCAGGGTGGGCGAAGGTGAGGGGGAAAGCGAGGGGGAAGGGTGGTGCGAGAAGTGGAACGAGGGTTTGAAAAGGCGTCAGCAGCCGCGGCGACACGCGGCAGAGGCCACCCGCAGCAGGTCGATGTGACCGCGCGTGGTGAGCAGGGCTGAACGCAACATGCGGCTGAACGTAGTCAGGTCGCGTGCCCACGGTCAACGGGCATCTCGCGGATCGGACCTCTGGTATCACACAGTGGGCGATCGGTCGGGTGTGGAACGCGGCGTATGGGTCAGGATGGGGGTATGTCAGATGCGTTCACCACCCGAGTCCTGCACGTCGCCTCCGGTTCGCAGGAGAGGGTTGTCGATCTCACCGCGGACTGCGAGACGTTCCTCCGTGACGTGACAGGCGGCCGCGACGGCCTTCTGAATCTCTTCGTGCCGCATGCCACGGCCGGTATCGCGATCATCGAGACGGGCGCCGGCAGCGACGACGACCTGCTGGCCGCGTTGCACACGCTGCTCCCCGCCGACGACCGCTGGCAGCACCGCCACGGCAGCCCGGGCCACGGTCGTGACCACGTCCTCCCGGCCTTCGTCCCGCCCCACGCGACCTTGCCGGTCGTGGGTGGCAGGCTCGAACTGGGGACGTGGCAGTCGGTGTGTCTGGTGGACACGAACCGTGACAATCCGGAACGCAAGGTCCGATTGAGCTTCCTCGCCTAGCGGGCCGCCGGGGTTGCGCGGTCGACCTCATTCTTCATTGCCGCACCTTGTGTAATCCAAAAATTAACCTTTCGTGCGCGAGCGAAAGGTGGTGCGAATGTAGGCGCCGTGCTACGCTTGACGCTAGTTGCAGTTGTGGTTCCCGAAACTTCAAGTGCCTCGGCGGCTATATGTCGTCGGGCATTTTTGTATCTCCGGTGCTTTCCGGACGGGGTCATTGTGGCAACACACGGGTCCACACGGTGTGGACCCCTGGGCACTGCCCCGAAGGAGATAAGACATGGCTACTGGCACCGTCAAGTGGTTCAACTCGGAAAAGGGCTTCGGCTTCATCGAGCAGGACGGCGGCGGCCCCGACGTCTTCGCTCACTACTCGAACATCGCCGCCCAGGGCTTCCGCGAGCTCCAGGAAGGCCAGAAGGTGAACTTCGACGTCACGCAGGGTCAGAAGGGCCCGCAGGCGGAGAACATCACTCCCGCCTGACATCGAAGCGCATGAAGTAGCTGGGGTCCGCCCTTGGGGCGGGCCCCAGCTTGCTGCGTTCTGCATTCCAGTCAGAATTCCCTCCGTCTTGCTTTCGGCTCGTTCTTGCAATTCGTCCGGCTCGTTTCCGCCGGGAATTCCTCGATGCGTGCCCCCGTCGAGGAAGGTTCTCCATGAGCCGTTCAGTTCACACGAATGACCGTTCCCCGGCGCCGGGAGAGTTCGCGCTGCCCGTCACCGTCACTCCGGCCCTCCCCGCGGCTGCGACCTTCGGTGAGCTGGACATGCCCGCCGAGGTGCTGAAGATGCTCACCGGCCGAGGCCTGCACGAGCCCTTTCCGATCCAGGCGGCCACGTTGCCGAACTCCCTCGCCGGGCGTGACGTCCTGGGCCGCGGGCGCACCGGCTCGGGCAAGACGCTCGCCTTCGGCCTGGCGCTCCTCGTGCGCACGGCCGGGCGACGCGCCGAGTCACGCAAGCCGCTGGCCCTGGTCCTCGTCCCCACGCGCGAGCTCGCCCAGCAGATCACCGATGCGCTCACCCCGTACGCCGAGCTGCTGCGGTTGCGGCTGGCCACCGTGGTCGGCGGCATGTCGATCGGCAGGCAGGCCGGCGCGTTGCGGGCCGGCGCCGAGGTGGTCGTCGCGACCCCGGGCCGGCTCGCTGACCTCGTCGAACGCAAGGACTGCCGCCTGGACCGGGTGAGCATCACCGTTCTGGACGAGGCCGATCAGATGGCCGACATGGGCTTCATGCCCCAGGTCACCGAACTGCTCGACCTGGTGCGCACCGACGGTCAGCGCATGCTGTTCTCGGCCACGCTCGACAGCAACATCGACCTCCTGGTCCGGCGTTACCTCCACGACCCGGTGGTCCACTCGGTCGATCCCTCGGTGGGCGCGGTCACCACGATGGAGCACCACGTGCTGGAGGTGCACGGCCCCGACAAGTACGCCACCGCCACCGAGATCGCCGCCCGTGACGGACGCGTGCTGATGTTCCTGGACACCAAGCACGCTGTCGACCGGTTCACCAGGCACCTGCTGAGCAGCGGCGTCAGGGCCGCGGCGCTGCACGGCGGCAAGTCTCAGCCGCAGCGCACCCGCACCCTGGACCAGTTCAAGGACGGTCACATCACGGTCCTGGTGGCCACCAACGTCGCGGCCCGAGGCATCCACGTCGACGCCCTCGACCTCGTCGTCAACGTCGACCCGCCCGGCGACCACAAGGACTACCTGCACCGCGGCGGCCGTACCGCCCGAGCCGGGGAGACCGGCAGTGTCGTCACGCTGGTCCTGCCGGAGCAGCGCCGGGACATGGCCCGGCTGCTGTCCGACGCGGGTATCAGGCCGCAGATCACGCGGGTCCGCTCCGGCGAGGCCGAGCTGAGCCGCATCACCGGCGCGCAGGCGCCCTCCGGTGTCCCCGTCGACGGCAGCGGTCCGGTCGCGGAGCGCCCGAAGCGCGGCGGCGCACCCTTCCGCGGTCTGGGCACCCGCCCGGGGCAGGCCGGTCGCGGCGGCGGCGAGTCCCGCCGGTCCGCCGAGACCCGCCAGATGGCCGAGGCACGCAAGGCCGCCCGGGTCCGGCGCGGCGCATAGCCGACGTCACCCCCTGCGAACTCCGCGGGTCCGGTCGCGGAGGCTCGCGATGCGGTGTCCTTCGAACGGATGCGTGCGGGAGCGCCCAGGAGCGTAGCCTCCCCCTGTACTGCAACGGGGGGAGGAAGGCGGGGCGTGCGGCGGCTTGCGGCCGTGCGCACCCCATCCTGGCGACTCGTGCGGCGGTCGGCAGGATCGCTCGTACAGCCGCGATCATCTGCTGTTCGGTAGCCGCACAGCCCGGAACTCACGGAGAACCATGGCCGAGTCCACCACCCCTCAGGCCAGTGCCGCCGCGCTGCTGCGCCGCCCCAGACTGTGGTTGGTGCCCACGATCCTCACGGGACTGCTCGCCCTGCTGCTGTCCCTGCTCTACATGGGTGGGATCGTCAACCCCAACCAGGACCTGCGCGACCTGCCCATCGCCCTCGTCAACAGCGACTCCGGCAAACCGCCCGCCGGACAGAAGCAGAACCTGGGCACCCAGGTCGCCGCCGCGATCGCCGCCGACACGGCCGGCGGCAAAGCCGAATGGCGTACGCTCACCCGCGCCCGGGCCCAGGAACAGCTCGACTCCGGCAAGGTCTACGGCGCACTCGTCATCCCCGCCGACTTCACCGCCTCCGTCACCGCTCTCAGCACGACCGGCGCCACCCAGAAGCCGCTGCTCACCGTGCTCACCAACCCCGGCAAGGGCAGCCTGGGTTCCTCGCTCGCCTCCCAGATCACCACCCAGGCGGCGCACCAGGCGTCGCGGACCATCGGCAAGCAACTCACGACAGCCGTCGGCACCCGGGCGAATTCCACCACGCGGCTGCTGCTCGCCGACCCGGTGAACGTCGTCACCCAGGTCGGTCACCCCATCGGCACCCACAGCGGTCTCGGCCTGACCGCCTTCTACTACACCCTGCTGCTCGTCCTGGCCGGCTTCATGGGCGGCAACGTGATCAGCAACGGCGTCGACACCGCCCTCGGCTACGCCGACAACGAGATCGGCCCCTGGCACACCCGCCGCCCCACCGTGCCGATCAACCGCACCCAGACGCTGCTGTTGAAGATGGGCATGACCGCGGGCATCTCGCTCCTCAGCGCCTCACTGGTGATGCTCGCCTGCGTGGCCGTCCTCGGCATGGACGCGTCCCACCTGCCCCTGTTGTGGGTGTTCTCCTACTGCGCGACGCTCGCCGTCGGCCTGGGCGTACAGGCCATCAACGCCGCGTTCGGCGGGATCGGCCAGCTGGTGTCCATGTTCGTGTTCATCGTCCTCGGCCTGCCGTCCTCGGGCGCCACGGTCCCGCTGCAGGCGATCCCCGACTTCTACCGCTTCCTGTCGCACTTCGAGCCCATGCGCCAGCTCAGCGACGGCGTGCGCGCCATCCTCTTCTTCGAGGCCCGCGGTGACGCCGGGCTCACCCGCTCCTGGATCATGATCGCGATCGGTGCGGCCCTCGCCCTGCTCTTCGGCTTCGCCATGACGACGTACTACGACCGCAAGGGACACCGACGCTTCACGCCACAACCCGCCTGACCCCGAGGCCGCCGTCATTGCCTTTGCACATGGAACACGCGGCGGGGACGAGCCCCCTCAGTCCCCCGCCGCGTGTCGCCCCGCACACCTCACTCCCCGCACACCCCACTACCCGCACACCTCACTCCCCGTGCACCTCTCTCCCCTCACACCTCATGCGGGGCGAAGAGCTCCAAGTGGCCGCAGGCGCGGCAGCGGTGGGCGTCTATCTGGAAGCGCGGCCGGCCGAAGCGCTTGGCTCCGCCCAGGACCCCTCGCTGCAGCGGGCCGGGGATCCACCGCGCGTATCCCCGGGAGTGGTCGCCGGAGTCCTCGACGAATCCCGGTTCCAGGTCGAACCCCTGGCATTGAGAACACCTGATCTCCATACCCGCACTGTAGAAGCAGACCGGGTGCCGGGACACAGCGCAGGTCGACGACGCCGGGTCCGCCGGGCCCTGCCCCCGTGGTTCACCGCAGGCGGGGTCTGGGATATGGTCCCCCCGGTTCCGGCTACCTCATGAAAACGCGCCGGTACGGGGAGTGTCGGAGGGGCGGCAAGATGGAATCCCAGGTGGGCGAGGGCGCATCCGTGGACCTGGACGGCGCGCGGTTGGAGACGATGACTCCCGAACCGCTGCTGACCCGGGACTACGAGACGCGGCCCTCCCTCGTGTACGAGAGGCTGCGACAGCGGCACGGCCCCGTCGCGCCGGTCGATCTGCTGGGCGTGCCCGCCTGGTTGGTCCTGGGCTACCGCGAGGCGCTCGACGTGCTCCAGGACGACGCCGGCTGGCCGAAGGGGCTGGAGAACTGGCGGGCCCGCTCGGAGGGCAGGGTGCCGGCCGACTGGCCGCTCGGGCCGTCCCTCGAGGTCAACCACGTACTGATCCAGGGCGGCCCCGGCTACCGGCCGTTGCGGACGGCCTGGGACGCGGCTCTCAAACCGTTCCAGGACCCGCGTCACGCCCAGGCGAAGCGGCTGAAGACGGCCGTCGCCGCCTACGCCGACGAACTGATCAGCCTGGTGGGGCAGGCCGGCGGCACGGGTCTGGCGGATCTGTCCGCCCAGTTCTCCCGTCCGCTGCCGCTGATGGTGGCCAGCCATCTGCTCGGCTTCCCCGGCTCCCAGGGCGACGACGCGCTGATGGACATGTGGCGGGTGCTGGACGCCGGACCGGACGCGGAGCCCGCGCTGGAGCGGCTGCTGGCGGCGCTGGCCGAACTCGCGGCGGTGAAGCTGAAGAAGCCGGGCGACGACTTCCCCTCCTATCTGCTGGCCGCGCACCCCGAGCTCTCACTCGACGAACTCGCCCGTGAGCTGTTCATGCTGCTCGGCATGACCTCCGACCACGTCGGCATCCTCATCTCCAACACGGTGGTCGAGGTCATCTCCGGTGAGGGCGGCGTGCGGGCCAGTCTGTCGGCCGGGATGGTCAGGGAGAGCATGAACCGGGTGGTGATGCGCAAGCCGCCGCTGGTGAACTTCGTACCGCGGTTCGCGGCCGAGGACACCCCGCTCGGCAACTACACGATCCGGGCGGGCGATCCGGTGTGGGTCTCCTCCGCGGCGGCGCACGCCGACCCGCTCTTCGCCGACAACGTGTGCCCGAGCACCACGGTCAGCACCCGGGCGCACCTGTCGTGGGGTGCGGGCCGCCGCCAGTGCCCGGCGCGCGAACTCGCCTCGACGGTCGCCGCGGTCGGCGTGGGCCGGCTGTTCGAGCGGTTCTCCGACCTGGAGCTCGCCCTCCCCGTCGACCAACTGCCGTGGCGTTCCTCGCCCTTCATGCGGGGCCTGCGCTCGCTTCCCGTGCGGTACGAACTGGCCGCGCTGCCGGAGCAGCCGCCGGCGGCCGCGCCGGCAGCGGATCCGGCCGAATCGGCGCAGGCCCTGCTGCCGGACCCGGCCGTCCGTCAGCGCTCCTCCCTGTGGCGCTATCTGACGGGACTCATCGGCGTCGGTCGCTGATCCCGGGACGCCGCGAACGCCCCGGGACCGGCCGCGCACATCGGACTACGACTGGCGGACGACGCGGCCCAGTTCGATGCGGTCGATGTTCGGGGCCCAGGCGTTCGCGTTGGCGAAGGTCACGCTGTTGGCGCCCTTCTTCAGATCGACGGGGACGCCCAGCGTCCAGTAGTCGTCCCCGCTCCAGGTGTTCTTGAAGGTGACCTTCCGCGGCGCCGCGGCACCGACCGTGATGTCCGCCGTACGGGACATGATGTCGGTGTTGTAGGCGTGGCCGTTGTCGCGGCGGTCGTTGTGCGCGTAGTGCACGACCAGGACGTAGCGGCCGGACTCAGGCGCCCGCACCGTGAACCGGGCTGTGTTGGCGGGGCTGTTGCCGAGATCGCCGATGTAGGAGCCGCCGGAGGCGTGGGCGGAGTCGACGAGCCTCGCCCCTCCCGCGAGGGCGGCGGACGCGGCCTCGTAGGAGAGGACGCCGGTCGTGGAGCCCGTGCCCGACACGTCGAGGGACCGGACGGCCGCGTGTGCGGCGGTCAGCGCCACACGGTTGTTGCCCGCCACCAGGTAGAGCCGCAGCGGCCTGCTCGGCGCCGCCGTCACCTTCTCGCCGTGCAGGGCGACTTGCACGGGCGCCGAGGAGCGCGGCACCACCGTGTAGTAGCCGTCGCGCGGGGCGTACACGTCGAAGACGGCCCTGTCGCCCCGGCGCAGGACGAGGGCGCCCGTGCCCACACCGGCCGACGAGGAGTAGTCGTACGACGGCCTGCCGCTGATGTCCGCGAGCGTCGCCTCGTAGGACGCCGACGGGGTGCCCGTGCGCGCGGTCAGGTCGATGCGGTCGAGGGTGACCTCGGCGTCGCCCTTGGCGAGCGTCAGCACATGGGTGCCGGCCGACAGCTCCACGCCGAGGTCCTTCTTGGCGCGGTACGTCCAGTTCTCCGTGGAGGGATACGTCACCGTCACCGGGGCCGCGCCGTCGACGGACAGCTTCTGCGTCGAGGGAGCGCCGGACTGGTTGCCGTACAGGACCGCCAGGTCGTACGTCCCGTCCGCCGGGACCGTCACTGTGAAGTCCACTTTGCTGGCAGGGGTGTTGAGGGAGCCGACGTCCTTGGTGCCGGAGGCCGCGTAGCCGTTGGCGTTGCTCACCGTCCCCTGGGTGTAGACCTGGCCGCCGGTGATGGCCGCGTCCTCGGCCTCGTACGACGCCGACCAGGGGACCGTGGCGGGGGAGGGGGTACCGGTGCCGCCGGGGGTGAGCACGATCCGGTACGCGGACATCTTGTGGGCGCCGCGCAGTGGCACGGTCACCGAACCGTCGTCCGCCACCTTGAGCCTGGTCCGGGCGAGGACCTGCGGGGCGGCATGCTGTCCCTCGTAGCCGGACCAGGCGGCCTCGGCGACGGTCGCGGTGACCGTACGGCCGAACACGGACCGGGGGACGTTGCGCAGCACGACGTCCGAGTCGCCGTCGGAGCCGCCGAGCAGCACCTGGGCCTGGCGGCGCGAGGCGTCCAGGGAGGCCAGGCCCTGAAGGGTGTCGACGGTGTCGGCCTGCGGCGGGGTGACCTGCACGGTGTCGCCGGTCAGCCCGGCATACCAACGGAAGAACCACCAGCCGCCGTTGGGGATGTTGGTGCGCACCACGTTGCCGTCCAGGTTGCCGGCGGCGTCCCAGTAGGCCTGGTTGGCGTACACCTTGTTCCGCTCGAACATCGAGACCCACTGCACGAGTTGGCCCGGCACGGACAGATCACGGCGGTTGGCGTACTCGTCGATGCTGATCTTCAGCGGTGCGATGCCCAACTCACGTTCGATGGAACGGTAGTTGTCGTAGTGCCCCTGGAAGTCCCGGAGCGAGCCGGAGCTCAGCTCGTGCCAGGTCAGCACCTGGGGCAGGACGTTCTCCCGCTTGGCGAAGGTGAGGAAGTCGGTCATCAGCCGGGTGTGGTAGCCCGTCTCGTTGGGGCCGGCGATCCTCGCGTCGGGGTCGATCGCGCGGATCCGCTGGTACACCGTCTTCCAGTCCCTGAAGAACCGGTCGCGGTTCACCTCGTACTGCGCCTGGTCGGCGACGCCGATGTTGTACCAGATCCAGTCGGGCTCGTTGAACGGGATGTAGACGAAGCGGTCGCTGTTCGGGTCGGCCGACACCTCCTTGACGATCTTGTCGACCTTGGGGAGGTAGTCGTCGATGCCGAGGTCCTCGTACGGCCACTTGGCGTAGATGTCCTGCATCATGACGTTGATCTCGCCGCCGCCGTTGCGGAAGAACGACCTGGAGACGGAGAGCGCGTCCCCGTTGGGATGCTGGGCGCCGCCCTCCGGTTTCTGCGAGATGCTGGTGATCTTCAGCGGCTCCAGCGCGGCGTCGCTGGGCACACCGTCGTCGCTGAGCCCGTACAGCGCGCCGTTGGCGCCGCGCAGCACCGGGCCCTCGGAGGCGGCGAGGTCGACGGTGAGGCGCTGCGGGTCGGCCGCGGCTGCCGCCGGGCCCGCTGCGGGGAGGGTGCCTGCCATGGCGGTGACTCCAAGTACGGCGGTGACAAGGGCTGTTCTCGTACGGGTACGTATGCGGGGTGTCGTACCGGTGCGGGGGCTCACGCTGCTGGACCTCCGGTCATTTGACGGCTCCACTGGTGATTCCGGACACGATCTTTCGCTGGCCGACCAGGAACACGGCGACCATGGGCAGGCTCATCACCACGACGTAGGCGAAGACGAGATGCCAGTTGTTGAGGTAGAGCTGGGCGGAGGCGACCTTGTAGAGGTTCAGCGGGAGGGTGGCCCGCTCGCCGCCGCCGAGGACGAAGAAGGAGTAGAAGACGTCGCTCCAGGCGTACAGCATCACCATGATCGTCGCGGTGGCGATCACGGGCCTGAGCAGCGGAAGAATGATCCGCAGGAAGATCCGCAGCGGCCGTGCCCCGTCGATCCGCGCCGCCTCCTCCAGCTCCAGCGGGATGGCGCGGATGAACCCCGTCATGAAGAAGATCGACGTGGACAGGTACATCGCGGTGTAGACGGCGATCATCCCGGGCCGGGTGTTGGCGAGGCCCAGCTGCCGCAGCTCCATCACGATGGTGATCACCGCGGGCGGCAGCAGCAGCCCGCTCACGCAGAGCGCGTACGCCGCCGAGACGAGCCAGGACCTGCGGCGGGCGAAGACCCAGGCGGCGCCCGCCCCGAGGACCAGCACGAGGGCCACCGAAGGCACCACGACCAGCGTCGAGTTGACGAAGCCGCGCAGCATCTCGCCCTCGCCGAGGACGTCCGCGTAGTTGCTGCCGGACTGCCAGTGCCGCGGCAGGTCGAGGTTCGGCCTGAGCGCCTCCGCCTGCGGCTTGGCCGAGGTGACGACGACCAGCCACAGCGGCACGCCGACGGCGAGACCGGCCAGGAGGAGGACGAGGACGGGGCGGCCGTAGCGCCACAGCAGCGCGGTCACAGCAGTTGCTCCCTTCGCCGCAGGCCGACGACCAGCGGGATCGCGACGGCGACCACGACCAGGAACAGCACGAGGCTCATCGCGGACGCCTGGGCGTACAGGCCCTGTCCGAAGACCCGGAACATGTAGATGTTGAAGACCTCCGTGGAGGCCGCGGGCCCGCCCCCGGTGGTGGCCTGCACGATGTCGAAGGTGTTCATCGACCCGATCAGAGCCGTCGTCACGTTGAAGGTGAGGGCCGGCGCCAGCATCGGCCAGCGCACCGACCGAAAGGTCCGCCAGGGCCCCGCGCCGTCGCACTTCGCGGCCTCCAGCATCTCGCCGGGGATGCCCTTGAGGCCGGCCAGATAGATCAGCATGGACAGGCCCATCCACTTCCAGCCGTGCACGACGGTGACCAGGACCAGCGTCCAGGTGGTCGAGCCCAGCCATGGAATGTCCGTGCCCAGCACCGAGTTGACGGCGCCGTCCTGGTCGAGCAGCGCCTGGAAGACGTAACCGGTGGCGAGGGCGGAGATGAGCACCGGGAGGAAGAAGACGGCGCGGAAGAAGCGGTTGAAGCGGGTGTCGGCCTCCAGCAGCAGGGCCAGCGCCAGCCCGAAGCCGTTCTGGAACAGCGCGGCCAGCACGGCGTACAGCAGGGTGGTGCGGATCGCGCGCAGCAGCGAGCCGTCGTCGGCGATGGTCCGGAAGTTGTCGAGGCCGGTGAAGGAGATGCCCGGGTGGTAGGAGGACCAGTCGGTGAACGGGTAGTAGAAGTTGAGCAGGTTCGGCACCAGGAAGAAGCCCGCGAAGACGGCGATCGCGGGGAGCGCGAACCACCAGGGGTGGTGCACGGCGGCGCGCGGGAGCCGTCCCACCCGCTTCGGTCCGCTTCTCGTCGTCGGCTGCTCGTCTGTGCGTATCGCTGTGTCCGCCATGGGAAGCCCCGTGTCGTCTAGAAGCCGGGCGCGCCCTGGGCCTTGGCCACCTGCGCGAACTGGTCCTGGATCGCCTGGGCGACCTGCTGCGGACTCTTCTTGTCGTAGATCATGTCGGCGAGGTAGAGATGGGTGTCCGGGGCGACGATCGCCTTGGCCTGGAACACTCCGATGGCCTTGGGCAGGGCCGCGACCTGGGCCTTCGACGTCCCCGGAAGTCCGTCGGGGGTGGGCACGGACGGCTCCACGGACGGGATCTTCATCGCCTTGATGTAGGCGGGGTAGTCCGGGCCGAGCCAGAAGGCGAGGAACTGCCGGGCCGCGTTCTGCCGCTTCTCGTCACCCGTCCTGAAGGCGACGACCCCGTTGGTCTGGTCGGGGGAGTACAGACCGGTCGCGGAGGATTCGGCGACCGGGAACCAGCCGATCTTCGAGTCGATCTCGGCGGTGGAGTGCTTGGCCTGCAACTGGCTCTGGAAGGAGGTGACGTTGAGGACCATGCCGACGTCGCCGTTCCACAGCGCGTCGGCCTGCCCCGTGAAGGTGCCGGTGCGGTAGTTCTTCTGGGCGAGGCCCGCGTCGAGCAGCTTCTCCTTGTACTTCTTGATCGCGGCGACGACGACCGGGTCGGTCCACTTCTCCTTGTTCTCGTTCAGGCCGGCCCACCACTGCTGGTCGAGGTCGGTGAGCTGGACCTGCATCTGCCACTGCAGGGGCCACTTGTCGCCGCCGGCCTCGTAGAAGGCGGCCGTGCCGGCCTTGTCCTTGACGGTGTGACCGACGGCCAGCAGTTCGTCGTACGACTTCGGGAAGTCCTTCTCGGTCAGCCCGGCCCGCCGGAAGACGTCCTTGTTGTAGTAGACGCCGAGCATGGCGGGGCTGGTGACGATCGCCGCGTACCGCTTGCCGTCGATGACGCCGAGCGACCTCTCGGTGGCGCCGAGCTTGGAGACCCACTCCTCGCCGTCCAGGGTGAGGAGGTTCTGCCGTGGCTGGACGAACGGCAGGGTGGAGATCGACGGCTGCCAGAACATCAGGTCCGGGCGGTCGCCGGAGGCGAGTTTGGTCGGCACGTTCTGCTCGTAGAGGTCCGGGATCGCCTGGGTCTCCACCTTCGCGCCGGTGGCCTTCTCGAAGGCGTCGATGACCTGCTTGGGCGCGTTGAGGGTGTTCTGCGCCGTCCACATGGTCAGTCGTACGCCGTCCAGGCGGGCGGTCGGGTCGACGGCGGACTTCTTCGCGTCCGTGCCGGAGTGGGCGGCGGTGGGGTCGCTGCACGCGGTGGCGGCCAGGCCGAGGGCGCAGGCCAGCGCCAGGGCAGGGAGAGCTCTTCTCATCATCACGTGCCTTTCCGGAACAGGTGGTGCAGGAGACAGGACTCGTTTCTGCGGGACGTATCCGTGGGGCTCGTAGAGGGGGTCAGTCGTGAGCGGGCGCGGCCCCCGAGCTCTCCCGCACCACCAGCTCCGGTACGGAGACGGGGTGCGGGGCGATCTGCGCGGACTCCTCCAGCGCCCCGTGCAGCAGGGCGAAGGCGGACCTGCCGAGGCCGGTGAAGTCCAGCCGCACCGTCGTCAGGGACGGCGTGAGGTAGGCGGAGTGCGGGGCGTCGTCGAACCCGGCCACACTGACCTCGCCGGGCACGGACCGGCCTGCCTCGTGCAGGGCGCGCAGCACCCCGAGGGCGAGGTCGTCGTTACCGCACAGGATCGCGGTGACGGCCGGATCCCGGGCGAGCCTGCGGCCCGCCGCGTGACCGCCCGCCGGACCCCAACTGCCCTGCATGGGACGGGGTTGCGGAGCCCCGGCCTCCTTGAGGGCCTCGCGCCAGCCGGTGGTGCGGGCGCCGGTGCGCCGGGTGCTGGACGGGATGGCCACGTAGTGCACGGTCTCGTGGCCGAGGGAGAGCAGATGCCGGGTCGCCTGGTAGGCGGCCTCGCGGTCGTCGGTCCACACCCAGGGGCGGTCGCCCGCGGGCGGGCTCGCCGGCGTCTCGACCACCCCGACCACGGGCAGTCCGGCGGGGACGGCGGTCAGGGCCCGGACGCCGGCCGGATCGTAGGCGATCACGATCAGTCCGCCGCTCGCGTCCGCCGCCCGCTGTACCTCGGCGGCGACGGCTGACTCGTCCGCCGATTCCAGCACGCCGATGCCCACCGCGTAGGACGCGGCGCGGGCCGCCTCCTCGATGCCCTGGAGGATGGAGGCGTAGCCGTAGTGAGTGGTGTTGGCGGTGAGTACGGTCACGGCCCGGCTGCGCCCGCTGGCCAGCGCGAGCGCGGTCGCGTTGCGGCGGAACCCCAGCTCGTCGATGGCGGCGAGCACCCGCTCCCGGGTCGCGGGCTTGACGCTGGGATGCCCGTTGATCACCCGGGAGACCGTCTGGTACGAGACTCCGGCGGCCGTCGCGACGTCCCGGATGCTCGCCGGACGCCTTGTGTGACCGGTCACATTCATGCCAGGATTGTGACCGGTCACACAGGGGTCGTCAAGAGACCGTAACGAGGGATTCACGCGAGTGACGCGACCGCCGCCGGCGCACCGGCAGGGGCGGGGTCGGGAGGGGAAGCACCTTGACCGGTACGGCGGATGCAATGCGGAGAGTCATCAACTACCCCCAGGTTCGGTTCAGTTGGGCTCATCCGGCCCTTGAGATCGAGTTCGGCACCGCCCCCGACGGGACGTTGCGTCTGCTCCGGCTGGACCGGGTCGACGACGACCCCGGCTTCGCCCCGGACCCCGAATCCGCCCTCCCCCTCGTCGAGTTGACCGCTCTCGGCCACGGCAGCGGCTGGTCCGGCCCGCGCTTCACGGGGACGGCCCTCGGCGCACGGCTGCGCTACCGGTCCCACCTCGGCGGCAACGGCCCCGACCGGCAGTGGCTGACCGTCGAACTCCACGACGAGGCAACCGGGCTGACGGCGTTCGTCGAGCTGACGTCCCCCGCCGGACTGCCCGTCCTGTGCTCGCGCGTCCGGCTGCGCAACGAGGGCGCCGAGCCTGTCGTCGTCCAGTCCGTCAGCAGCCTGCTGCTCGGCGGCCTGCCCTCGCCGGACGACCTCGACGTTCACCGGGCTCGTAACGACTGGCTCGCGGAGTGCCGCTGGTACGCCGAGCCGCTGCGCGACACGGTCGCCGACATCAACGTCGGCGCTCACCAGCACGACAGCCGGGCCGCCCTCGCCCTCACCGGACGCGGTAGCTGGCCCACCGACGGGCATCTGCCGATGGGCGCGCTGACCGAGCGGGGGAGCGGCCGGACCTGGCTGTGGCAGGTCGAGTCTCCGGCCGGCTGGCGCTGGGACCTGGGCGAACGCGCCCGCCGTACCTATCTGGCGCTGAACGGCCCCACGGACGCGGAGCACCAGTGGCGGGTCCGCCTCGCCCCCGGCGCGGAGTTCACCACGGTGCCCGGGGTCCTGGCCCTCGGCGCCGGGTTCGACGCGGCGATGGGCGCGCTGACCTCGTACCGCCGCGCCGTCCGCCGTCCGCACCCGGATCACGCGGCGCTCCCCGTCGTCTTCAACGACTACATGAACACGCTGATGGGCGACCCGACGACGGACAAGCTGCTGCCCCTGATCGACGCGGCGGCCGAGGCCGGAGCGGAGTACTTCTGCGTCGACTCCGGCTGGTACGACGACGACGCCGACGGCTGGTGGGACAGCGTCGGCGAGTGGCTGCCCTCGCCGCGCCGCTTCCCCGGCGGCGGGATCCGGGCGGTCCTGGAGCGGATCCGGGAACGGGGCATGGTGCCCGGGCTGTGGCTGGAGCCGGAGGTCGTCGGGGTGCGCAGCCCCGTCGCCGCCGCGCTGCCACCGGACGCCTTCTTCCAGCGCGACGGCGTACGCCTCACCGAGCAGGGCCGCCACCAGCTCGACCTACGGCACCCGGCGGCCCGCGCGCACCTTGACCGGACGGTGGACCGCATCGTCGGCGACTGGGGCGTGGGCTATCTCAAGCTCGACTACAACATCGTGATCGACCCGGGCACCTGCGCACCCGGCGACCTCGCACCGGGGGCCGGACTGCTCGGCCACGCCCACGCCTACCTGGACTGGCTGTCCGAGGTGCTCGACCGCCACCCCGGTCTGGTCGTCGAGAACTGCGCCTCGGGCGGCATGCGGATGGACGGCGCCACGCTGGCCGTCACCCAGCTCCAGTCGACCAGCGACCAGCAGGACCCGTTGCGCTACCCGCCCATCGCCGCCGCCGCGCCGACGGCCGCCCCGCCCGAGCAGGGCGCCGTCTGGGCCTACCCGCAGCCCGGCTACGACGACGACCTGATCGCCTTCACCCTCGGCGGCGCCCTCCTCGGACGCATCCATCTCTCCGGTCACCTGGACCGGATGACGCAGCGTCAACTCGCCCTGGTGCGGGACGCGGTGAGCGCATACCGGACGATCCGCGGGGATCTCGCACAGGCCGCGCCGTTCTGGCCGCTCGGCCTGCCCGGATGGACGGACGAGTGGCTGGCCCTGGGGATGCGGGCACCCGGCGACCGGACGTCGTACGTCTCCGTCTGGCGCCGCGGCGGTAAGCTTGAACTCCAGCTGCCCGTAAGGCACTTGGCGGGACGCGCAGTACGGGCGGAGATCCTGCACCCGTCCGCCGCGACCGCCGGCTCGGCGGTCTGGGACGGCAGCGGCCTGCGGATCTCGCTCCCGCGCACCCCGGCCGTCCTGCTGATCCGCCTCACCCAGCAGCCCGCGAACCTCCCGTGAGGAACCGCCTGTGAGCAACCGCCCGGTGGCCGACCGCGCCGGGCGGCCTCAGATGTCGCGGGACTGGAGGAGTTCGAAGAGGAGGCGGGCTCCGGCCCCGTTGAGTGGGGCGGCACAGGCGGGACCCGGCCGGACGTGACCCGCCGGCGGGGGAGCGGCAGCCGGCGCGGGGCGCGGCCGCCAGGCCGGGGGAAGCGCGCCTCCGCGTCGGCGCAGTGCACGACTCTCACGGTGGCGGCATCGACGCCTTCGCCGAGGCCGCCCACGACGTACTGCCCGGCGAGGTCCGGGGCGAACGGTCGGTCACTGCAGAAGAGGACGTGCCCCGGACCGGCGAAGGCGAGCAGCGTGGACAGGGGCCGCCGGGCCGTGAGCCGGAGGCGGGGGACCGTGACCTCCCAGCGCCCTCGTCGCCCTCGTGCAGCGGCATCTGGCCGGCTCGCGGGTGGTCGAGACGTATCAAGCAGCCTCGACTTCCGTCGGCGGCTGCTGCGCGCCCGGCACGCGGGGGCCGCCGACCGCAGCGCCCTGTCCGTCGCCGGCGACGGACGCCGCGGCGAAGGATCAGGTGAACCGGTTTCGGGACACGATCGGCCACGACACGGTCGACGCCGGTCCGCCCGCCGGCAACTGGCGCATCGGAGCCAACCCCCGATCCAGGTCCAGCCGTACCTTGGCGGCCGGCTCGGGGGCTGGGCAACGCCGAGGACCGCGGACGCCGGTTCTTCCGGACGCCGGGCCTCCCGGTGTCCGGAAGGACGAGTTCGCGAACCGATCGACTCGGCCTCCCGGCGACGGCGGGCGGCTCCGACCCCATCCCGCCCGCTGAGGGCGACGCGCCGTACAGGCGTTGATCGCGGGTCAGCCGTTCGGCGTAAGTGGGGTCCGCGGCACCGACAGGTCATTGCGGGCCGGTGCCCTGCGCCCCAGGGTGGACATAGCGCGGGGGCGGTGGCGAGGAGGACGGGCGATGAGGGACGGCGACGGAGCGGCGGATGCCGAGCGGAGGCGGCTGGCGGAGGCCGACGAAGGTGTGGCGCCCTGGCGGAGGTGGGGGCCGTACCTGAGCGAGCGGCAGTGGGGGACGGTCCGGGAGGACTACAGCGTCGACGGCGACGCCTGGTCGTACTTCACCCACGACCAGGCCCGCTCGCGCGCCTACCGCTGGGGCGAGGACGGCATCGCCGGTGTCAGCGACGACAAACAGCGGCTGTGCTTCGCGCTTGCCCTGTGGAACGGCCGCGACCCGATCCTCAAGGAACGGATGTTCGGGCTGACCAACGCCGAGGGCAACCACGGCGAGGACGTCAAGGAGTACTACTTCCACCTCGACAACACGCCCACCCACTCGTACATGAAGTACCTCTACAAGTATCCGCAGGGCGAGTTCCCCTACGCCGACCTCGTCGACACCAACCGGGCCCGCGGCCGCCGCGACGTCGAGTACGAGCTTCTCGACACCGGCGTCTTCGACGAGAACCGCTACTTCGACGTGGTCGTCGAGTACGCGAAGGCCGGGCCCGAGGACCTGCTGGTCGAGATCACGGCGCACAACCGCGGCCCCGACGAGGCCACCCTCCACCTCCTGCCGACCCTCTGGTTCCGGCACACCTGGTCCTGGGCGGGCGGCGACGCCGTGCCCTGCCTGCGCGCCACGGACGGCGCCGTCCGCGCCGACCACCCCGAACTCGGCCCCCGCCGGCTGTACCACGACGGCACCGCGGAGCTCCTGTTCACCGGCAACGAGACCAACAACGAGCGGATCTTCGGCAGTCCGAACGCCACGCCCTACGTCAAGGACGGCATCGACCGCTACGTCGTCCACGGCGAGACCGGCGCCGTCGACCCTTCACGCACCGGCACCAAGGCGGCCGTCCACCATGTCCTCACCGTCCCCGGCGGCGGCAGCGCGACCGTCCGGCTGCGGCTGACCGACACCGAAACGGCAGACCCCTGGGGGGAGTTCGACGCCACGCTGGACCTGCGCCGAACCGAGGCCGACGCCTTCTACGACGGCATCACCCCGGACGGCATGGGCGACGAGGAGCGACGCCTGGTCCGGCAGGCGCTGGCCGGCATGCTGTGGAGCAAGCAGTACTACTACCTGGACGTCGAGCGCTGGCTCGCCGAGCACGGCGTCGACCCGCTCGCCGCCGACCCCCGGATCCGCAACAGCGCCTGGTACCACATGGTCAACGACGAGATCATGTCGATGCCGGACACCTGGGAGTACCCGTGGTTCGCGGCCTGGGACCTCGCCTTCCACACCCTGGCCCTGGCCATGGTCGACATCGGTTTCGCCAAGAGCCAGCTGGAGCTGCTGCTGCACCGGCTCTACCTGCACCCCAACGGCCAGATCCCCGCGTACGAATGGAACTTCGGCGACGTCAACCCGCCCGTGCACGCCTGGGCCACCCTCTTCGTCTACGAACTGGAGAAGCATCGCACCGGACGCGCCGACCGCGCCTTCCTGGAGAACGCCTACCAGAAGCTGGTGAAGAACTTCACCTGGTGGCTCAACCGCAAGGACGTCGACGGCAACAACGTCTTCCAGGGCGGCTTCCTCGGCCTCGACAACATCGGCGTCTTCGACCGCAGCGCCCCGCTGCCCACCGGCGGCCACCTCGACCAGGCCGACGGCACCGCATGGATGGCCCTGTACTGCCAGAACCTCCTCGACATCGCCATCGAACTCGCCGTCGACAACCCCGTCTACGTCGAGCAGGCGCAGATGCTCTTCGAGCACTTCGCGTGGATCGCCGTCGCCATGAACCGCGTCGGCAAGGACAACGCCAGCCTCTGGGACGAGGAGGACGGCTTCTTCTACGACGTCCTGCGCCTGCCCGACGGCACCGCCACCCCGCTGAAGGTGCGCTCGCTGGTCGGCTTGATCCCGCTGGCGGCGACCAGCGTCATCGGCGGCCGGGCGGACCAGAGCTTTCCCGAACTGGTCCAGGGAGCCCAGGAGTTCATCAAACGGCACCCGGCCGTCGAGGCCTTCGTCTCCCGGCAGGCGACCGCCGAGCCGGGCGCCGACGGCCGCTATCTGTTCGCCCTGTTCGGCGAGGACCGGCTGCGCCGCATCCTGGCCCGCATGCTCGACGAGGCCGAGTTCCTCGGCCCGCACGGCATCCGCTCCCTCTCCCGCCACCACGCCGACCATCCGTACACCTTCGATGTCCACGGCCAGACGTACGGCGTCGGCTATCTGCCGGCTGAGTCCGACTCGGGGATGTTCGGCGGCAACTCCAACTGGCGCGGGCCGGTGTGGTTCCCGATCAACCTGCTTCTGATCCGCGCGCTGCTCAACCTGCACGGCTACCACGGCCCCGACTTCCGCGTGGAGTGCCCGACCGGCTCCGGACGGCTGATGAACCTCTACGAGGTCGCCCGGGAGATCTCCGACCGGCTCACCTCGACCTTCCTGCCGGACGGCGAAGGTCACCGCCCCGTGCACGGCGCACAGCCCCAGTTCGCCAAGGACCCGCACTGGAAGGACCTGATCCTGTTCTACGAGTACTTCCACGGCGACGACGGCACGGGCCTCGGCGCCTCCCACCAGACCGGCTGGACGGGCCTGGTCGCGGCCACCACGACGCTGTTCCACACCCTCACCCCCGACGAGTGGCATCGCGGCGGCCGGGAGTCCCTGCGCCCGAAGAGCGACGGCGACCGTGCGGAGCCCCTGTCATGACGGTGCTCTACGAGATCAACACCCTTGTCTGGCTGGGCGAGTTGAGTGCGCGGTACGGGCGCCGCGTCACCCTGGGCGACGTGCCCGGCAAGGCCTGGGACGAGGTCGCGCTGTCCGGTATCGACACCGTCTGGCTGATGGGTGTCTGGGAGCGCAGCCCGGCCGGTCTGCGGATCGCGCTGCGCGACGAGGCCCTGCTGACGTCGCTGCGCGAAGCCCTGCCCGACCTCACCGAGGCGGACATCGCCGGATCCCCGTACTGCGTACGGGACTACGTCGTCGACGCCTCGCTCGGCGGACCGGACGCACTGGCCGCGGCCCGGGCCCAACTCGCCGCCCGCGGACTGCGGTTGATCCTCGACTTCGTCCCCAACCACATCGCCCCCGACCACCCCTGGCTCACCGCGCACCCCGACCGCCTGATCCAGGGCACCGCGGACGACCTGGCCCGAGCCCCCGGCGAGTACATCGAGGCCGCCGGCCGGGTCTACGCCCGGGGCCGTGACCCGTTCTTCCCGTCCTGGCCGGACGTCGTCCAGTTGAACGCCTTCAGCGAACACCTGCGCGCGGCGACCGTGGACACCCTGGTGGCGATCGGCGACCAGGCGGACGGCGTGCGCTGCGACATGGCGATGCTGCTGATGAACGACGTCTTCGCGAAGACCTGGGGCGACCGGGCGGGACCGGCTCCCACCGAGGACTTCTGGCCGTACGTCGTCTCGCGCGTCCGCGAGCGCCACCCGGATCTCCTCCTCGTCGCGGAGGCCTACTGGGACCTGGAATGGGCCCTTCAGCAGCAGGGCTTCGACCACTGCTACGACAAGCGGCTGCGCGACCGCCTCCTGCACGAGGACGCCGACTCCGTCCGCGCCCACCTGGGAGCCGACCTCGCCTACCAGCGACGCCTGGTCCGCTTCCTGGAGAACCACGACGAGCCACGGGCCGCCGCCACCCTGCCCGGCGCGCGGGAACGGGCGGCGGCCGTCGCCGTCGCCACCCTGCCCGGAGCGACCCTCTGGCACGAGGGCCAGTTCGAGGGACGCCGGGTGCGTCCACCGGTGTTCCTCGCCCGCAGACCGCACGAGCCCGTCGACGAGCCGCTGCGCGACTTCCACCGCCGGCTGCTGCCGGCCGCGGCCGCCGTCCGACGGGGCGCATGGCGGCCGCTCGCCCCGACGGGCTGGCCGGACAACGACACCCGCCGCAACCTGCTGGCCTGGACCTGGACGGACGGCGACGCCCGCCACCTGGTCGTCGTCAACGACTGCGACCAGCCGTCCCAGGCCCGGCTGCCCCTGCCCTGGGACGACCTGCGCGGTCGCCCGCACCGCCTGACCGACCTGCTCACCTCACAGTCGTACGACCGCGACGGCGACGAACTGGCCGACCCCGGCCTGTTCGTCGCCCTGGAGCCCTGGCAGACCCACGTCCTGGAGGTCGCGGAGGTCTTCGGGAGCGGCTGAGGTCAGCCCATGCTCTTCGACCCGTCCAGGGACTCGCGGATGATGTCGGCGTGACCGGCGTGCTGCGCGGTCTCGGCGACGATGTGCAGCAGGACCCGGCGGGCCGACCAGCGCAGGCCCGGCTCGAACCACGGGGCCGACGGCAGGGGGTGGTCCGCGTTGAGGTCGGGCAGGGTCGCGACCAGCTCGTCGGTACGGTGCGCGACCTCGTCGTAGTCCTTCAACACTCCTGCCAGCGTCTCGCCCGGGAGCATACGGAACTCGTCGGCCCGCTTGGCGAAGTCCTCCTGGGTCATGCTGCTGAAGTCGGGCATCGCCGACGGGCCCTTAAGAATGAACGCCGCCCAAGACCGTTCGACCGACGTGACGTGTTTGATCAGGCCGCCGAGACACAGCTCGCTGGCCGTGGTCCGCTGCCCGAGCTGCTCGTCGGTGAGGTCGCGGGTCGTGAAGCGCAGGAAGTGCCGCTGCTTGGCGAGCGCCTCCAGCAGGTCGGCGCGCTCGCCGGTGACGGTCTGGGCGAGGGGGGTGGAGTCGCTCATGGTCCTCTTCTTCCGTGACTGCCGTGAAGGCTGTTCCGCGGTCGAGGACCACGTTAGAAGCCATAGAGGTCAGATCCTGACCTAAAGGGACGGGCGTCGGCCTGCGTCCTCACAGCATCGCCGTCACCGCCTCCGTCCGCGCACCCCAGGCCGCCGCGCACAGGGTCCGCTCGACCTCGGCGGTGTAGACGGCCGCGGCCAGCCAGGCGCGGGCGAAGCGGCCGGTGTCGGCGGGGAGCAGCCGGCCGAAGGCGTCCCGGGAGCGGTCCGCGGCGGCGGCCCGCAGGTCGTCGAGGAGGTCGCCCGCGGTGGCGAGACCGACGCGCCGCAGCCGCCCGCCGTCGCCCGCCCCGCTGTCCGGGAACGCAAGAACCCGACGGCCGCCGGAGACCGCCTGGTGCACACGGCGGCTCAGGAGATGCAGCGGCGCCTCGTCCACCACGGGAGCGGGGACGGGGGCGGAGGCCGCCCTGGACGTGGGCAGGTCCGCGTGTTGGAGGCGGTCGAGGCCCACATCCACCCGGGCGTCCGGCTGGGCGGGATGTTCGGCGGCGAGCAGCAGCGCGCGCGGGAGCGGCCCCGGCACGAGCCGCGCGACGACCCGCAGCCGGCTGCCCCGGGCGGCGGCCAGCAGGCGGAGGTTGTCGCGGTACGGCAGCGCCGGATCCTCGTGGGCCGTGGCCAGCCGGACGGGGAGGCCGTCGCAGTCGGCCAGCAGACAGTCGCCGGCCGCCTCGCGGACCGTGCCCGCCAGGGTGACGTCGAGGAAGAGCAGGCCATGGCCGCCGCTCAGAGCACGGGCGACCTGCTCGGCCACGGGCACCGCCCACAGCCGCTCCAGCGGCTCCGCGTCCCAGGCGGCACCGGACGCGCGCACCGCCCGCACCCCCGCCCCCGCGCCGAGCCGCCCCGTCGGCGAGACGGTCGCCCCCAAGACCGCGAGCCCCGCCCGCGACAGCTCACGGTGGGTCAGGGCGGTGTCCCCGATCCGGACGGCACGGTCGGCGGCGCCGATCGCCCGGCTCGGTCCGCCCGGAGCCACGTCGGACACCGTGTACAGACGGCCCCCGGCGTCGGCGGTCCAGGTGACCGCGCCCGCGTACCCGGTCGCCGTCGACACCGGCTCGGAGAAGACGCCGTACAGGCGCAGCGAGCCGTCCGGGGCGTACGGCTGCCGTACGGCGCCGCGCAGTTCGGCCAGGTCCGGGCCGTTCGCGAAGGGCAGCCGGTGGGCCACGCCGAGGACGGTGCGCAGGGCGTCCACGAGGTCGGACTGCCGGTACCCGGGATCGGCGGAGCGGGCCGCGCGTATCCCGGTGACCGCGGAGACCGCCGAGGCGGCGGCACGGGGGAGTCCCGCGAGCCGGGCGGTGTGCGCGGCGCGCAGGAGCTCCGCCTGGAGCACGGCGCCGGACCCGTCCGTACCGGCTTCCAGAACGGCGGCCGACGCGTCGTACACGGCCTGTGCGGCGGCGAGCTGGGCCGGGCCGGCGGTCTCCGGCTCCGGCTCCGTGCCCTGCGCCGCCGCCTCTTCCTGCGCCGCCGCCGCGTCCTCCTCCGCCTTCTTCTTTGCTTGCGTCTGCGCTTGCGGTGAGGACGTGGGTGCCGTGTCTGGCGTGGGGTCGGCGACCGGCGCGGCCGAGGCCGCCGCCGCGCGGTGCAGACAGTCGGGGGCGAGCAGACAGCCGCAGCGGATCGCGTCCGCGTCGGCCACCGTGCCGCCCGGTGCGTGCAGTTCGAGGTCGGTGTCGTCGTCGACGGCGATCCGTACGGTGTCGCCCTCGCGGACGACCGGACGAGCCGTCAGCTTGGCGATGCCCGCGTCCAGCCGCTTGCGCAGCCGGGGCGAGAGCGCCTCGACGAGTTCGGCGGTGACGGACGGGGCGACCGGAGGCAGCTCCGGACTCGAGCTCATGCGATCTTCTCCCCTACCCAGCGGGCGAGTTCGAGCGGGCTGAGGGCGGCGACGGGCATCCCCGCGGCGACGAGCTGACCGGCGACGCCCGTGGAGTAGCGGGGCCGGCCGGTGTCGTCGAGGCTCGCACAGCCCAGGACGTGACAGCCCGCCCCGACCAGCGCGCGCACCTCGGCGAGCAGCCCGCCGAGCGGGTAGCCCTCCTCGAAGTCGCTCACGACCACGACGAGGGTCCGCGACGGCACAGTGACCAGCTCACGCGCGTGCCGCAGCCCTGCGGCGATGTGCGTGCCGCCGCCGACGCTGACCTCCAGCAGCAGCGACAAGGGGTCGTCGACCTGGCCGGTGAGGTCGATGACCTCCGTGGAGAACGCCAGGAAGTGCGTGGACAGCGTCGGCACCCCGGCCAGCACCGAGGCCGTGAGCGCGGCCCACACCGTGGACGCCTCCATGGACCCCGACACGTCCGTGACGAGGATCAGCCGCCAGTCGGCGGCCCGTCGCGCCCGCGTGCGGAACACCGGGCGCTCGGGGATGACGTGCACCGTGCCGTCGGGGCCGCGCCGCGCGGTCGCCAGGTTGGCGCGCAGCGTACGGGGCAGGTCGAGCCCGCCGCCCGGACGCCGGCTGGGGCGCGGCAGCGTCGTGCCGTGCAGAGCGGGCCGCAGCCGGGTGGCGAGCTGCCGGGTCAGCGCGTCGACCAGCCGCCGGACGAGCGGACGCAGCGCGGCCAGCCGCGCCTCGGGCAGCCCGCCCGCGTGCCGCAGCACCGTGCGCAGCAGATCGACCGAGGGGCGCACGCTGTCCGCGTCCAGCTCCATGAGCACGTCGTTGCGCCCCGACGCGGCGGCCGCAGCCAGCACCTCCTCGCGGATGCCCGGCCCGAACAGCGCCGCCAGTTCTTCCGACCACTCCCGCACCCCGGGATACGGTACGTCCCGGCCGCCGCCGGACCCCGGCCCCGTCAGGTTCCCACGGCTGCCCTCGCCGCGCCCGCTGCCGTACAGCTCGTCCAGCGCCGTCGCCAACGAGCGGGCGGACGAAGGGAGCCGGTCGCTGCGGCGGCCCAGGACGAGCCGCCAGCGGTCGGCGGGAGCGAGGCGGCGATCCTCCTCGACAGCGCCCACGACAGCGCCCACGACAGAGCCCACGACGGAGCCCACGACGGTGCGGGTACCGGTGTCGGGGGCGGTTGCGGGGGTGACGGCCTCGGGGGTCGGCGGCTGTGCGTCGCCGCGTGGCGCGGGCAGCAGCCCCAGCGATCGAAGGGTGGCACGGGCCGCGAGGTCCGCTCCGGTCCAGGCGGCGAGCGCGGCCGGGTCGACGCCGTCGGTGTCGGCGACGTACCTGGTGTCGAGGCGTTCCTCGACGGCCGCGAGGAGCCGGTCGCGGGCGGCGGGACTCAGCGTGTCGAATCCGCCCCGCAGCGCGGGAAGCCGGTCGAGGAACTCCCCGTCGGACAGCTCGGAGATCCGGTCGAGCAGGGGCTCCAGCGCGGGCGCGGCGGCTTCCAGCAGCGGGCCCGCGGCGGTGAGCAGCCCGCTCAGCCGGGCCGTCAGGGCCGACCGCGCGTCGGGGTCGACCGCTCCGTCGACCCAGGAGGCGACACGGTCGCCGAAGGCCCGGGCGTCCTCCTGCCCGAGCAGCACCCGGACGGCTCCGGCGGCACCGCGCATCAGCGGAGAGCCGGCGGCGGCCAGCCGGGCGAGGGCGTCGGTGAGCCGGATTCCGCCCAACAGATCGGCCCGGTGGGCGAGTTCGAGCAGGGCGCGGGCGTCGGCGGGGTCCTCGGAGCCGGTCAGGCCGTCCACCTGCCGCACCGCCGCCGCGGTGAGCAGCTCGGCGACGCCGGCCGCACGCGCCGTACGGTCCTCGTCGGCGCCGAGCCCCGGCACGTGACCGGCCCGCAGCCGGTCCAACAGGGCCAGTGCGGCGAGGAGTTCGGGCAGCGTGCCGGCGTGCGGCAGCACCTCGGCGACGTCGTCGAGCCGCTCGTCGGCGAGCAGCGGCAGCCCGCACTCGGCGGCTTCCACGAGCCCTTGCAGCACCTGGGCGGCCGTCGAACCGCCCTCGTCCCGCTCCGCGCGCCGCCGTTCACGCAGCACGCCCTCGGCGGCCTGGGCGGCGGTGACCCCCCGCATGCCGGCCGCGGTGAGCATGGCCGCCGTCGCCGGCGTCCAGCGCACCTCCCAACGCGAGGTGAGGGCCTCGGCGCCGCCCGCGCCGACGACCTCCT
Organism: Streptomyces sp. NPDC031474; assembly: GCF_055581185.1. NCBI lineage: Bacteria > Bacillati > Actinomycetota > Actinomycetes > Kitasatosporales > Streptomycetaceae > Streptomyces > Streptomyces sp. NPDC031474. The sequence continues at coordinate 453,299 of NZ_JBVIJX010000002.1, forward strand.
TCGCCTCCCCGTACGGCACCCCGCACACGGTGAGCCGCCGCAACAGCAGCTCACGACGCCGGTCGAGATCCGAGCGCAGCGGGTCCAGCCGCAGCTCCCGGGCCGGGCCCAAGGAGCTCTCCGGTCCGGGCAGGCGCAGCCCCGCCACCTCGTCCTCGACCGCCGGGGCGAGACCACTGCGTGGCGTGTCCGGCGCGGGCCGGCCGGTGCGCGTGCCGACGAGCACCCGCTCCATCGCCCGTGCCACGGCCCGTCCCCTCCCGTACGGCTCGCCCTGCGCGAGGACCGTCTGCACGGCCTCGGCCAACTCGCCACGGCCCGCCGCGGGCAGCCCGCGCAGCCGGGCCAGATCCGAGGCCAGCCGGATGATCTCCCGCGCGTCGGCGGGCCCGGACGGATGCCCGAGCCCCCGCAACTCCGCGCAGACCCGCACGGCCGCCCGCGTCAGCGCCTCCTCCAACGCGGCCGGATCCCCTGCCGCCCGCCACACCATGTCCTGCCACTCCGGGTCCCGGATCCCGGCCGGATAGCCGGAGCGCTCGTCCAGGAGCGCATAGGAGTAGGGGATCAGGGAGGTGGTCCACGAGCCCCGCCCCGGGGCGCCGGCTTCGGCCCGCTCGCCGCCGGCCGGGACGGAAGCTCTGCCCTGCTCGGGCAGGGCAGAGCCGGACGTCACTGCCCGCCCGTCACCGCCAGGGGGGCAGGCCCCGGGCCGCTCCTGTCCGGGACGCTCGGCGACGATGCTTGGTTCGGCGACGGTGCCGCGTTCGGCGAGGGCCGACCCCGTCAGCGCCGGGGCGTGGAAGGCGCCGATGATCACCGCGGCCCGGGCGCCGTCGGCGGTGGCCTCGGTGATACGGGACCGCATCCACCGTTCGCGCCGCAGATCCAGCTCGGGCACCCCGCCGCAGGCGGCCGCGTCCTCGCGCAGCGCCCACCCCGTCAGCAGGGCCGCCCGGCGCAGGGCCTCGGGCGGGGAGCCCGGAGCGGTCGCCTCGACCAGCCGGTCCCACAGATCGTCGCCGGGGCGGCCGGTGAGCCGGGCACGGAGCGCGTCGGTGAGCCCCCGCGCACCCCCTGGCGCCGTGCCGCCGTCGCGGCTCTCGGCCCACGCCCGGTCCGTGAGGGGCAGGTCGCAGGCGATCACCGGGACACCGCGCCGGGCGGCCCAGCGCACCGCGGCCAGCTCGGGCGAGAAGTCGGCGAACGGATAGAACGCCGGACCCCCGCCGCCCCCGCCGCCCCTGCTGTCACCGGGCGCCGCGGCGAGCGCCACCGGAGCCCGGGTCCCCTCGTGCCCGAGCCAGGGCAGCCACTCCTGCATCTCGGCCGGCAGCTCGACGAGCACCACGTCGGGCTTCGCCTCGTCCAGCAGCGCGGGCACGGCGGCGGCCAGCGAGGGCGCGTGGTGCCGTACGCCGATGAGGTAGGGCGCGGCCGGGTCGGTGAGAGCGGCGAGCGCCTCGTCCGGGGCGCCCGGTGCGGTGGGGTGGAGGGACACGCCGTCAGCCCTCCAGGACCGTGCGCAGATCCCACAGGGTGCGCCAGGTGGCCGAGCCCTGTTCCGCGCGGCGACGGACGGGACCGTCCCAGTAGCCGCGCAGCCGGGCCGCGTCGGCGGGATCGTCCTTGCGGACGACGCCGAGCAGATGGCCCGGCAGCAGGCCCAGGACGTCACGGTCCCCCGGGAAGTACGCCGCCGCGAGCGCCAGCGCGCCCGCGACGGACACGGCCTCCGCGGTGCTCATCACCGTGGACGGCCGCTCCACCTCCCAGCCCTCCGCCGACCGGCCCTCCCGCAGATCGCGGAAGGCGGTGACCAGAGCCTCCAGCACGGCGTCGTCGACCTGGAAGGGCGCCCCGGCCCGCTCCACCGACGCCCGCGCCTGACTGCGCACCAGCGCGGTCTCCGCGTCGAGGTCCGGAATCGGGCCGACCGTCTCGAAGTTGAAGCGGCGTTTGAGGGCCGCGGACATCTCCGAGACACCCTTGTCGCGCAGGTTGGCCGTGGCGATCAGGTTGAAGCCCGGCGCGGCATGCGCCAACGCGTCGTCGCTGCCCGCCAGTTCGGGTACGGCGATGCGCCGCTCCGACAGCAGCGAGACCAACGAGTCCTGCACCTCGGGCAGACAGCGGGTGACCTCCTCGACCCGGGCGATGGCGCCCCGGGACATGGCGGTCAGCACCGGCGAGGGCACCAGCGCCTGCCGGCTCGGCCCCTGCGCGAGCAACAGGGCGTAGTTCCAGCCGTACTTGAGCTGGTCCTCCGTCGTGCCCGCCGTGCCCTGCACGACCAGGCCGCTGGTGCCGCACACGGCGGTGGACAGCAGCTCCGACAGCATCGACTTGGCGGTACCGGGCTCGCCGACGAGCAGCAGCCCGCGTTCCCCGGCCAGCGTGACCACGCACCGCTCCACCAGCGCCCGGTCGCCGACGAACTTGCCCTCCACCGCCAGGCGGCGCGGCACCCCGTCGGGGGCGTCGACGCCGTCGGGCAGCTTCAGGGCGCGGCCGTCGCTGCCCATGACGAACGTGACGACGGCACGCGGGGTGAGCCGCCAGGCGGGCGGGCGCGGCCCGTCGTCGTACGCGGCGAGGAAGGCCAGCTCGGTGGCGTACCGGTCCTCGGGCGGGACGATCTGGCGGACGGGGCCGGCGGAGGGGGCGGTGTCGGACAGGGCGGTGGTGGTCATCGGCGCGCGTTCTTCCAGGCGGGGCGGGAGGGCGGTCATCGGCGGCCCTTACGGGTGGTCCGAGTGGTGAGCTGCTCGTAGGCCGGGGCGTCACCGGCGCGGACGCGGTCCCACGCGCGTGTGAACAGCTCGGGCACCGGCACCAGGGGCACCGCGCGCGCCTGGGCGCGCACCGGGTAGAGGCTCTCCTTCCAGGTCTCCACCGGCAGCGCGGGAGATTTCAGGTCCAGCCAGCCGCCCGGCAGGAAGAGGGTGCGCGCGGCACGCGGCCGCTTGGCCTCGACGACCAGGCGGGTCGCCGCGAGTTCCACGCGGGCCTTCTTCGTCCGGGCGGGCTTCCAGCCGGTCCAGCGCACGCAGTTGCGGTCCGTGGGGTCCGGGAGGGCCAGCAACTGGAGGTAGAGCGCCGCCGCGTCCTCGCTCAAGCCGTGCTCCGCGGCGACCTCGACCACGAGTTCCGGCACGCTGAAGGTCGGGTCCTGGGCGTACCCGGCGGGCCCCTCGGCGTCGGTTCCGGCCGCGAGCGCGCGGGCGAGTTCCTCGTCGAGGATCGTCCGCAGCGCCCACACGCCATGGCCCCGTCCGAGCCCCACGAGCCCTTCGAGGAGCCCGAACACCGGGTCGTCGGGGGAGCCGAGCGCGCCCGGCCGGACCAGGACGGTCTCCTGGTCGCCGTACCACGGGCGCAGCACCAGCGCCTCGCCCACGTGCGTCAGACCGTCCGAGCCGGCGCCCCCGGCAGCGGGCAGCCCGTACGCCTTGCGCAGCTCGACGGCGGTCGAGGAGCCCTTGTCCGTCCACGCGACGTCCAGGTCGACCAGCAGCCCCGGGTCGGTGACGCGGCGGCGCAACGCGGCCAGGCTCTCCGGCAGGACGGCCCGCAGCGGGTGCCCGTACGGCAGGGAGTAGGCGAGCCCGGCCAGGGCGGCCACGGCACGCGTCAGGTCGTACCGGCCGGGCAGCGCCCGCGGGTCCTCCGCGACCAGGTTGCCGTCCTTGTCCGGCCGTTGGACGGTGGTGCGGCTGATCCACGGGGTGAGCCCGGGGTTGAGGACCTCCTCGGCCGAGCCGGTGGGCAGGCCGCCGAGGGAGAGCTCCCCGGCGAGGTCCTCGGGCAGCCGGACGACCGCGCCGAGCCGCTCGGCCCACGCCCGGGCCGCCGCCTCGATGTCCGGACCGGCCGTCCACAGGTCGCCGGGGCGGTGCGGCAGCAGCGCGCCGACGAGCGCCGCCCGGTCGTCGTGCCCGACCGACGAGAACAGGGCGTCGCCGAGCTCTTTCTGACGAGGCTTCAGCCCGGTCGCGGCGATCACCTCGGCGGTGAGCTGTTTCGGCCTGGCCGCGAGCAGCAGCGCCGCCTGCACGGGCCCCAGCCCGCCGCGCGAGGCGGCGGCGAGCGCGGCGGGCGCCTCCGGCTGCCAGGGCGCCGGTCCCTTGTCCCGGACGAGTCCGGTGACGGCGGCCAGCGCGTCGGCGGGGAACACCGCCGGGTGCGCGGTCTCCCGTTCCAGCGTGAAGTGGGCGATCGCGCCGAACACGCCGGCCGGGTCGTGGTCCAGGGCGAGCCAGTGCACCCGCCCGGCCTGCGGGTCGAGGCGCTGGCAGCCGAGGACGACGACGGTACGGCCGTCCCGGCGCAGCACCTGGCCGACCCGCTCCTGCTTCTCGTGCGGCTCGCTCAGCACGACCTCGCGCAGCGCGCCCGCCGGCGCGGCCAGCGGCCCGTCGGCGATCGCCTCGAACAGCAGGAGCAGCGCCTCGCGCCGAGCGTCGGTCACCGTCGGGCCGGCTGCGCGGTACGCGAGTGGGCGCAGCACGTCCAGCACGGGTGTCCACAGCAGGCCGATGCCCGGAACGGTGAACTCGTCGCTGCGCCAGCCGTCGGCGACGCCGGCGGACCGGGAGGCCTCGGCCAAGGGCTTGCCGTCGGCCTGCTTCCCGGACAGCACGTGGTTGACGGCGCGGATCTGCCGCAGCGTGGTCCACCGCGTCTCGTTGCCCCACCAGCCCTGCACCTCGACGAGGCCGGTGGTGGCCTCGCGGAGCGTCTCGTCGTCGCCGTGCTCGGGCTCGAAGTCGGCGAACATGCCGTCGACGCGGCCGCGTTCCGCCTTCGGCCGCTCGACCGGCGGCGCCACGAACGAGGCGGCCGACTCCGTGAGCCGCAGCATCGCGCGCACGAGCGCGGCGACACCCGTGACGAGCCTGGAGTCGCCGAGCGCGGGCAGGGCGCGGGAGACGATCTCCTGGACCACCTCGTCCGCGGCCGGGACGACGGCCTTGCTCTGCGACGTCCCGTCGACCGCCCTGGCCGCCGCCAACTTCGCCTGGCGCTCATCCAGCGCCTGCGCCGCCGTGCGCAGCAGTCCGGCCGCCTGCTCGTCGGTCAGCGCGCGCAGGACGGCCGACGCGCGCTCGTCGCGCGGGCGAAGGGCGTGCCAGAACTCCACCGGCGGGACGAACCGGGTACCGGCGGCGAACTCGCTGCCACGCTCCATCGGCGTCACCCGGCCCAGTTCCCCGGCGGCGGATGCGTCGTCCCGCGCGTACAGGGCGATCTGCCGGTGGAGCCGGACGGCGACGGGCTCGGCCCCGCCGGGCAGCCGCAGCGAGCCGAGCGGCACGCCCGGCGCCCGGCCGCCGGCCCATGGCAGGGCGACGGTCCGGCCGTCCGGCGTACCGACGACCGTCCGGGCCTCGGCGCCCTCGCCCTCAGTGCGCACCCAGCGCCCGAGGACCGTGCCGTCCGTGCCGAACGGGCTCTGTTCCAGGCCCGGTTGGAGCGGCAGCAGCTCGCAGTGCTGCTGGAGCAGCGTCGCGTCCTCATGGATGCCGGACTGCAGGAACGCGGGCAGTGAGGCGCGCCCGTGCGTGCCGGTGGCCGGGTCGTACTCCAGCCAGACGTGGAGCCGGCCCTGCCTGCCCTGACGCCAGTACGAGGTGCCGTCGCCGAGGACGCGCCGGCCGGCGGGCAGGACGGTGTCGCCCGCGTGCAGGGTGCGCCCGCCGCCCGCGCGGCCGCCGTCGGGCAGCGGGATCGAAGGGGTGCCCGCCTCGCTGCCGCCGTACCAGTAGTGGGGAATCTGGTCGCCGGTGAGCGGGAACACGTCGGCGGGGCGGGCGGACCAGTAGCCGAACTGCTTGCCGTCCTCCCGCCACATCACCAGCAGTTCGCCGTCGGTGTAGCGGAACGACGGAAGCTGCCAGCGGCTCGGGGACACGGGCAGCCGAAGGTCGTGCTCCAGCAGGATCTCCTCCGGGCCGACCACGAGCACCTTGTGCTTGCGGGAGACGATCAGCGCGGGCCACGCCTCCTGGACGGTCAGCGGGTTGTCCTGGTCGCGGCCGGGCTTGGTCTCGGCGTCGATCCGGCGCAGCGCCTCCTCGAGCGCGGGCCAGCCCAGTTCGTCCAGGATCCCGGCGCGCAGGGTGTGCCCGAGCAGGGGCGCGACCTCGTGCGCGGCGACCTTCGCGACGGCGGCCGGGCTGACCCGGGCGGCCACCGCGCGGAACGGGCGCAGCCGTTCCAGCGCAGCCCGCGCGGCGGGCAGGCCGACCGCCGAGGCCAGCTCCCCGGCCGCGTCGTCCAACCATCCGCGCAGCACATCACTGAGCACGGGGTGGGCGGCCAGGCCCTCCAGCACCTCGGCTGCGGGACGGAAGCTGCTGACGGTGCCGATGTCGGCGTACAGCAGGCGCCGGAAGCGCGGATCGGCGGCGGTCGCCGTCAGGTCGCGCCGGCCGGGCCGGGGCTCGCGCAGCCAGCGGTCCAGGGAGAGGTACACGACCTGGTCGGGGCCGGGCAGCGTCAGCGGCACGCGCTCGGCCACGCACAGGTCCAGCAGGTCGAGGTCGGCGCCGGCGTGCCAGCGGCCCGTGCACAGGTCGACGGGACGGCCCCGCTCCCGCAGGCGGGGCGCCATCCGCTCCACGAGGGCGAGGGTGGCCGGGGAACGGTCGCTGACGTTGCCGCCGTGCTTGCGGTGCAGGGCCCACCGGCCCAGCCAGTCCGCCGGGTCCGCCGCGGAGGCCGTCTCACCGGTGAGGAGCAGGTCCGCACCGCACTCCGTGAGCAGCGCCAGCCAGAACTCGTCGTCCTCGACGGAACCGCCCAGGCCGGCCGGCATGATCTCCAACAGCCGCTCCCGCACCCCCGGTCGCTGCTCCGCGAGGACGGCCAGCGTCGACCGGTAGGAGTTCCAGAAGGACGCGGGGGCCCGGACCGCGGCGGGCGACGCGAGCAGATCGGCGACCAGGGCGCACTCCTCGCTGACCCGGTCGAGGCCTGCGGCCTTGATCAGCCCGCGCGCGTCCTGCGGCAGCGAGGCGTACGGCGGCATCCCGGCGGCGCAGCGCTCCACGGTCAGCTGCCGGAACTGCGCCCAGGCCGCGGCCGGGTCGAGCCGCGTGGTGAGGGCCCTGACGTGTTCCTTGAGTGCCTTGACCGTCAGCGCCCCGGCGAAGGCGAACTCCAGGAACACGGCCCGCTGCCGCTCCTCGTCCACCGCCAGCGCGTGCACCCGCTCGGCCTCGCGGGCCTTGCCGAAGAACGCGGACGCGTACGTCGTGTTCTCGTGCTGGAGGAAGACGCGGGCGGCCTGCTCGTAGAACGTGGGCAGGAAGTGCGGCACGGCCCGGCCGAGCCGGGTGCCGAGCTCCTCGAAGCCGTCCTTGGCGTTGCCGGGGCGGGACTTGGCCTGCCGGGCGAGCCGTTCGACGTCCTTGACCAGCGCCAGCGCGTGATGGCCGTTCGCCGGGTCGTGGACCAGCGCCCAGGCAGGGAAGCCGAGCGTCTCCCGGCGCACCTGACCGACCTCGGGGGTCTCCGTCTCCCGGGCCAGCCCGAGGAAGTCCAGCGCGAGGTCCTCGGCCTCGCCCAGGGTGGCCGGCACCAGCCGCACGATCCGCCGGTCGTCCAGCGCGGGATGGCGGTACGTGCGGACGGTGAGCGTGTCGGCGTCCTCACGGGCTGTGCTGCCCGGGGGCAGGACGGCGCCCGCGTCGAGCAGGGTGGCCGCCGTGGTCTCGTCGTAGGTCGTCATGCCGCCCGCTCCTCGTCCTCGACGTCCCGCCCGGCGTACAGCGCGGCGGCCATGCGCATGCCCTCCGACCAGGCCACCGGCCCGATCTGACCGAGCTTCAGCACCCGCCCTGCGGAGTCGGTGAACACCAGGGGGCCGGTCTCCGCCTGCTCGTAACCCTCGTAGTCGCCGACCCACACGCGGGCCTCGACGGTGCGGCCGTCCTCCAGGACGGAGGTGACGGCGTGGCCGCCGCGCACGCGGTGGCCGAGCTGGGTGACCCGGCCGTGCAGGAACCGCTGTTCCTTGAACACCCCGCCGGCGTACTCCTCGACGGCGGTGCTCTCGGCGTCGAGCGCGGCGGGCCGCCGCCACACCTCGCGGAAGAGCTGTTGGGCGCGCTGCTCCACGTCGAGTTCCACGGCGAACTCCCGCAGCTCCTCCAGGTCTTCGAGGAGCACGGGGTGCGGGAGGCGGACGAGGTCCGGGGCGATGCGGACGGTGTCGCCGTCGAGGTCGACCAGGCCGAGGCCGCGCTCGGCGTCGGCGTCCCGCAGGAACCCGGCCACCTCGCCGTCGGCCCCGGTGACCACGAGGTCGCGCAGGGCGGCCTGCCACGCGGGGTCGGGCCACACCCGCGCGAGGACGGCGAGCGGCACCGGCAGCGAGCGCACCATCCAGCGCTCCACGTCGGCCAGGCACTGGCGTTCGTGCCGCTCCAGCCACTCGGTGAGCTGACGCAGGCCCACCACCGCCGGATCGTCGGCGATCTTGGGCGGCACGGACTTCAGCCGTCGCCCGGCCGCGTTGCGGCACACCACCTTGCCGTCGTCGAGAGCGACTTCGTAGTCGCCGGCCGACACCCACCCCATGTGTGCCTCCCGCACCCGCAGTGATCAAGTGACGGGAACTGTAGAACAGGCCACTGACAACGGGGTCCGACAGCCGATCAGGACTGGTCAGGCCCTTCCTGAGGCGCCGGTTCGGAGGCTGGGACAGGGCCGGGAACACGCCCGGGAACCGGCCCGGGGACAGGCGCGGGCGGCGGAGGAGGCGGCCCGGCCCGGGCCGCCTCGGACCCGGCGTCGGGCGCCGGGCGGCAGGTCAGCCCTCGACCCAGCCGTGGTTCTTCGCGAACTGCGCCAGCCCGGCCCGCACCTGGACGATCTGCTCGCCGGTGAGCGAGGGCGCCGACGTCAGCAGCGCCTCCGTGACGTCCCGGGTGAACTCCTCCGTGCTGAGCACATCGCACAGGACGTCGTCGTCGGCGGCGAGGGGCTTGCCGTCCGCGCCGCGCGCGAGCCGTACCCCGGACGCCTTCGGACCGCGTTCGCCGTCCTCGATCTCGAACTCCACCACGATGCCCCGGCGCACCTGCGACTCCGGCATCAGCATGTCGTTGACGTGCAGGAATACATCCTCCCCGCCGTCGTCGGGCGCGATGAACCCGTAACCGCGCTGGCTGTCGAAGCGCACCACACGACCAGCAACCATCCCAACCCCCAGCAACCTCGAAACACCCACGTCGGTGAACCTGCCCAGATCGTAGTCAAAGCGACTGCCCCAGGGCGACTCGCGGGCGTCAGGACGCCGGGTGCCTCAGGACTCGGTGCGCTCCGCGTCGCGCTTCTTGATGCGGACGGTCTCCTTGCGGACCTCGGCCTGGGTGGCGCGCTCCTTCTCCAGCCACTGTGGCCGGGCGTCCTTGAGAGCCTCGATCTGCTCGGTGGTGAGCGCCTCGGTCACCCCGCCGCGGGCCAGACCCGCGATGGAGACGCCCAGCTTGGCCGCGACCACCGGACGGGGGTGCGGGCCGGTCTCGCGCAGTGTCCGCAGCCACTCGGGCGGGTTCGCCTGGAGCTCGTTCAGCTCGGCGCGCGAGACGACGCCCTCCTGGAACTCGGCGGGCGTGGCGGGGAGGTACACACCCAGCTTCTTCGCCGCGGTGGCGGGCTTCATCGTCTGGGTGCTCTGCTGCGAACTCATACATCCCAGGGTATCGGCCGTTGACGAGACCTCCGACCACAGCCGGTAGCCTGGCGGGATGACCGACTCGGCGGATTCCCCCTCGTTCCGGCTCGCGTACGTCCCCGGAGTGACGCCCGCCAAGTGGGCGCGGATCTGGCAGGAGCGCCTGCCCGACACGCCCCTCACCCTCCTCCAGGTGACCCCCGCCGAAGCCTCCGACGTCTTGCGCGAGGGTGCCGCCGACGCGGCCTTCGTGCGCCTCCCGGTCGACCGTACGGTGTTCAGCGCGATCCCCCTCTACACCGAGACGACCGTGGTCGTGGTCCCCAAGGACCACGTGATCACGGCGGCCGAGGAGATCACCCTGGACGACCTCGCCGACGAGGTGGTCCTGCACCCCGTCGACGACGTCCTCGGCTGGGAGCAGCCGCCCGGCGAGCCCGCCTTCGAGCGCCCCGCGACCACCGAGGACGCGATCGAGCTGGTCGCGGCGAACATCGGCGTCCTGGTCGTGCCCCAGTCCCTGGCGCGCCTGCACCACCGCCGCGATCTCACCTACCGCACGGTCGTCGACGCCCCGCAGTCGGAGGTCGCGCTCTCCTGGCCGGAGGAGGCGACCACCGACCTGGTCGAGGACTTCATCGGCATCGTCCGCGGCCGCACGGTCAACAGCACCCGGGGCCGTGCCCAGCAGCCCCCGGCGAAGGAGCGCCAGCCGCGCAAGGCGCAGCCGGGCGGCGGCGCGCCCCGTAAGAGCGTCGGCGGCCGGGCCGGGGGCATGAAGAGCGGCGGCGCGAAGAGCGGGGGGACGAAGAGCGGTGGCGGCCGTCGTGGAACCGGCGGCGGCAAGCCCCGCCGCCGGTCGTAGCGACCCGCCGGACCTCACACCCCCGGCCCGCCGGCCCTCGCGCCCCGGTCCGCCGGTCCTACGGCACGAAGGTCGCCCCGCGTGCCGTACGCACCACCGTCTCCCCGTCGGCCTGCGTGAGCAGCCCGGCGGCCACCCATGCGTCCACCACGGTCCGCACCCGCGTCACCAGCGCCGGCTTCCCACGGAACGGCGCCGCGGCCCACACCTCGTCGAGCAGGGTCGTGCCGTCCGCCTTCGCCGGGTTGGCCACGCCCGAGTCGCTGTTCCCGAACACCACCCGGGGTTCGGTCCTGCGCACATACGCGTGCGCGGGATCCTCGGTGCCCTCGAAGAAGGGGGCGAACTCGGTGCCGTCGAGCGTGAAGTGCAGCGGCTTCCCGCTCACCGGAGTGAGGGAGGGCAGCAGGTCGCCGGAGAGGGCCGCGTTGCGGTAGAGCCCGAACTCCAGGTACTGCGTGGAGGGGTCGCGGGCCACCAGGTTGAACGGGCCGTAGAACAAGGTCTGCAGGGACGGGTCGTCGAGCGCCTGCTCCACGCGCAGCCGGAACGGCATCGCCACCCGGACGACGTCCCCGTCCCGCCAGGTCCGGGACACCGTGAAGTAACTGCCGGGCGTCGGCGTCCCGTTGACCTTCCGCCCGTTGACCGTCACCCGGAACCCGGCCGTGGCCCAGGACGGCACCCGCAGCCGCAACGCGAAGGCAGCGGTCCGCCCGCGCACCGTCAGCGTGCTGCCCTGCTCGCGCGCGAAGTCGGTGCTCTGCGCGAGAGTGACGCCCTTCTCGGCCCAGGTGAGCGTGGACGGACTGTAGAGGTTGACGTAGAGCGCGCTGCCGTCGGCGGCCTTGAAGTACACCGAGTCCTGGTACTTGGTGGCGCTCTCCATGCCGGTGCCCTCGCAGCAGGTCGTGCCCTGCTTGGGCGTGTAGTCGCGCACATGGCCAGGGGTGAGCCCGATGAAGTACGTGACCAGCGGCTTCTCCGCGTCGGCGGTGTCCTGCTTGGAGCCGAGGACCTGGTTGTACAGGGCCCGCTCGTAGTAGTCCATGTAGGCCGGGTCCTGCTCGTGGAAGAACAGCGTCCGGCTCAGCTTCAGCAGGTTGTACGCGCAGCACGTCTCGGCGTTCGTCGCGCCGATCGTCCCCGCGATGACGTCCCGCGCCTTCCAGAACTCGCCCGTGCTGGTGCCGCCGATGCCGTACATGCGGTGCGGTACGACCATGGTCCAGAAGTTCTTCGCGGCGGTGAGGTAGCGCGTCTCGCCCGTCGCGTCGTACAGCCGCACGAGGCCGGTGAAGATCGGGATGTGCTGGTTGGCGTGCAGCCCGTCGAGCGTGTCGGTGTTCGCGGCGCAGGCGTCGATGAGCTTGTCGAGGTCGAACAGCCGGGCCAGCGCGAGATGTTCGGCCTTGCCGGAGAGCGCGTGCAGATCGCAGATCGCCTCGACGATGCCGCCGAACTCCCCGCTGGAGAAGATGCCCCACATGCGCTGGAGCGTGGCCCCGGGCAGCTTCGACAGCCGGGAGTACATCCAGTCGCACATCCCGGAGGCCAGGTCGAGCGCGCGGTCGTCGTCGGTGGCGAGGTAGGCGTCCAGCAGCCCTCTGAGGATCTTGTGGGCGGTGTAGTAGGGCGCCCACACCTTGGTGTAGTCGCTGCCGGTCATCGACTCCAGCTGGATGAACTGGGTCTCCGGGTAGGCCGCGAGGAAGCCCGGATGGCTGGGCCCGCCCCAGGTGCGGCGCAGGGTGGCGGTCAGGCCGTGCCCGGAGGCGTCCGCGAACGTGCTTCCCGTGGTCTCGTCGAACGCGTAGGAGGCGAGGTCGCCGGCCGTCCGGCCGCTCTGCAACTGCGTCACCTCGTCGGCGGTCAGCGCCCGCGACCACACGTCGAAGCCGCCGAAGGCGCCCGCGAAGACGGGGTCGGACGCGTAGTGGGACCGGCCGAGCCAGTGGTGGGCGAGCGTGCCGAGGGCGGCCGGGGTGAGCGACATGGCGGTGTTCCGGGCCACGGCCGTGCCGTTGACGTACAGGGTTCCGGTGCCCGCGGCGACCGTCACCGCGAGGTGGCTCCACTGGTTCAGGGGCAGCGCGGCGGTGCCGTTGATGCCCTGCTCCCCGCCCGCCCCGCCGGTGGTGACGGCGAACCGGGGCACGCCGCTCGCGTTGCGTGCGGCCAGGTAGAGATAGCGGGTGGTGTCGTTGCCGAAGTCGAAGATCCGGGTCCAGCCGGCGTCATGGGCGGGCCTCACCCAGGCGGCGAGGGTGACCTCCGCGGCGCCGCCGAGGACGCCGGACGGCAGCTCGACGTACTGGTAGGAGCCGCGCACGTGCTCCACGGCCGTACCGAACCTGCCGTCGACGCTCAGCACGGTGGGGTCGTGCCGCAGCGACTCGCGCACCTCCGTCAGCGCGCCGATCGCCGTGCGGATCTTGTCCGCGAACACCTTCTCGCCGGTGCTCGTGTACGCCTGGGACAGCATGGTGAGGAAGTGCCCGGTGTAGTGGCCGCGCAGGTTGCCGTTCGCCTCCCCGTCCAGGCCCTCCCAGCCGCCGGGGGCGACCGCGCCGAGCGTGGAGCGGCCGGCGTTGGCGCGGAAGACCTGCAGCAGCCGGTTCACGTCGTAGCCACGGGCGTGGTCGAGCATCAACTGCCGTTTGGCGGCGAAGACTCCGGGGCCCAGGGCGACGTCCTCGAGCGGGAAGGGCTGCAGGGACCAGGCCGCCGACGGCGGGACGGCGGCCGCGGAGGCTCTGGTGGCCGCCGTGGCGGAGAGTGCGGGGACGGCCGCCGCGAGCATCGCGCTCTGGAGAAGGATCCGTCTGCTGAGGGGCGGTGCCATGTGCTGCTCCTCCGGTCCACGTGGGGGTCGCTCCCCCTCGCTTGTTCGACATTGCGAACAATGTGCGGATGGTCGACCAGACGTTAGAGGGGGGACGGGAGTGCGTCAACGGTCCTGACGAGACTGAGAGTTGCGGACCGGGAGCTACTTCGCGGCAGCGCGCCCGATCGACTCCACCAGCGGCAGCAGCCGGTGCGGCACCCGTTCCCGCAGGGCCACCTCGGTGCGGGTGCGGACCACGCCGGGCACGCTGATGAGCTTCTGGATCACGTCCTCCAGATGCTCGTTGTCGCGCGCCACGACCCGCGTCACGAGGTCGCCGCCACCGGTGATGGAGAACGCCTCGACGATCTCCGGTACGGCGGCCAGCGCGTCGCCCACCTCGTCCAGATGGCCCTGGGTGACCTCGATGTGCACGAACGCGAGCACCGGGTGGCCCAGCGCGGCGGGGGAGAGGGACGGCCCCGTGCCGGTGATCACGCCGTCCCGCTCCAGCCGGTCGAGGCGGGCCTGCAGGGTGCCGCGCGCGACGCCGAGAAGCCGGGCGTACTCCCGCACGCTCGTGCGCGGCTGCTCCAGCAGCAGGCGCAGGATGCGGGTGTCCAACTCGTCCACGGCCATGACCCCGGCCTCCTCGGCATCCCCGTGCGTGCGTGATCAGCGCCGACTGTACCCATGGCCCGGTGGAACGGGCATCGCCCGGGCCGGTGGTGAAGAGGGCGTCGTCACGGAGGCCCGCGAGCGTCAGACGTCGAACTCGTGGTCGCGGGTCTCCGGCAGGGCCAGCAGGCACAGGAGGCTCACCAGGCAGAGTCCGCCGGTGTAGAACCCGAGGACGAGCGGCGACCCCCAGTGGCTGTTCAGCCAGGTGGCGACGAGCGGGGCGAAGCCGCCGCCGAGGGTGTTGGCGAGGATGAAGGCCGCGGAGGCGCCGGTGTAGCGCAGCCGCGCCGGGAACAGTTCCGGCAGGAAGGCCGCCACGGGGGAGAACATGAGCGCGAGCAACATCAGGCCGACCGTGTAGGCGCCGGTGATCACCAGGCCGTTGCGTGAGCTCAGCGAGGCGTACATGGGGACGGCCCACACCACGCAGCCGACGGCTCCGGCCAACATCAGCGGGCGGCGGCCGATCCGGTCGGACAGCCTCGCCGCCGGTAGGGTGACGGCGATTCCGGCCGCCGCGCCGATGCTCGCGGCGGTGAGCATCGTGTTCCGGGGGATGCCGAGTTCCTGCGGGCCGTAGGAGAGGCTGTAGACGATCGTCAGGTAGTACACGGCCGAGCCGCCGAGCGCCGCGCCGGTGCCGAGCAGCAGCCGGCCGGGGTACTGCCTGAGGATCGTGCCCAGCGGGAATCGGGGCGCCGCCTTCGACTCCGGTGTCCGTGCCGTGGTCGTGAAGACCGGGGACTCGGAGACCGTCGTGCGCACCCACAGGCCGACCACGACCAGGACGGTGCTGAGCAGGAACGGGATGCGCCAGGCCCAGTCGGTGAAGCCGTCCATGCCCACGATGTTCATGGTCGGCAGGATGACGGCCGTGGAGAGCAGGAAGCCGAGTGAGGGGCCGGCCTGCGGAATGGACGCGTACAGCGCGCGGCGGCCGGGCGGCGCGTGTTCGGCGGCGAGCAGCACCGCCCCGCCCCACTCGCCGCCCATGCTGACGCCCTGGAGCAGACGCAGTGCCACCAGCAGGACGGGGGCGAGGAGTCCGGCGGTCTCGTACGTGGGCAGCAGCCCGACGCCGACCGTCGCCACGCCCATCATCAGCAGCGAGATGACCAGGGCTCGTCTTCGGCCGAGCCGGTCGCCGATCGTGCCGAACACGACGACGCCGAGGGGGCGGGAGAGGAAGGCCGCGGCGAAGGTGAGGAAGGCGGCCAGGGAGGAGAGGGCCGCGTTGCCGGAGGGGAAGAAGGCGGGACCGAGGACGAGTGCCGAGGCGGTCCCGTACACCGTGAAGTCGTAGTACTCGATGGTCGTGCCTACCAGGCTCGCGACGGCGACCCGCGGCGCGTCGGTCCCGGTGACTTTGGCGTTTCCGGCGGTCCCGGTGGTCCGCGGCGCCGTCGGGGAAATGGGCTTGAGGGCGGTATTGGGCGGTAATTCAGGCATGGGGAGTCACTTCCGATACGCCCGGTCCGTACGGTCGCACGGGCCGGGACCGAATGGGGAGGGAAGGCCTCGCATGTAACACGAACAAGAGCGCCCCTGTCACCCTCCTCCGCGAATTCAATTTCGACCCGGAAGGCTTCTCCATCGAAATGAGAGCTGATTTACACGTGACATCGGCACAAAGCGAAGAAACTACCCTGAACACCACCCTCCGACCGCGTCAACCCGCCTGACCTGTCAACCCGCTGTCAAATACTCATGCGTTACCTTGTATGAATATTTGCAGGCGATCACACCTTGCCAACGGCTGATCACGCACGGAATGCTGGCGGCGGGGGAACTTGAAAGTTCTACGACCATCGTTTTTCAGACATGGCGACTGCATCAGGCTGCTCCGGTCCGGATTCCCTGAAATGCTGTCTCCAGGCTGGGAAGGCGTATTACCCATGCTGAAAACCGGCAAGTTATTGCGCTTAAGAAGACTTTCGCTGGCGGGGGATGGCCGGCATCTGTTCGTGCCGCTCGACCACAGTGTTTCGGACGGTCCGATCGTCCCCGCCGACAAGTGGGACGACCTGATGCGCGCACTGGTGGACGGTGGGGCCGACGGAATCATCGTCCACAAGGGACGGGCCCGCGCCTTCGCGCCGGACATCCTCAAACGCTGCGCCCTCGTGGTGCATCTGAGCGCCAGCACCTCCTGTGCCGCCGACGTCCACGCCAAGGTGCTGGTCGCCGACGTCGAAGAGGCACTGCGGCTCGGCGCGGACGCGGTGAGCGTCCATGTGAACATCGGCTCGGACACCGAGCCCCAGCAGCTCGCCGACCTGGGGGCGGTGGCCGGATCCTGCGACGCGTGGGGCATGCCGCTGATCGCGATGGTCTACCCTCGCGGCCCGCGGATCGACGACCCGCGCGACCCGGCCCTCCTCGCCCATGTGGCCAATGTCGCCGCTGACCTGGGCGCGGACATGGTGAAGACCTCCGTCGCGCTGCCGCTGGAGCGGATGGCCGAGGTCGTGGCCAACAGCCCCATACCGGTCCTGGCGGCCGGCGGCCCGCCGGACGACTCCGACCTGGTCGAGTACGGCGCCGCGGTGATGGCCGCCGGCTGCCGCGGACTGGCCGTCGGCCGCCGGATCTTCTCCTCGCCCTCTCCCTACGCACTGGTGTCCCGGCTCTCCGCGGTCGTGCACGGCGGGGGAGGGATCGCTGCCGAGATGAGCATGACCCCCACAACCAGCAACTACTCGACGATCGTGGCAGGTGTCGCATGAGGTTTGCGTGGATCGATCTCCGTGAAGTCCCCCGTCCGCAGCTCCAGGCGGTGGTGGACGCCGCCGTCCACGCCCGCATGGCGGGTGTGCTCTCCGCCGACGCGGAGCTGCTCGCAACGCTGCCCCCGACCATCACCCGGGTCCTGGCCGCCGACGGTCCGGTCGTGGCGGTGACGACGCTGGCCGGGAAGAAACCCGACGACAAGGCGACGAAGGACGCCACGAGCACGAAGGACGCGGCGGGCACGAAGGGCGCCAAGGAGTCGAAGCCCGCCGGAATCGACGTCCTGCTGCGGAAGTTCGCCGCCCAGGACGAGCTGGACGCCCTCGCCACGGCGAACCGCGCCACCGGCGGCAGCGCCGCCACCACCCCCGTCGCCGGCTTCATCGGCGTACGGGACGACCGCACCCTGCGGCTGTCGTGCTCGGGCGCCATGGCACTGCCCTACACCGTCATCCACTTCGCCGACCCGACCAAGATCCCCCTGGAGATCGTGCTCGCCGCCGCCGAGTCCGCCGAGGGCAAGCTGGTGACCGTCGTCGACGGTCTGGAAGAGGCCGCGATCGTCTTCGACGTGCTCGAACGCGGCTCGGACGGCATCCTGTTCACGCCCCGCAGCGCCGACGACGTCTTCGCGCTGGCCCGGCTGCTGGAGGCCACCACGCCCCAGCTGGAGCTGTCCACGCTGACCGTGGAGAGCATCCGGCACGTCGGACTCGGCGACCGGGTCTGCGTGGACACCTGCTCGCACTTCGAGGAGGACGAGGGCATCCTCGTCGGCTCCTACTCCTCCGGGTTCGTGCTGTGCTGCAGCGAGACCCACCCGCTGCCCTACATGCCGACCAGGCCGTTCCGGGTCAACGCCGGCGCCCTGCACTCGTACACGCTCGGGCCCGACAACCGCACCAACTACCTCAGCGAGGTCGGCTCCGGCAGCGCCCTGCTGGCCGTCGGCGCCGACGGACGCACCCGACGGGTGGTGGTCGGCCGGGCGAAACTCGAGTCCCGCCCGCTCCTCGAGATCCGCACCCACGCCGAGGACGGCCGCCTGGTCAGCCTGACCGTGCAGGACGACTGGCACGTACGGGTGCTCGGCCCGGGCGGCAAGGTCCTCAACGTCACCGAGCTGCAGGCGGGTGACGAACTGCTCGGCTACCTGGCCGCGGACAAGCGCCATGTGGGCCTGCCCATCGGCGAGTTCTGCAAGGAGGTCTGAGGGCCGATGGGCGAGCACCTGTCACCGGCCGGCGCGGACGACCGCGACGACGGGATGAGACCGCTCGTCCGGCGTCTCTTCGAGGCGCAGGACGAGGGCCTTCCCTACCTGATCCACCGTCAAGAGATCGTCACTCGGGGCGAGTTACGCGAGCGAGTGGCCAAACAGGCCGCGGTCTTCGCCGGTTACGGCATCGGCCCCGGCGGCACGGTGGGGCTGCGCACCCCGCCCAGCTTCACGCAGGTCGAGGTGCTGCTCGCGCTGTGGCGGCTCGGCGCGCAGGTGCTGCTCTTCGACTTCCGGCTCAAACCGGCCGAGGTCGCCGGGCTCTGCGCCGTCTGCCGGCCGCAGTTCATGGTGAGCGCCGGCATCAACGTCCAGGCCACCTTCGGCTTCCGGTCCGCGTACGAGGTCGTCACCGAGCGACAGAGCGGCGGCCGGCCGGCGGCCACCGACCACCGACTGGTCCAGTTCAGCTCGGGATCCACCGGGCGGCCGAAAGTGATCGGCAGGACCGCCCGGTCGCTCGCCGCCGAGGTGGACCGGTTCGCCGGGATCCCCGGCATGCCGGGCCCGGGCGACCGGCTGCTGCTGCTCAGCTCGACCGCGCACAGCTTCGGCCTCGTCGCGGGGCTGCTGCACTCCCTCGCGGCCGGGGTCTCGGTGGTCTTCGCCCCCCGGATCTCCGCCCGCGACATCCTGCGCACCGCCGCCGACCATCACGTGACCGCCCTGTTCGGGGTGCCGATGCACTACGAACTGCTCGCCGCCGCCCTCGATCCCCCCGCAACTGGCGACCTGCGGGTCGCGGTCTCGGGCGGCGAGCTGATGCCCCCACCGGTCGCGGCGCACTTCGCCGACCGCTACGGGGTGCCCGTCGGCGAGTCCTACGGGACCACCGAGACCGGCGTGGTCGCCATGGACACCGGCGGCGCCCTGCGGCCGGCGGTCGGCCGGGCCGCCCCGGGCGTCGTGCTCCGGGAGCACCGGGGCGAACTCGACGTCGCCCTGGAGGAGTCGCCGTACCTCTTCGGCACCGGCGGCGCCCAGTACACCGACGGCTGGCTGCACACCCGGGACCGGGCCACCGTGGACGGCTCCGGGGCGGTGACGGTGCACGGCCGGGCGGACTCCCTCGTCGTGATCGGCGGCCTCAAGGTGGACCTCGTCGAGGTCGAGAACGTGCTCCGCGAGCATCCGGCCGTCGAGCAGGCGGTCCTGGTCCACGAGGACGTGACCGAGGCGTACGTCTCGCTGGCCGCCGGGGCCGGACAGCCGACCGCGGAGGAACTGCTGCGCTGGTGCCGGCAGCGGCTGGCCGACTACAAGCTGCCGCGGGTGATCCGGCTGCTGGAGACCCTGCCCCGCACGTCCAACGGGAAGCTGCTGCGCCAGGCGGCGGCGTTGCGCTCCGCGGGTTGAACCGGGGCGACGCCGGACGTCCGTTGTCCACGGGTTGTCCGCGGGCCGTCCGTGGTTCGTCGCGCCCACGCGGCGGAGCCGCACGATGTCACAGCCCCGCGCCCCCGGGGTGCTGCACCTTCCCCTGAAACCACTCAATGGAGACGCCGATCATGAGTACGTCGACCCTGGAAGACGAGATCCGCGAGTTCGTCCTGACCGCGGTCATCGACGAGATGAACATCCTCACGAGCCGCGACGGCATCACGGACGAGAGCCCCGTGACCGTCGGCGGGCTGGACGTGGACTCACTCAGCCTGATCGAGCTCACGCTGCGGCTGGAGTCGCGATTCGGCGTGGAGATCCCGGACACCGACATCGAGCCCCTGGCCTCGCTGACGCTCGGCGGGCTCGTCGCCGAGGTCGTCCGACGCGGTGCGAAGGCATGAGCACGAGCACCTTCACCACCGACAGCGTCCGGGAACTGCTGTCGGACCGCAACGTCTTCCCCGGCCTGCCCGACGACCTCGACGAGGACGCCGAACTGGTCCTGGACTCCCTCGGGTTGGTGTGGCTGCTCCATGTGGTGGAGGAACGTCACGGCCTGGTCGTGGAGCCCAGCGACGAGGACATCGCCGGGCTGACCTCGCTCCGGCGGCTCACCCAGTACCTCAGCGCCGCCGTGCCGGCCCCGACCGAAGGGGGGCGACCGCGATGAGCGGTGAGGTCACGGTGACCGGATTCGGCGTACGCACCGCGTTCGGCGACGGCGCCGAGGCGCTGCGGCGCAAAGTCTTCGCGGGAGTCCCCTCGTTCGCGCCCACCACGAGATTCGACACCGGCCCGTACCGTACGCCGATGGCGGCCGCCGCCCCCGACGGTCCCGACGCGGTCGAGGACTGGGCGCTGCGCCACGCGCTCGCCAGGTGCGGCGCGCAGGCCCTCGACATGGCGGGCCTGCGCCCGGGCACGGAAGCCGCGGTCCTGCTCGGCGTCGCCGGCGACCACACCGCCGTCACCCGGTACTGGCGGGCCGAGGCAGGTGCGCCGGCCGCCGGGCAGGTGCCGTTGTCCGACGCCGTCCCCGCCCGGCTGGCCGAACTGCTCGCCGCGGACTTCGCGCTGAGCGGACCCCGGCTGACCTTCACCAACGCCTGTGTCGCCTCCGCCGCCGCGATCATCCACGCCTGTCGGCTGATCTCCTCCGGGCGCACCGATGTGGCGGTCTGCGCGGGCGGTTACCTCGTGGAGGAGGAGACCTTCGGGAAGTTCGACTCCGGGCGGGCGCTGTCCCGGGACGGCATGGTCCGCCCGTTCAGCGCCGACCGCAGCGGGCTGCTGCTGGGCGACGGGGTCGCGGTCGTCGTGCTCGAGTCTGCCGAGCACGCCCGGCGACGCGGCGCCCGGTCACTGGCGTCCGTGGTGGGCTGGGGCGCGGCGACGGACGCCCACCACATCGCCCAGCCCCACCCGGAGGGCGTAGGCCTCGCCCGGGCGGCACGGCAGGCGATGCGGCTCGCCGGTGACCCGGAGGGAGCGGCCCTCGGCTACGTCAACGCCCATGGCACCGGCACCAAGTACAACGACGGGGCCGAGACCCGCGGGCTGCGGGCCGCGTTCCGCGAACGGGCGGAGTCGATCCCGGTCAGCTCCACCAAGAGCACCACCGGCCACCTCCTGGAGGCCGCGGGCGTCGTGGAGTTCGTGATCACGCTGCTGGCCCTGACGGACGGCGTTCTGCCGCCGACCGCCGGGTACACCGCGGCGGACCCGGAATGCGACCTCGACTACGTGCCGAACCGGCCGCGCCAGGCCGATCTGCGCCGCGCCCTCACGATCAACGCCGCCTTCGGGGGCGCCAACACCGCACTCGTCCTGGAGCGGCCGTGACGACCAAGCCCCTGTTGCGTTCCGCGCTCGGCGTCCTCGCCACGGCCACCGCCACCCACGGCACCGGCCGCGGCGACGACATCGCGCTGCCGAGGCTGCCCGGCTTCGTGGAGTCCGCCTTCAGCCCGCTGACGTACGAGGTGATCAGCCGGTGTCTGACCGAGCGGCCCGGCGACGGCGCCCGCACCGCGGTGGCGCTGGCGAGCCTGACCGGTGACACCACCACCGCCGATCTGGCCAGCAGCCGCATGGTCTCCGGGAAGGTCCACAACCCGCTGCTGTTCATGCAGGCCACCCCCAACTCCGTGCTGGGCCACACCAGTCGGGAGTTCGGGATCACGGGGCAGATGTTCAGCGTCTCCACCTTCGACGACCCGGTGGCCGAACTCCTCGCCCTGGCCGACCTGTTGCTGGAGGACCCGGAGCTGGACCGCGTCCTGGCGGTGGGCGTGGAGCTGGGCGGCGGCGCCCGGACGGCAGCCGTGCACCGGGAGCTGACCGCCGGCAGCGGCCGTCCCGTGCCCGGCCTTCCCGCGTCCGCGGGCCTCGCGGCGGCGGTGCTGCTCGGCCGTGCCGACGCCGGCGCGCCCGTGACCGTCACCGCCGACCGGCTGCCCCCGCCCGGCGACGACCTCCGGCATCCCGGAAGCATCCAGGGCCTGTTCGAGCTGGCCGCCGCCCACCGGCTGCTGCTGCGGGACGGCGGCAGCCACCGCCTCCAGCCCTCCGCCTTCCTTCTCACCGCCGACAGAAACGAGAGCGACTCCCATGCTCATCAGTAGGCAGGAGCGGGCCCGGATCTGCTCCGACCCCGAACTGGGCGCCGGCAACGTCCTGGAGCGCCTGACGGCGTACGGCCGTCCGCTCGACGAAGCCGTGCTGCGCACGGACGGCGGCTGGCGGGCCCCGGACGGCAGCCGGCCCGAGGTGCTCACGTTCGGCCGGCTGCGGGAGGTCGTCGAGACATACGCGGGCTGGTACGCCGCGCAGGGCGTGCGGCCCCGCGACCCGGTCGCCGTCCACTCCGCCTCCAGCGCCGAATTCGCCGTGAACTTCCTGGCGCTGACCTCCCTCGGCGCGATTCCGTCGTTCGTCAACGGCAATCTGGCCCCGGAGATCGCCGGCGAGTACGTCCGCCGGCAGGGCGCGGTCGGCGCGTTCACCGACCAGGCCCATCGGCAGGCGCTGGCCGACTCCGGGCTCGGCTTCCGCGTCACCGCCGACGACATCCGCCCCGAGCACCGCGCGTCGCTGCCGCCGGCCCACCCCTACCGGCACGACCCGACCGACCCGGTGCTCATCTCGCACTCCTCCGGCACCACCGGCATGCCCAAGGGCGTCCCGCACACCCACCGCACGCTGATGTACGCGCAACTGCACCGGCTGCGCTACTCCACCGGCACCGACATGGAGCGCACCCTCGTCGGACTGCCCGGCGCGCACAACGCCATGGTGGCCACGCTGCTCTACTGCCTGCTGCTGCGCACCGACATCAAGCTCCTGTCCAGCCAACGCGGCGCCGACGTGCTCGACGCCGTCGAGGAGTTCCGGCCGACCACCGTGCTGGCCTTCGCCGGCACGTTCGGCGAGATGGCCGCCGAGGACCTGACGAGGCGTCACCTGTCCAGCGTGCAGGTGTGGTTCAACACCGGGGACGCGGCGCACGAGGCGCACATCAGGGCGCTCGTCCGGCACGGCAGCCATCTGGAGATCCGGCGTGACCTGAGCCGCGCCCGGGTGGACGGCTCGGTGTTCGTGGACGGGCTCGGCTCCTCGGAAGCCGGCTACTCCGTCTTCCACAACCGGCACACCAAGGACACCTCGGCCTACTCGCGCTGCGTCGGCAAGCCGATCAGCTTCGCCGAGGCCGCCGTGCTCGCCGAGGACGGCACCCCGCTGCCGCCGGGACAGATCGGCCGCCTCGGCCTCAAATCGCCGACCCTGACGCCCGGTTACTGGAACGACTCGCTGACCTGGAACAGGATGCGACTCGGCGGCTACTGGCTCACCGGGGACCTGGCCCACCAGGACGAGGACGGCAACTTCTACCACCTCGACCGGGCGCCGGACGCCGTCCGCACCCGCGACGGGATCGTCTTCAGCACCCGCACCGAGGAACTCCTCCTGGCCGAGCTGCCCGAACTCGCCGACTGCACGGTCGTCGGCGTCGCCCCGGACGGCGTCCGGGCGGACTGGGACGGCGACGGAGAGGCCGAGGCCTACGCGCTGCTCCAACTCGCCGACGAGGAAGGCCGCGGCGAGGGCACGGACGACGGCGACGGCGACGGCAGGGACGAGGTGTGGACCCGGCGGGTCAACGCCGTCCTGACGGACGCCGGATTCCCCCCGGTGACCCGGGCCCTGCGGATGAAGCCGGACGACGTCGCCAAGGGCGCCACCGGCAAGGTTCTCAAGCGAGTGATGCGCGACAGGTTCGCCGCCAAGGAGCAGCACGCATGAGCACGAACACCAATACGGACACGGACACGGACGGCGTCAACCACCGGGCCCGGGCGGGGGAGGCGTACCGGCTGTGGTGGCAGCACGACGCCCACTGGTACCAGGGCGTGGCCGCCCGGTTCGGACAGGAGGCCGCGAACGAGATCAACGCCGAGGCGCTGCGCAAGGTGGCCCTGCACGTGGCCCAGCGCGTGACCCGCCTCTCCGGCGGGCTCCCCGACAGCGGGGACACCGGAAAGGACCTGGAGGAACTGCGCCGCCGCTACGACCAGTGCGGGGATCGGATGTTCCCGCCGGAACTGCGCAACGCCTCCACCGAGGTGGAGGGCGACGACCTGATCGTGCTCACGCTGCGCCGGAACTTCGCCGTCACCATGGTGCGCATGTCCGGCTCGCTGGACGGCTACCGGTGCCCCTGCACCGACATCCACGCCGGCTGGTCCGAGGGACTCGGGGTGACCCTGACGGAGAACCGGGCCGAGAGCTGTCTGCGCGACGGCGACAAGGCGTGCCGCCTGCTGATGCGGGTCGCTGCCCCCGGCCCGTCCACGACGGAGGGCTGAGCCGTGCGGATACTCGTCGCCGGAGCCACCGGAGTGGTCGGACGTCCGCTGGTGGACGCCCTGCGGGCACGCGGCCACCACGTCGGCGCGCTGGTGCGGGAGGAGGCGCGGGCGCCGGAGGCCGACGAGGTTCTGGTCGCCGACGCCCTCGACCGCGACGCCGTCCGGACGGCGGTGTCGGCCGCCCGGCCCGAGGTGGTCGTCCATCAGCTGTCGGCGTTGCGTCTGCTGCGCGACGACCCTCCGGAAGCCTTCGCACAGACCGCGCGGCTGCGCACCGAGGGCACCGCCCATCTGGTCGAGGCGGCCCACGCGGCCGGCGCCCGGCGGCTGGTCGCCCAGTCCATCGCCTTCGCCGCCGCCCCCGCCGGGCCCGCGGTCCTCGACGAGGACGCGCCGCTGTACATGGACGCCCCGGACCCGGGCTGGGCCGCCACCGTACGGGCCGTCGCCGAACTGGAGCGGCTGGTCCTGTCCGACGCCTTTGGCCTCGCGGGCGTGGTGCTGCGGTACGGCGCCCTCTACGGTCCCGGCACCGCGTACGCCCGTGACGGCGGGACCGGGCAGCGGGTGCTGGCCGGGAAACTCCCGCTGCCCGAGGGCGGCGCGGGCATCACGTCCTTCCTGCATGTGGAGGACGCCGTGGGGGCGGCCGTGGCCGCCGTCGAGTCGCAGGCCACCGGCGTCTTCCATGTGACGGACGACGAACCGGCCCCGGCCGCCCGATGGCTGCCGCACTATGCCCGCACCCTCGGCGCCCCGCCCCCGCGCACCATCCCGGCGGCCCTCGCACCCCGGCTGCTGGGGTGGTTCATGACCCATCAGCTCACCACGGCACGCGGAGCCGCGGGCGACCGCGCCCGGGCCACGCTGGGCTGGAAGCCGCAGCGGCCGGACTGGCGCGACGGGCTGGGCCGGGAATGACCGAACCCCCTGGCCCGCTGGCCGTGTGCGTGATCGGGGCCGGTCCGCGCGGGCTCTCCGTCCTGGAGCGGATCTGCGCCAACGCGGCAGGCACCGGCCGACCGGTCACGGTGCACCTCGTCGATCCGTACCCGCCCGGCCCGGGCGCGGTGTGGCGCACCGGGCAGCCGGGCGAGCTGCTGATGAACACGGTCGCCTCCCAGGTGACCCTGTTCACCGACGACAGCGTGGACTGCGCGGGCCCGTCCGTACCGGGGCCCAGCTTGCACGAGTGGGCGCGGACCCTCCCCGAGGGATACCCGGAACAGGTCGTGTCCGAGGCCCGGCGGCTCGGCCCGGACACCTATCCGACCCGGGCGTTCCACGGTCACTACCTCGAGTGGGTGTTCCGGCGCCTGTCACGCACCGCGCCCGAGGAGGTGACGGTCCACACGCACCGGACGACCGCCCTCGCGCTGGACGACGCCCGCGACGGACGGCAGACGGTGACGCTGCAGGACGGCGGCCGGCTGTCCGGGATGGACGCCGTGGTGCTGGCCCTCGGCCACGGACAACTGGTACCCGACCGGGAGGAACGCGAGCTGACCGACTTCGCGGACCGGCACGGTCTGACCTACGTCGGGCCCGGGAACCCGGCCGACGCCGCACTGGACGGCATCGCGCCGGGCACACCGGTCGCCCTGCGCGGCCTCGGGCTGAACTTCTTCGACCACCTGGCCCTGCTCACCGAGGGCCGCGGCGGCACGTTCAAGGAGGGCGAGACCGGCCTCGTATACCTCCCGAGCGGCAACGAGCCGAGGCTGTACGCCGGTTCGCGGCGCGGAGTGCCGTACCACGCGCGGGGTGAGAACGAGAAGGGCGCGCTCGGCCGCCACCATCCCCGCTTCCTCACCCCGGAGGTCATCGCCGGGCTGCGGCGGCGCGCGGACGGCGGACGGCCCGTCACCTTCCGCGAGGGGATCTGGCCGCTGATCGACCGCGAGGTGCGCACCGTCTACCACGAGGCGTGGATCCGCGCCGCCCGAGGCGCCTGGGCCGCGGACGAGTTCGTACGGCTCACGCTCGCGGGCCGCGGTCCGGAGACCGACCTGCTGGACCGGTACGCCGTGCCGCGCGGCGAGCGGTGGGACTGGCGGCGGATCGAGCGCCCGCACGGCGAGCGTGCCTTCGCCGGCCGCGAGGACTTCCGGCACTGGCTGCTGGAGTATCTGCGGCGCGATCTCGCCGAGGCCCGGCTGGGCAATGTGAGCGGCCCGTTGAAGGCGGCACTGGACGCCCTGCGGGATCTGCGCAACGAGATCAGGCTCGTGGTCGATCACGGAGGAGTCTCCGGGGAGTCGTACGCCGGCGAACTGGACGGCTGGTACACGCCGTTGAACGCCTTCACCTCCATCGGCCCCCCGGCCTTCCGCATCGAGCAGCTGATCGCGCTCCTCGAGGCCGGGACCCTGCACGTCGTCGGTCCGGGGATGCGGGTACGGCCCTGCGCGCGCGAGGGCGGGTTCCTGGTGGACGCGGAACGGGTGTCCGAGCCGCCGGTACGCGTCGGCGCGCTGATCGAGGCACGGCTGCCCGAGATCGACCTGCGGCGCAGCGCCAACCCCCTGCTCAGGACGCTCCTCGCGGCCGGCGGGTGCGTCCCCTACCGCTTGGACGGTCATGAGACGGGCGGGCTGGCCGTGACCGGGGGCCCGCCCCGGCTGGTGGACGCGGCCGGCCGGGCGCACCCGCGTCGCTTCGCGTTCGGCGTGCCGACGGAGGGCGTGCGCTGGGTGACGGCCGTCGGCGTCAGGCCCGGCGTGGGCTCGGTGACGCTGGAGGACTCCGACGCGATCGCCCGCGCGGCACTGCAACTCCCGGAGGCCGAAGCAAGCCCCAAGGAATGCAAGGAACACAAGGAATACAAGGAACGCAGGGAACACCAGGAACACAGGGAGCTGGGGAGTCGATGAGCGTGAACGCGCTGTCCGTGGGCACCGACGCGGGCCTGCTCGCCCCCACCTGGGCGGACACGCCGGCCGCGGCCGAGGCGACCGACGAGGCGTGGCTGCAGGCCATGCTGGACGCCGAAGTGGCCCTGGCCCGGGCCCAGTACGCCGTCGGGCTCACCCCCGCCGCCGCGGTGGAGGCGATCGCCGCAGCGGCCCGTACGTACCGGCTGGACCCGGTCGCCCTGGCCCGTGCGGCGCGGGCCGCGGCCAACCCGGTGGTCGCCCTGGTCACCGCCTTCACGGAGGTGGTCGCCGCGCAGGACCCGGCCGCGGCCGAGTATGTGCACCGCGGATCCACCAGCCAGGACATCCTCGACTCGGCGGCCATGCTGGTCGCCCGCCGGGTGCTCGCCCTGATCGCCGCCGACCTCGAACGCGTCCGCGCCGCCCTCGCCGCCCTGGCCGACACCCACCGCCACACCGTGCTGGCCGGGCGCACCCTGACCCAGCACGCCGTGCCCACCACCCTGGGCCTGAAGGCCGCCGGCTGGCTCCAGCTGGTCGCCGACGCCCTGGCCCGGGTACGGGCGCTGGCGTCCGCACTGCCGGCCCAGCTCGGAGGCGCGGCCGGCACCCTCGCCGCGTACGGCGAGTACGCGGCGCTGGACGGCGGGAAGAGCGAGGACGCCGTGGACCTGCTGGGGCCGTTCGCGCGGGCGCTCGACCTGGCCGAACCGGTGCTCCCCTGGCACACCGCGCGCACGCCCGTCGCGGACCTGGGGGCGGCGCTCCAACTGGTCACCGGGGCGCTCGGGAAGTTCGCGCTCGACGTGCAGACGCTGTCGCGCACCGAGATCGGCGAGGTGTCCGAGCCGGCCGCGGCCGGCCGCGGCGCCTCCTCGGCGATGCCGCAGAAGCGCAATCCCGCGCTCGCCACGCTCATCGTGTCGGCCGCCCGACAGGTCCCCGCGCACGCCCTCGTCCTGGCCCAGAGCATGCTCGCCGAGGACGAGCGGCCCGCCGGGGCTTGGCACGCCGAGTGGCAGCCGCTGCGGGAGGCCCTGCGCCTGACGGGCGGGGCCGCGCACACCGCCGTGGAGCTCGCGGAAGGGCTGGTCGTCCATCCGAACCGGATGCTCGCCAACCTGGAACTGACCGGCGGCGCCCTCGTCACCGAACGCCTCACGGTGGCGCTCGCCCCGACGCTCGGCAGGACACGGGCGAAGAAGCTGCTGTCCGCCGCCACGGCCGAGGCCGAGGCCGGCGGACGCCCCCTCGCCGAGGTGCTGTCCGCCCATCCCGACCTGTCGGCCGGGCTCCCCCCGGACCGGCTCGCGAACCTCCTCGACCCGGTCCGGTACACAGGCGCGGCCGACGCCCTCGTCGAGCGGGCGCTGCGCAGATACGGGGATGCCGGCACCGCCGTCCCGACGCGCGACGGGAGCGCCCGATGAGCGCCGTCAGCCGCGCCGAACCGACCACGCCGCCGGCGACGGCCCCCCGCTCCTGGCCCGTCCTTGTGGTCGTCGTCTGCGCCCAGATGCTGATCTGGCTGGACACCTCGATCCTCAACGTGGCGGTCACCACGCTGGCCGACCCGGCCGACGGACTGGGCGCGACCCCGGCCGAGCTGGAGTGGGTGGCCAGCGCCTACACCCTGGTCTTCGCCGGCACCCTCTTCGCGGGCGGCGCGCTCGCCGACCGCTTCGGCCCACGGACCACGCTCCTCGCCGGTCTGGCGCTGTTCGGCGCCGCCTCCGGGGCCGGCGCGTTCGCCGGGAACGCGGCCTGGCTGATCGTGGCGCGCGCCTTCATGGGCGCCGGCAGCGCCCTGCTGATGCCCGCGACCCTCTCGGTCATCGTGCAGAGCACTCCGCCGGAGAAACGCACCCGGGCCATCGCGATCTGGAGCTCGTCCAGCGGCCTGGGCGTGGCCGTCGGCCCCGTCGTGGGCGGGGCGCTGCTCAGCCACTTCTGGTGGGGCTCGGTCTTCCTGGTCAATGTGCCCATCGTGGCCCTGTGCCTGGCCGGAGTGGCGGCGGTGGTGCCCGCGCTGAAGGGCCCCGGACGCAGGGTCCTCGACCTGCCGGGCCTCGCCCTGTCCGTGCTCGGCCTCGGCGGTGTGGTCTACGGCGTCATCGAACTCGGCAACGGACAGACCTGGCACGGCGTCCACGTCCTGCTGCCGCTCGTCCTGGGCGGCGTGCTGCTCACCGCCTTCGTCGCCGGTCAGCGCAGGTCCCCGGCGCCCAGCCTGGACCTGCGGCTGTTCCGGCAGCCCGGGTTCGCGGCCGGGAGCGTGGTGCTGCTGATCGCGTTCATGGCGCTGGCCGGGCACCTGTTCTACGCGGCCTTCTATCTCCAGGGACCCCGCGGGCTCTCCCCGGCCGACGCCGGCATCGTGATGATCGCCGCCGCGGTCGGCATCGTCCTGGGCAGTCAGGCGTCCCCGGTGCTGAGCAGACTGCTGTCGGCCCGCTGGACGGTCGCGGCCGGAGTCCTCGCCACGGCGGCCACCTACGTCGGCTACCTGTGGTTCGACGGCGGGACCCCGATCCCGGTCGTCGTGCTTCTGCTGTGGGTGCAGGGGTTCGGCATGGGCCTGGTCGGCACGCCGGTCACGGCCGTGATGATGAGCGGGGTGCCGCCGCAGCTCGCGGGCGCCGGGTCGGCCGTCAACAGCGTCACCCGGCAGGTCGGCGGAACGCTCGGGGTGGCGATGGCCGGCTCGATCCTCTCCGCCGTGTACCGGGACCGCATGGCGGCCGCCCGCCTGCCCGACGGTCCGGAGGAGCTCACCCCGGCCGCCCAGGAGCAGGCCCGCACCTCGGCAGAGGCGGCCCGCGCACTGGCCGGTTCGCTAAGGCTGCCCGAACTGGCGGCCACGGCCGACCGCGCCTTCCTCGACGCCATGTACGCGGCCACGTTCTGGACCGCCGTACTGGCCTTCGTCGGGTTCGTCGTGGCCGCGGCAGGGCTGCGCGCACGGAAGGCCGGCGGCGATGCCGGAGGAAACCGAGAGGACGGGGAGACGAAATGACAGGCGTCAGCGAACCCGCGACCGGCCGGTCGGTCTTCGTGACCGGCGGGAACAGGGGGATCGGGCTGGCCGTCGCCCGGAGCTTCGCGGCGGCGGGCGACCGGGTCGCGGTCACCTACCGGGGCGATCCGCCGCCCGCCGCCGACGATCTCCTCGCCGTACGGTGCGATGTGACGGACGGGCAGCAGGTGGAGCAGGCCTTCAAGGAGGCCGAGACAGCCCACGGTCCGGTCACCGTCCTGGTGGCCAACGCCGGGGTCACCGCCGACCGGCTGCTGGTGCGGATGAGCGAGGAGGACTTCACCTCCGTGATCGACACCAACCTCACCGGAGCCTTCCGGGTCGTCCGGCGCGCGGTGCGCGGGATGCTGCGGCAGGGCCACGGCCGTATCGTCCTGATCTCCTCCACGGCCGCCCTGCACGGCGCCGCCGGGCAGACCAACTACGCGGCGGCGAAGGCGGGGCTGGTCGGGTTCGCCCGGTCACTCACCCATGAGCTCGGCGCCCGGGACATCACCTGCAACGTGGTGGCCCCCGGTCTGACCGAGACGGACATGAGCCGCGCGCTCACCGAGGAGCAGCGCCGCCACCTGCTCGACCGCACCCCGGCCGGCCG
This sequence comes from Streptomyces sp. NPDC031474, assembly GCF_055581185.1. Taxonomy (NCBI): domain Bacteria; kingdom Bacillati; phylum Actinomycetota; class Actinomycetes; order Kitasatosporales; family Streptomycetaceae; genus Streptomyces; species Streptomyces sp. NPDC031474. The sequence continues at coordinate 484,125 of NZ_JBVIJX010000002.1, forward strand.
CCCGGCCCGACCCGACGAGGTCGCCGAAGCGGTGGCGTACCTGGCCGGCGCGGGCTATGTGCGCGGCGCCGTGATCCCGGTCGACGGAGGCGCCGGGCTGGGGCACTGATCCGGGAGTGGGCCGTTGGCCGGCCGATGGCAGTGAGACTCGCCTCCCTGCTGAGCCATTGGCCCACTTCTTTCGCACCCTGTTGAACCACCAGCCCTCCAGATGTTCAGATGGTCGTATCGATGGCGCTGCGGACTCCGCGGCGCCTTTCTCATGTCGCATCACATGTCGCGTCTCATGGCGTGTCTCAGAGCGCGGTGCGTCAGGGTGGGGAAAGGGCGGGGCAGCTTGCTGAAGAGGGCGTTCGTGGCACCGGATCCGGGGCGTGTGCGGCTGCGGTTCGCCTCCCGGGCCGTGCTGGGCATCGGGCTCGCCGTCGCGCTGTGCGGTCTCGCCGGGCATTCGCTCACGGCGGCCGTCACCGGAGGTCTCGCGGCACTGCTCGCCCTGTTCACGGTGACGGACGCGACCGTGCGCGGACAGGCCGTCACCACCGCTCTGCTCCCGGTCGCCGGGCTGCCGGTGCTCGCTCTCGCGGCCGTCCTGCACGAGCTGCCCGTCGCCCGTGACCTGGCGTTCCTCGCCGTCGTCGGGGCCGGCGCGTACGCACGGCGCTGGGGGCCGCGCGGCCACTCGCTCGGTGTGTTCGCGTTCATGACCTTCTTCGCCGCGCAGTTCCTGCACACCGTCCCCGGGCAGCTGCCCGAGCTCTGCGCCGCCGTGCTGATGTCGCTGACGGCGTCGTCGACGGTGCGGTTCGGGCTGTGGTGCTACGAGCGGCGGCTCCCGACGCCGCCGGCCCCCGTCGTCCCGCCGGCCGGTGGCACGGGACTGGCGCGGATCACCACACGGCAGGCGGTCCAGGCGACCGCGGGCGCCGGAATCGCCCTCGTCGTCGGACAGGCGCTGTCCGACCAGCGCTGGTACTGGGCGGTGGGCGCCACGTGGTGGGTGTTCGTGAACACCACCTCGCGCGGCGAGACGCTGGTCCGGGGCTTCCGCAGGTTCCTCGGGACCGCCATCGGTATCGTGCTGGGCCTGCTCGTGGCCGTGCCCCTGCACGGTGAGCCGGTGGCGACCGCCGCGATCGTCGCGGTCGCCGTCTTCGGGATCTTCTACTCCGCCGCCGTCTCCTACACCTGGATGATGCTCGCCGTCACGGTCATGGCCAGCGCGCTGTACGGGCTGCTCGGTGTGCTCGACCCGGCCCTGCTCGCCCTCCGGGTCACCGAGACGGCCGTGGGAGCGCTGGGCGCCGTGCTGGCGGTGCTGCTGGTGCTCCCCGTGACGACGCACTCCGTCACCGACGCCTGGGTGGAGCGTGCCCTGCGCTGCGTGCACACGTGCACCGCCGAGGCCGCCGCCCGGCTCGCGGGCTCCCCTACGGCGGACCCGGCCCGGCGGGTGGCCGAGCTGGAGCAGATCCTGGCCCGGGTCCGGCAGTCCCTGGCGCCGCTGGTGCACCCGCTCAGCCCGCTGCGGGCCCGCAAGGCACGGGCCCGGCACGTGCTCGCGCTGCTCGACGACTGCGCCCGCGAGGTGCGCGCCCTGGCCTCGGTCGTCGCGGACCCCGAGGCCTCGCACGACGCCCGGCTCGTCGCTGCCTGCTGGCGTGTGGAGGCCGCCGTCGAGTCGCTCACCGCCCCGCCGGCCGACGGGCCGCGCCAGCCCGCACCGACCGCCGCCGCGCCGCACGGTGCGCCGGCCGAGCCGGTACTGGCCCATCTGCACGCCCTCGAACAGGCCCTCCTCGAACTCGCCGTCCCCCTGCGCGGATCCCACCGGGCCTCGCTCGGCGGCTGAGCGGACGCGGGCTTCCCGACGCGGCGAGCGAGTCTGGTCTAGACCGCCGGTGATCGACTGCTACCGTCACCCCGAGCAGCAGCGTCAGCAGCGAGAGCGGCGACCCGGGAGGGGACAGCGGTGGCAGACCTCGGCGGAAGACGACGGCGGGCGTTCATCGGTTCGTTCACGGCGGCTGGAGGGCCCGGCATCGTGGCCGCCGCCGTGGACCCGGACAGCGGCGCCCTGACCGTCCTGAGCAGCGTGAACGGCGTCCCCGACCCCTCGTATCTGGCCCTGTCGCCCGCCGGGGACACGCTGTACGCGGTCAGCGAGACGGCGGACGGCGCGGTGGCCGCCTACCGGGTCGAGGGCGATGTGCCGGAGCCGGCCGGGCCGCCCGTGCCCGTCGGCGGCAGCGGGCCCACGCACCTCAGCGTGTTCGACGGCCATGTCCTTACCGCCAACTACGGTTCCGGCAGCGTCACCGCCGTCCCGGTCCGCCCGGACGGCACCCTCGCCCGCGTCGCCTCCGGCGTCCTGCGGCACACCGGATCGGGCCCGCACACGCGACGCCAGCAGGGCCCGCACGCCCACCAGGTGCAGCCCGACCCGAGCGGCCGCTGGGCGGTGAGCGTGGACCTGGGCACGGATTCCGTGCGGGTGTGCGCCCTGCGCGACGGCAGCCCCGTCCTGCACCGGGAGCATGCGCTGCGCCCCGGCTCCGGACCCCGCCACCTGGCCTTCCACCCCGGCGGCGGGTACGCCTACGTCGTCAACGAACTCACCCCGACCGTCACCGTCTGCCGCTGGGACGCCTCGGACGGCTCGCTGAAACCGCTGGCCGAGGCAGCGGTGCTGCCCGGCGCCCCGGCCGGGGACGCCTACCCTTCGGGGCTCGCCGTCTCGCCCGACGGCAGGTTCCTGTGGACCGCCACCCGCGGCGAGGACGTGCTCTCCGTGTTCGCGGTCGAGGGCGAGGGGGACGCCCTGCGGCTCGTCGGCACGGTGCCCTGCGCCGGTAACTGGCCGCGGGCCGTCGCCGTCGACGGCCCGGGCCGCTGCCTCTACGTCGCCAACGAGCGCTCCGGCGACGTCACCTGGTTCACCCTGGACCCGGCCACCGGCCTGCCCCGGCGCGGCGGCTCGATCGCCGTCCCGGCCGCGTCCTGCGTGGTCCTCGGCTGACCTCAGTCTCGCGACCCCTGTCCCGGCCTCGGCCGCCCGCACGACGAAGGGCCCGCTCCTCAGCCGGAAGCGGGCCCTTCGGGTCGTACTGCGTCCTCTAACAGTGGTTTCAACGGACCGGCGCGCCCTGCGGCTGCGGCGGCGCGATGCCGAGGGCGGTCGTGTACTTGGCCAGCGCGAGCTTGCCGATGGCCGGGTACGGGCCGAGCGCCTCGGCGGCGGCGCAGCCCGCCTCCTTGGCCGCCTCCTCGATCAGCGTGGCGTCGATCTCCGGGCCGATCAGATACGGCGCCAGGGCGAGCTGCTGGGAGCCGGAGGAACGCAGCTGCTCGGCGACGGAGGCGATGGAGCCCTCCTGGTCGAGGGCCGCGGCCATCACCGGCACGGCGAGGCGCGCGGCGAGCAGCATGCCGGTGATCCCGGCCGCCTGCACGGCCTCCTCGCCGCCCACGGAGGCCAGGATGATGCCGTCCGCGGCCGTGGCCACGGTGAACAGCCGGGCGCGGTCCGCGCGGGCGAGGCCCGCCTCGGACAGCCGCACGTGCAGCGCCTCGGCCAGCAGCGGGTGCGGGCCGAGCACATCGGTCAGCTCGGCCGCGATCCGGCTCTCCATGACGGCCTGGCGGACCTGGCGCAGCAGCGAGTTGTCGGGGCCGGCCAGCAGCGGCACGACGACGGCGACCGGGCCGTCGGGCTCCTTGACGTCCAGACCGGCGGCACGGGCCTGCTCGAAGCGGGCGGTGCGCTCCTCGGCGGCGTACGTGAGCACGGACTGCAGGGTGGGGAACTCGGTGTCGTCCCCGTCGAGGTAACCGATGCGCGCGTCCAGGCCGGGAAGCTCGGAGCGAGCGATGCTCACGATCTCCTCGGCGAGGCCGCGGGTGGCGGCGCTCGGCGTACCCGGCACCGCGAGAACGAGGGCGGGCGCGCCCTCGGGAGCCGCCAGAGGCTCGGGTCGGCGGTGCCGCCCGGGCTGGCGAGGTCGCGGCATTCGTACTGGCAGGCCGGACGCGGGCCCAGTGGGGGAGCTCATGGCGACGCATGTTACTGGCTTCCTGGGCTCCCCTGTTCGGGGAGGGTGCAGGTGAGCGGTATCCGTCCGGTTTTGTCTGATGAGTTACGTACGGATCAGAAGTGATCAGCGTGTTTTCCGGGAGACTTGCCCTCGAAGGGGGCAATCCCCGCTTTTGGACCGTGGCGTACGTTCTCTACGCGCACTGCATTACGGCTGGTGCACCACCGAGAGCAGTGTCTCCTCGGCCGGCAGCGTGAGCGTGCCCGCCGCCAGTGCGGTGGCGATGCACACGGCGCCGTCCAGCGGATCGCCCTCGGCGGGCACCCGCCGGGCGTGCGGCAGCTGTCTCGCCAATTCGTCCTCCAGGGGGACGAGAAGGGGCTCGCCCAGGTTGAACAGGCCCCCGGTGAGGGCGATCCGGGGCGCTCCGCCGGGCGGGCAGACGGCGGCGGCCGACTCGGCCATGTGCCGGGCCGCGGCCTGCAGGATGCCGGTGGCGACCGGGTCGTCCTGGGCGCAACCGGCCACGTCCGGTGCGAAGGAGGCGAGGACGGCCGGGCGGTCCGGGCGCGGGTAGAGCAGCCCGGGCAGTCCGGGCATCGGCCCGAACCGCTCCTCGGCGCGGGCCAGGAGCGGTGCGGATCCGCCGGGACGCCCGTCGTACGCACGCAATGCGGCTTCCAGCCCGGCCCGGCCGATCCAGGCGCCGCTCCCGCAGTCGCCCAGCAGATGGCCCCAGCCGTCCGCCCGCTGCCAGGCCGTCAGATCCGTGCCGATCGCGATCAGACCCGTGCCCGCGACCACCACGGCTCCCGGCCGGGCCCCGAGCGCGCCGACGTAGGCGGTCACGGCATCGGCGACGAGCGCGGTCCTGCGAACCCCGAACTCCCGTGCCAGCGCGCCCGGAAGCTCGGCGCGCAGGGCGTCGCCCAACGTGCTGAGCCCGGCCGCTCCCACGACGGCCGTGACCGGCGGCGGGGCACCGGCCTCGTCCCTCAACGCCCGGACCAGGGGCGTCAGTTGCTCCATCAGGTGACCCGCGTCGATGCCCCGTGCACCGGTGCGCACGGGCACGTCGGAAGAACACCGGCCCAGGATCCCCTGCCCGGCGACGCCCAGCGCGACCCGCAGCCCCGAACCGCCCGAATCCACGGCGAGGATGCCGGTGCCGTCGCCCTGACCGGTGCCGTCGCCCTGACCGGTGCCGTCGCCGTGACCGGCGTCGGCGGTCACGGCAGGCGCCAGTCCACCGGCTGACCTCCTTGCCGGACCAACAGGTCGTTGGCCCTGCTGAACGGCCGTGAGCCGAAGAAACCGCGGTCGGCCGACATGGGGGAGGGGTGCGCGGACTCCACGGACGGCAGATCCCCCAGCAGCGGACGCAGGTTGCGGGCGTCACGGCCCCACAGGATGGACACCAGGGGCTTGCCGCGCGCCGCCAGCGCCCGTATCGCCTGCTCGGTGACCTCTTCCCAGCCCTTGCCGCGGTGCGCGGCCGGTTTGCGCGGCGCCGTGGTGAGCGCCCTGTTCAGCAGCAGCACCCCTTGCTGCGTCCACGGCGTCAGGTCGCCGTTGGACGGCTGGGGCAGGCCCAGGTCGGTGTTGAGCTCCCGGTAGATGTTGATCAGGCTGCCGGGCAGCGGGCGGACCTCCGGAGCGACCGAGAACGACAGTCCCACCGCATGCCCGGGCGTCGGGTACGGGTCCTGTCCGACGATCAGGACGCGGACGTCGTCGAAGGGTTGTTGGAAGGCCCGCAGGACGTTCTGCCCGGCCGGGAGGTAGGTACGTCCCGAGGCGATCTCCGTGCGCAGGAAGTCGCCCATCCCGGCGATCCTTCCGGCGACGGGTTCGAGGGCTTTCGCCCAGCCCGGTTCGACGATTTCATGCAAGGGTCGTGGTGCCACGGCGTCACCCTACTGCCGTACGCACAACGGTGATCAACCAGTGGCCAAGGCTGCCCGGCCGCTTCTGTCGCAGGGCTCCCCTCATCCGACCACCGCGGCCCGCACACACAGGACGTCCGGCAGGTGCGAGGCCAGTTGCCGCCAGCTGTCGCCGTCGTCGGCGGAGGCGAAGACCTCGCCGTTGCGGTTGCCGAAGTACACGCCCGCCGGGTCCGCGTCGTCCGTCCGGAGCGCGTCGCGCAGGACCGTGCCGTAGTGGTCCTCCTGGGGCAGGCCTGCCGTGAGCGGCTCCCAGCTGTTGCCGGCGTCCGCGGTGCGAAAGACCCGGCAACGCCGGTCGGCGGGCACCCGGTCCGCGTCGGCGGTGATCGGGAACACGTACGCCGTGTCCCCGCGCGTCGGGTGCGCGGCGACGGCGAAGCCGAAGGTGGACGGCAGACCCGCACCGATGTCGGTCCACTGCTGGCCCGCGTCGTCACTGCGGTAGACCCCCCAGTGGTTCTGCAGGTAGAGGCGGTCCGGGTTCGACGCGTCCCTCGCGACCTTGTGGACGCACTGGCCGAACTCCGGGTTCGGATCCGGCAGGAACACCGCGGAGACACCGGAGTTGGAGGGGGCCCAGCTCGTGCCGCCGTCGGTCGTGCGGAACACCCCGGCCGTGGACACGGCCACCGTCACCGCCTGCGGGTCGCGTTCGTCGGTGAGGACCGTGTGCAGGCCCTCCCCGCCGCCGCCCGGCACCCACTGCGAGCGCGTCGGGTGCTCCCACAGCGGGCGGACCAGCTCGAAGCTCTCGCCGCGGTCCTCCGAGCGGTACAGCGCGGCCGGTTCCGTGCCCGCGTACACCACGTCCGGCTCGGCCTCCGCCGGGTGCAGCTGCCACACGCGCTCCAGCGAGGCCTTGGTGTCCTGCGGGAACTTGACGGCCGGTTTCGCCGGTTCGGTCCAGGTACGGCCGAGGTCGTCGGAGTGGAACACCGACGGCCCCCAGTGCGCGCTGTCGCCGCCGGCCAGCAGCCGCGGACGGTCGCCGCGGGTGTCGATGGCGACCGAGTAGATCGCCTGTGCGTTGAAATAGGGTGATTCGTCGAACTCCCATGCGCCGCCGCGCCGCCGTCCGATGAACAGACCTTTGCGCGTACCCACGGCGAGCAGTACCTCGGTCATGCCGATCTCCTCCGCTGTGTCCTCGACGTCCTTGTCCCAGACACCGGCCAGTCTGCACCCCGCCACTGACAGTCACCTCTGGAAACGCCGTCGCCGCAGGTCACAGCGGTGGAGGCGGGTGGGGGGCGCATGTCCTCGGCCACTTTCCGACGGCGCCTGCGCGGGCGGCGCAGGCGTGGGACCGTCGGGATGAGGGAGTCGTCCTGAGCATCGGGCCCGCCTGCCCCGTATGGGAGGGCGGCCGGGATGTTCATGCTCACGAGGAGGAAGCCTTCGATGGCGTTCCGTGGTCCGAAGCTGTGGCTGTGGCGCTGGCGGCGCAACCCGCTCAAGCGTCGCGCCGACCGGGTGGAGTCCTGGGTCGTGCTCGGTGTGTGGGGGCTCACCGTCCTCGCCGGGGTGCTGGCGGGGTTGGCGACCGCAGGGTCCGTCGAGCACGGTCTGGCGCGGGAACGCGTCGAGTGGCGGCCCCTCGTGGGGCGGCTGTCCGAGCAGGCGCCGGGCAAGGCCGCCGTGAGCGGTTCCGCCGGCGGCGAGCAGGTGTGGGCGAAGGTGGGCTGGACGGGGCCGGACGGCTCCGCGCACACCGGCCAGGTCAGGGTCGGCCCCGGCAGCGCCGCCGGCACGCCCGTCACGGTCTGGACGGACCGGCAGGGCCGCCTGGTGACGAAGCCGGCCACCGCGGCCCAGGCCAGACTGCGTGCCTCGCTCGTCGGCGGCTTGGCCGGAGTCGGCACGGCGGCCCTCCCCCTCGCGGGCGGCCGCTTCGTACGAGGCCGCCTGGAACGCCGCCGCGTGGAGCAGTGGGACACCGACTGGGCCCGCTTCGACGCCCTGTGGGGCCGCCCGACAGGCTGAGCGACCCCGCACTTCGGTTGTTCCCCGGGACGAAGGAACCGGGCGATGACTCACAGGTGGGGTCCGTCAGTGCGGGACGGGAAGGCTCCGCTCCAGGACGGCGTCGACATCGGCGCCGTCCGGGAGGGTCCCGAAGGCGTGCCCCCAGTCGCCGCCCAGCCGGGTCGCGCAGAAGGCGTCGGCCACCGCGGGCGGGGCGTGCCGGACCAGCAGGGAGGCCTGGAGGGCGAGCGCCATCTGTTCCACCAGACGGCGGGCGCCGGCCTCGGAGCCGGCGGTCAGCAGGCCCTGGAGCCGGACGACCGCCGCGTCCAGCCGGGCGTCCGCGCCGCGCGCCAGGGCGAGTTCGTCGAAGAAGGCCTGCGCGGTGCCCGGTTCCCGCCTGAGCGCCCGCAGTACGTCGAGGGCGTTGACGTTGCCCGAGCCCTCCCAGATCGACAGCAGGGGAGCCTCGCGGTAGTGGCGGGGCATGCCCGACTCCTCCACGTAGCCGTTGCCGCCCAGGCATTCCAGCGCCTCCGCGGTGAACGCCGGCCCCCGTTTGGTGACCCAGTACTTGCCGACGGCGGTCGCGATCCGCCGGAACGCCGCCTCGCCCGTGTCCCCGCGGATCGCCCGGTCCGCGGCGCCCGCCAGCCGCAGCGTGAGCGTGGTGGCGGCCTCCGACTCCAGCGCCAGGTCGGCCAGGACGTTGCGCATCAGCGGCTGGTCGACGAGGGGCGCCCCGAACGCGCTGCGGTACCGGACATGATGGCCCGCCTCGACGAGCGTCTTGCGCATCAGCGTCGCCGACATCATCACGCAGTCCAGGCGCGTGCAGTTGACCATCTCGATGATCGTCTTCACGCCCCGGCCCTCGGGCCCGACCAGCCAGGCCACGGTTCCCTCGAACTCCGGCTCGCAGGAGGCGTTGGAGCGGTTGCCCAGCTTGTCCTTGAGGCGCTGGATGCGGAAGGTGTTGCGGCTGCCGTCGGGCAGGATCCGCGGCACCAGGAAGCACGACAGCCCCTGGGGAGCCTGTGCCAGCACCAGGAACACATCGCACATCGGCGCCGACGTGAACCACTTGTGTCCGCGCAGCGTGTACACGCCCGGCTCGGCCGTCGGGGTCGCCGTCGTGGAGTTCGTGCGGACGTCGGAGCCGCCCTGCTTCTCGGTCATCCCCATGCCGGCGAGCAGTCCGGGCTTCTCCGTCGGCACCCGCAGCTCCGGGTCGTACTCCCGGCCGGTCAGCAGGGGTTCGTAGACCTTCGCCAGGTCCGGCTGCGCGCGCAGCGCGGGAACGGCCGCGTACGTCATCGACGTCGGACAGCCGTGACCCGCGTCGGTGTGCCCCCACACCAGCCCGCCGGCGGTGCGGGCGACATGGGCGCCGGGCCGGTCGTCCGCCCACGGCGCCCCGGCCAGCCCCTCGGCGACCGCGGCCCGCATCAGGTGGTGCCAGCCGGGATGGAAGTCGACCTCGTCGACACGGTTGCCGTACCGGTCATGGGTGCGCAGCACCGGCTCGTGGACGTTGGCCTGCTCGGCCCACTCCTGCGCCTCGGCGCTGCCGGCCCGCAGGCCGAGCCGCCGGACGTCCTCCTCCCCCCATCCGGCGCCCTCCCGGCGCAGCCCCTCCAGCAGGGCGGCGTCCTCGGAAGCGTCGTACGGCGTCAGCGGCGGGGGCTGGTTCGTGACCTCGTGCGTGGCGTACTTCGGCTGGGGCTGGGGCTGGGGCTGGGACTGGGGCTGGGGCTGGGGCTGCGAGGGCGCGGGTGTCGACATCATGCGCCCATGTTGCATCCTTCCTGCGGCCGTAGCAATGATGCAACAGTGGGGCGCCCGTACAGTACGTGCTCATGCGCATGAACGTGTCGGAGCAGTCCGGTGAGCTCGGCCTGCGGCCGCTGTCCGCGCGGTCGGTCGTGCTGAGCCTGCTGCTGGGCACGCACCCGCCGGAGCTTGCGGTGAAGGACCTCGTGCGCGCGGTCGAGTCGTTCGGCGTCGGCGGCTCCACGCTGCGTGCCGCGCTCAGCCGCATGGTGGCCGCCGGTGACCTGCGGCGCACCGACTCCGTCTACCGGCTCAGCGACCGCCTGCTGGTTCGTCAGCGCCGGCAGGACGACGCGGTGGCCGCCCGCACGCGCGCGTGGGACGGCGACTGGGAGATGGTGGTGATCACGGCCACGGGACGCGGTCCCGCCGAACGCGCCGACCTGCGCTCCCGGTTGGCCGCGCTGCGCCTGGCCGAACTCCGCGAGGGTGTCTGGCTGCGCCCCGCCAACCTCAGCCGCCCCCTGCCGGACGACCTGACGCCGGTGGCCCAGTCCTATACCGCCCGCCCGGACCGTCCCGCACGCGAACTCGTCGCAGATCTCTGGCCGTTGGACACCTGGGCCGCCACCGCGGAAGCCCTGCTCGTCCACATCGCGCAGGCGGACCGCCCCGCCGACCTCCTCGCGGCCTTCGCCGCGGTCGTACGTCATCTGCTCACCGACCCCGTGCTGCCCCCCGAACTCCTCCCGGCCGACTGGCCGGGCACGGCCCTGCGCGCCGCCTACGCGGAGTACCAGGCGGAGATCACCGGAGCCATGAGGCGCTGACCGGGAGCGTGAACACGGCGGCCGTACGAAGCGCCGTGCGGGTGCGCTTCGTACGGCCGGGTTCACCGTGGGGGGTCTACTTGTAGGTGATGTCGGACGAGGAGTACTTGCAGTACGTCCCGTCGGCGTCCGAGCCGTTCTTGGGCGGCTCCGCGCCCGTGTTGTTGCCGATGTACTTCTGGCACGGGACGATCTTCTTGCTGCTGTCCCCGACGATGGTGATCTTCCTCAGGGTCGCGCTGTCGCCGTAGTTCGTGTTGATGCCGACGAGCCGGCCGCCCTTGTAGGTCGCCTCGATCGTGTTGAGGTTGATCGTGCGCTTGTACTGGGCGCTCTTGCAGTTGCCGCAACTGCGCACGAAGGTGCCGAAGTTCTTCACGGCGAAGTTCGAGACGTTCAGCGTCCCCGCGCCGTTGAACTGGAACACCTTGTCGCTGGCCTCCTTCGCCCCGCCGCCGGAGACGGTGTAGACGTTGGACGAGGAGGAGCCGAGGAAGGTCGCCGCGTCCTCGCCGACGTCCTCCCACCAGACGTTCTGCAGCGTGCAGCTGCCCTTGCAGTGGATGCCGTCGGCGGCTGGCGCGCCGATGATGACGTTCTTCAGGACGGCGCCGGGCGCGAGCTCCAGGATCGGGTCCTGGTTCTCGTTCTGGCCGCCAGTGCCGAGGTCGCCGCTGCCGTACAGGCGCTGCATCCCGTAGTCCTTGGTGCCGGAGACCGGGATGGTGGCGGTCACCGCCTTGCTGCTGGTGGGCGTGGGCCAGGTGGCGGCGCTCGCGGGGGTCAGCGCCCCACTGGTCATGATCATGCCAACCGTGAGGCCGACGGCGGCCAGCCCGCCGGTGAGAGCGCGCCCGCGGGTGCGCCGAGGTGCTGGTGAAGTCATGTCCCGTGCCTTCTTCCAGGTGGGGATGGGGAGTGCCTTCGGGCGGTGCTCCGGCCCGTGCTCCGGACACTGCTCGGGCCAGTGCTCTGGAACGGTGCTCTGGAACGGTGCTTGGGAAGGTCAGAGCTTTCCGGCGCCCGCGCCGGACGTCACCGAGGCGACGACGGACGATGCGGGCTCGGCGGTGTAGCTGTACGGCGGCTTGGTGAACGTCCCCACCTGCGACACCTCGGTCGCGGCTCCACCGAGGTCGTTGCCGGTCAGGTTGGCGTAGCCGTCCACGTCGCTGTCGCGGTTGGTGGTGACGGCGACCTGCGTCGAGCGGAAGACGTTGTTCTCGACGAGCATCTGGGCGCCCATGCGTGAGTGGACGGCCGTCTCGGCTCCGACGACGTAGTTGTCGTAGAAGTGGCCGGTGCCGAAGCGCAGGCTGGGGATGCGCGAGTAGACGTTGGTGAACTGGTTGTGGTGGTACGTCACCCTCAAGCGCCCGGTGTCCTGGCCCGCGTTGTTGTCGCTGTGGCCGACGAGCGATCCCTTGAAGTGGTCCTTGAAGGTGTTCCAGGACACCGTCACGTAGTCCGAGGCGTGGTTGATGTCCAGCAGACCGTCGTAGTAGTCCTTGTCGTGATCGCGGTCGGCCGAGAAGGAGTTGTGGTCGATCCACACCTTGGTGGAGGCCTGGACCTCGATGCCGTCGGCCGGCTTGAGCGGCTTGCTGATGTTCAGGTTGCGGATGACGACGTTCGTCACCTTCTTCAGACGCAGCCCGCCCCCGGTGAACCCGGACGACGAACCGACGCCCAGGACCGTGGTGTTGGACCCGATGTCGACCTGACCGCTCAGCGAGATCAGGCCGTTGACCTTCACGACCTTCGCCGTGCCGCCGGTCACCGCGGTCTTGAAGGCGGACAGCGTCGAGACGGTGACCGCGGTGGCGCTGCCGCCGCCGGTCGTGCCGGCGCCGAACCCGACCGGCGAGCTGTCGGCGGCGCCGGCCGGCTGGGGGAGGGCGAGGACCGCCGCCGTGGCGAGAGCGGCGGCCGCCGCCACAAGAGTGGATCTTTGCGCGTGTGTACGTGGGGGGCCTGTACGCATGCGGGTGCGTCCCTTCAGGGAGGGAAGTCGGACAGGTATGTGAATGTTGTGCGCCATGTTGAACGTCATGCACGGGCAGTGCGGCCCTTTGTGGGGTCAGTGCGAGCGGCTCGGTCACACTGCTGAACGGAACGTAGGGGGCAAGCGCTTTCTAGTCAACGCTTTGCGCAGAACACATCCGGCCACCCCGGCGCGGCTCGCGCGCCCGGCAAGGGCTTTCGGAGAGTTGGCGTGGGAGCGCTTCCATGGCGAGCATGCGCATGCCACCATGCGACGCGACGCTTCCTTTTCACGGCCTGTCGGAGAGGGGCGAGTCGATGCCGACTCCGCGCACGCGTACGTTCACCGCCGCTCGTGGTCCTGTTCCTGATCGGCGTCCTGCTCACCATCGCCGTCGACGGCTCGCTTCCTCCGTCACGGCATGGATCCCGCGTCGAGCGGCGACTACCCCCGACTTCCCCGGCGGCTAGGGCGTGTTGATCCAGACGGACTCCGCCCGCACCCGCCCTTCCTCACCCCGCACCACACGTACGACGTCCCCCGAGCCGCTATCAGAAAGGGGCAAGCACGTGTCCAACTCCCCCGGGAAAGCGCTGCGTTCGCTGTTCGGCGCACTGCTGCTCCTGCTCGCCGCCGCGCTGCTGACCGCACCCGCGGCCACCGCCCGCGCCCAGGCCGCCGCGCCGGTCCCCGCCGGCACCCTCACCGAGGTCACCGGCTTCGGCGCCAACCCCAGCAACCTCCAGATGTACGTGTACGCACCCGCCACCGTCACCGCGCACCCGGCCGTTCTCGTCGCTGTCCACTGGTGCGGCGGTTCCGGTCCCGCGATGTACTCCGGCACCGAGTACCCCCAACTCGCCGACAAGTACGGGTTCGTGATCGTCTACCCGTCCGTCACCCGCAGCAGCAAGTGCTTCGACGTCTCCTCCCCCCAGGCGCTCAAGCGCGGCGGTGGCAGCGACCCCGTCGGCATCAAGTCGATGATCGACTGGGTGAGCGCCGCCTATGCGGCCGACGCCTCACGCGTCTACGTCACCGGCATCTCGTCCGGGGCGATGATGACCAACGTCCTGCTCGGCGACTACCCCGACGTGTTCGCCGCCGGAGCCGCCTTCTCCGGGGTCCCGTTCGGCTGCTTCGCCACCACCGACGGATCCGAGTGGAACAGCGCCTGCTCCGGCGGCACCGTGATCCACACCGCGCAGGAGTGGGGCGACCTCGCCCGCGGCGCCTACCCCGGCTACACCGGGACCCGGCCGCGTGTGCAGCTGTGGCACGGCACCGAGGACGACGTGCTGCGCTACCCCAACTTCGGCGAGGCGATCAAGCAGTGGACCAATGTGCGGGGCGTGAGCCAGACCCCGTCCGCCACCGACACGCCCGCCTCCGGCTGGACCCGCACCCGGTACGGCGGCACGGGTGACCAGGCCCCGGTGGAGGCCATCAGTCTCCAGGGCGTCGGGCACAACCTGTACGCCTGGGGCATGGCCGCCCGCGTGCTGACCTTCTTCGGCCTGGACGCGTCAGGTCCCGCGCCGCAACCCGAGCCCGGCAGTTGCAGGGTGAGTGCGACGACCAACGCCTGGAGCACCGGTCTGACCGCCTCGGTGACCCTCACCAACACGGGCGCCGCCACGGTCAACGGCTGGCAGCTCGGCTTCACCCTGCCCAGCGGCCAGACCATCACCAACGGCTGGGGCGCCACATACGCTCCTGCCTCCGGAGCGGTGACGGCGACGAACGCGACGTACAACGCCACGCTCGCACCGGGCGCGAGCGTCACCATCGGCTACCAGGCCAACCACACGGGCAACAGCGCGGCCCCCGGCTCCTTCACGCTCAACGGGGCTGCCTGCACGAAGAGCTGAGATCCGACGTCCATGAGCAGCCGGCGTGCCCGGCCGCCCGGCGGGCCACCTCAGACAGCCTCTTGCCCGGCGGGCCGTTCCCCGCCGGCGGGGGCGAGGGGGACCGGCTTCGATGCCGAAACGGCCTGTGAGGGAAGGTGGTTGAAGAGCAGGTTGAGCGCGATCGCCGTCACGCAGCCTGCGCTGATGCCGCTGTTCATCACCGTCTGGAACCAGTCGGGGAACTTCGCGTAGATCGTGGGCACGCCGACCGGCAGCGTGCCCATCGCGACCGACACGGCCACCACCGTCAGGTTGTGGTTGTCCTTGAAGTCGACCCGGGCCAGCGTGCGCAGACCGCTCGCGGCCACGCTCCCGAACATCACGAGCCCGGCGCCGCCCAGCACCGGCGCCGGCACGGCCGCCACCACCGCGCCGAGCTTGGGCAGCAGCCCCAGCAGGACGAGGATGGCGCCCGCGGTGGCGACGACCCAGCGGCTGCGCACCCGGGTCATGCTCACCAGCCCGACGTTCTGCGCGTACGCCGTGTACGGGAACGTGTTGAAGACACCGCCGAGGACGGTCGACAGGCCGTCGGCGCGCAGGCCGTCGGAGAGGCCGCGCGGCTCGACCTCACGGCCTGTCAGCTCACCGACCGCGATGAGGTCGCCGGTCGTCTCGGTCATGGTCACCAGCGCCACGACGAGCATCGAGATGACCGCCGACGCCTCGAACGTGGGTGCGCCGAAGTGGAACGGCGTGCTGATCCCGACCCAGTCGGCGTCCCCGACCCCGTCGAAGTCCGTGAACCCGAACGGCGCCGCGACGGCGAGCCCCACCACGATGCCGATCAGCACCGCGATCCGGCTGAGGAACACCGGCGCGAACCGCTGCACGCCCAGCACCACCACGAGCACGAACACGGCGAGCCCGATGTTCTTCGGCTCCCCGAAGTCCGCCGAGCCGACGCCGCCGGCCGCCCAGTTGCCCGCGACCGGCAGCAGCGAGACACCGATGACCAGGATCACCGTGCCCGTGACCAGTGGCGGGAAGTAGCGCAACAGCCTGCCGAACACGGGTGCCAGCAGCACGATCGCGAGTCCCGCCACGATCACCGAGCCGTAGATCGCGGGCAGCCCGCCGCCCGTCGTCCCGATCAGCACCATCGGCGACACCGCGGCGAACGTACAGCCCTGCATGATCGGCAGCCGGACGCCGAAGCGCCAGAAGCCCACGCACTGGATGAGCGTGGCGATGCCGCACACCAGAAGGTCGGCGGTGATCAGATACGCCAGGTCGGCGGGCGACAGCTTCATCGCACCGCCCACGATCAGGGGCACGGCGACCGCTCCCGCGTACATCGCGAGCACATGCTGCAGGCCGAACGCGGCCAACTGGCGTACGGGCGGCACCTCGTCGACGGGATGAACGGGCGCGGTCGTGGCCATGGGCACTCCAGAGCGGCGGGGAAAGGGGGCGGCGGCATCCGCACTGCACGAGACCGTACGAGTCTTGAACAGTTTGTTGATTTCACGGACGTTGCGGCTGTGTGTCCTGTACACCGATCCCGGTCGGGCCCGCCGCGGCCCGCAGCGACGCCCAGTCCGGCAGTTTCACCACGTTCCGCCCCAGTGAGGCGCCCAGCTCCGCCTCGGCCCGCTCGATCGCCAGCCATCCCGCCCACTCGACGGGCTCGGCCCCGGCGGCTCGCAACATGGTGAGCGGATCACCGGGCAGCTCCCGCCGCATGAGGCCGGGGGCATCCTCCAGCAGGGACGTCGCCGTCTCCTTCGCGCACGGCCGGTTGGTGCCGATGACGCCGGTCGGGCCCCGCTTGATCCAGCCCGCCACGTACTCGCCCGGCGCGACCGCGCCCTCGCGCAGCACCCGCCCGGCGAGCTGCGGCACCGTGCCCCGCTCCGGGTCGAACGGCAGCCCCTCCAGCGGCACCCCGCGATACCCCACCGACCGCAGCACCAACTGCGCCTCGACGTCCTCGTACCCGCCGGTGCCCCTTATCCCGCCGTGGCCGTCCGGGACGGTCCGCTCGAAGCGCACCGCGCCCACCCGGTCCCCGACGGCGCGCAGTTCGACGGGCCGGAGGAAGAACCGGAGCCGGATCCGTCGCCGGGCGCCGCGGGCCGGCGCCGACGCCCAGCCGCGCAGCACTTCCACGTTGCGCCGCTGCGCCGCCGGCAGTGCGGACGGATCGCCGTACGCCGGGTCCAGCGCCAGTTCCGCCTCGTCCACGACCACCTCGGTGTCCGGCAGTCCGCCCAGCTCGCGCAGCTCCTTGGTGGTGAAGCGGGCCTGGGACGGGCCGCGCCGGCCCACCATGTGGATCTCGGTCACCGTGCCGGCCGCGAGCGCGGCCAGCGCCGCCTGCGGCATGTCGGTGGGGCTCAGCTCGGCCGCGCCCCGGGCCAGGATCCGGGTGACGTCCACCGCGACATTCCCCACGCCGACTACGACAGCCGAGTGAACGCCCTGCAGAAACCGGCCGACGGCGGCGTCCGGATGCGCGCTGTACCAGGACACGAACTCCGTGGCCGAAAAGCTGCCCGGCAGCTCCTCGCCGGGGATGCCGAGGCGGCGGTCCGTCGCGGCGCCCACGCAGTACACGACCGCGTGGTAGAGCCCGCGCAGCCGGGCCACGGGCACCCCGCCCGCGCCGACCCGGACCCCGCCGAGGAAGCGCACCCGCTCGTGCTCCAGCACCGCGCGCAGGTTCTGCTGGAGCGACTTGATCTTCTCGTGGTCCGGGGCGACGCCGTACCGCACGAGCCCGTACGGGCACGGCAGCCGGTCCAGGACGTCGACGAGCGCCTCGGGGTCCTGCTGGACCAGGCTCTGGGCGGTGTAGACCCCACTCGGCCCGGAGCCGACGACGGCGACACGCAGCACGGGCGGAACTCCTTACCCTCTGGGTCGGAGGAGATCGCTGGTGACTCCAGCATCGCACCATGGTCGCTCCGCTGACAGGGTGCTGTGCGGTGGCGACGCGCGCGTGTTCGTTCTTATGGAAAGTGATCATGCGGTTACGTTGCGTGTGTGCTAGAAGCATCGTTTCTTAATCTTTCTGATCGTTCCGCCGAGGACGGCACGGTCTCCGTGTGGCCCGCGTGGGAGGTCCGGGAGAGCGGGGGCGCCACTTCCTGGTTCCATGTCCGGCTGGCGTTCGCCGACGGGGCGCGCGTCGAACTGCTGGCCGTCGTCTCCGCGGGCCGCGTCTCCATCGAGGACATCCGGGCCCAGCCGGCCCTGTCCCTCGTCGATCTGACGGTGCTCGCGGACTGGATCAAGGGCCCGCTGTTCGAGAACTGCGGCGGTGCTGCCCCTGAGACGGCGGCCGCGGAGGCCGCGGACGGCACGGACCGCACGGACGGCGCGGACCGCACGGAAGTCGCCGTGGATGCCGGTGACGCGGCGTGCCCCGACGAGCCCCCCGCCGTCCGCCGCGCCCGCCCGGCCTGGCCGCGCGGTGCCGAGGGGCGGCGGCTGGTGGCGCAGGCGTACCGCGCCGCGCAGGAGGAGGGGGTGGATCCCGTCCTCGCGGTCATGTGCGCGACCGGGCACAGCCGACGCCGGTGCCTGAGGCTGATCTCACAGGCGCGGGACGCCGGATACCTGACGCCACGCCACGCTCGACGCTGAGAAAGGCGGTCGGCGAGGCGCTCGTCGCCACATCGTCGGCCGGGACGGCGCTCGTCGGCGCAGCGCCCGCAGAACCTGTCGCCGGGTGGCGCAGGCGTCACTGCATGGCGCGCATCCGCGTGATCTCACTCGTCTGCTGGGCCATCACGTCGTCCGCCATCTCCTCGATCCGCACGTTGTTGCCCTGTGTCTTGACCTCCGTGGCCATGGTGAGGGCGCCCTCGTGGTGGGTGATCATCAGCGTGAGGAAGAGCGCGTCGAACGCCTTGCCGCGCGCCGCACGCAAATCGGCCAACTGTGCCTCGGTGGCCATCCCGGGCATCGCCGTGTGCTGGTGCCCGCTGCTCGCCGTTTCCTTGCCGTATGTCGTGAGCCAGGCCTTCATGGCCTCGATCTCCGGTCCCTGCGCCGCTCCGATCCGCGCCGCGAGCCCCTTGACGGTCGCCGACTGGGCCTGTTCCGGGGCGAGTTCGGTCATCTCCAGTGCCTGTGCGTGGTGCTCGATCATCTTCTGCGCGTAGGCCACGTCGGCCGAGTTGGGTGTGTCGTCGTCGACGCGCTGCTCGGCCGCGTCCTGGGCGGAGAGGGTCCGGTTCGCCTCGCCCGGCTTGCCCGGCGCGATCACCGAAGGCCCGCTTACCGCAGCCGACTTGGTGTCCTTCCCGGAGTCGCAGCCCGTGAGGGCGAGTGCGAGCAGCAGCGAGGCTGTGACGAGGGGCACGCGGCGAACGAGCACAACGACCTCCTGGGGCAGGCGAGTTGGGACGGGGACCCGTCCTCGTAGGGATCTTCGCATCACTGGTCGCTTCACCGGCCGCATTACTGACCAGAAAGATTCATTACGAGTGCGTTGCCAACCTTTGATATGTGCATGATGAAGACGATACTTCGGAGCACCGTGAACCGTTCCTGTGCGAACGGCGACGAGGGAGGATGCAGTGACCCTGTTGAACGATCCCCGAACACGCCGCAGACGGCTGGGAGTCGCAGCCGCGTGCGGCGGACTTCTGGCCGCGCTCCTGACCGCGGTGCCGGCGGCCGCGACCCCCGACCCGGGGGACGGTCCGGCCGTGCAGCGCGAGGTGTCCCAGGGCGTCCGGGCCGAGGCGGCCGAGGCGATCGCGGCGGGCGAGATACCCGGGCAGGACGAGATCGTCCACTCCGCCAACATCGAGCACCTGACGAACATCCCCAAGGACGCCCTGCCGGGCACCAACTCGGACCTGGCCTTCCAGGGCAAGTACGCCTTCTCCGGCAACTACGACGGCTTCCGCATCTTCGACATCAGCAACCCGAAGTCCCCCAAGACCGTGGCCCAGGTGCTCTGCCCCGGCTCGCAGAACGACATCTCCGTCTCCGGCAACCTGCTCTTCCTGTCGACCGACTCCTCGCGCAGCGACAGCAGCTGCAACAGCACCACGCAGCCGGTGACCGAGAAGTCCTCCTGGGAGGGCATGAAGGTCTTCGACATCAGCGACAAGGCGAACCCGAAGTACGTCGCCGCCGTGGAGACCGCCTGCGGCTCGCACACCCACACCCTGGTGCCCGAGCGCAAGAACGTCTACATCTACGTCTCCTCGTACTCGCCGAACGCCGCCTACCCCGACTGCCAGCCCCCGCACGACGGCATCTCGGTCATCAAGGTGCCGCGCAAGGCGCCCGAGAAGGCGGCGGTGGTCAGCTTCCCCGTGCTGTTCCCGGGCGAGGGCCCGGACGGCGGCGGCAACCCCGGCGCTCCCACGAACCCCGGCGTCTCCAAGACCACCGGCTGTCACGACATCACCGTGCTGCCGGAGAAGGACCTGGCGGCCGGTGCCTGCATGGGCGACGGCATCCTCTTCTCCATCAAGGACCCGGAGCACCCGAAGGTCATCGACCAGGTCCAGGACAACGTCAACTTCGCGTTCTGGCACTCGGCGACCTTCAACCAGAAGGCGAACAAGGTCGTGTTCACCGACGAGCTCGGCGGCGGTGGTGCGGCCACCTGCAACGAGGCGACCGGCCCGAACCGCGGCGCCGACGGCATCTACGACATCGTCGGCAAGGGCGACAAGCGCAAGCTCGTCTTCCGCGGCTACTACAAGATCCCGCGCCACCAGGCGGACACCGAGAACTGCGTCGCCCACAACGGCTCGCTGATCCCGGTCAAGGGCAAGGACCTCATGGTCCAGGCCTGGTACCAGGGCGGCGTCTCCGTCTGGGACTTCACCGACTCGGCGAAGCCGAAGGAGATCGCCTACTTCGAGCGCGGCCCGCTGAGCACCACGACCCTGCAGACCGGCGGCGCGTGGTCGGCGTACTACTACAACGGCTACATCTACTCCAACGACATCGCCAAGGGCTTCGACGTGCTGAAGCTCGACGACCGTCGCACGGATCCGGCGAAGCGGGTCCACCTGCGCGAGCTCAACGTCCAGACGCAGCCGGACTACTTCGACTGATCCCCGGCAGCCGGATCCGTCGCGAAGAACCGCGACAGATCGGTGTCACATCTCCCGCCGGGCGCCTCGGCGTCCGGCGGGACCCCCTGCTCCCAGTCGAGCCGGTAGCGCGCGAACAGTTCGGCGCGCAGGGTCGCGAGCGGCAGGGGCACATTGGGCAGCACCATCGCGTAGACGGCTCCCATCAGCTGGGAGCGCAGCATCGGGTAGTCGTGGCCGACGTCCTGCGACCCGTGCCGGACAGCGGTGTCCCGCAGCAGTTCGGCCAGCCGTTGCTGCTCCGGGCACTGCACGAACCCCTCGGCATGCAGCAGCCCCGCCATGTGCTGGCGCATCAGCACCGTACGGTCCCGGGTCAGGCCCAGGATCACGTCGATGGCCCGCGCCATCCGCTCCCGGCCGTCCTCGGTGCGCGGCTCGCGCTCCAGCGCCTCCTGAAGTGTGCAGTGCATCAGCCGGTGCACGGCCGACTGCACCAGCTGCCGCTTGCCGGGGAAGTAGTACGACACCAGACCGCGCGCGGAGCCGGCCCGGTCCGCGATGTCGGCGAGGGTCGTCGCCTCGTACCCGCGCTCGCTCACCAGCTCCACCGCGGCCTGCAGGAGCCGCTCCCGGGAACGCCGCCGCAATTCTTCATTGACCGAGGCGCTGCGCGGGGACATCCTGTAACTCCTGCGTTGACTGGCTGGCAGCCAACTATACTCAGGGCATCCCGGTCCACTCCGGACGGAGCGCGCCGGGTTGCCGCCTGCTCTGGGCGACGCGGGGGATCGTCCAGAGTGGGCGCGCTTTTCCCCTGAAAGTGGCCTGAGGCTACCGCCTTGCGGGACGGCGAGCCGGCGTCTTGCGGCAGCTCACCTCACCTGACCAGCCTCAGCGCCGGCCGCGGATCCCAGCCGATGTTGCCGACCGCGCCGACCGCCCCACCGGCTGCCTGGGTCGGCGGTGGGGCGGACGTCCGGCCCCCGGAGCGCGGGTCAGCACCCCGGGCCGGTCACGACCGCCACCCCCGCTGCCGTTGCTGTGCCGCGATCGCCAGCGCCACCAGAAGCGCCCCCAGCAGCCAGCCGCCCAGGACGTCCGACGGCCAGTGCACGCCCAGCCAGATCCGGGTCAGTCCCACGCCCACCACGGAGACCACCGCCACCGCCAGCGCCGTACGCCATACGACGGGCCTGACGCCGTGCCGGTGCAGCAGCCACAGCAGGAGGCCGAACACCACGGTCGCGGTGAGCGCGTGCCCGGAGGGATATGCGGCGTAGTGCGCGGAGTCGACGGGGTCGGGCCACACCGGGCGGGCCCGGCCGACCCCGGCCTTGAGGCCCTGCTGGATCAGCGTGCCCAGCACCGATGTGACGACCAGCCACCCGGCCGTCCACCAGGCCGCGTGCCGCCACACCAGCCACACGGCGACCGCCGCGCCGAGCAGACGCATGGTCAGGGGGTCCCAGACCCAGTCCGTGAGGATGCGGCAGGCCTGGGTGACGTCGGGGGCGGCGACGGCCCAGCGGTGGGCGGTGCGGGAGATGTCCCCGTCGACGGAGATCAGCGGACGCCACTCGACCCCGACCAGGACGAGGAGCAGTCCGGAGCACACACCAAGGGCCAGGGCGCTGCGGAGGGCCGGGCGCAGGGCGCTGGGGCGGAGTTGGGGGCGGGGCGAGGAGTCGACGGACGGGTTGTGCATGGGTCGATCCTCGCCGAACCGGGGGGCGAGAGGCGAACCCGGGGGGCTCGCCCGGGCCACAGGGGTGCTGGTTCCGGCCTTCGGTGGGCTGATTTCAGCCATGGAGCGACGGTCCGGACCCGGGGTGCTTGCCCAAAGACCCCGGGCTTCTGGCTACGGGGGCTTCCGGGCGGGTTTCCCGGGCGGTGGGCGGTCAGCCCAGTGCCCGCAGGCCTGGGACCAGGGTCACCAGCACGGGGATCACCGGTACCAGGGAGGCCGCTGCCGTCAGACGGAGTCTTCGGGCTGTGGTGAGGCGGTCGGGCGGGGTGAGCAACCGGTGTACGCGCTGCGGGAGATGGGCCTGCGGGGTGGGGGAGGGGCCGAACACGCCCCGGTCCTCGTTGAGTTCCACCAGCGCCAGCGCGGTCGTCAGTCGCCCGAAGCGGCGCGAGGCCATGTCGTCGGCGGACAACTCGACCAGCCGGTGCATCTCGTCGCGGAACGCGGCGAACACCGACACCTGCGGAAACCCGGTGGCCAGCGCCGTCGAGCAGTGCAGCAACCAGTCGTGCCGCGCCTGGGCGTGCCCCTGTTCGTGCGCGAGCACCGCATCGAGCCGGCGGCCCTTCAACCGCCGCAACGCGGCTGTCGTGACGACCAGTTGGGGTTTCGCGCCGGTCAGCCACCAGGCGTCGGGACGCTCCCCCTCCAGTACGAGCAGCCGTCCCCCGGCAAACTCCTCGCCCGGCAACAGCGGGGCACGCAGCCGGAGTTCCGCGCGCCGGGACCGGGCTCGGGCCCGACCGCGCAGCACCTCCCGCACCAGCATCGCCCCGCTCCACAGCCCGCCGCACGCGAGCGTCACCGCGGTCGCCGCCGCCCAAGGACCGGCCGCACCCAGTGCGTACGCCTCCACGACCGGCCGAGGGGCCGGTGCGAAGACCTGGCCGCGCACCGCGTGCCAGGCCGCCGCCGCACTGAGCGTCATCGACAGCGCGCAGCACAGCAGGACCGTCGCCACCACGCACTGCCACGCCCACAGGGCCACCACCGGTTCGTGGTCCGGCCAGTCGGCCCGGGCGATCAGCCGGGGGCCGGCGACGGCGGTCAGAGCGCCGAGCAGCAGCAGGACCGCGGGGACCATCATGGACAGCACCCTATGAGCGGCGTACTGCTCAGGGGTACGACTTGTCACGGCGAAGTGACGCAGACCACGCCAGGGCACACGGACTGCCGCCGCCGTCCTGCGGTTGGGGCGGGGGATCACATCGTCAGCAGCATGGCGAGCATCCCGACGCCCATCGCCAGCCGGCAGGCGCGCGCCACCTCGGGCCGGTCGCCCCACGCGAGGGCGGCTCCGCCCGCCCCGGGCGCCGGCAGCAACCGGACCCCGGAGAGCAGGACGTACCCGGTGAAGTACAGCAGCAGCGCGCCCGTCAGCAGCGGGATCCCCGAGCCGCCGTGCGCGTGCCCGTGTGCGTGCGCCGGCGAGGACGAGGGTGAGGCGGCCATCGCGGCCGCCATGTAGACCATCGCCCCGGTCCCCACCAGGTGGTGCAGGTGGTGAGGGTTCGTACGGGCCGCCCGCAGGGCCCACAGGGTCCGCAGTGCCGCCGCGCCGAACACCGCCGTATACGCGGGCCAGGCCCACGCCGGTGGGGTGAACACGACCGGGGGCACGGCCATCGCGGCCATCCCGAAGCCCATCAGCGCCTCGCCGCCCGCGGCCCTGCGCTGTTCCTCGACGGCGCTGCGCATCCGCAGCAGACAGTAGGCCCCGGTCGCCGCACACAGCGCGACCAGCAGCCAGCCGGGCGAAGCCGGTCCGTGCACGCGCACCTCCCCGCTCGACGTTCCCCGTCCAGGGATGCGATGCCCACGCCATGCCGGACCACGCCACGCACAAGCGGGCGCAAGGGTGTACACGGGGAGCATTCGACGGAGCACGGCAGGTGACGAAATATTTCACGAGTAAAACACATGTTAAATTAACGGGCATGGCCCACCGACTCCGTCTCCCGCTCACCGGCGTGCTGCGCCTCGGCCGGCCCTCCGACATCTGGTTCAAGCCCGCCCTGAGCGTGGTCGCCGCGGTCGCCCCACCGAACCTGCTCCTGCTGGCGCTCGGGCGGCTGGACCTGGCGATGTACACGATGGCCGGCTCCCTGTGCGCGCTGTACGCCCACAACCGCCCCTACGCCGCCCGGGCACGCGTCCTGGCCCGGGTCGTGCTGGCCATGACCGGCGGCCTGGCCGTCGCCCTGCTCGCGGCCTCGCTCGCCCCCGGCGCGGTGGTCCTGGTCACCGTCGGCGCCCTGCTCGCCGCCGTGCAGAAGGCCTTCTGCGACGCCACCCGCCTCGGCCCGCCCGGCAACGTCGTCCTCACCTTCATCAGCGCCGCCTCGCTGTTCGTGCCGCAGACCCTCGGCCAGGTTCCCGGCCATGTGGGACTGGCCCTCGCCACGGGTGCCTGGGCCTGGCTGATCGGCATGGCGCCCCGACTGTCCCGGCCGCACGGTCCCGAGCGCCGCGCCACCGCCCACGCCCTGAACGCGGCCGCCGCGCACGCCGCCGCGCAGACCGCCAGGAACGGCGTCGACGACGGTCACGCCCCGACGCGTGCCGCCGCGGCCGCCGCCGTGCACGCCGCCTGGCAGACCCTCCTGTCGGCCCGCGCCGGGGAGACGCGCCGCGCCCTGGAACGACTCCTCGTCCGAGCCGAGATCGCCCTCGCGGCCCCCGCCGACACCGACCCGGCCCGGCTGCGCGACTGGGCCCGCGACCTGCGTGGCAGCGGCCCGGTCCCGCATCCGGCCGACCTCGTGGACGACGGCGAACTCCTCGGCCTCGACGCCGAACCCGCCACCGGCCGACCGCCGTTGCGGCATCGCCTGGGCCCCTTCGCGCCGATCGCCGTACGCACCGCGCTCGGCTGCGCCCTCGCCGGATACGCCTCCCTCGCCTTCGGTGTCGGCCGCCCCTACTGGGCCCTGGTCACCGCCGCCTCCCTCTACCAGGCGAACGTCACCCTCACCTGGAGCCGCGGAGTCCAGCGCGTCGTCGGCAACCTCGTCGGCGTCCTCGCGTTCGCCGCGCTCGCCCCGCTCGCCCACGTCCATCCGGCGGCCCTCGTCCTGATCTGCCTCGCCCTCAACTTCGGCGCCGAGGCGCTGATGAGCCGCAACTACTGGCTCGGCAGCGTCTGCGTGACCCCCATGGCGCTGCTCATCACCGAGTTCGCGCAGGTCCAGGACGCCGGTCGGCTGATCACCGAGCGGCTCGTCGACACCCTCGTGGGCGCCGTGGTCGGCTTCCTCGCCGCGGTCGCCGTCACCAACCGCCGGGCCGGCGACCGCCTCGGACACGCCCTGACGGCCGTCGAACGGGCCCGCGAGCACGCCGCCCGCCTCCTGGCGGAGCGGCGGCCGACCCCTGGCGCCCTGGAACGCGCCCGCCGCGACCTCACCGCCGCGCTGGTCGAGCTGCGTGCCACCGCCGACGCGGCGTCCGGCGAGTGGTGGCAGCGCGCCCTGCCCGAGGAGCGGGTCGTGACGGCCGAACAGTCCGGACACCGTACGCTCGCGGCGACGGTACGGCGCCAGGGGCTGCTCCTGGACCGGGACGCGAGTACGAAAGCGGAGGACGCGCGGCGATGACGGCGACGCAGGGACGGGCGGCGGCCGAGAACGGGAGAGGGGACGGCTCCCAGGACCCCACGACCGACGGAACACCCCGAGAACACCCCACGGCCGACGGGGGGAGCGGGGCGTGGTCGGATTCCGGTGGCCCGGAGAGGAACGACACGGTTGCCGCCGTCGTACGGCAGTGGCAAACCGTGCGGCCCGAGCTCGACACCACGCCCATGGAGATCATCGGCCGCGTCAACCGCTGTGCCGCCCTCCTTCAGCAGGCCGAGGACGCGCCCCTGCGGCGGGCCGGCCTGAGCCGACCCGAGTTCGACCTGCTCGGCGCGCTGCGCCGTACCGGCCACGAGCTGACCCCCGGCGAACTGGCCCGCGAGACCTTCTCCTCCGGAGCCGCCGTCACCAAACGCCTCAAGCAGCTCACCGAACGCGGCCTGGTGGAGCGGCGCGGCGACACGCGCGACCGCCGCGTCGCCCACCTCCGTCTCACCGACGCCGGACGTGACCTCGTCGACGGCACCATGCCCGAGCAACTCGCCTACGAGAGAGCCGTACTGTCCGCCCTGGACGGGGACCGGCAGGGCGAACTGGCCGACCTGCTGGGCGAGTTGTTGAGCCGGTTGGAGGGGCTCATGCGGACGTTGCGGGTCTGAGCGCCCCTTCGACCCCGCACCGCAGACCCTGCCCGGCGGCGACCGGCGACTTCAACGCAACCGGTCCGGGGCTCACCCCTCGTCTCCGGCCCGATACACGCCGAACACCGCGCCCAGCGGGTCCCGCAGCACGGCGATCCGCGGACCGTCCGGTACCGAGGTCGGCTCCATGAGGGCGGTGCCGCCCGCCCCGAGCGCGGTCTGCGTGGAGGCGTCCACGTCGGCCACCGCGAAATACGGCAGCCAGTGCGGCGGCACCTCGGGCGGGAACTTGTCGTCCATCGTGATCATGCCGCCGAAGTCGGCGCCGCCGACGCCCCACTGCAGATAGTCCTCGGAGGGCCTGACGGTCCAGCCGAACACGGTGGTGTAGAAGGTCTCCGCCCGCTCGGGATCCCGGGTCAGCAGCTCGACCCAGCCGAGCGAGCCGGGCGCGTTGAACAACCCGGCGCCGGGGAAGGCCCGGGCCTGCCACAGCTGGAACGCGGCGCCGCCCGGGTCGAGGGCGACCACGAAACGACCCACGTCGAAGACGTCCATCGGTCCGACCAGCACCTTGCCGCCGGCTTCCGTGACCAGCCGGGCGCTGACATCCGCGTCGGTCACCGCGAACGACACGTTCCAGGCGCACGGCTGTGCCTCCTGGTACAGGGGAGTCAGCGCCGCGACGGCCGCCTTGCCGAGATGCGCGACCGTGTAGCCGCCCGCCTCCTGCCGCGGATCCGTCTCCGCACGCCAACCGAACAGTTCCGCGTAGAACCGTTTCGCCGCCTCAAGGTCAGTGGTTCCCAGCTCGGCCCAGCAGGGCCCGCCGGGCACGGGCGCGTCGAGCTTCATGGCGTTCCTTCCGAAGGGAACCCCCTCCAGCACGCTAAGCCTCCCCCCGGCCCACGGCATCCCCTGACGACCACGCCCACCGTCCATGGGGCCCCGAGGCCGTTCACCGTCAGCGCGGCAGCGTGACGAGCCCCGTCTCGTAGGCGGTGATGACGAGCTGGACCCGGTCCCGGGCGCCCAGTTTGGTGAGCAGCCGTGACACGTGCGTCTTCGTGGTGGCCACCGTGATGAAGAGGTCCTCGGCGATCTCGGTGTTCGACCGGCCGCGCCCGACCAGGGTCAGCACTTCCCGTTCCCGCTCGGTGATGCCCTCGACCGGCCGCGGGGAGCGCTCCGGGCCGGCCGCGGGGCGCTCGACGAAGTCCGCGATCAGACGGCGGGTCACACCCGGCGCGATCAGCGCATCACCGGCGGCGACCACACGGATCGCCGCGAGGATGTCGTCCAGCGCCATGTCCTTGACCACGAAGCCGCTCGCGCCGGCCCGGAGCGAGCCGTAGACGTGCTCGTCCTCGTCGAAGGTGGTCAGGACGAGGACGCGGGTGGTCGCCTGACCGGCCGTGATCAGACGGGTGGCCTCGATCCCGTCCATGCCGGGCATGCGGATGTCCATGACCACGACGTCGGGGCAGACCTCCCTGACCAGCTGGACCGCCTCGGCGCCGGTGGCGGCTTCACCGACGACCTCCAGGTCGGCGTGATCGGCCATGATCACCCGGAGACCGGACCGAACCAACGGCTGGTCGTCGGCGAGCACCACCCGGACGGTCATCGGGCCTCCACCGGAACTCCCACGGGTACGGGCAGCGGCAGCCCGGCAGCCACCCGGAAACCGCCCTCGCGGCGCGGTCCGGCGCTGAGACGGCCGCCCAGCAGGCCGACCCGCTCCCGCATCCCGATGATGCCGAAGCCGTGGGCCGAGCCGTTCTCGTCGGCGCCGCGCCCCTCGTCGACGACCTCCACGGACAGTTCCCGCTCTCCGTAGTCGATGGCAACGTGGCAACGCCCGGTGCCCGCGTGCCGGACCACGTTGGCCAGCGCTTCCTGCACGATGCGGTAGGCGGACAGATCGATGTCGGCGGGCACAGGACGCTGCCTCCCGCTGCGGCGCACGTCGACGCGGACCCCCGCGCCCGCGGTCGCCGCCGCCAGCCGTTCGACGTCCGCCAGCCCCGGCGAGGGTGCGAGCGGTGACCGCTCCGAGGCGCTCGCGCCCCGGTCGGCCCGGCGGAGCGACACCAACGTGCGCCGAAGGCCCGACAGGGTCTCTCTGCTGGTGGCCTCGACGGCCCGCAGAGCCTCGCGCGCCTGGGCCGGCTGGGTCTCGATGACCCGGCTGCCCATGCCGGCCTGGATGGCGATGATGCCGATGCTGTGCGCGATCATGTCGTGCAACTCCCGTGCGATCCTCAGCCGTTCGGCGGTCACGGCCTCGGCCACCTCCTGTGCGCGCAGCGCCGCCGCGTGCTCGCGGCGCTCGCGGCTGAGCAGACCGGCCATGCAGGACGCGGCCATCGCCAGGAGGGCGATCACCCCGTTGACGGCCAGGCCGTCCCCGTGCGAGAAACCCCCGATCACCAGGAGCTGCACGGCGCCGGACCCGGCCACGGCGACGGTCGAAGCGCGTCCTGCGCAGGTGGCGACGATGAAACCCAGCACGAGGTCCACCGCCAGAAACGACAGGAACTGGCCCTGATAGGACGCCGCCGGGCCCTCATGGACGGAACTCGCAGGGCCCACCACCACAGCAGTGGATCCGAGGAGCGCCAGGGCCAGAGCGGCCGGCGGCATCCGTCGTACGACGCCGGCGAGCAGGCACCCGGCCAGCAGCGCCCCCACTCCGTGGACCGCGCCCGACGCCCGCGGCGCGGCCCCCGCCAGCAGGCCCACCGCGAGGACATAGCAGGCGCCTCCCGCCCAGGCCACGGCCCTTGTTCTCGTCATCGACGGTGCAGCGGAGTGGGCGTCAGGAGATTTCACGCCGCGAGACTAACCGGCGACCGCCGGCGTGGCATCAGCCCCGGGACGTACGGCCACGGGCTGAGGCGGCCCGCACGATGGTCGCCCACGGCCCCATGTCCGGAACGGAGCCGGCAAGTCCACCACCCTGCGGATGATCCTCGGCCTGGACGCCGGACAGGTCCACGGCGGACGCAGCGCGACGGGATCCGGCACATCGCAGGCGTCGCCGACAGTCCCATCCCATAACCTCGTGCGGGGGAGACAGCGGATGCCATGGGCATTCACATCGAGGAGGCGACAGTGCTCGGTAGGGACATGCGGTTGCTCACGGGCGTCCTGATCGTGGCCTGCATCGTGCTCGTCGGCTCCAGGGCGCCCAGCGGAGCTTCCTCCGCCAGGTCACTGCCCGCCGAAGCCGCCAGGGACGTCGTACCGAACCGGGTCATGACGTGGAACATCTGCAACCCCTGCAAGAAGAGCAACGCCGACCGGGCAGCGGAGATCGCCACGTATGCGCCCCAGGTCATCGGCCTACAGGAAGCGTGCGTGCGTGACGTCGAGGGGATCCGGGACCGTCTGGAGAGCCGATACGGGCTGGTCTACCACGTCAAGTACGGGACGGTTCTTCGGAATTGGGGCCGCTGCGGGGGAGCGCCGTGGAGCCCGGGGGCCTACGGCCAGGCGCTGCTCTCGGCCGCGCCGATGACAGACGCCGTCACCGTGGAATACCCCGACGGAGGATCCGAGGACCGCGGGTACATGGCAGTCACCACCACTGTGGGCGGCCGGTCCGTCCGGGTCTTCAACACCCACCTCGCCGAACGACGTCAAGAGACGGTCCGAGCGGCCCAGACCGCCGTACTCGCCAAGGAGGTCGCCCGGCACGACCGTGCGATCGTGCTCGGCGACTTCAACGCCGTGCCGGACGCCCCCGAACTCACCAGGATGTGGGCACTGGCCGCGGACGCAGACCCGCAGTGCCATCCCTCGCCCACCGGCGACTGCCGGCCGACCACCGACTGGCACAGCAAGTTCGACTACATATTCCTGCGAGGCATCCTCCCGCTCGAGCACCGTGTGCATCCGACCCCGTACTCGGACCACGACCTGGTGCACGCCGACCTGAAGACGACTTGATGACGACTTGAAGACGACTTGAGCGGACATCCTGACCGGTCGTGCGCCGACCTGCCGAGCCGGTCGCGCAGGACTGTGTCCGACCGACCGCTGCGGTCAGGTCATCTGCGTCCGAGGTAGACCCCCAACGCCCTTTGCAGCACCTTGCCCTGGCTGCCCACCGGGAGTTCCCACTCGCCGAGGTACTCCACCACCCGGCCGCCGGCCCCCGTCTTGAAGCGGAGTCGGCCGAGGAGCCGGTCCTCGGTGAGGGCAGGGGTGACGGAGCGCAGGTCGTACGTCTCGGCTCCCGCCGCCCGTGCGTCACTCAGCATGTGCCACAACAGCGCGCTGCTGGGCCGCAGTTGGCGACCTCGGCGGCCGGATGCGGCGTAGGAGTGCCAGGCTCGGGAGCCGACGCTGATCATGAGGGCCGCGGACAGCACCTCGCCTTCGTGCCAGGCGAGGTAGAGGCGGAGTCGGTCGTCGTCCTCGGCGTTCAGGGCCTTCCACATGCGCTGGAAGTAGTCCAACGGGCGGGCCTTGAAACCGTCGTGGGCGGCGGTCACGGTGTACAGGCGGTGGAACTCGGGCAGGTCGGAGGCCGAGCCCCACGAGACATGGACGCCTGCGCTTTCGGCCGTGCGCAAGGACTGTTCCCAATGCGGTGCGAGGGCGTCGCGAAGGTCGTCCGCCGAGCGCCCCGCCAACGGGATACGGCAGCCGTAGCGCGGCTGACCGAGGCCGAACCCGCTGCCGTCGTTCTCCCCGCACGGCCGCCACCCGAGCCGTCGCAGCCGCTCAGCGGCGTCGAGCGCGAATCCGTCGATCCCCGCCGCGGGCAGATCGTGCAGATGACGTACGTCGGGGTCGGCGATGCCCGCCGCCACGGTGACCGCGTCCCAGTGACGTACGACCAGGGGCGGCCCGATCCGCACCGAGAACGCCCCGATCCGCTCCAGATGGGCGACGAGCGGGTCCAGCCATCGCTCGATACGAGGGGTCCGCCAGTCGATCGCCGGCCCGTCGGGAAGATACGCGAGGAAGCGCCGCGTCCCAGGAAGCGGCCGGTACAGGACGAGCGCCGCAGCGACCAACGCCTCGCCCTCGAACCAGCCGACGCTCTCCGGCAGCCAGTCGGGCTTCACGTCGCCCCACTCGGGGATCTGGAGATGGCTCGCGTCGGGGGACAGCCGCAGATGGGCCAGATGATCCTCGCGCGTGATCTCCCGTACGTACAGGCTGGTCATGGGTAGGGTGCTCCTGGTCGGGGCGGCCACCTTAATCCCGGGATCACCGCGCGGGTCAAGCCTTCACGGCGGTGAGCTGCGCCCCCACCTGCTCGCCGCCGTTCCTGGGCGTGATCCCAGTCGGGCTCGGTGTACAAAGACCGGCACTACAGGCGAACGGCCGCCGACGGACATCCGAACTCCGCCTTCCGGTGGCCCGCGCGGTCTCGCGGCCCGGGGCGGGGCAGCGCCCGGGATCCGGTATCGGGGCCGTGGCTCAGACGCCCGGGCGGTAGCGGATCGGGTGGTCCGCCGGGACCTCCACGAGGACGATCGGGGTGCCGTCCGGGTCCGTGATCCACATCTCCAGCAGGCCCCACGGCTCCTTCACCGGCGGGCGGACGACGTCGACGCCCTTCGTTCGCAACTCGTCGTGCGCCGCTGCCAGGTCCGGCACCTGCAGCCACAGCCGTACGGCAGGATCCGGCGGGGTGTGCGACCGGCCGGAGAGTTCCAGGAAGCCGCCGCCGAGGAAGTAGACGACCCCGCGCTCCGAGCCCGTACCGAACTCGCGGTAGACGGCCAGGCCCAGTTGCTCGCCGTAGAAGGCTCGGGAGCGCTCGGGGTCGGTCGGGCGGAGCAGGGTCCTGCTGCTGAGTACATGCACCATGCGTCCGGAGCCTAAGGCGCGTCCGGCGGAACCTGTCCGCGACGGGCCCGATCGGCAGACATCTGCGCCGAAGAGGCCCTTGCGCGGCCGGGGTCAGGGCCTCTCCGGCGGATCATGCGGCGGCTGCGCTCGAGCGGGGGGACCCCCCCATCGCGTCGCCGCCCTCCTCCGCCTTGCCATTGGACGCACCATTCCCGCTCACCTGCGTTGATCAGGCGCCGCCGCTTTTCTGCGTCTTGGTCCGCCGGAGGCCCTAGGCTCTTCGGTGTCACCACCGCGTCAGAGACCACCGGAGATCGCCCGCATGGACACCGCCGACACCGAATTCACCTTCCGCGACGCCACCGACGCCGACGTGGACGCCCTCGTCGCGCTCATAGAGGCCGCCTACCGCGGCGACTCGAGCCGGGCCGGGTGGACGACGGAGGCGGACATCCTCCAGGGGCAGCGCACCGACCCGGACGGCGTGCTCGATGTCATCAAGGCGCCCAACAGCCGACTGCTCACCGTCGAGCAGGACGGCCGGATCGTCGCCTGCTGCCAACTCGAACACCGCGGCGACCACGCCTACTTCGGCATGTTCGCGGTCAACCCGACGGCCCAGGGGAGCGGCCTCGGCAAAACGATCATGGCGCAGGCCGAGCGCCAGGCGCGCGAGAACTGGGGCGTCACCGAGATGCACATGACGGTGATCTCCGTACGCGAGGACCTCATCGCCTGGTACGAACGGCGCGGCTACCGCCGTACGGGACGGATGACCCCCTTCCCGTACGGCGACGAGCGCTTCGGCATCCCCCAGCGCGACGATCTGCAGTTCGAGCTGTTGGTCAAGCCGCTCGCCTGAGCCCGAGCTTCGGCGGGCCCCGGAGCATGTCCACGCGCGGCGCGCCCACGTTCGTGGCCGCGCCGTCGCACGCGCCCGCGCCCGTTCACGCCGTGAAGCGGCCCGTGCGCCTGATCTCCGGGTAGTCGGTGGTCGCGCCGTCCAGCTCCAGGGCCCGGACGAGCCGCAGCTGCTCCTGGGTGTTGACCACCCAGCCGATGATCCGCAGGTCCCGCTTCCGCGCCTCCTCGACGGTCTCCAGGTTGAGCCGCCGCAGGTTCAGGCAGACCGTCGCGGCGCCCGCGTCCACGGCCCGGTCCACGATGTCGAGGCCGTAGCGGCTGCCGATGAGCGCGGTGCGCACCCCGGGGACCAGCCGCGCGATCTCGGCGACGGCCTCGTCGTGGAAGGAGGACACCTCCACGCGCCCCACCAGGTCCCGTGCATGCATCACCTCGGCCAGCGCCCGCGCCGCCTGCACGTCCTTGATCTCGGCCTGGAGCGGCACCTGCACGGCGTCCAGAACCTCCTCGAAGAACGGGACGCGCTCTCCTCGGCCCGCGTCCAGAGTGCGCAGCTCGGCGAGCGTCTGGTCGGCGATGGGCCCGGTCCCGTCGGTCGTACGGTCCACGTCGGGGTCGTGCATCACCACCAGGGCGCCGTCCTTGCTCAGGTGCAGATCGAGCTCGACGACATCGAGACCGGCCTGCTCGGCGGCGACGAAGGAACGCAGGGTGTTCTCGGGCTCGACACCCATGACTCCGCGGTGACCGATGGTGAGGAAGTTCAAGAGGGGACTCGCTTCCGTCGACGGCGGGGTGGGAGAGCTCGCAGCCTAACGGCCCCGCCCCGCCATGGACATGTGCGGGCGGGCGAGCCGGCCGGCTGGGCCCCGCCTCTACCCAGTCGAAGCGGAAGTAGTCGCTCCTTCGATGTCCGACAGGAAAAAATGCGGTGAAGGACCGGCCGCACAGGATAATCTCTCGAAGGTCCACTTGCTGGAAGAAACGTCATATGCATACGGTGTGCTGACGCGAGGTTCTCCAGTGGAGGATGGGACATGACGGAAATTCTTGTGCAGGCAGCAACGGGGGAGCGGGTTCCTCCGGCGACCAGGGTGGTGGAGCACCCGGCGTGGCGCGTGCTCAAGGATGCCGTGGAGCAGATTCGCCCCTGGCAGTCCAAGGACGGGTCGATCGACTTCGCGGCCGAGGGCGCACCCGCGCGCGCGGACGCCGAGCGGACGGTCCGGCGCGTGATCGAGGCCGTCGAGGAGCTCTCCCCGCTGCTCCCGCACGACGCCGCCTACCACCGGGCCCTGACCGGCGACCTGCGGACCTGGTCCGACGGCGGCTTCGAGGTGCCGGACTTCCTCGACTCGCTGCTGGCCTTCCAGCCCGCGGCGAGCCGTGCGGACGGGCTCCAGCATCTGGTCGTCTTCCCGATGTACACGCAGAACGGCAACCCGGACCGCAACCTGGAAGCCGTCGTGCTGCGCATGGTCTGGCCGCACTGGCTGGCCGAGCTGGAGCGCACCCGCTACGACAACCCGCTGTTCTGCGGCATCACCTTCGAGGACTTCACGGCCGGGTACGACACCAACTCCGCCGTTCTCTTCCCGGAGACGATCGCCGTCCGCGAGGCGCCGGAACGTTTCTCCTGGGGTGGCATCTTCTGCGACCGCGAGGCCGCCCGCTTCCGCCGGGTCACCGACGCGGCCGTCGACATCCTGGGCCTGGAGCTGCCCGAGGACATCGCCGCCATGGTCCACGACCAGAAGCGCTGCGAGGAGGCCTTCGTCCTGTGGGACATGGTCCACGACCGCACCCACAGCCACGGCGACCTGCCCTTCGACCCGTTCATGATCAAGCAGCGCCAGCCGTTCTGGATGTACGGCCTGGAGGAGCTGCGCTGCGACCTCACCGCCTTCAAGGAGGCCGTGAAGCTGGAGGCCGACGGCGTCCCGCAGGCCCGCGACGTGCAGTACGCCGTGCTCTTCGACCGTATGTTCCGCTTCCCGGTCACCGGCGAGCGCGTGCGCAACTACGACGGTCTCGGCGGCCAGCTGCTCTTCGCCTACCTGCACAAGCACGAGGTCGTCCGCTGGACCGACAACAAGCTGCACATCGACTGGCAGCGCGCCCCGCAGGTCACCAACCAGCTGTGCGCCGACATCGAGCAGCTCTACCGGGACGGCATCGACCGCCCCAAGCTCGTCCACTGGTTCGCCGGCTACGAGCTGGTCTCCACCTATCTCGCCCCGCACCCGGGCTCCAAGTGGGCCAAGGGTCCCGACGCCCTGGACCTGAGCCAGCCGCCGCGCAAACTCGTGGATGACGTGCTTCCGGACGAGTTTCCGCTGAGCATGTTCTATGAGGCACTGTCCAAGAAGCTGAAGCACGTGATCGCCTCCACCAAGGGCATCACGGCGGACAGCGCCGAGAGGGTCGCCGCGTGAGCGACCGTACGAACACCGCTCAGCAGGAGGCAAGGATGGGGAACGGGGCTCTCAACGGTGCGGTGATCGCGGTGGCCGGCGCGGGCGGACCCGCCGGCCGGGCGGCACTGCTCAGGCTCGCCGAGGCCGGCGCGACCGTCGTCGGCGCGGACAACGACCCCGAGCGCCTGGCGGAGGCCGTCGACGCGGCCCGCTACGGGGCCGGAGGCGCCAGCGTCACCGGCGAGCCGGTCGACCTGCTCGACCTGGGCTCGACCCGGGACTGGGCCAACCGCGTCGAGAAGGACTTCGGCCGGATCGACGGCCTGGTCCACCTCGTCGGCGGCTGGCGGGGAAGCGAGACCTTCGTCAAGACCAGCCTGGACGACTGGGACTTCCTGGAGCTGCTGCTCGTCAAGACCGTGCAGCACACCTCGCTGGCCTTCTTCGAGGGTCTCCAGCGCAGCGAGCACGGCCGGTATGTGCTGATCAGCGCCGCGAGCGCCTCGAAGCCCATCGCGGGCAACGCCGCGTACGCCGCCGCCAAGGCCGCCGCCGAGGCGTGGACCCTGGCGCTCGCCGACGCCTTCCACAAGGCAGGGGGCGCCGCCGGACCGACCTCCGCGGCTGCCATCCTGGTGGTGAAGGCGCTGGTGCACGACGCGATGCGCGCCGAGCGACCCAACGCGAAGTTCGCGGGCTTCACGGACGTCAGGGACCTGGCCGAGGCCATCGCCGGAGTCTGGGAGAGGCCCGCCCCCGAAGTGAACGGACAGCGTCTGTGGCTCACCGAGAAGCCGTGAACCCCCCGAAGACCGACGCCCGTCGCCACCACGACCCCGATCTCCGCGGGTTCGCCAGCGACAACTACGCCGGGGCCCACCCGGAGGTGATGGCCGCCCTGGCCCTGGCCAACGGCGGCCACCAGGTGTCGTACGGCGAGGACGACTACACCGAGCACCTCCAGCGGATCGTCCGCAGCCACTTCGGGCCCACGGCGGAGGCGTTCCCCGTCTTCAACGGCACCGGCGCCAACGTCGTCGCGCTGCAGGCGGTCACCGACCGCTGGGGTGCGGTGATCTGCGCCGAGAGCGCCCACATCAACGTGGACGAGGGCGGCGCGCCCGAGCGCATGGGCGGCCTGAAGCTGCTCACCGTCGCCACACCCGACGGCAAGCTGACCCCCGAGCTGATCGACAAGCAGGCCTGGGGCTGGGAGGACGAGCACCGTGCGATGCCGCAGGTCGTGTCGATCACCCAGAGCACGGAGCTCGGCACGCTCTACACGCCGGACGAGATCCGCGCGATCTGCGACCACGCCCACGCGCACGGTATGAAGGTCCACCTGGACGGCTCCCGCATAGCCAACGCGGCCGCCACCCTGAACGTCCCGATGCGGACGTTCACCAACGCGGTCGGCGTCGACATCCTCTCCCTGGGCGGCACGAAGAACGGCGCCCTGTTCGGTGAGGCGGTCGTCGTCATCAACCAGGACGCCGTGCGCCACATGAAGCACCTGCGCAAGCTGTCCATGCAGCTCGCGTCCAAGATGCGCTTCGTTTCCGTGCAGTTGGAGGCCCTGCTCGCCAAGGACCTGTGGCTGCGCAACGCCCGCCACGCCAACGAGATGGCCCAGCGGCTGGCGGAGGGCGTGCGGGCCGTGCACGGCGTGGAGATCCTCCACCCGGTGCAGGCCAACGGGGTCTTCGCCCGGCTCCCGCACGACGTGAGCGTGCGCCTGCAGAAGCGGTTCCGGTTCTACTTCTGGGACGAGACGGCGGGCGATGTGCGCTGGATGTGCTCGTTCGACACGACCGAGGAGGACGTGGACGCGTTTGTGGCGGCGCTCAAGGAGGAGATGGCGCGCTAACAAGCCCCTGGATCATGCATAGATATACGGTCACCCTCAAAAGTATTTGACCCATGGGTGATCGTGTTCCTATGCTCTCCCGCCATGGAGCTGATCCAGGAGAACCCTGACCTGTCTGCGTACCTGGCCGCCGACGAGGCCGTCGACCACCATCATCCGCTGGTGCGGGCGACGGCCGCACGTCTTGCGCGGGATGCGGAGGACTCGTATGTCTATGCACGCCTGGCATTCGAGTTCGTCCGCGACACCATTCCCCACTCGCAGGACGTCGGCGACCCGCGCGTGACGTGGCGCGCCTCGGACGTGCTGGAGCAGGGGACGGGCATCTGCTACGCCAAGGCCCACGCGCTGGCCGCCCTGTTGCGGGCCGAGGACATCCCGACCGCGCTGTGCTACCAGCGGTTCGCACACGACGAGGGCGCCGGGTACGCCCTGCACGGACTCGTCGCGGTGCGCTTCAACGGGGCCTGGCACCGCCAGGATCCACGCGGCAACAAGCCGGGCGTGGACGCGCGGTTCTCCCTGGACGGGGAACGACTGGCCTTTCTGCCCGACGCCGAGACGGGCGAGCTGGACTACCCCGGCCTGTACGCCGCACCCCACCCGGCCGTACTCGCCGCACTGCAGACCGCTCAGGACCGCCCGCACCTCTGGCGGACGCTCCCCGCCTCACTGTGAGCCCCCCACCATTCGTGGACGTACGGCTGGGCGGGCCGGCCGTCCGGTGCGACCACGGCCGCAGCCGCAGCCGCAGCCGGCACCTCGCCCGGCGCGCGCTGTGCCGACGGACGTCAGCGCGCCTCGGCCTCGCGGACCTGCTCCGGCGTCGGCGCGGTGCCGCCCAGGTGGGCCGGCATCCACCAGGTGTCGCCCGCGTCCCTGGGACGCACCGGGTAGGCGCGCTGAGCGGCCTCCAGGAGCTCCTGGACGCGCTCGCGCAGCTGCCGGGTGATGGCGCCCGCGTACTTGTCGCGGGAGGCCTCGACGGCCTCGCCGACGCGGATGGTGATCGGGGTGTGGCTGCGCTTGAAGTTGCGCGGGTGGCCCTTGGTCCACAGCCGCTGCGTCCCCCACAGGGCCACCGGG
Source organism: Streptomyces sp. NPDC031474 (assembly GCF_055581185.1). Taxonomy (NCBI): domain Bacteria; kingdom Bacillati; phylum Actinomycetota; class Actinomycetes; order Kitasatosporales; family Streptomycetaceae; genus Streptomyces; species Streptomyces sp. NPDC031474. The sequence continues at coordinate 522,601 of NZ_JBVIJX010000002.1, forward strand.
ATCAGCGGGACGCCCGCCTCCTGGGCCATGCGGGCGGCACCCGACTTGAAGCTTTTCAGGGTGAACGACTGCGAGATCGTGGCCTCGGGGAACACCCCGACGATCTCACCGGAGCGCAGCGACTCCAGCGCGTGCTGGTACGCCGTCTCGCCCTGGTTGCGGTCGACCGGGATGTGCTTCATCCCGCGCATCAGCGGACCGGAGATCCGGTGGCGGAACACGGACTCCTTCGCCATGAAGCGAACGAGACGTTTCTGCGGGAGCGCGGCCAGGCCGTCGAAGATGAAGTCGAGGTAGCTGATGTGATTGCTCACCAGCACGGCTCCGCCCGAGCGTGGGATGTTCTCCGACCCCTTGCAGTCGATCTTGAGGTCCCAGACCTTGAACAACGTCTGGGCGAGGCCGACGACGGGGCGGTAGACGAGCTCTGCCATGGGCGGGGCGGACCCTTCCTTCTCTTCGCCGAGGGAGGCTCCCGTCGGCAAAGTTACGCAGCCGTAGGTTTACGGCATCTCGCAGATCGTGCCCGAAGAACGGCCGGGGAGCCAGTCCTGGTGCCCGGCGGCGGCGAGATCCTCGTCACTTCAACCCTCTTGATCCACCTCGGCCTTTTAAGTCGCCTTTACTCCGTGCGCACCGCGACCCTCCGCACGAGCAGGTACAACTCGCAGCCGAGGCAGTACCCGAAAGCGGCATTCAGGAACGCGGCCGCCAGCGCCGCGCCGGTCGCGGCCAGGCCGAGCCAGTCGGGACCCAGGGTGAGGCCGGCGAGGCCGACGCCCGCGAACAGCAGGCCCACCGTCTGCGCGAACCGCGGCGGCTCGGGGGCCTCGAACTCGGTCGGCGGCCCGATCCGCGGCCGTACGACGGTGCGGAACAGCCGGCCGTACGGCGAGCGTGCCACCCCGCCCGCCGCGCCGAGCGCGAACGCCAGCGTCTGCCAGGCGAGCAGCCAGGCGCTGCCCGTGATCAGTACGACCGCGAGTACTACGGTCGTCACGGCGGCCCCGAAGCGCGGGCCCCTCGCATCGATGTCCATGAATCAAGCATTCCGCAACGGAAATGATTCATGGGGTCGGGAATCTTTGCAGTCTCATGAACGCTGGAGCGGCTGATGACCGGACTGATGGTGTGTGTGGCCGTGCTCGCGGCGGCGAGCGCCTTCGGAGTGCTGCAGCGGCGGCGGAGCGGGAGGGTGCGCGTGCGCGGGCGGGACGACGGACGACGAATCGGGGCGGACCGGCTCGGCGGCGAACTCGGCGAACGGGCCACGCTCGTGCAGTTCTCCAGCGCCTTCTGCGCGCCCTGCCGGGCCACCCGCCGGGTCCTCGGCGAGGTGGCGGGCGTGGTCCCCGGGGTCGCCCACATCGAGATCGACGCGGAGGCGCACCTGGACCTCGTCCGCGAACTCGACATCCTCAAGACGCCGACCGTCCTGGTCCTCGACGCCGACGGCCGCATCGTCCGGCGCGCCACCGGCCAGCCACGCAAGGCCGACGTCATCGCGGCCCTGGGGGAGGCCGTGTGACGCTCCCGAAGGCGACGGTGAGGCGGCTCCCAGATACCGGAACGCACTTGACTGCGCCCGCCACCCATCGTCAGCCTGGCTGTATGCCTGAGGAACTCCTTCTGCACGGACGGGTCCATGTCGACCTGGTCCGTACCGCGAGCGCGCGCTGTCCGGCCTTTTGAGCACCCACGGACCAGTTCGCCACTCCTCGCAGAAGGACAACTCCATGACGGCCACGCCCGACCTCGGCGCGCCTCGACTCGCCTCTCCCGATCTCCTGCGCTCCGTCTTCCGGCGGCATGCGGCGGGAGTCGCCGTGATCACCGCTTACGGTGAGAGCGGTCCGGTCGGTTTCACCGCCACCTCCCTCAGCTCCGTCTCCGCCGAGCCCCCGATGCTCTCCTTCGGCATCGGCGTCGGCGCCTCCAGCTGGCCCGCGATCTCCGGGGCCGACTACGTGGGTGTCCACATACTCGGCGAGCATCAGCAGGCGTTGGCCGCCACCTTCGCCAGGAGCGGCGCCGACCGCTTCGGCGCGCCGACCGTCTGGCGCGAGGGCCCGGAGGGCGTCCCCGTCCTCGACGACGTGCTCGCGTGGCTGGTGTGCCGTGTCGTCGCGCGTGTGCCGGCGGGGGACCACCGCATCGTGCTGGCCGAGGTCGTCCTGGGCGATCCCGAGGGCGCGGGCCGTCCGTTGCTCTACCACCAGGGGCGGTTCACCGCTCTGCGGGATTGATCACGGACCGGCTCTCCTGCGAAGTCGTCGGATTCCGATTACGCTGCGTTGCAAAGGTCACAGTTCAAAGCGCTTGCTTAGCGGGCATGAACTGAGTGTACTGACGAGTAATATTTCGGTCGGGAGCGCAGGCCGCCCCAACCGGGATCGGCCGCTTGTGACGCCTATGCTGCCTGGAAGAAGGCAGCCGAGAACTGACGATGCAGTAGGAGAGCCGGCGTGAGCTTGAGGATCGTTGTCACTGTGAAGTACGTGCCCGACGCCACTGGCGACCGGCACTTCGCCGATGACCTGACCGTCGACCGGGACGACGTGGACGGTCTGCTCTCCGAGCTCGACGAGTACGCGGTCGAGCAGGCGCTGCAGATCTCCGAGAACTCCGACGACGACGTGGAGATCACCGTCCTGACGGTGGGCCCCGAGGACGCCAAGGACGCGCTGCGCAAGGCGCTGTCGATGGGCGCCGACAAGGCGATCCACGTCGAGGACGACGACCTGCACGGCACCGACGCCATCGGCACCTCGCTGGTGCTGGCCAAGGCGATCGAGAAGGCCGGCTACGACCTGGTGATCTCCGGCATGGCCTCCACCGACGGCACCGCCGGCATCGTCCCGGCCCTGCTGGCCGAGCGCCTCGGCGTCCCGCAGGTCACCCTGCTCTCCGAGGTCTCCGTCGAGGACGGCACCGTCAAGGGCCGCCGGGACGGCGACGCCGCGAGCGAGCAGCTGGAGGCCGCCCTGCCGGCGGTGGTGTCGGTCACCGACCAGTCGGGCGAGGCGCGTTACCCGTCCTTCAAGGGCATCATGGCCGCCAAGAAGAAGCCGGTTCAGTCCTGGGACCTGTCCGACCTGGACCTGGAGGCCGAGGAAGTCGGCCTGGAGGGCGCCTGGACCGCGGTCGAGTCCGCGACCGCGCGTCCGGCCCGCACCGCGGGCACGATCGTCAAGGACGAGGGCGAGGGCGGCAAGCAGCTCGCCGAGTTCCTCGCGGGCCAGAAGTTCATCTAAGGCCTCTCGCCGACCGCCCCTCAACTTCGTTTCGCAGGAGAGCAATTTCATGGCTGAAGTCCTCGTCTACGTCGACCACGTGGACGGTGCCGTCCGCAAGCCGACCCTCGAGCTGCTGACCCTCGCCCGCCGTATCGGCGAGCCCGTCGCCGTCGCGCTCGGTGCCGGTGCCGAGAACACCGCCGCCGCGCTCGCCGAGCACGGCGCGGTCAAGGTCCTCACCCACGACGCGTCGGAGTACGCCGACTACCTCGTCGTGCCGAAGGTCGACGCCCTGCAGGCCGCCGTCGCCGCCGTCTCCCCGGCCGCCGTCCTGGTCCCGTCCTCCGCGGAGGGCAAGGAGATCGCCGCGCGTCTGGCGCTGCGCATCGGTTCCGGCATCATCACCGACGCCGTCGACCTCGAGGCCGGCGCCGAGGGCCCGGTGGCCACCCAGTCGGTGTTCGCCGCCTCCTTCACCACCAAGTCCCGTGTCGCCAAGGGCACCCCGGTCATCACCGTCAAGCCGAACTCCGCCGCCGTGGAGGCCGCCCCGGCCGCAGGCAGCGTCGAGGCCCTCGCGGTGACCTTCTCCGCCCAGGCGACCGGCACCAAGGTCACCGGCCGCACGGCCCGTGAGTCGACCGGGCGTCCGGAGCTGACCGAGGCCGCGATCGTGGTCTCCGGCGGCCGTGGCGTCAACGGCGCGGAGAACTTCGCCATCATCGAGGCCCTCGCCGACTCCCTCGGCGCGGCCGTCGGCGCCTCCCGCGCCGCCGTCGACGCCGGCTGGTACCCGCACACCAACCAGGTCGGCCAGACCGGCAAGAGCGTCTCGCCGCAGCTCTACATCGCCAACGGCATCTCCGGCGCCATCCAGCACCGCGCCGGCATGCAGACCTCGAAGACCATCGTGGCCGTCAACAAGGACGCCGAGGCCCCGATCTTCGACCTCGTCGACTACGGCGTCGTCGGCGACCTCTTCGACGTCGTCCCGCAGCTCACCGAGGAGATCAACACCCGCAGGGGCTGATCCCCCGACAGTCGCACGACTGTACGAGGCCCCCGTGACCGCGCAGGCGCGCCGGTCACGGGGGCCTCGGCTCATCCCAGGCTCAAGGAGGCCTGCACGGGCAGATGGTCGCTCGGGTACTGGCCGTTCACGGTGTAGGTGTCGGTCCACTCCCGGTGGACCGTGATGCCCCGAGTGGCCAGGATCCAGTCGATGCGGTCCCCGCCCGGCGTGAACGCCTTGTACCCGTGGAACGTCGCATACGCCCCGCCACGCGCGCGTGCCGTGTCCCACGTGTCGACCAGACCGGCGCCCAGCAGGGTGTCGTAGACCGGATTGGCGTGGGCGACGACGTTGAAGTCGCCGGTCAGCAGCAGCGGCAGGGAGCGGTCCAGCCGGGCGATCCGCTCGGCGATCAGGTCGGCGGAGCGCACGCGCGCGTACTGGCTGGCGTTGTCCAGGTGGGTGTTGAGGAGGTAGAACTCCCGCCCCCGCGCCCACAGATCACGGAAGCGGACCCAGGTGACCAGGCGGGGGTGGGCACCGCCCCAGGTGTTGGAGCCGCGTACCTCCGGCGTGGCGGAGAGCCAGAAGTGCGCGTACTCGGCCGGGGCGAGCCGGCGCTTGTCGTAGAAGACGGCCATCACCTCCTCGTCGCCGCCGCGGGTCGTGCCGATCCAGTCGTAGTGCGGCCCGAGATCGGCCTCGATGTCCCGCAACTGCGGCGGCTGGCCCTCCTGGGTGCCGATGACGTGCGGGGCCGCCCGGCGTAACAGCGTGCGCATGACGGGACGGCGGTCCGACCAGCTGTTGGGCTCCTCGTCGGACGCGTAGCGGAGGTTGAACGTCATGACGTCCAGCGGCGGCACGGGCGTGGGGTGGAGCGCCCCCGGTGACGCGTTCTCGCGCCGGGCGGCGGAGGCTCCTGCCACGCCGAGCAGGGGGAGGGCGGCCAGGGCGGCCACCATCGTTCTCAGTCCCGCCCGCCGGGTCGGCCCACCGCTGCCCGTCATGTGTCCCCCCTCGTCCCGTGAGCAAGGATGAAGGGGTGAACCGTCGTGCGGAAGGGGGCGTAGGTGCGGTGGTGAACGCGAGGGGACCACGGCGTGGACAGGGTGTTGACCTGCCGGAAGATCCCTGGCTAACTTCGTTCTACGGATTGTTTATTCCGTAGAGCGGAAAACTGGAGGCTGTGGGATGGGTCAGGGACAGCAGGAGACGGTGACGACGAGTCTCGCGGGCGCCGTCAGCGAGGAGATCAGCGCCTCCCTCGCCCCGGTCGACGCCGAACTCGACCGCCGCTACCCAGGAGACCCCGGCAGCCGCCAGCCGGTCCACACGGTCTACGTCCCCGGTGACGCCTTCGACGCCGACACGATCCGCTCGTGGGGCGACCGGGCCCTCGCCGCCCTCGACGAGCACGCACCCGACGCCGCGTCGTTCGCCGCCTGCCTCGGCCTGTCCGACGCGCTCGCCGAGCCTGTCTACGCGCGCGTGCGGGCCAAACTGGAGCGTGAGCCCATCGAAGACCTGCGCGTCGACTTCGAGGACGGCTACGGGCCCCGCCCGGACGCCGAGGAGGATGAGACGGCCGCCCGGGCGGCCCGCCTGATCGCCGAGGCGTACACCAAGGGCGCAGCGGCCCCGTACATGGGCATCCGCATGAAGTGCATGGAGGCCGCCGTACGCGACCGGGGCATCCGCACCCTCGACGTCTTCCTCAGTGGCCTGATGGAGGCCGGCGGCCTGCCCGGCGGCCTGGTCCTCACCCTGCCGAAGGTGACGTACCCCGAGCAGGTCACCGCCATGGTCCGGCTGCTGGAGGCGTTCGAGAAGGCGCGCGGGCTCGAACCCGGGCGGCTCGGCTTCGAGATCCAGATCGAGACCAGCCAGTCCATCCTCGCCACCGACGGCACCGCGACGGTCGCCCGCATGATCCAGGCGGCCGGGGGGCGCGCCACCGGCCTGCACTACGGCACCTTCGACTACAGCGCCTGCCTCGGCGTCTCCGCCGCCTACCAGGCCAGCGACCATCCGGCCGCCGACCACGCCAAGGCGGTCATGCAGGTCGCGGCGGCCGGCACCGGGGTACGCGTCTCGGACGGCTCCACGAATGTGCTGCCGGTCGGCCCGACCGAGAACGTCCACGACGCCTGGCGCCTGCACTACGGCCTCACCCGCCGCGCCCTCGCCCGCGCCTACTACCAGGGCTGGGACATGCACCCCGGCCACCTCCCCACCCGCTACGCGGCCGTCTTCGCCTTCTACCGCGAGGGTTTCGCCCAGGCCGCCGAACGGCTGTCCCGGTACGCCAACCGGGCCGGCGGCGACGTGATGGACGAGCCGGCCACCGCCAAGGCCCTCAGCGGCTATCTGCTGCGCGGCCTGGACTGCGGCGCCCTCGACCTCGCCGAGGTGACCGGCGCGACCGGGCTGACCCGGGCCGCGCTGGAGGGCTTCGCGGCCCCGCGCCGCGGCGATCTGACGGCGTCCGCCCGGTAGCGCGCGAGGGGCTCGGGCGCGCGAAGGCCGGCGGTCGGCCGGGGCCGGTACGCCCCGAGCGGCCGCCGGCCGTCAGGCAGGACTACTGCGCGGGGAAGGTGTACGGGGTCGTGATGATCTCCATCCCGTGCCCCGAGGGATCCATGAAGTACACGCCCCGACCGCCGTGGTTGTGGTTGATCTCGCCGGGCTGCTTGCCGTGCGGATCCGCGAAGTACGGGATCCCGCCCTGCTTGATCCGGTCGAAGGCCGCGTCGAACTCCTCGTCCGAGACGAGGAACGCGTAGTGCTGCACGACGATGGACTCCGCCGGGATGGTGGCGAAGTCCAGGGTGACCTTGTTGCTCGTCTCGACCGGGACGAACGGGCCCCACTCGGCCCCGACTTCGAGTCCCAGGATGTGGGCGAGGAACTCGGCGGACTCCCGGTTGTCACGGGAGTGGACGATGGTGTGATTCAGCTCGACTGACATGTGTGGAATGCCTCCGTAAGGCAAACTCACGGGCGCCTCCATGCCTCACCCGGACGGTGACCGACACGCGATGCCGTCTGATCATCCTAATGGATGTGCAGATACTCCAGGCCGGAAGCGATCACCATCTTCTCTTCCGCGAACAGCCGGGTGCCCCGCTCGCACAGCCGTGCGTCGGCCCGCGCCCGAGCGCAGAACTCCTCCGGAGTGGCCCCGAACAGCAGGCGCAACGCCGGTGACCCTGCGAGGAGTTCGGTGATCAGGGCGCGTTGCCCGGGATGGCTGCGCGGAGCGCCGGCGCCGTTGTGCAGTACCCCATGATGATTCACGTACGCGAACGCTTCGAGGAGTGCCTCGCCGTTCTCCAGCTCGACCCGGAAACCCGGCGCGGGCAGCAGGACCCGGTCGTAGTTCGGCTCCGTCGCGTCGATCATGGCGAGTTGCTCGGCGTCCAGCCAGATGACGAACAACTCCCGTGTCGCATCAGGGGCGTTGACCGGGGACGCGGACACGTACCCGAGCCGGCTGACGTGGGCCGAGACGCCCACGTCGAGGCCCGTCACGCGCGTCCTCACCATCGGGACGGGCGAGGCGATCCCGAACTCGGCCATCTTGTGGCGCAGTTGGGCGGGGCTGGCGTTGGAGCCGACGGCCACGACGGGAGTCCGGCCGGGATGCGTCAGCCGGTCCAGCGGCAGCAGCCTGTCCCCGTCGAGGAGCCCGGTCCTGGCCGGCCGGGCGCCGGGATAGCTCAGCGGATGGTCGCGCAGCGCGTCGGCCAGGCCCAGCGCCTCCAGCGTGCCGTACTCCAGCGTGCCGTGCTCCGGCGTGCGGTACTCGTCGCCGGCGTCCACAGGAGCCTCACTCCGCCGGCGGCAGCTCGCCCGAGCCGCGGGTGACGAGCCGGGTCGGCAGTTCGATGCGCTCGGGCGCGATCAAGGTGCCGTCCAGCTGCCGGAACAGCCGGTCGGCGGCGGTGCGGCCGAGGGCGGCCGCGTCCTGGGCGACCACCGTGACCCCCGGCTGGAGCAGGTCGGCGAGCTCCAGGTCGTCGAAGGCCACCAGGGCGACCCGGCGGCTGCGCTCGGCGAGCACCCGGATCACGGTGACCGTCACCCGGTTGTTGCCCGAGAAGATCGCTGTCACGGGCGCGGGTCCGGACAGCATCTCCTCGGCCGCCCGGCGCACCCGCAGCGGATCGGTGGCGCCCAGCGACATCCACCCGCCCTCGACGGGTATCCCCGCGTCCTCCATCGCCGCCCGGTAGCCCCGCAGGCGCTCCGCGGCGGTGTGGATGCGCGGCATGTCGCCGATGAAGCCGATCCGACGGTGCCCATGTGACACGAGATGGGCCACGCCCTCGCGGGCTCCGCCGAAGTTGTCCGACAGGACGCAGTCGGCGTCGATCCGGCCGGCCGGCCGGTCGACGAAGACCGTGGCGACGCCCGCCTTGATCTCGGGCTCCAGGTACCGGTGGTCGTCACCGGCCGGGATCACCACCAGGCCGTCCACCCGACGCGCGCACAGGGCCAGCGCCAACTCCTGCTCACGGTCGGGGTCCTCGGCGCTGGAGCCGTTGATGAGCAGTGCTCCGTGGGCCCGGGCCACCTCCTCCACCGCGCGGCTGAGGGGCCCGTAGAACGGGTCGGCGAGGTCCTCCAGGACCAGGCCGATGCTGGCCGTACGGCCCTTGCGCAGCACCCGGGCGCTGTCGTTGCGGCGGAAGCCCAGCGCGTCGATGGCCTCCTGGACACGCCGTTCCGTCTCGGACGTCACCCCGGGCTCGCCGTTCACCACGCGCGAGACCGTCTTGAGGCCGACTCCGGCGCGAGCGGCGACGTCCTTCATGGTGGGACGGTTGCCGTAACGGCTCTCGGGCCGGCGCTGCGTCTCGGGCACGATGCTGGGTCCTGTCCTGTCGTCCCCGGGAGGCCGGCCCTGCCCGCCGGCCACACGCCGTGTTCACGAAGTGTTGCGTAGGGGATGCGCGGGGCCCAGGGGTTGTATGAGGATGTGGCGTCGAGCATAGAGCCTGGACAACGTTGTCAGATGCGGGGGACACTGTCCACCGCAATCTCCGGCCCGCGTCCCCCCAACCGCTGGACCGGCCAGCCCTTTTCCATGGTGGACCGGGAGAAACCAGACTGATGCACACCGACCTCGTGGCCGCGCTCGACATCGGCGGCACCAAGATCGCCGGAGCGCTGGTGGACGGCGACGGCACGATCCTGGCCCGCGCGCAGCGCCCCACGCCCGCACAGGAGAACGGCGACACCGTGATGCGGGCCGTCGAGGAGGTGCTGGGGGAACTGACCGTGTCGCCGCTGTGGGGCCGCGCGCATGCCGTCGGCATCGGCAGCGCGGGCCCGGTGGACGCCTCCGCGGGCACGGTCAGCCCGGTGAACGTGCCGGGCTGGCGGGCCTATCCGCTGGTCGAGAGGGTCCGGGCCGCGACCGGGGACCTTCCGGTCGAGCTGATCGGCGACGGCGTGGCGATCACGGCGGCCGAACACTGGCAGGGCGCCGCCCGCGGCCACGACAACGCGCTGTGCATGGTGGTCTCCACCGGCGTCGGCGGCGGCCTGGTGCTGGGCGGCCGACTGCACCCCGGTCCCACCGGCAACGCCGGGCACATCGGGCACATCAGCGTCGACCTCGACGGCGACGCGTGTCCGTGTGGTGCGCGCGGCTGTGTGGAGCGCATCGCGAGCGGCCCCAACATCGCCCGCCGGGCCCTGGAGAACGGCTGGCTGCCCGGCCCCGACGGCGACACCTCCGCGGCCGCGGTGGCCGCGGCGGCCCGGGCGGGCGACCCGGTCGCCGTGGCCTCGTTCGAGCGGGCCGCCCAGGCCCTGGCCGCCGGCATCGCGGCCACCGCGACCCTCGTCGAGATCGACATCGCGGTGATCGGCGGAGGCGTCGGCAAGGCGGGCGAGGTGCTCTTCGCACCCCTGCGCCGGGCCCTGCGCGACTACGCGACCCTCTCCTTCGTCCAGCGCCTGAGGGTGACGCCCGCGCAGATGGGCACGGACGCGGGCCTGGTGGGGGCGGCGGCGGCCGCCCTGGCGAGGAGAACCGCGGCGGGCGTCTGACACAGCACAGCAGGAACGTTCCGACCTGGGGGGATGCTGTGAGGCTCGGCCTGTCGGCGTGAGGTGGGGGCCCGGGTGGTCGGCGGGGCGGGGTGTGTGGGCGCCGCCGTTGCGCCCGGCCGGTGGTCGCGGTCGGGGATGGGGCAGCCACCGGTCGTTGTCGGCCTGGGGTGAGGGCCCGATGGTCGGCGGGCGGGCGTGCGAGGTCGCGCCGTTGGCCCGGCACCCGGCCGCGGCCGGTGTGGGGAGCGACTGGTCGTTGTCGGCCTGGGGGATGCTGTGAGGCTCGGCCTGCCGGCCTGCCGACCTGCCGGCCTGCCGGCGTGGGGTGGGGGCCGGTGGGCGGCGGGGTCGGGGGTGAGGTCGCGCCGTTGCGTCCGGCACCCGGCCGGGGTCGGGTGCCGGGAGTGATCGGGCGGGATCGGTCTCAGGCGACGGCCGGCCGTATTGCGGCGAGGGGGTCCCAGCCGCTTCGGGCGGGGATGTCCTCGCAGGCCTGGCGCCAGGCGGTCGGGACAGCGCCGGTGCCGGTGCGGGCGGCGACCACGCCTCCCGCGATGGCACAGGTCGTGTCGCGGTCGCCCCAGCCGCCCACGGTCTGCCACAGGGCCTCGGGCAGGTCGTTCAGGTGCCCGGCGGCGGACCAGAGGGCGAACGGCACCGTGTCCGGAGCCGAGATCAGCGTCCCCGAGCCCAGCACGGACGCCGCATGGCGCACCGACGTGTGCTCGGGCAGGTTCGCCGCCACTCGCAGTCCGGAGCGGACGTCGCTGTCCGGCACCTGCGCGGCGACCTCCCGCAGGAAGACCGCGCGCACAGGGGCGTCCGTGTCCGCGCAGGCGGCAGCCAGCGCGGCGGCGACCGCGACGGCCACCGCGCCCGCGACCGCCTCCGGATGGGCATGGGTGGCCAGCGCGGACAGCCGGGCCTGCTCGCGGGCCTCGGCAAGGTCGCCGTGGAACCAGGCCCCCAGCGGCGCGACCCGCATCGCCGCGCCGTTGCCGTAGGAACCCTGTCCGCCGAACTGCCCCGTCGTCACCGCCCGCCAGTCCTCGCCGTCGGCGATGCGCCGCAGCACACCGTGCATGGACGGGCCGTACTTGCGGCCCGGGTCGCGGCCGTACTCGGCGGCGAACTCCCGCGCAAGGTCGTCCGGACGGACCTCCCCGTGCGCCGTCAGGTGGGCGAACAGCACGAACGCCATCGCCGAGTCGTCCGTCCACAGCCAGGGCGCCGGACGCGGCTCCCGGGCCGCCCACAGCGCCTCGGCGGGTTCGTCGGAGCGGGTGAACCAGCTGTCGCCGAAGGCGTCGCCCAGGACGAGCCCGTCCAGACTGGCGTGGGCGTGCTGCGGACTGCTCATGGCAAGGCTCCTCGGAAACGTCGGCGATCACGGCATTCTCACCGGGGACCGGTGCGCCGCGCGAACGAATTGCCGGGTCACGCGTGACCCCGCGCCCGTCCGCGCAGTTGATCCGCGCATGAAGAAGCGCAGCATGCTCGCCATCGCCTCCCTCGCCACCGGCTTCGTCGTCGCGGCGATCACCCCCTCGCACGGCCTGGACGCCGAGGACCTCGGCGGACTGAACGTCGGCGACACCCTCGGCACGCTCGATCACACCGTCATCGCCAGCGACAGCCTGGCCATCGATGACGACGCCCTGGGGCAGAGCGGCTGACGGACCAGGCAGCAGGCACGAAGCCGTGGCGCCGGACCCCACCGGGAGGGGTACCGGCGTCACGGCGTTTGTGCGCCCTCAACGGGAACTGGTTTCCGTGGCAGGGTGGAGCGGGCAAGCCACAGGGGGCCAACAGAAGAGGGGGAACCGTGACCGTCGTCTGGATCAACGGCGCGTTCGGTGCGGGGAAGACAACCACCGCACGGGAATTGATCGACCTGATCCCGAACAGCACGCTCTTCGACCCCGAGGTCATCGGCGGGGCGCTCCCGTACCTGCTACCGCCGAAAAGACTCGCCGAGGCCGGCGACTTCCAGGACCTGCCGATCTGGCGACGGCTCGTGATCGACACGGCGGCCGCGCTCCTCGCCGAGCTGGGCGGCACCCTCGTCGTCCCCATGACCCTGCTGCGCCAGGAGTACCGCGACGAGATCTTCGGCGGCCTCGCCGCCCGCCGGATCGCGGTCCGGCATGTCCTCCTCGCTCCGGCGGAAACGATCCTGCGCGAGCGAATAGCCAACCGGGAGGTCCCGCCCGACCTCCCGGACGGCGAGATACGGATCCGGCAGTGGTCGTACGACCACATCGAGCCGTACCATGCCGCCCTCGCCTCCTGGCTCACCGCCGACGCCCACCCCGTGGACAACGGCGCCCTCACCCCGCACGAGACGGCCGCCCGGATCGCCGAGGCCGTGGCCGGCGGCGCCGTGTCCGCGTGCGCCATCGTGCAGACCCCCGAGCCCACCGCCGAGACGCTGGCCGCCGGCGTGCTCCTCTTCGACGAGGAGGACCGGGTGCTGCTCGTCGACCCGACGTACAAGCCCGGCTGGGAGTTCCCGGGCGGCGTGGTGGAACCCGGGGAGGCGCCCGCGCGCGCGGGTGTGCGCGAGGTCGAGGAGGAGACCGGGATCCGGTTGGCGGACGTCCCCCGGCTGCTCGTCGTCGACTGGGAACGACCGGCGCCTCCCGGCTACGGCGGGCTGCGGCTCCTCTTCGACGGCGGCCGGCTCGACCCGGCGGCGGTGGCGGGGCTGCTGCTGCCCGGCCCCGAACTGCGCGCCTGGCGCTTCGCCACGGAGGAGGAGGCGGCCGACCTCCTGCCGCCGGTCCGCTACGAGCGACTGCGCTGGGCGCTGCGGGCCCGTGAGCGCGGGGCCGCGCTCTACCTGGAGGCGGGAATTCCCACCGGGGAACTCCCGCCGGGACGAGACACGCCGTAGCGCCCGCCGCCGGAAGGGGGCCGGGCGGCGCTCCGCCCGGACCTGTCCTTCGAAACCCTCCCGCACCCTCGGCGACCGTGGCGTCACGGCCGACGACTGCGGCGGTCCGTCCTGGACGGGGGTGCGGGCGAGTGCCGAAGTGGGCGTCGGAGCACAGGAGTTGACGGACCGTCAAGGAATCCGGTCGGGGCCGCCGGCGCCCTCGCTCCTGCGCTGTCGGCCCGGAGGTCGGTTCAGCTCGCCGCGTAGGTGCGCAGGAACAGAGCCTCCGCCACCGACAGCCGCTCCAGCTCCTCGGGGGACACGCTCTCGTCGACCGCGTGGATCTGCGCCTCCGGCTCGCTCAGACCGATGAGGAGGATCTCGGCCCGCGGGTAGAGGGCGGCGAGGGTGTTGCACAGGGGGATGGAACCGCCCTGGCCCGCGTACTGCATGTCCTGACCGGGGTAGGCGACGGCCATGGCCTCGGCCATCGCCGCGTAGGCCGGGCTGGTGGTGTCGGCGCTGAACGCCTGGCCCTGGCCGATCTGCTCGGTGCTCACGCGCGCGCCCCACGGTGTGTGGGCCTCCAGGTGCGCCTGGAGCAGCTTCGTCGCCTCGGCCGCGTCCACGCCCGGCGGCACGCGCAGGCTGATCAGGGCGCGGGCGCTCGCCTGCACGGACGGGGTGGCGCCGACCACCGGCGGGCAGTCGATGCCGAGGACGGTGACGGCGGGCCGGGCCCAGATGCGATCGGCGACCGTGCCGGAGCCGATCAGCCCGACGCCGTCCAGCACCTTCGCGTCCTGGCGGAACTGTCCCTCGTCGTACTGCAGGCCCTCCCAGCGCGAGTCGTCGGTCAGCCCGTCGACGGTGGTCGAGCCGTCCTCGGCGCGCAACGAGTCCAGGACGCGGATGAGCGCGCCCAGCGCGTCGGGCGCGGCCCCGCCGAACTGGCCGGAGTGCAGGTTGCCCTCGAGGGTGTCGATCCGCACGCGCATCATGGTCATGCCGCGCAGGGTGGCGGTGACCGTCGGCAGCCCGACGCGGAAGTTGCCCGCGTCGCCGATGACGATGGTGTCGGCCGTCAGCAGCTCCGGGTGTTCCTCGGCGTACCGCTCCAGCCCGCCCGTGCCCATCTCCTCGGAGCCCTCGACGATGACCTTGACGTGGACCGGGACGCCGCCGTGGGCCTTGAGGGCGCGCAGGGCGAGCAGGTGCATGATGACGCCGCCCTTGCAGTCGGCGCTGCCGCGGCCGTACCAGCGGCCGTCGCGCTCGGTCAGTTCGAAGGGCGGGGTGGTCCAGGCGGCCTCGTCCAGCGGCGGCTGCACGTCGTAGTGGGCGTAGAGCAGGACGGTCTTCGCACCTTCGGGGCCGGGCAGGTAGCCGTAGACCGACTGGGTGCCGTCGGGGGTGTCGAGCAGGGCCACGTCCTCGAAGCCCTCGGCGCGCAGCGCGGCCGTGATCCAGTTCGCGGCGGCCTCGCTCTCGCTTCTGGGGAACTGGTCGAAGTCCGCCACCGACTTGAAAGCCACCAGTTCGGTGAGCTCCGCCCGCGCCCTGGGCATGAGCGAGGCGACGGTCTCGGCGACCGGATTCGACGACATGGGCACGCTCCTTGTGGGTGCGACGTTGTACGGGGTGGCACTGGTCCGTTCGGGGGACCGTGCGAGCGTACGCGCTGCCGGGATGGGGGCGCGCACGCCGCCGATCCTCGCACAGCGGACCGTCATGGGACCGTGACGATCTCCGCCGTAGGATGCGGGGGACAGGTGCGGCAGGCGGCTTGATCGGGAGCAGTAGACCATCGTGAGCAGCGAGAACTCTTCGGCGGACGACGAGAACTCTTCGGCGGACGACATGCGGCTGGTGTGGGACGTCGTCGTGGTGGGCGCGGGGCCCGCGGGGGCTTCGGCCGCCTACGCGGCGGCGGTCGCGGGGCGGCGCGTGCTGTTGCTGGAGAAGGCGGAGCTGCCCCGTTACAAGACATGCGGCGGCGGCATCATCGGCCCTTCGCGCGACTCCCTGCCACCCGGCTTCGAGTTGCCCTTCCGGGACCGGGTGCACGCGGTGACGTTCTCGAACAACGGGCGCTTCACCCGGACCCGCCGCTCCCGCCAGATGCTGTTCGGGCTGATCAACCGGCCCGAGTTCGACCAGCAGCTCGTGGAGCACGCCCAGAAGGCGGGCGCCGAGCTGCGTACGGGCGTCACGGTCACGCGCGTCGAGCAGCACGGCTCGGCCGTTCCCGACCGGCGCACGGTCGCGGTCGTGCTGCAGGGCGGCGAGACGCTCCTGACGCGGGCGGTGGTCGGCGCCGACGGCAGCGCGAGCCGCATAGGCGCGCACGTCGGCGTGAAGCTCGATCAGGTGGACCTCGGCCTGGAGGCGGAGATCCCGGTGCCGGAGACGGTCGCCGAGGACTGGAAGGGCCGTGTCCTCATCGACTGGGGCCCGATGCCCGGCAGTTACGGCTGGGTGTTCCCCAAGGGGGACACGCTGACGGTGGGCGTGATCTCGGCGCGCGGCGAAGGCGCCGCCACCAAGCGCTACCTGGAGGACTTCATCGGGCGGCTCGGTCTCGCCGGGTTCGAGCCGAGCATTTCCTCCGGTCACCTCACCCGTTGCCGCGCCGACGACTCCCCGCTCTCGCGCGGTCGGGTACTCGTGTGCGGGGACGCGGCTGGTCTGCTGGAGCCGTGGACCCGCGAGGGCATCTCCTTCGCGCTGCGGTCGGGCCGGCTCGCCGGCGAGTGGGCGGTCCGTATCGCCGAGGCGCACGACGCGGTGGACGCCCGCCGCCAGGCGCTGAACTACGCCTTCGCGGTCAAGGCGGGCCTCGGTGTGGAGATGAGCGTCGGCAAGCGGATGCTCACCCTCTTCGAGCGGCGGCCCGGGCTCTTCCACGCCGCCCTCACCGGCTTCCGCCCGGCGTGGCGGGCGTTCGCCGACATCACACGCGGCCACACGACGCTGGGCGAGCTCGTCCGCACGCATCCGATGGCCCAGCGGGCACTCACCGCCATGGACCGGCGGTCTGCGGCGACGGCGCCGGCGCAGACCGCCGAAGAGGCCGGTTCCTGACGGATCCCGAACCCGGGCGCGCGACGCGGATCACCGCCGGTTCGTGACCGTGACCCGGAACACCGGGTGGTCAGGGGCGATACGGCGCAACTCGGCCTCGGAGGAGTCCGGGCCCACCCCGTTGAAGAAGACGCCTACCTCGGCCTTCCAGCGCTTGAGGTAGGCGCGCAGCAGAGGTGTCTTGTCGTCGTCGGCGACCTCGATGGCCGTGAACTCCTCCACGGCCTTGCCGAGATGGAGCTCGCCGCCGCCCGCCGCGCGCATGTTGTGCGTCCACTGGACGTGGCCACGCGGCGCGACCAGGTACTGCTGGCCGTCCACGGTCAGCAGGTTCACCGGGGTGGTTCGCCATGCGCCGCTCTTGCGGCCGCGGACCGCCAGCACCCTCGAACCCCACACGCTGAGACCGCGACGGGTCAGCCAGGCCACGGCACGGTTGAAGACGTTGACGGTGAACCAGCCGGGCTTCTGCACGTGGGTGGACATGGCTGCTGCCTCCTGAGGCGGAAAGTGTGAGCACTGCTCTCGCTTGAGGAGAGTCTGCCTGAGAGCAGCGCGCCAGGGCAAGAGCGCCGCTCTCTTTTTTGTTCACCGTTCTCGATTGTGTGCACCGCTCCTCGTTCATGGCACAGTGAGGGAATGAGCAACACCGTTCGAGGGGCCCGTGCCCGCGCCAGGATCGAGGTCACCGCCGCCATCAAGGACGAGGCCCGCAGACAGCTCGCGTCCGAGGGCGCCGCCAAGCTCTCGCTGCGCGCCGTCGCCCGCGAACTCGGCATGGTCTCGTCCGCGCTGTACCGCTACTTCCCGAGCCGCGACGACCTCCTCACCGCACTCATCATCGACGCCTACGACTCTCTCGGCGAGAGCGCGGAGGCCGCCCACGCCGCGGTCGCCGACGCCGTCCCCGTCGAGCGCTGGATCGCGGTCGGCGAGGCGGTGCGCCGCTGGGCACTGGCGCACCCGCACGAGTACGCGCTGATCTACGGCTCGCCGGTGCCCGGATACAGCGCACCCGACGCGACCGTCCCGGCCGCAGCCCGCGTCGGCGTCCTCCTCATCGACATCGTGCGCGACGCACACCGGGCGCAGGGGCTTCAGGCGCCGCTCCTGACGGACGACCTGGTCCCCGAGGCGGTGCGGATGGCGGCCGATCTCGCCCCCGACCTGCCCCCGGGCGCGGTCGCCGCACTCGTCGCGGCCTGGGCCCAGCTGTACGGACTGGTCGGCTTCGAGCTGTTCGGGCAGTTCCACCGTCTTGTCGAGGAACGCGAGCCGTTCTTCCGGTACGCGATCACACGGCTCGCCCGCGACGTGGGGCTGCGCCAGGCGTGAGGGTCGCTCCCCGGTACACGGCGCGCGGGGGTGCCGGCGCGTACTTCCAGGGGAGTACGGGTGATCACCTCGTCCGGTGGACGTCCGGCACGGGCGGCGGCGTCTAGCGTGGCCGACATGGACGAAGAGCAGGTGCGCGGGCGTGGTGGCCCGCTGCGGTGGTGGCGGCACGGGCCACCGTGGCCGCGTCGCCGGGAGGGCCGGGACGGCCGGGAGGACACGGTGCCGGGCGCGGTGCGGTGGCCCTGGCGTTCCACCGTGGCGGTCACCGTCTTCGTCCTCGTCGGCTCGAACTTCGCGGCGCACGCGCAGGAGGGCCAGCGGGCCTCGCTCGACGCGTTCGCACGGGTGCTGCTGGTCGTTGCCTGCGGGCTGCTGCTGTGGCGGCGACGGCACCCGGTGGCCGTCGTGTTCGGCACGGCGGCCGCCGCAGCGCTCTACCTGGGCGCCGGCTACCCCTACGGGCCGGTGTTCCTGACCGTGGCCGTGGCCTGCTTCGCCGCCGTCGTCGCCGGGCACCGCCGGGCCGCCTGGACGGCCCTGGGCATGCTGTGGGCCGTGCATCTGGTGGTCGCGCACTGGCTGTACCGGTGGCTGCCGCCCGCCGGCGACGCCCCGGCGCCCTTCGGGCAGGAGATCGTCGTCGCCGGCTGGGTCGTGGCGATCGTGGCGATGGCGGAGCTGGCCCGGATCCGGCGCGAGAGCTGGGACCGCGAGCGGGCCGAACGCGCCCAGGCCGCCCGGCGGCGCGCCGACGAGGAGCGGCTGCGCATCGCCCGCGAACTGCACGACGTCCTCGCGCACAGCCTGTCGGTCATCAACGTGCAGGCGGGCGTGGGCCTCGCACTCCTCGACTCCGATCCACAGCAGGCGCGCACCGCGCTGACCACCATCAAGTCCGCCAGCAAGGAAGCGCTGGGCGAGGTGCGCCAGGTGCTCGACACGCTGCGCACGCCGGGTGACGCGCCGCGCACTCCGGCGCCCGGCCTGGACCGGCTGCCCGAGCTGGTGGAACAGGCGGCGCGTGCGGGCCTCACGGTCCAGGTGGAAGGGGAGCCGCCCCGGCTGCCGCCCGGCGCCGACCTCGCCGCGTTCCGCATCGTCCAGGAGGCCCTGACCAACGTCGTACGCCACTCCGGCTCGCGCCAGGCGCGCGTGCGGCTCGATCGCAGCGGCGGGACGCTACGGCTCCGTATCGACGACGAGGGACCGGCGACCGGGGCCGACGCGGGCGGCAGCGGCAACGGTCTCGCCGGAATGCGGGAGCGGGCCGCGGCCCTCGGTGGCACGATCGAGGCGGGGCCGCGGCCCGACGGCGGCTTCCGGGTGCTCGCGGTACTGCCGATCCGGACGGGCCCGGAGACCGGGGCGAACCCGTGAGCGAGGGAGGACCGGTGATCCGCGTACTGCTCGCCGACGACCAGTCGCTGGTCCGGGCGGGGTTCCGGGCGCTGCTCGACGCGCAGTCGGACATCGAGGTGGCCGGGGAGGCCGCCGACGGGGAGGAAGCGGTGCGCGCGGTGCGTGAACTGCGGCCCGACGTCGTCCTGATGGACATCCGGATGCCCCTCCTCGACGGCCTGGCCGCCACCCGCCGGATCAGTGAGGACGAGGCGCTCTGCCAGGTCAAGGTGGTCATGCTCACCACCTTCGAACTCGACGAGTACGTCTTCGAGGCGATCCGCTCGGGTGCTTCCGGCTTCCTGGTCAAGGACACCGAGCCGGACGAACTCCTGCGTGCGGTGCGGGCGGTGGTGGCCGGGGACGCGCTGCTCTCGCCGGGCGTGACACGTCGGCTCATCGCCGAGTTCGCCGCCCGTTCCAAGGAGCCGGCAGCCGCCGATGCGCTGGTCCGGCTCACCGAACGGGAACGGGAGGTGATGGCGCTGGTCGGGATCGGCCTGACCAACGAGGAGATCGCCCGTCGGCTGGTCGTCAGCCCGCTCACCGCCAAGACCCATGTCAGCCGCACCATGGTGAAGCTGGGCGCCCGGGACCGGGCCCAACTGGTCGTGCTGGCCTACGAGTCGGGGTTGGTGCGGCCGGGCTGGCTGGGCTGAGCCTGCGCACGGAAGCGGAGCAGCACGGAGACCACCCGGGCCACGAACACCAGGGGTGCGAGGGCGAGGCCCGCCCGCAGCAGCGACTTCTCGGCCAGGTCCGGCAGTTCGAACAGCAGCGCCGGTCCGGCGACCGCCCCGAAGAGCACCGCCGCCGCGAACACCGCGCTGCACAGCGCGTATCCGATCTCGACGGTGATCGCGTCCCGCTCGGCCTGTGTGCGCCGTCCCCCGTAACCGCTCATACGGCGAGTCTCACAGGAGTGCGCCCGGCGAGCAATCGGCCCGGCCGGGCGCACAGGTGGAGGATCTCCGCTAGTCGCGGACCCCCACCGCCTCGGTCCCCACGTCCGTCTTCACGTCCGCCTCCGTTACGGTGGACTTGGCGACGACGACCGAGCCCTGGGGGCGTCGGGCGCGCAGCCCGGGGAGGGTGATGAGCAGGCCCGCCGCGGCGATCACCGTCACCACCGCCAGCCCGGGGCGGTAGCTGTCGAGGACGGCCTGCGGGGTCGGGTCGGCCGGGGCGCCCGCGGTCACCACCGCGGTCACCACTGCCAGGAAGATCGCGCCGCCGACCTGCACCGAGGTGTTGAGCAGCCCCGAGACCATGCCCTGCTCATGGTCCGCCACACCGTTGGTGGCCTGGATGTTGAGCGAGGGGAAGACCAGTGCGCAGGCCGCGCCGATCAGCAGCATCGAGGGCAGGATGACAGCGGCGTAGACCGGGTCGAGATCGACGCGCAGGAACAGTGCGTACCCGGCGACCATGAAGGCGAAGCCGGCCGCGATCAGCCGCGGGGTGCCGAAGCGGTCCACGATCGAACCCACCTTGGTCGAGGACACCGCCACCAGCGCACCGGCCGGCAGGAAGGCGAGCGCCGTGTGCAGCGCCGACCAGCCGAGCAGCGTCTGCATGTAGAGGGTGGCCAGGAACTGGAAGCCGACATAACTGCCGAAGAAGGCCATCGCCCCGAGCTGGGCGCGGATCTGACTGCCGGACCGCAGCACGCCGAGCCGGATCAGCGGGCCGGCCGAGCGTCGCTCGACGAGGACGAAGACGGTCAGCAGGACGGCGACGGCGAGGAACGACAGCAGGGTGCGGGCGGATGCCCAGCCGGCCTCCGGGGCCTGGACCACGGTGAAGACCAGCAGCAGCATCGAGGCGGTGCCGAGGACGGCGCCGGGCACGTCGTAGCCGTTGTGGTCCTTCTCCCGTTCGCTGCGGGGCAGCAGCTTCAGTCCCGCCGCGAGCGCGAGCAGGGCGATCGGCGCGGGCAGCAGCATGGTGAGGCGCCAACTGGCCTCCGTGAGCAGGCCGGAGAGGACCAGGCCCATCGAGAAGCCGGTCGCGGCGCAGGTGGTGTAGATGGCGAGGGCGCGGTTGCGCAGCGGGCCCTCCGGGAACGTCGTGGTGATGATCGACAGGCCGGCCGGTGCCGTGAAGGCTGCGCTCAGGCCCTTGATGAACCGGCTCGCGATCAGCAGCGGACCGGAGTCGACGAGCCCGCCGAGCAGCGAGGCCAGCGCGAACACGCCGAGAGCGACCAGGAAGACCTGGCGGCGGCCGAGCAGGTCGGCCGTGCGGCCGCCGAGGAGGAGCAGGCCGCCGTAGCCCAGGATGTAGCCGCTGACGATCCATTGCAGGGTCGAGGTGGTCAGGTCGAGGTCGGAGCCGATGGACGGCAGGGCGACGCCGACCATCGACACATCCAGCGCGTCCAGGAACATCGCGGCGCACAGCACCAGCAGGGTGCCCCACAGCCGGGCGGTCCAGCGGCCCTCGGCGAGCGAAGACGCGGGGGAGGGGAGCGGAGAGGTCATGCCGGAGACATTACATGCGCACGCATCGAATGCAAGCGCATTTAATTCCGGTGCAATGAATTCCGTTCTCTGCTACGGTGCGCCCCATGGCGGCGAAGACGGGCGCGACCGAGGCCGAGCAGGCGCTGGTGGAACAGTGGCGGGACATGCTGGCGCTGCACGCGCGCACCCAGTGCGAACTCGACCGGGCACTTCATCAACACGGCCTGTGCGCCAGCGACTTTGAGGTGCTCGACGTCCTCGCCGAGTCGGGCGCGCCGGACGGCACGTGCAGCTATCGCGTCCAGGAGATCGCCGAGCGGGTCCACCTCAGTCAGAGCGCGCTGTCCCGGCTTGTCGCGCGACTGGAGAAGGACGGTCTGGTCGAGCGCCGCATGTGCGCGGAGGACCGCAGGGGCGTGCGGGTGGCGCTCACGGGGAAGGGGCGCGCGCTGCACGGCGACGTACGGCCGGTACAGCGCGCGGTGTTGACCCGGATGCTGGCGGACTGACCCCACGGTTCCTCAGATGGCGGACGTCTCCTGCCACAGCGTCGCCAGTGCGGCGTCGCCGGTCGCGCTCGGGAGCGGCAGCCGGTTCCAGAGGGACAGATAGAGCAGTGCCGCCGGCCCCGACACCTCGCAGTCGGCGGCCCCTTCGGCATTGCGCTCCGTCATGGGCGGCTCCGGCGACAGGCGGACGGTCCACACGGCGTCGGCCGTGTCCGTCGCCCGCACCCGCAGGACCCGGGGCTCCTCGGTGCGCACCCTGCTCCTGGCGCGCGCGTGGAACCCGCGCAGCAACTCGTCGATGCCGTCCGCCGCGAAGTCGACGGCGAACTCACCGGCGATCTCCTCGGGCGTCCGGCCGCGGGCCGACTCCGCGTCGACGCGATGCACGGCCGTCTCGTGCGCCTGCCGTCTGGCCCAGAACGCGAGCGGTGACGGCGCGGAGAAGAAGTGAAAGCACCGCACATCGGGCGAGGCGGCGGAGAGCGTGTCGACGAGTCGTCGGTGCCCCTCGCGGAACCAGGCCAGCAGCGCGTCGCCGTCGAGATCCGGCGGCTCGGTCGGCGGCCGGAACGAAGGGTGGCCCTCGGCCACGAACGACGTCGCCCAGCGGTGCACCGTGCCCGTGTGTCGCAGCAGGTCCCTGACCTGCCAGTCCGGGCAGGTCACCACCTTCGCCCCGGGGCCCGCCTCCGCCGCGGCGGAGGCCAGCGACCGGCCCTCGCGGTCCAGGGCGCGGATGAACTCGGCAGTCTCCATACGGGGGAGTCTGCCGGATGGAGCGCAGTCGAAACCAACGGCCGCGAAGCTGTCGTCGGGCCGAGCCGTCGACGGGCCGAGCCGTCGTGAAGCCGTGAGTCGCCGAGCGGCCAAGTCGTCGAGTGGGCGGGTGGCCGAGCCGTCGAGCGGTCGTGACGCCGCAAGTCGCCGAGTGGGCGAGTGGGCGAGTCGTCGAGCCGCCGAGCGGGCGGGCGGCCGAGCCGTCATGCCGTCGAGTGGCCGAGTCGTTGAGCGGTTGAGACGCCGAGTCGCCGAGTCGCCGAGTCGCCGAGTTGGCGAGGCGTAGGTCGTCGGGTCGCAGTGGTCAGTCGGCCGTGGTTTGGCGTGTGGCGAAGCCGATCGCTGCGGCAACTGCGGCCAGGACCGCCACGCTGGTGAGGGCGGCGGAGAGGGAGAACCAGTCCGCCATGAAGCCGATGGCGGGCGGGCCCAGGAGCATGCCGCCGTAGCCGAGCGTGGAGGCGATGGCGACTCCGCTCGGGCCGGCCAGGGCGCCCGCGCGTTCGACGGCCACCGGGAAGAGGTTGGCCAGGCCGAGCCCTGCGATCGCGTAGCCCAGGAGCGCCGCCCACAGGGCCGGGGCGAGGGAGCCGAGCAGCATCCCGGCCGACGCGACCGCGCCGCCGGCGACCACGGTGCGGGTACGGCCGAGCCGTTCGAGGAGGGTGGTGCCGGTGAGCCGGCCGACCGTCATGGCGAGTGCGAAGCAGGAGTAACCGGCCGCGGCGGCCCCGGCGGAGGAACCCAGGTCCTGTTCCAGGTGCAGGGCGCCCCAGTCGGCGAGAGCGCCTTCGCCGTACGCCGTGCAGAGGGCGATCAGGCCGAAGACGAGGACGAGCCGGCGGGTGCGGGCGGTCGGGCGGTGCGGGCCCGCCTGCGACGGCGTGTCGCGGGGCGCCTTCGCGGCGGCCGGAAGCTCGGTGCCTGCGGTGCCTGCGGTGCCGGAGGCGTCGGCGGTGGCGTCGGGGGCGGGCGGGCGCGGTGGCTCGTGCCGGAGCAGTGTGGGGCCCGTGAGCGCGGTGACGAGCAGGCCGATGATCCCCAGGACCAGCAGATGGCGGGTGGGGGACAGGGATCCCGCGACCAGGCCGCCGAGCCCGGCGCCGATCATGCCGCCCAGGCTGAACGCCGCGTGGAACGTGGGCATGATCGGCCTGCGCAGCGCCGCGACCAGCGCGACTGCGGCGCTGTTGAAGGCGACGTTGATCCCGCCGTAGGCCGCGCCGAAGAGCAGCAGGACGGCGCCGAGGGCGGCGGCGGAGTGGGTGAGTGGCGGGAGCGTGACGCTGAGGGAGAGCAGCACCGCGCAGACCACGGTGACCGGGTGGCTGCCGTAACGGTGGCAGAGGCGCCCGGTGAGCATCATCGTGATCACCGCGCCCGCGGAGACACCGAGGAGCGCGAGTCCGAGGGTGCTGGGGGAGGCGCCGGTCTGCTGCTTGATGGCAGGGATGCGGACGACCCATCCGGCGAAGATGAAGCCGTCGAGGGCGAAGAAGGTGGTCAGGGCGATACGGAGAGAGATGAGGTGGTTGTGGTCGTCCGGCACGGCGTTGTGCGATCGGATTTTGTTTATCAGCGGCACAAAATAAGGCTAGGGGGTTGATCGGGGCTGGACAAGGGGCCCGGGCACGCTCGGCCTGCCCGCGTGCACACGGTTTCTTCACGGAAATGATGGGAGGGACGTGTATGAAGGTTAAAATGATCGAAGTAGAGTCCGATCATGGACGGCCCGAACAATTTTTCGCCTTCTCCGCGCCTGGCCGATCTGGCGCAGTTGATCCGGCTGCCGGCGGCGCTGAGCGTGCCCGGTGACATCCTCGCCGGCGCCGTCGCGAGTGCCGGGACGGCCCGTCCCCGTGCGGTCGCGACGATGGCCTCGTCGGTGGCTCTCTACTGGGCCGGGATGGCGCTCAACGACTACGCGGACGCCACCGTCGACGCGGTGGAACGCCCCGAACGCCCCATACCCTCCGGGCGAGTTGCCCGCTCCACCGCGCTGGCCACCGCATGTGGGCTCACCGCGGCCGGCCTCGGACTCGCCGCGCTGGCCGGTGGACGGCGTGCCCTCGGGGTGACGCTTCCGCTGACCGGACTGGTCTGGGCGTACGACCTGCGGCTGAAGTCCACCGCCGCCGGCCCGGCCGCGATGGCGGGCGCACGGGCGCTGAACGTGCTGGCCGGAGCGGACCCCGGGCGCCGGTCGGCCGCGGTGCCGGCGGCGCTGCTGGTCGGCGCGCACACCTACACCGTCACGGCGCTGAGCCGCCACGAGGTGTCCGGCGCGCCCCGCGGCGTGCCCGCCGCCACGCTGGCCGGCAGCACCGCAACCGCCTTGGCCGCCGCGGCCCTTCCGTCTTTGCGGCGTCGGAGCCCGGCGGCCCGGATCGGCGCCGCCGTCGGCGCGCTCGGCTACCTCGCCTCGTACGGCACGGCACAGGCGCGGGCGGCACGGGAGCCGTCCGCGGCGAACGTCCGCGGCGCCGTCGGCACCGGGATCATGTCCCTGATGCCCCTGCAGGCGGCGCTCACCGCGGGCGGCGGAGCCGCGGCCCTGGCGGGAGCGCTGGCCGGGGCACACCCACTGGCGCGCAGACTCGCCCGGAAGGTGTCGCCCACATGAAGCCGGAACCCGGCGGCCCTGTTTCGCCTCACCCGGGGCGGCTTCGGTACGGGTTCGGGAGCAACGGGTTCGCTCATCACCGGCTCGACGACATGCTGACCGTGCTTGCCGACCTGGGATACGACTCGGTCGGGCTCACCCTCGACCACGGTCATCTGGATCCGTTCGCGGCCGACCTGCCCCGCCAGGTCGACGCCCTCGCACGGCGGTTGGACCGGCTCGGGCTGGCGGTCGTGGTGGAGACCGGGGCGCCGTACCTGCTGGACCCGTGGCACAAGCACATCCCGACGCTGATGTCGGCCGAGGGCGCCGAGCGACGCGTCGAGCTGCTGGCCGGCGCCGTGCGGATCGCGGCCGACCTGGGCGCCCCGGCCGTCCACCTGTGCAGCGGTCCGGCACCGGAGGGTGTGTCGGAGGACGAGGCCTGGAAGCGGCTGACCGCGGGCTGTGAAGAGGTGCTGGACATCGCCGACGAGTACGGCGTGGCCCTGGGGTTCGAGCCCGAGCCGTACATGTTCGTCGACACCGTGGAACGGGTCCTGGAGCTGCGCGAACGACTCGGCGGCCCCGACCTGTTCGGCGTCACGCTGGACATCGGCCACGCCCACTGTGTCGACGACCTCCCGCTGCTGGACTGCGTCGCACGCACCGCGCCGTACCTGGTGAACGTGCAGATCGAGGACATGCGGCGAGGTGTGCACCACCACCTCGAATTCGGCGCGGGCGAGATCGACTTCCCGCCCGTCCTGGCCGCCCTCAAGGCCGCCGGGTATCGAGGACCGGTCTCGGTGGAGATCCAGGGCGCAGCCCTGGACGCCCCCCAAGTCGCCCGCCGGTCCCTGGAGTTCCTCAAGGCCGCCGAGCCGTTCTGACGCCGTGACGGTCCCGTCGCTCCGTCGAGCACCATCACCCCCCACCCACCGTACGGCCGTTGTCGTACGCGCAGCCAAACAGGAGGTATGCGCGGTGGACCCAGACATCCCTATGCGTTCCGCCCTCGACCGGCAGCTCACCGCCGACGCCCGGAACTGGCTGGCGGACGCCGTCGCCCGCGTCGGCCGGGACTCGGCGGCCGTGCGCGCCGCCTTCCCGGCGGTCGGCCGGCGCTGCGGACGCGGCCCCCTCGTCGACGGCTGGACGGTGGCGGACGCCGCCCGCGCCCGACTGCTCGCCGCCCTGCCGCTGCGCGGAGCGGCGCTCGCGGAGGAGATCACCGCTCTCCACCGGTACGGTGACGCCGCCGAACAGCGGGCGGTGCTGCGTTCGCTGGCCCTGCTTCAGGACGCGGACGCGTCGTTCGCCGACCGGGGACTGCCGCTGGTGCGCGAGGCGCTGCGCGGCAACGACACCGATCTGATCGAGGCGGCCCTCGGCCCGTACGCGGCACGTCACCTGGACTACGACGGGTACCGGCACGCCGTGCTGAAGTGCGTCTTCTGCGACATCCCCCTCGACCGGGTGGCCGGTCTCGACGAGCGCGCCGACCGCGAACTCGCCCGTATGCTCGCCGACTTCGCCCATGAACGGGTCGCCGCCGGCCGTGACGTCCCCGTCGACGTCTGGCCGCTGCTGCACGCCCACCCCGGCACGCTGGACGCCTGCGGGCTGCCCGCGGAGGCCCACTCACCCGTACCCGAGCGCCGTGCCGCGGCGGAGCGGGCTCTCGACGCCTACGCCGCCGCAGCTCCCGCCCCCGATTCCGCCGCCCCCACCCTCGGCCCCGCCCCCACCCCCACCGCGCCCGCAGGAGCCGCATGATGCGTATCTTCGACCCCCACATCCATATGACCTCGCGCACCACGGACGACTACGAGGCGATGTACGAGGCCGGCGTCCGGGCGGTCGTGGAGCCGTCGTTCTGGCTCGGCCAGCCGCGCACCTCCGTGGACAGCTTCACCGACTACTTCGACGCGCTCCTCGGCTGGGAGCCGTTCCGCGCCGCGCAGTTCGGCATCCAGCACCGCTGCACCATCGCCCTCAACCCGAAGGAGGCCAACGACCCGCGCTGCGCGGGCGTGTTGGACGTCCTGCCACGCTATCTGGCCAAGGACCGGGTGGTCGCCGTGGGCGAGATCGGCTACGACTCCATGACCCCCGAGGAGGACGTCGCCCTGGCCCGTCAGCTCGAACTCGCCATCGAGCACGACCTGCCGGTCCTGGTCCACACCCCGCACCGCGACAAGGCCGTCGGCACCCGGCGCACCCTCGACGTGGTCCGCGAGTCCGGCATCGCGCCCGAGCGCGTCCTCGTCGACCACCTCAACGAACTCACCGTGTCCATGGTCGCTGACAGCGGATGCTGGATGGGCTTCTCCATCTACCCGCACACCAAGATGAGCGAGGACCGCATGGTGCGCATCCTCCAGGAGCACGGCACCGCGCGCATGCTCGTCAACTCCGCCGCCGACTGGGGCCGCAGCGACCCGCTCAAGACCCGCAGGACGGCGGACGCCATGCTCGCCGCGGGCTTCGACGACGACACCGTCGACCAGGTCATGTGGCGCAACCCCGTCGCCTTCTACGGCCAGAGCGGCCGGCTCGACCTCGAGGACGTCAAACCGGACGACACCGCTCAGTTCGAGGGGAACTCCATCAAGCGCGGCGGAGCGTGAACCGGCGATGCGCTTCCGACACCCCGACGGCACGACCGTCCACCTCGCCTACTGCAGCAACGTCCACCAGGCCGAGGACCTCGACGGAGTGGTGGACCAGCTCGCCGCCTACGCCCAGCCCGTACGGGAGACCCTCGGCGTCGACCTGCTCGGCATCGGCCTGTGGCTGGCCCACGACGTCGTCACCGAACTGACCGCCCGGCCCGACGCCGTACGCCGCCTGCGCGCCGAACTGACCGCACGCGGTCTGGAGACCGTCACCCTCAACGCCTTCCCCTACGGCGGCTTCCACCGCGAGGTGGTCAAGAAAGACGTCTACCTGCCCGACTGGACCGACCCCGCGCGTCTGCGCTACACGGTCGACTGTGCCCGGGTGCTCGCCGGGCTGCTCCCCGACGACGCGCGGCGCGGCAGCGTCTCCACCCTGCCGCTGGCCTGGCGCGCCCCCTGGCCGACGGCCGCCCGCGACACCGCCCGCCGGGCGACGGACCAACTGGCCCGGGAACTGGGCGACTTGGAGCGCGAGACCGGCCGCACCATCCGGGTCGGCTTCGAGCCCGAACCGGGCTGCGTGGTGGAGAACACCGTCCAGGCGGCCCGGGAGCTCGGGGGACTGGACCCGGAGCGGCTCGGTGTCTGCCTGGACACCTGCCATCTCGCCGTGCAGTTCGAGGAGCCGGCCGCGGCCCTGCGCCGCCTCGCCGACGCCGGACTCCCCGTCGTCAAGGTGCAGGCGTCCAGCGCCCTCCAGGCCGACGACCCGGCCGACCCGCAGGCGCGGGCGGCCCTCGCCCGCTTCGCCGAGCCCCGCTTCCTGCACCAGACCCGTACCGCCCCGCACGGCGTCGTCTCCGGCGTGGACGACCTGCCGGACGCCCTCGCCGGAGACCTGGACCCCGGCTCCGCCTGGCGCGTGCACTTCCACGCCCCGCTGCACGCCGAGCCCGCACCGCCGTTGCGCACCACGGCCGACGAACTGACCACCACCCTCGGCGAGTTGCTCGGCGGCCCGCAGGCCGTCTGCGACCACGTCGAGGTCGAGACCTACACCTGGTCGGTCCTGCCCGGACATCTGCGGCCGCACGACCGCGCGAGCCTCGTCGAGGGTCTCGCCGCCGAACTGGCCTGGACCCGCGACCGGTTCGAGGAGCTCGGCCTAGTCCGGGAACCCACCGCACACCCGCGAAAGGAGCGTGTCTCATGACGAGAACCGTCGTCCTCGACATCGTCGGCCTCACCCCCCGCATGCTGCGCCACATGCCCGCCGTCTCGGCCGTCGCCGCACAGGGCTTCCAGGCCCGGCTCAACCCCGTGCTGCCCGCCGTGACCTGCTCGGTGCAGTCCACCCTCCTCACCGGCGCGCCGCCCGCCGAGCACGGCATCGTCGGCAACGGCTGGTACTTCCGCGACCTCGGCGAGGTCCTGCTGTGGCGGCAGCACAACGCGCTGGTCGGCGGCGAGAAGCTGTGGGACGCCGCCCGCCGCAGCAGGCCCGACTACAAGGTCGCCAACGTCTGCTGGTGGTACGCCATGGGGGCCGACGTCGACCTCACCGTCACCCCGCGCCCCGTCTACTACTCCGACGGCCGCAAGGAACCCGACTGCTACACCTGGCCGCCCGCCCTGCACGATGAACTCACCACCAGGCTCGGCCCGTTCCCGCTGTTCACCTACTGGGGACCCAACGCGGGCCTGCCCTCCAGCCAGTGGATCCTGGCCGCCGCCCGCCAGATCTTCGACGAGCACCGCCCCGACCTGACCCTGGTGTACGTACCGCACCTGGACTACGAACCCCAGCGCTCCGGACCCGACTCGCCGCAGACCGCCCGCGAGGCCCGACGGCTCGACGACGCCCTGCGCCCCCTGCTCGACCACTTCCGGCGCGAGGATGCCACGGTCGTGATCCTCAGCGAGTACGGCATCGCGCCCGCCTCCCGGCCGGTCGACATCAACCGCGCCCTGCGCAGGGCCGGGCTCCTCGAAGTGCACACCCAGGACGGCATGGAGTACCTCGACCCCTGGACGTCCCGTGCCTTCGCCGTCGCCGACCACCAGATCGCCCACGTCTACGTCCGCGACCCCGCCGACCTCGCGAAGACCGCCGAGATCGTCGCCGGGCTCGACGGCGTGGACGAGGTGCTCGACGAGCAGGGCAAGGCCCGGCACGGACTCGCGCACGAACGCTCGGGCGAGCTGGTCGCCGTCGCGGACTCCGACGCCTGGTTCACGTACTACTACTGGCTGGACGACGAGCGGGCCCCCGACTTCGCCCGGCAGGTCGAGATCCACCGCAAACCCGGCTACGACCCCGCCGAACTCCTCTACGACCCCACCGTGCCCGGCGTGAAGGCACGCGCCGTCGGCCAGGTCGTCCGCAAGAAGGCCGGCCTGCGCTACCGCATCAGGACCGTCCCGCTGGACCCCTCCGGGGTGCGCGGCAGCCACGGCCGGCTGCCCCAGGACCCGCAGGACAGCCCCGTCCTGCTCTGCTCGCGGCCGGACCTCGCCACGGGCGAGATCGACGCGACGGACGTCAAGGACCTCCTTCTCACACTGGCCGGTATCACCGCCCCCTGACCACCGGAGCCCCCCCACATGCACTCGACGGACACCCCGCCGCCCCTGCCCCGGCACCGCCCCCTCCTCGATCCCGCCGCCGAGTACGGGCGTTGGGTCAGGGAGCGGCCCCTCACCCGGATCAGCCTGTGGGGCGACACCCACCCCTGGCTGGTCACCCGGCACGAGGACGCCCGCGCCGTCCTCAGCGACGCGCGGTTCAGCTCGGAGAACGTCCGGCCGGGATTCCCCGGACTGCAGCCGACGCCGCCGCCGCGCACCCCCGGACAGCTGTTCGCGATGGACGCGCCCGACCACACCCGGCTGCGCCGCCTGCTCATCCCCGAGTTCACCTTCCGCCGGGTCGAGCAACTGCGGCCCGCCATCGCGAAGATCACGGGAGAGCTCCTCGACGCCCTCGTCAAGCAGGATCAACCCGCCGACCTCGTCGAGCACTTCACCCTGCCGCTGCCCCTCCTGGTCATCTGCGAGCTGCTCGGAGTGCCGTACGCGGACCGGGACTTCATCCACCGGCAGGCCGCCGCCTTCGCCACCGTCTCGGCCGGACCGGAGGCGATGCGGGCCGGCTGGGCGGCGCTCTTCGGCTATCTGCAGGAACTCCTGGCCGCCAAGTCGGGCGAACCGGGCGACGATCTGATGAGCAAGCTCGCCACCGAGCGGGTCGCCACCGGCGAGGCCACCCCGGCGGAGGCGGCCGGTCTGCTCGTCCAACTGCTCATCGCCGGGCACGAGACGACCGCGAGCATGCTCTCCCTCGGCGTCGTCGCGCTGCTGCGCCACCCGGACCAACTGGCCGCGCTGCGCGCCGAGAAGGACCTCGTGCCGGGCGCGGTGGAGGAACTCCTGCGCTATCTGACCGTCGTCCACATCGGGCTGCGCCGTATCGCCACCGAGGACGTCGAGGTCGGCGGGGTCACCGTCCGGGCCGGTGAGGGCGTGGTGGTCGCGTTGCAGGCGGCCAACCGGGACCCCGCGGTGTTCGCCGCCCCGGACACGCTCGACCTCACCCGGGACGCCGGCCAGCACCTCGCCTTCGGTCACGGTCTGCACCACTGCCTCGGCCAGTCGCTGGCCCGGGCCGAGCTGCAGATCGCGCTGCCGATGCTGTTCGAGCGCCTCCCCGACCTGCGGCTGACCGGCCCGGCGACGGAGGAACTCGCGTTCGAGGGACGCGCGGTCCACGGCGTGCGGGAGCTGCCGGTGGCCTGGTGACCGGCGCGGGCGGCCGCCGACCGGCGTATGCGGCTCAGTCGCCGCCCAGTCGGTCCGCCAGACAGGCGAGGTAGAGCGCCATGGCGGCCCGGTGGTAGCGCAGCGGACGACCGGTGAGCTGCTCGATCTCGTTCATCCGGTAGACGACGGTGTTGCGGTGGATGTGCAGGGCGGCGGAGGCCCGTACGAGGTTGAAGCCGCTCTCGCACCAGGCGGTGATCGTGTCGCGCAGCACCGGCCAGTCCGGCTGGGCCCGCAGACCCCCGACGGTGAGGTCGAGCAGGCGGGTGCGGGCGGACTGGCTCACCGCCGCCAGGACCTGATGGACCCTGAGGTCGGCGATCAGGTGGACCGGGCACCCGTCCGAAGACCGGCCGCCGAGCCGGAGGGCGTCGCTCGCGTCCTGGTAGGACTCGTGCAGACCGCCCACGGAGGCGGCCGGCTCACCGATGCCCGCGCGGGCGGCGAGACCGTGCTGCGCGGCGACGACGTCGGCCACCCGCCGGCAGGCCGTCACCAGGGACGGAGTCGGACGCCGGGCGGGAAGCCGGTGCAGGACGCCGCTCCAGCCGGGCGCTACGCCCGCGACGATGTCCTGGGGGTCGGCGACGGCTGGACGAAGGTCGTAGCCGTGGACGACGCACGGCAGTTGGTCTTCAGCGAGGCCTCCACTCGGTCGCCGACCCGGCTTCGGTGGAGCCGGCCGGAGGGCTTCGCGGAAGTGGAGGAGATTCCGCGCTGATTTCCCGGTATCTCCGGCATACGCGCATGCGACCACTAAGCTTCCGCGACGCGACGTGACGCATCCGTCGTATGAGCCGCGACTCGGGGGAGCTCTCCACATGAACGCCTGGAACCAACAGGGCGGCCGACCACCGTACGACCCCTACCAGCAGCACCCGTACCAGCCGCCTCACCAGCCCCCTCACCAGCACCCGTACCAGCCGCCGTACGGTCCGCCGCCGATGCCGCCGCCCGCGCCACGCGTGGGGCCGGTCCGCCGGCTGTGGCGGGCCGTCGGCCCGATCGCCGTGGGACGCAAGGTCTTCCGGCCGTCACGGCCCGGACGCGTGGACGATCCGGTGGTCGCCCGCATGCAGAAGATCCGTACCCTCGTCGGTCTGGGCGCCGTGGTGTGGGTGATGGTCTCCTACAGACTCGTCGCGTCCGTGGGGGACTTCGCGAGCGATCGCGCCCACCAGTCCTGGATCAACGTCCTGGTCCTGTCCGTGACCTTCCCGGTGATCGTCGGTGTGCTGATCGGTGTGGCCCGTCCACCGGCCCGGCAGGAGCTGCTGCGGCGGGCGGCCAAGCCGTTCGGCTCGATCGTGGCGATCATCGCGGCGGTCGCCGTGTTCCCGGCGTCCGTGCTCACCGGCTTCGTCGGCGGGCGGTTCGCCACCAACCCCGTCATGACGGCGGTCACCGCCCTCGTCACACTGTTCACGTTCGTCTGGATCCTCCCGTTCGTCGTCTACGGCGTGGGCCTGTCCCTCGTGCACGTCTTCCGCACCGCGGACATCCATGAGACGGTCCCGCCGCTGCTGGCGCTGGTGCTCGTATGGGAGATGGCACTTCTCGACCTGCTCACCGGGGCGTACGAGGGTGTGCCGGGACCGCTGCGGATCGCGCTCGTGCTGGGCGCCCCGGTCTCGGTCACCGCGGTGGCCCTGTGGGAACTGCGACGGCTGCGCGTCGGCTACGGTCTCACGCTCCGCGGCGCGCTCATGCGCTGACGGCGGCCGACCGTCCGTAGCACCCGAAGGGGCGACCTCGGAACAACGGGCATGCCACCCTGACTTGGTGTTTTACAGTGGCTCTCGCCAGTCCAGGAGACTCCGGAACCTGTGAGGTACACACCAGCCATGTCGACCGAAACGTTTGAGTTCCAGGTAGAGGCCCGTCAGCTGTTGCAGCTGATGATCCACTCGGTCTACTCGAACAAGGACGTCTTTCTCCGCGAGCTCGTCTCCAACGCCTCCGACGCGCTGGACAAGCTGCGTCTCGCCGCACTGCGGGACGACACGCTCGACGCCGACGTCTCCGACCTGCACATCGAGATCGAGACCGACGCCGAGGCCCGCACCCTGACGGTGCGGGACAACGGCATCGGGATGTCGTACGAGGAGGTCGGACGGCTCATCGGCACCATCGCCAACTCCGGCACGGCCAAGTTCGCGCAGGAGCTGCGCGAGGCCCAGGAGGAGGCGGGCGCCGAGGGGCTGATCGGACAGTTCGGCGTCGGCTTCTACTCCGGTTTCATGGTCGCCGACGAGATGACGCTGCTGACCCGGAGCGCCGGCGAGGGCCACGGCACCCGCTGGTCGTCGCGCGGCGAGGGCACGTACACGCTGGAGCGGGTGGAGGACGCGCCGCAGGGCACGACGGTC
This sequence comes from Streptomyces sp. NPDC031474, assembly GCF_055581185.1. Classification (NCBI taxonomy): domain Bacteria; kingdom Bacillati; phylum Actinomycetota; class Actinomycetes; order Kitasatosporales; family Streptomycetaceae; genus Streptomyces; species Streptomyces sp. NPDC031474. The sequence continues at coordinate 556,778 of NZ_JBVIJX010000002.1, forward strand.
ACGCTGCACCTCAAGCCGGCCGACTCCGACGACCAGCTGCACGACTACACCTCGGACTGGACGATCAAGGACATCGTCAAGCGCTACTCGGACTTCATCACCTGGCCGATCCGGATGGTTCCGAAGGCGGCGGCCGGCGACACCTCGGAAACCGCAGACGGCGACGCCGGCACGCCCGAACCCGAGACGCTGAACTCGATGAAGGCCCTGTGGGCGCGCCCGCGCGACGAGGTGTCCGACGACGAGTACCACGAGCTGTACAAGCACATCAGCCACGACTGGCGCGAACCGCTGGAGACGATCCGGCTCCAGGCGGAGGGCACCTTCGAGTACCAGGCGCTGCTGTTCGTCCCCTCGCACGCGCCGCACGATCTGTACAACCAGGGCTACAAGCGCGGTGTGCAGCTGTATGTGAAGCGCGTCTTCATCATGGACGACTGCGAGGCGCTGCTCCCGCCGTACCTGCGGTTCGTCAAGGGCGTCGTCGACGCGGCGGACCTCTCGCTGAACGTCTCCCGCGAGATCCTGCAGCAGGACCGGCACATCAAGATGATGCAGCGCAGGCTCACCAAGAAGGTCGTGTCCACGGTCAAGGACATGATGACCGCGGCCCCCGACCGGTACGCCACGTTCTGGCGGGAGTTCGGCGCGGTCCTGAAGGAAGGACTGCTGACCGACTCCGACAACCGCGACACCCTGCTCGCCGTCTCCTCGTTCGCGACCACGCACAGCGAGGACGAGCCGACCACGCTGAAGAGCTACCTGGAGCGGATGAAGGACGGGCAGGACGCCGTCTACTACCTGACCGGCGAGTCCCGGCAGAGCATCGAGAACTCCCCGCACATGGAGGCGTTCCGGGCGAAGGGCATCGAGGTCCTGCTGCTCACCGACCCGGTCGACGAGGTGTGGGTCGACGCGGTGGGCGAGTTCGAGGGCAAGCCGCTGCGGTCCGTCGCCAAGGGCGAGGTCGACCTCGGCGGGGAGGACGACGAGAAGGCCGACGTCGAGCGGGAGAAGCAGAGCGAGGAGTACGCGGGTCTGCTCGGCTGGATGAAGGAGCAGCTGGCCGAGGACGTCAAGGAGGTGCGGCTGTCGTCCCGCCTCACCGTGTCCCCGGCGTGCATCGTCTCCGACGCGCACGATCTCACCCCGGCGCTGGAGAACATGTACCGCGCGATGGGGCAGGAGGTGCCGCGCGCCCTGCGGATCCTCGAACTCAACCCCGACCACGTGCTCGTGAAGGGCCTCAACAAGGCCTATCAGGAGCGTGAGGACCACGCGGGGCTCGCCGAGACCGCCGAACTGCTGCACGGGCTGGCGGTCCTCGCCGAGGGCGGCCGGCCGAAGGAGCCCGGACGGTTCGTGAAGCTGGTGGCGGACCACCTGGAGCGCGCGCTGTAACCACCGGCGGAGGAAACCGGGCAGGGGGGCCTGCCCGGTTTCTTCACGCTCCGCACACCAGAAGTTCTAGTTGCTTGAGTCAATCAACCGGGCTTACGATGCTCTGTCAGTCGTGCGGAACCGCATCCCCCGGAGGCTCGACCATGTCCCATGCGCAACCCCGGCCCGCGGAGACGGGGCAGGGGCCCACCGCGCCCCGGTCCGACCTCGTCGTGGCGGTGCTGGCCTTCGGCGGGATCGTGGTCTCGCTGATGCAGACCCTGGTGATCCCGATCGTCCCGAAGCTGCCGAAGCTGCTGGACGCCCCGGCCTCGGACACCGCCTGGGCGGTCACCGCCACCCTGCTCGCGGCCGCCGTCGCCACCCCCGTCATGGGCCGGCTCGGCGACATGTACGGCAAGCGCCGCATGCTGCTGGTCAGCCTGCTCATGCTGATCGCCGGATCGGTCACCGCCGCCCTCAGCGACGGGCTCGCCCCGATGATCGTCGGCCGGGCCCTGCAAGGGCTCGCCTCCGGGGTCATCCCGCTCGGCATCAGCATCATGCGCGACGAGCTGCCCGCCGAGCGGCTCGGCTCGGCCACCGCCCTCATGAGCGCTTCCCTCGGCATCGGCGGCGCCCTCGGTCTGCCCGCCGCGGCGCTCATCGCGGACCACTTCGACTGGCACATGCTGTTCTGGACGTCCGCCGCCCTCGGCGCCGTCGCCCTGCTGCTCGTCCCGCTGATCGTGCCCGAGTCGAAGGTGCGCACGGGCGGACGCTTCGACCTGGTCGGCGCCCTCGGCATGGCGGCCGGGCTGATCTGTCTGCTGCTGGCCATCTCCAAGGGCGCCGACTGGGGCTGGTCCAGCGCCACCACCCTCGGGCTGTTCGGCGCCGCGTTCGTCGTCCTGCTCCTGTGGGGCGTGTTCGAACTGCGCGTCAAGCAACCCCTGGTGGATCTGCGGACCACCGCCCGCCGCCAGGTGCTGGTGACCAACCTCGCCTCGATGGCCTTCGGTTTCTCCATGTTCGCGATGTCCCTGGTCCTGCCCCAGCTCCTGCAGCTGCCCGAGGCGACGGGCTACGGTCTGGGCAGGTCGCTGCTGGCCGCCGGCCTGGTCATGGCCCCAACGGGCCTGGTCATGATGGCCACCGCGCCCGTGTCCGCGCTGGTCTCCAAGGCGCGGGGCCCCAAGGTGACCCTGATGCTGGGCGCCGTCATCGTCGCCGCGGGCTACGGCCTCAACATCGTGCTGATGGACGCGGTGTGGCAGCTCGTCCTGGTCTCCTGCGTCATCGGCGCCGGCATCGGGTTCGCCTACGGGGCCATGCCCGCGCTCATCATGGGCGCCGTGGACCCCTCCGAGACGGCCGCCGCGAACAGCCTCAACACCCTGATGCGGTCCATCGGCACCTCCACCGCCAGCGCCGTCGCCGGCGTGATCCTGGCCCAGATGACCACCACGTTCGGCGGCACCGCCCTGCCGTCGGAGAACGGCTTCAAGGTCGTCATGGCCGTCGGCTCCGGCGCGGCCCTCCTCGCCCTCCTCGTCGCCGCGTTCATCCCCCGGCAGCGGACGGCCGGCACGGACACCGTCGCGCTGCCGGTCACCGCGGATCCGGTGGCCGCCGGGCCCGTGACCGCCGGGCCCGTGACCGCCGAGCCGGTCGCCATCGCACCGGACGAGGAACGGCATGCGGCGGGCGCCGCGGTCGCCGTGCCCCTGGCCCGCGCCGTGGCGGACCTGGTGGCGACCGTGCCGGGGCTGTCCGACGACGATCCGGCCGGTGGCAGGCGGCCGGTGCGCGGGCAGGTGCGGGGCGCGGAGGGCGTGCCGGTGGGCGGGGCCGCGGTGACGCTGATCTCGCTGGGCGGACGGCAGGTGAGCCGAGCGGTCGCCGAGGCCGACGGCGCCTACGCCGTCGAGGCGCCCGGGGAGGGCACGTACGTGCTCATCGCCTCCGCCGACGGCCACCAGCCGCAGGCGACGACGGTCGTCGTCGGGGCGACCCCGGTGACGTACGACGTGCTGCTCAGCGGCTCCAGCGGGCTCGCCGGCGCGGTGCGGTCCGCGGACAGCGGGGCGCCGGTCGCCGGGGCCGTCGTCATCCTCACGGATGTCCGCGGCGACGTGCTGGCCACCACCCGGACCGACGGCATAGGCGAGTTCTCCGTCGCCGACCTGGTGCCCGGGCCTGTGACCCTCGCCGTCAGCTCGCCCAAGCACCGGCCGCTGGCCCTGCCCGTGGAGATCGGCGTCACCGGTGTCACCCGGGTCGACGTCGAGCTGCGGCCCGGAGCCCAGGTGCGGGGGACCGTACGCGGCGCGGGCGCTCCGCTGGGCGACGCACGGGTGACCCTGGTCGACGCCGCGGGCAACGTCGTGGCGACGACCACGACCGGGAGCGACGGGGCGTACGCGTTCACCGACCTCGACGGCGGTCAGTACACGGTCATCGCGACGGGCTACCCGCCCCGGGCGACCGGTATCAGCCTCGGCGGCGACGTGGACGACCACGACATCGAACTCGCCCACGCCGGCGAGTAGTTCACCGACGGCAGGCTGCCGGAGCCCCCTCCGGCAGCCGCGGCCTCGGCTACGCCCGGCCCGCCGACAGCGACGCGGCGGCAGCCCCGGGTACAGCCGCAGACCACCGCTCCACCGCCCCCACCGCCCCCACCGCCTCACCGCCTCACCGCCTCCGCCGGTCACCGGGCGCAGTCACCTCCGGGGCGGTCCGGCACGGGCTCAGGCGAGGACGACCCTGATCCCGGCCTCCTCGAACCGCTCCACCGTCTGCGCGTCGGCCGCCGCGTCCGTGACCAGGGTGTCCACCGTGTCGGCCGCGCAGATCCGGGCGAACGCCCGCCGCCCCAGCTTGCTGGAGTCGGCGGCCACCACGACCCGCTGGGCGCGCTCGCACAGCAGCCGGTCGACCGCCGCCTCGGCCTCGTCGTGCGCGGCGGCGCCGTGCGTCACGTCGAAGGACACCACCCCGAGCACCGCCACGTCGAGCGTGATCTGCCCCAGCACCCCGTCGGCGAGCGGCCCGACCAGCTCGTACGACTGCGCCCGCGCCACCCCGCCCGTCACCACGATCTTGAACTGGGGGCGTACGGCAAGCTCGCCCGCGATGTTCAGCGCGTTCGTGACCACGGTCAGCGCGGGCGAGCCCGACGCCAGATCACCCCGCACGGCCAGGGCGCGCGCCACCTCCGTGGTGGTCGTGCCGCCGGTCAGCCCGACCGCCTCGCCGGGCGCGACCAGATCCGCCACCGCCCGGGCGATCCGCTGCTTCTCGGAGGCGTGCCGGGCGATCTTGTACCGCAACGGCAGCTCGTACGACACCCCGTGCACCACCGCGCCACCCCGCGTCCGCAACAGCATCTGCTGCTCGGCGAGCTGGTCGAAGTCCCGGCGGATCGTCGCAGGCGACACGCTCAGCTCGGCCGCCGCGTCCTCGACGTCCAGCCGGCCGCGCTCGACGAGCAGCTCCAGCAGCGCCTTCCAGCGGGCGTCACGTGACATCGACGTTCTCCGTTCGCATGCTTGAAGTTGCTCGAAAGACGGCTCTATCGTGCATGAACAGTCATGAGCGTTCCTGAACGATAACCGTCGCGGAAAGGCACCGCATGACCCACGTCGAGGACGAACTGACCGACCAGCCCGCGTGCTGGACCCGCGCCGCCGCCGAAGCCCCCCAGTACGCGGGGGAGTTGCCGCTACCGGGAGAGCGGATCGCGATCGTCGGCTGCGGCACCTCCTTCTTCATGGGCCAGGCGGCGGCCGCCCTGCGCGAGGGCGCGGGCCACGGCGAGACCGACGCCTTCGCCGCCTCGGAGTTCCCCCACGGCCGCACCTACGACCGGGTGATCGCCCTGACCCGCTCCGGCACCACCACCGAGGTCCTCGACGTGCTCGCACGGCTCAAGGGCAGGACACCCACCACCGCGGTCACCGCCGACCCGCACACCCCTGTCATGAAAGCCGCCGACCACGTCATCGTCCTCGACTACGCCGACGAACGCTCCGTCGTACAGACCCGGTTCGCGACCACCGCGCTCACCCTGCTCCGCGCCCACCTGGGCCTGCACACCGACGCCGTCGTCGCCGACGCCCGCACCGCGCTCACCCGGCCGCTGCCCGAACGGCTCGTGGACTGCGGGCAGTTCACCTTCCTGGGGGGCGGCTGGAGCGTCGGCCTGGCGAACGAGGCCGCGCTGAAGATGCGCGAGGCGGCCCGCTCCTGGACCGAGGCCTACCCCGCGACCGAGTACCGGCACGGCCCCATCAGCATCAGCACCGCCGGCACCGCGACCTGGATGTTCGGCGACGCGCCCGACGGCCTGGCCCAACAGGTCTGCGCCACCGGCGCGTTGTGGATCCCCGGCGAGCTGGACCCGCTCGCCGAACTGGTCCGCGCCCAGCGCCTCGCCGTGGCCGTCGCCGCCGCGCGCGGCCTCGACCCCGACCGGCCGCGCCACCTCACCCGCTCGGTGATCCTCGGCTCCTGAGCCCCGGACCCTGACAGGAGTCGCCGTGCCCCTCACCACCACCGGCGAGCTGGTCGCCCGCGCCCACGCGGCCCACAGCGCCGTCGCCGCCTTCAACATCATCACCCTGGAACACGTCGAGGCCGTCATCGCCGGCGCCGAGGCCGCCCACGCGCCCGTCGTCCTCCAAGTCAGCGAGAACGCCGTGAAGTTCCGACAGGGACGGCTGCTCCCGCTCGCCCGCGCCGCCGCAGTCGCCGCCGAACGGGCCGCCGTACCGGTCGCGTTGCACCTCGACCACGTCCGCAGCGACACCCTGCTCCGCCAGGCGGCCGACGCGGGCTTCGGCTCGGTCATGTACGACGCCTCCCGCCTCCCGTATGCCGAGAACCTCGCCGCGACCCGCACGGCCGTCGACCGGGCCCACGCCCAAGGGCTCTGGATCGAGGGCGAGTTGGGGGAGATCGGCGGCAAGGGCGCGCATGCGCCCGGGGCCCGCACCGACCCGGCCGAGGCCCGCGCGTTCGTCGCGGGCTCCGGCGTGGACGCCCTGGCCGTGGCCGTCGGCAGCGTCCACGCGATGACCACCCGTACCGCCGCCCTCGACCACGACCTGATCGCCCGGCTCGGCGCGACCCTCGACGTGCCCCTCGTCCTGCACGGCTCCTCCGGGGTCCCGGACCGCGAGCTGACGGCAGCCGTCGCGGGCGGCATCGCCAAGGTCAACGTCGGCACCGCGCTCAACCAGGCCATGACCGGCGCGATCCGGGACCACCTCGCGACCCATCCCGACGCGGTCGACGCCCGCACCTACCTGAACGCCGGACGGGAGGCCATGGCGAGAACCGTCGAGCGGATCATCGCCGGAGTGGGGCTCAGCCCCGCCTGACCGCCCGCAGCACCACGAACTTCCGGTCCCCGGCGACCAGTTCACTGTTGCCGAACAGCCGCCTCAGCTTCACGTGGTAGCCCAGATGCCGGTTGCCCACCACCCACAGCTCGCCGCCCGGCCGCAGCGCACGCCGCGCCCCGGTGAACATCCGCCACGCCGTCGCGTCCGTCGTGGCCTGATGGGAGTGGAACGGCGGATTGTTCAGCACGACGTCCACACTGCCGTCCGCCACCCCCGCCAGCCCGTCCCCGACCCGGAACTCGGCGTGCCCCGGCACCCCGTTCGCCTTGTACGTGGCCTCCGCCGACGCCACCGCCTGGAACGACTCGTCCGTGAACAGCACCTCGGCCGCCGGATTGGCCAGCGCCACCGCCGTACCGACGATCCCGTTGCCGCACCCCAGGTCGACGACCCGGCGGACGCCGCTCGTCGCCGGCAGATGCTGCAGGAAGAACCGGGTGCCGATGTCCAGCCGGTCGGCGCAGAACACGCCCGCGTGGTTGACGACCGGACGGCCCGACAGAGCGCCGCCGACGTCGCCGGGGAGGTCGTAGGCGTACGGCCACGGGTTGGTGGGACGCGTCAGCGACGGGTCCGGGGTGCAGAAGATCAGCCGGGCCTTCTGCTCGGCGAGAGAGGTCCGGGTCGGCCCGAGGATCCGCTCGAACAGCGTCAGCGTCGAGGTGTGGATCTCCTTCACCATGCCGGTGCCGACGACGACCGTGTCCGCGTGCACGGCGGGCGCCAGCCGCAGCAGCTGGTCCTCCAGGAGCGCGAGGCTCTTGGGCACCCTGACCAGGAGCACGTCGATCCGCTCCGGCACCGGGTCCTGGGTGGTGAGCAGCCGCACGACGCCGGGCTCGACAGCGGCCCGCGCGAGGTTCGCCCGGGTCGCCTCCTGCCCCAGCCAGGAGTCGGTGATCTGCGTCGGACCGTGCGCCGCGAGCGCCGTGACCAGCGCGCCCCAGCGGTCGCCGAGCACCACCACCGTGCCGGTCAGCGGGACGTCCTGCGCCGCGAGGTGTCTGAGCAGGTACGCGTCGGAGGCGTCCCAGGCGCGCAGCGTCTCACGCGGATCCTCGGGGTGGCGGGCCAACGAGACCTCGCCCCACGGCGTCGTCATACGGTCGTTCATCGTGCGTCAAGGCTAACCGAGCCGCAGCTCAGACCCGGTGTCAGAGCCGAGGAGGAGGATGGGTCCATGGACAGCCAGCTGTTTCCCCGGGAGCGCGCCCAGGTCGCGCCGGGCGCGGTGCACGTGCCCGACTGGCTGGACGGGACCCACCAGCGCGAGCTGCTGCGGGCCTGCCGGGACTGGGCCCGCCCGCCGGCCGGCCTGCGCACGGTCCGTACCCCCGGCGGCGGCACGATGACCGCCCGCCAGGTCTGCCTGGGCTGGCACTGGTACCCGTACGCCTACGCCCGCACGGTCACCGACGGGGACGGCGCGCCCGTCAAACCCTTCCCGCACTGGCTGGGCGAGCTCGGCCGGCGCGCGGTGGCCGAGGCACTGGGCCCGCGGGAGGCCGGGGGAGCCGCGTACGACATCGCGCTGATCAACTTCTACGACGGTGACGCCCGGATGGGCATGCACCGCGACGCCGACGAGCGGTCCGACGCGCCCGTGGTCTCCCTCAGCCTCGGCGACACCTGCGTCTTCCGGTTCGGCAACACCGAGACCCGCACCCGCCCCTACACCGACGTCGAGCTGCGCAGCGGCGACCTGTTCGTGTTCGGGGGCCCGTCCCGGCTCGCGTACCACGGCGTGCCGCGGGTCCTGCCGGGCACGGCGCCGGCCGGGCTGGGGCTGAGCGGGCGGCTGAACGTCACGCTGCGCGTCAGCGGCTTCCCGGGCACCACCTGACGAAGCGGATCATGGGAGACTCGCCCTCATGAGCGGCAAGGCGGACCCCCGGCCGGCGGGGGAGAGGACCACCCCGAGAGCGCGGTTGGACCGGGGGCGCGGTGCGCTCGGGCCCGCGTTGGAGCTCGTGCACACCGGGCGGGCGCCCACCCGCGCGGTGCTCACCGCCGAACTCGGCGTCACCCGCGCCACGGCCGGCGCGGTCGCCGCGGAGCTGGAGGCGCTCGGGCTGATCAGGGTGGACGCGCGGCCCGGCGCCGCCGCCGGCTCGCAGGGCCGCCCCTCGCACCGGCTCGAACTCGCCCAGGAGGGCCCGGTCGCCCTCGCCGCCCAGGTCCACGCCGACGGCTTCCGGGCCGCGCTGGTCGGCCTCGGCGGGCGGATCGTCGCCACCACGCCCAGCTGCGAGACGGTCGACGCCGACCCCGCCAAGGTGCTCGGCGCCGCCGTCGACGCCGGCGCGGAACTGCTGCGGCAGACCGGCCGGCGCTGTGTGGGCGCCGGGCTCGCCGTACCGTCCGCCGTCACCGAACCCGAGGGACTGGCCCTCAACCCCCTGCACCTCGCGTGGCCGGTGGGGGCGCCCGTGCGGGAGATCTTCGCCGAGCGGATACGCGCCGCCGGTCTCAGCGGCCCCGCGTTCGCGGCCAACGACGTCAACCTCGCCGCCCTGGCCGAACACCGGCACGGCGCCGGACGCGGCGCCCGCGATCTGCTGTGCGTGGCCACCGGACACCGCGGCGTCGGCGGTGCGCTGGTGCTCGACGGCCGTCTGCACACGGGTAGTTCGGGCCTCGCCCTCGAAGTCGGCCACCTCACCGTCAACCCCGAGGGCCGCCCCTGCCACTGCGGCAGCCGTGGCTGCCTCGACGTCGAGGCCGACCCGCTCGCCCTGCTCACCGCGGCCGGACGCGAGCCCGGCCCCGAAGGCTCCCTGCTCCAGCAGGCCAACGAACTGATCCGCGAGGAGTACGGCGACCCGGTCGTCCGCACGGCCGCCGAGGCCCTGACCGACCGGCTCGGCCTGGGCCTGGCGGGTCTGGTGAACATCCTCAACCCCGACCGCATCATCCTCGGCGGCCTGCACCGCACCCTCCTGGACGCCGACCCCGACCGGCTGCGCGCGGTCGTCGCCGACCGCAGCCTGTGGGGCCGCAGCGGCGGCGTCCCCATCCTCGCCTGCTCCCTCGACCACAACAGCCTGGTCGGCGCGGCCGAGTTGGCCTGGCAGCCGGTCCTCGACGATCCGCTGGCGGCGCTGAGCCCCGTGTGAGACAGGGCGCGGACCGGTTTGGCGGCCGCCCCGGCCCACGGACGTACGAACCCGATGGCCGACGGCCACCCGATGTGGCTGGCCGGCCTGGTCGCGGCCGCCTCGAAGGCGAAGGCGGAAGTAGGTTGACGTCATGACAGACGAACTGACCGTGAGTGTCCTGGGGACCGGCATCATGGGCGCCGCCATGGCCCGCAACCTCGTCCGTGCCGGACACACCGTGCGCGCCTGGAACCGCACCCGCGCCAAGGCCGAGCCCCTCGCCTCCGACGGGGCGCACGTCGTCGACACCCCGGCCGAGGCGGTCCGAGGCGCGGACGTCGTCCTGACCATGCTCTACGACGGCCCCGCCGCACTGGACGTCATGCGCGAGGCCGCTCCCGCGCTCCGCGCCGGCACGGCCTGGCTGCAGTCGACGACCGCAGGGATCGACGCCATCGGCGACCTGGCCGCCTTCGCCCGCGCACACGACCTGGTCTTCTTCGACGCACCGGTGCTGGGCACCCGGCAGCCCGCCGAGGCCGGTCAGCTGACCGTGCTGGCGGCGGGCCCGCAGGCGGGCCGGGACGCCGTGGCGCCCGTCCTGGACGCCGTCGGCGCGCGCACGGTGTGGACCGGCGAGGACGGCGGCGCGGGCACCGCCACCCGGCTGAAGCTGGTCGCCAACAGCTGGGTCATCGCGGCCACGGCCGCGGCCGGCGAGGTCCTCGCCCTGGCGCAGTCCCTGGACGTCGACCCGAACGCGTTCTTCGAACTGATCGCGGGCGGCCCGCTCGACATGGGGTACCTGAAGGCGAAGACGGGCCTGATCCTCGACGACCGGCTCTCGCCCGCCCAATTCGCGGTGACGACGGCAGCGAAGGACGCGCGTCTGATCGTCGAGGCCGGCCGCGAGAACGGCGTCCGCCTCGACGTGGCCGCCGCGAGCGCCGAACGCCTGGAGCGGGCCGCCGCCCAGGGCCACGGCGACGAGGACATGGCCGCCGCCTACTTCGCCAGCTTCGACAAGCACGCCTGACCCCCACCGCGGGCAGCCGAGTCACCCGCGTGTACTCCCCAGGAGGTACACGCACTGCCGCTGCCCGTACGACGACCCGGACCCCCTCCCGGCGGGACTCTCGAGACATCGAACGAGGACCTCACCGAGGAGATGATCCGAGATGAACACGCTGGCGAACTGGGACGGCGGCGGCCCCGGCCCGTGGATCCTGCTCTTCCCGCTGATCTGGGCGGCCGTGGTGATCGGCGTCGTCACCTTCCTGCGCGGCACCGTCCGGCGCGGCCGTCGCGGCCCCTGGAACGCGGTCGGCGACCCCCGCCCCACCGGCGACTCGCCCCTCGCGGTCCTCGGCCGTCGCTTCGCCTCCGGCGACATCGACGAGGACGAGTACTGGCGCCGGCTGTCCGTCCTGGACGAGCAGTTCGGCCGCACGGGCAAGGGCGGTACGGCATGAGCGCCGCGCCCGCTGCGACTGCCGCGACCCTCACGCGGGACGCCGCGCGGGTCGTCGACGCCGTGAAGGTGTACGGCGTCGGCGACACCGCCGTACGGGCCCTGGACGGGGTGAGCGTGACCTTTCCGGCCGGACGGTTCACCGCGATCATGGGCCCGTCGGGATCCGGCAAGTCCACCCTGATGCACTGTGCGGCCGGCCTGGACACCCTCACCTCGGGCGCCGCGTACGTCGGCGACACCGAACTGGGCGCCCTGGACGACCGCCGCCTCACCCTCCTGCGCCGCGACCGGGTCGGCTTCGTCTTCCAGGCGTTCAACCTGGTGCCGACGCTGACCGTCGAGGAGAACATCCGGCTGCCCCTGGACCTGGCGGGCGAGCGCGGCGAGTCGGAGTGGATCGACGCCCTGGTGGACGTCGTCGACCTGCGCGACCGCCTCCACCACCGGCCCTCGGAGCTCTCCGGAGGCCAGCAGCAACGCGTCGCCGTGGCCCGGGCGTTCGCGGGCCGGCCGGACGTCGTGTTCGCCGACGAGCCCACCGGCAACCTCGACTCCCGCGCCGGAGGAGAGGTGCTCGCTCTCCTCGCCCGCACCGTGCGCCGGACCGGCCGCACGGTCGTCATGGTCACCCACGACCCGGTCGCGGCCGCCCACGCCGACGAGGTCGTCTTCCTCGCCGACGGGCGTCTCGTCGACCGGATGGAGTCCCCGACCGCCGACCGTGTTCTGGACCGGCTGAAAGCCTTCGAGGTGCCGTCATGAACGCGTCCTTCCGCCTCAGCCGCTTCTCCCTGCGGGCCCACCGGCGCCGCTTCGCCGGGACCTTCCTCGCGGTCTTCCTGGGCGTGGCCTTCCTGGCCGGGACGCTCGTCATGGGCGACACCCTGCGCGCGAGCTTCGACTCGATGTTCGGCGAGGCGACCGCCGGCACCGACGCCGTCGTGCGCGGCGCCGACACCATCACGACACCCGGCGAGAGCCAAGGCGTGCGCAGGCCCGTCGACACCGGCCTGGTCAGGACGGTGGAGGCCGTCCCCGGCGTCGCCGCCGCGGCCCCCGACATCCAGGGCGCGGGCCAACTTCTCGGCAGCGACGGCAAGCCGATCGGCGGCCAGGGCCCGCCCACCCTCGCCGGTAACTGGATCACCGACCCGAAGCTCAACCCCTACCGGCTCGCGCAGGGCCGCGCCCCCGCCAGGACGGGCGAGGTCGTCGTCAACCGCGGCACCGCCGAGAAGGGCGGCCTGAAGATCGGTGACACCACCACGCTCCGCACGCCCGACCCCGTGCGCGTCACGATCGTCGGCCTCGCGACCTTCGCCGGCGAGGACGGCATGGCCCAGGTGACCTACACGGGCATGACCCGCGCCGACGCCGAGAAGTACCTCGCCGCCCGGCCCGGCCAGGCGGCGAGCATCGTCGTGCGCGCCGACTGCGGGGTGAGCCAGTCGGAGCTCGTCGACCGGCTGACTCCCGTACTGCCCAAGGGTGTTGAGGCCATCACCGGGCAGGAGTCGGCGCAGGAGAACACCGACATGATCGCCAGTCAGTTCCTGACCGTCTTCACCACGTTACTGCTGGTCTTCTCCGGAGTCGCCCTGCTGGTCGCCACGTTCTCCATCCACAACACCTTCGCGATCGTCGTCGCCCAACGCACCCGTGAGAACGCCCTGTTGCGTGCACTCGGCGCGTCCCGCCGCCAGGTCACCGCCGCCACCCTCGTCGAGGCGAGCGCCGTCGCCCTGAGCGCCTCGGCGGCCGGACTCGCAGGCGGTGTCGGCATCGCGGCCGGCCTGCAGGCGCTGTTCCCGGCCATCGGATTCCCCTTCCCCGACGGCGACTTGGTCATCAGCACCCTCTCCCTGATCCTGCCGCCGGCCGTCGGCGTCCTGGTCTGCCTGGGCTCCGCGACTGCGCCCGCCGTACGCGCCGGCCGCACCGCTCCGCTGGCCGCGCTCCGCGAGACGGCCGTGGACTCCTCCGGGGCCTCCCGACCGCGCGCGATCATCGGCACGGGCCTGCTCGCCCTCGCCGTAGCCCTGACCCTCACCGGCGTCCTCGTCTCCCCCTCCGTCTGGACGGCGGGAGGCGGAGCCGTCCTCGCCCTGGTCGCCTTCGTGGTCCTCGGCCCGGTCGCCTCCAGCACGGTCCTCCGTCTCCTCGGCAGCCCGCTCGACCGGCTGCGGGGCGTCACCGGGGGCCTCGCCCGCCGCAACGCCCTGCGCAGCCCGAGGCGGACGGCGGCCACCGCGAGCGCCCTGATGATCGGCGTCGCCGTGGTGTCCCTGTTCACCGTGTTCGGGGCCTCGCTCAAGGCGACCATGGACCAGACGGTCTCCCGCTCCTTCGCGGGCGACGTCGCCGTCAGCACCCCCTCCTTCGGCGCGGGCGGGAGCGGCCTCAGCCCGAAACTGGCCCCGGCCCTCGCCAAGCTGCCCGAGGTGGACACGGCCGTCGGGCTCGGCAGGGGAGTGGCCGAAGTCGACGGCAAGGGGCGGGCGTTGACCGTCACCGACCCGGTCGCCCTGCGGCGCATCTTCGACCTCGGCACCGTCCAGGGCGACCTGGGCGCCCTCGGCGCCGACGGCATCGCGATCACCCGCCAGGAAGCCGACCGTCAGCACCTCGCCACCGGTGACACGGCCCGACTGGCGTTCACGGACGGCGCACGGAAGACCTTCACCGTCCGCGCCGTCTACGGCCGCTCCGAACTCGCGGGCGACTACGTCATCACCCGCGCTGCCTGGGCCCCGCACCGCACCCAGGACGCCGACACCCTGATCGCCGTCTCCTTCAAGGACGGCGTGAGCACCGACGCCGGCCGGGCGGCCGTCGAGAAGGTCGCCGCGAGGTACGGCAACCCCGAGGTGCAGACCCGCGACGCCTACGCGCAGTCCTCGGCGGGCGGCATCGACATGATGCTCACCCTCGTCTACGCCCTGCTCGCCCTCGCCGTCCTCATCGCGCTCCTCGGCATCGCCAACACGCTGACCCTCGCGATCCACGAACGCACCCGTGAGCTCGGCCTGCTCCGCGCGGTCGGCCAGACCCGGTCCCAACTGCGGGCCATGGTCCGCTGGGAATCCGTCCTGGTCGCCGCGTTCGGCACGACGGGCGGCCTGGCCCTCGGCGCCTTCCTCGGCTGGGTGCTCGTCCGGGCCTCCGACGGGGCGAGCGGCAGCGCCTTCGCCTTCGCGGTGCCGCCCACCCGACTCGCCGTCATCGCCCTGGTGGGCGTCGCCGCCGGTGCCCTCGCGGGGCTGCGCCCGGCCCGCCGCGCCGCCCGCCTGGACGTCCTGCGGGCGATCGCCACCGAGTGACGTACGGCTCCACCGGGCGACCTACGCCCGAAGAGTGAGGTCACCGCCCGGTCAGCCGACGACGGCCGACCGGGCGGGAGCGTGTGCGGGCCGCAGCTCGTCGACGGCGACCACCTCGGTGAACCGGGGCGAGACCTGCTCCCGGGGCGTGCGGCGCGGCGGACGCGCCGCCAGCTCGCGCACCGCGACGGGCGTCGGCAGCGTGAACCACACGACCTTGCCCGACTCGCCGTCCGGCCGGGCGCCCCAGCTCTCGCTCACCGCAGCCACCATGGCGAGCCCGCGCCCGCACGTGTCGAGGGCCGCGGCGTCCTTCATCTCACCCACGACCGGCAGCCGCGGATCGTGGTCGCGCACGGAGACGGTGAGCCGGTCGGACAGCAGCTCCAGCTCCACGACGCACACCTTGTCGGGCTGGGCGTGCAGGTGGACGTTGGTCAACAGCTCGGTCACACCGAGCGCGGCCCGGTCGATCAGCGGATCCAGATGCCAGTAGCGCAACTGCGCCGATACGATTCTGCGGACCTGGCCGATCCGCGACGGCAGGGCCTGAAGCTCCACCATGCAGTGCCTGCTTGGGTTGGTGATCACGGCTGCGACTCCCCGACTGAGGTCCGGAAGAACACGGAGTTCGGATCGAGCAGGGCGTCTGCGCAAGGCGGCCGCCTGCTGTCGTGGCCGGCGGGCTGGTTCGCAGCGTTATCGCCGGTAAACCCAGAGTGACGTGAGACCAGAGTGACGCAGTGGTCGCGGTGCCGCAACTCGCGGTGATCCGGCCACCGACCCGGGCCGCCCCTCTGCGTCGGCTCAGCCGCCGCGCCCCGCCGCCCTGCGCACGGCCTCGATGAAGCGGCGCGCCGCGGGCGGCCCCGCCTCGCCCGGCGCCGGGTCGTGCTCGCCCAGGGTCAGCAGGTACCGCGTGCCGTTGACGTCGGCCAGCGCCCGGTCCTCCGGGGCGAACCAGGGCTTGGAGGCGCGGACCGCCTGCACCGGCGCGCTGTCGATCTCGCTGCCGTAGCTGGTCAGCAACTCCAGCCTGCCGTCGCTGATCCGGACCTGGCCGGCCCGGGTGAGCGAGCGCAGCCGCTTCCCGATGCGCACGCCCGTAGCCGTGAACTCCGGCTCCGCCATGCCTCCCCGCCCCCTTGTGCGCCTGGGCGAGCCGGACCGTGCACCCGCGTGGGGCGTGATCCAGCCCGCGTCGTGATCGAACCCGTCTTCGTGATCCAGTGTGCGCCCCCGCCCGGGACCTTCGCCCGACCCGGTGCAGTCTGCCCGCGCCCGGCGTCGAGCACCAGTGCGCACGACGCCCCGGCGCCACCCGCCCGGAGCACTCGCGCGAATGCGCCCCCAAACGCCGACGCCCGCTCCCCAGGGCCGGCTTTGAGCGTCCCAAAGGTGTGTTTATGCAGGTGAGAAGCGTGTGGAAGGTGTTTATGATCGAGGTGTCGGCCGCGCGGACCACCGTCGGCGCGAAGCCTGAAGGAGCCCCCGCCGTGACCACCTTCCCCCACACCAGGACCGGCGCCACCCTCGACGTCGACCACAGCGACACCACCTACCGGGACTGGCTGAAAGAAGCCGTCCGCAAGGTCCAGGCGGACGCCAACCGTTCGGCCGACACGCACCTGCTGCGCTTCCCGCTGCCCGAGAGGTGGGGCATCGACCTGTATCTCAAGGACGAGTCGACCCACCCCACCGGCAGCCTCAAGCACCGACTCGCCCGCTCCCTCTTCCTCTACGGCCTGTGCAACGGCTGGATCCGGCCGGGCCGCCCGGTGATCGAGGCGTCCAGCGGCTCCACCGCCGTCTCCGAGGCCTACTTCGCCAAGCTGATCGGCGTGCCCTTCATCGCCGTCATGCCGCGTACGACCAGCGCCGAGAAGATCCGCCTGATCGAGTTCCACGGCGGCCAGTGCCACTTCGTCGACGACCCGCGCACGATGTACGAGGAGTCGGCCCGCCTCGCGGTGGACGGCGGGGGCCACTACATGGACCAGTTCACCTACGCGGAACGGGCCACGGACTGGCGCGGAAACAACAACATCGCCGAATCCATCTTCCGCCAGCTGGAGTTGGAGCGGTTCCCGGTGCCCGCCTGGATCGTGGCCACGGCCGGCACCGGCGGCACCTCCGCGACCCTGGCCCGCTACGTCCACTACACCCAGCGCGACACCCGCATCTGCGTCGCCGACCCCGAGAACTCGTGCTTCTTCGAGGGCTGGACCACCGGCGATCCGGACGTCACCTGCGACTGCGGCTCGCGCATCGAGGGCATCGGCCGGCCACGTATGGAACCGAGCTTCGTGCCCGGCGCCATCGACCGGATGATGAAGGTCCCCGACGCGGCGAGCGTCGCCGCCGTACGCGCCCTGGAGCAGGCCATCGGCCGCAAGGCGGGCGGCTCGACGGGCACCGGACTGTGGAGCGCGCTCAAGATCGTCGCCGAGATGGTCGCCGACGGACGCCAAGGCAGCGTGGTCACCCTGCTGTGCGACCCGGGCGACCGCTACCTCGACAAGTACTACTCCGACGCCTGGCTCGCCGAGCAGGGCCTGGACATCGCCCCGTACACCGCAGTGATCGAGTCACTGCTGGCCACGGGCGTGTGGCCCGCGTGACACACAGCGGCAGGCGCACCCGTCAAGGCTCGCCTCTCAAGGGGTGAGCCGCCGGTCCAGTCGCGTCACCGCGTCCCGGAAGGACCGTCCCAGACCCGCCCGGGCCAGCCGCAGGACGGCCCGGAGCGCCCCGTTGCCGTCGGCCGCGAACGTCCACTGCACCCGCGTCCCCGTCCCGGCCGGCGCCAGCCGCCACTCCTCGACCAGCGCCCTCAGGCCCGGCGCGTTGGTGACGTCCACGCGGTAGGCGTACACCTGGGGATCCTTCGCCACGAGGACCGTCTCGCGAAAGCGCCCGCCGCCCACCAGCCGTACGTCACGCCCCGCACCGCCGTCCAGCGGCTGGATGGAGTTCACGCCCGGGAACCACTCGGCCCAGCCGGACACGTCCTCGGCGAGCGCGCGGAAGACCTGTTCGGGAGAGGCCGCGACCTCCCTCGCGAAGACCAGCCGTACGGGAGCGGTCCCCACGAAGTCGAGCTCTTCGGAGCGCAACCGGTGAGCCATGCGCACAACCTCCTCATGGCGAGGAAAAACGGGTGCGCCACCCTATCCGCAGCCCTCTCAGATGTCTGTACCCTCATCGGGCTCGCCCGCGACGACCAGCCGCCGCAGGTGCTCGGAGATCTCCGTGCGGGCCGCGCCCGGCAGACCCGCGTCCGTCACCAGCGTGTCGACCTGCTCCAGCGCCGCGAACGAACTCAGGCCCACCACACCCCACTTGGTGTGGTCCGCGACCACCACGACCCGGCGCGCCGACTGCACCAGGCGCCGGTTGGTCTCAGCCTCCGCGAGGTTCGGCGTCGACAGACCGGCCTCGGCCGATATCCCGTGCACACCGAGGAACAGCACATCGAAGTGGAGCGCCGCGATCGCCTGGTCGGCGACCGGACCCACCAGCGAGTCGGACGGCGTGCGCACCCCGCCGGTCAGCACGACCGTCGCGGCGCCCTGCCGCGGGCCCGACGTGCGCTGCGCCATGTGGAAGACGTCGGCGACCCGCACCGAGTTGGTCACCACGGTCAGATCGGGCACGTCCACCAGGTGATGCGCCAGCGCATACGTCGTCGTACCGCCCGACAGCGCGATCGCACTGCCCGGGGCGACGAACTGCGCGGCAGCCTTCGCGATGTCCTCTTTGGCGGTCAGCTCCAGGCCCGACTTCGCCTCGAAGCCCGGCTCGTGGGTGCTCGCCTCCACGATCGGCACCGCGCCGCCATGCACCTTCTCCAGGACACCCTGCCGGGCCAGCGCGTCGAGATCGCGCCGCACCGTCATGTCCGACACGCCGAGCTTGCGGGTCAGCTCGTTGACACGGACGCCGCCGCGACGCCGTACCTCGTCCAGGATCAGGGCGCGGCGCTGCTCCGCGAGGAGGTTCTGATTCTCGCTCACGTACGCTCCGGTCCTTTCCCTCAAGCCGTCCGACAGGCCCGCTCACCTGCTCCGACGAGGACATTCTCCCCGACGCCGGTGTGCGGGCGTCCCATCCTCGCACGGCCTGCTCACAGCCGGGCCACCACCCCGACGCGCGCATGCCGTCCACGGGTGGCGTCGGCGTTTTCTCGCCCTGTCCGCGGAGATTCCGTGACGGGAGGTGTATCACGCCTGCGAAACGGCGATCCTTATGCCCGCACGGACACATGTCGAAGGCGTGTCACGGGGGAAGTGCGAACAGTGGAACGTGCCTCTGCGGACAGAACGGCCCTGGAACTCCTGGTACACGGCGTGGGTGGCGCCACGCCCGAGAAGATGCTGAACGATCCGCGCACGGTGCGGATCACCGGCGACGACACGGCGGCCGTCTACCGGCGCGCCGACGACGTCGCCGCGGACACCGGCCCCGGCGACGACCGCGGCCGCGACGCGCCGGTCCCCGAGGCCTACGTCTGGTCCAACCTCACCTCCGGCAACGGCACCCGCGCCCTGTGGCTGCTGCTGCTTCCGTTCATGGTCGTCAACCTCGCCCACTGGATGCGCCCCGCCGCCCGGGAACGCATCCGCGCGGTGCGTCTCTACGGACTGCTGGTGCGGCTCGCGGCGCTGAGCCTGACGGTGCTGCTGGTCGCCGCGGCCTGCGAGGTCGCCCTCGACCTGACGGCCTGGCAGTGCGCGGGCACACCCGCCTGCGCCGAGCGCCACTCCTGGCTGGGCTTTCTCTCCCCGGCGGTCTCGAACGACGGCTGGTGGAGCCTGCCGGGCCGCCGTCTCGCCCTCGCGGCCCTGGTCCCGACCGCCCTCACCGGCCTCCTCTGGTACCTCTCCCACCGCACCTGGCGGGCGTACGAGTCCCAGGAACCCATCGACCGCACGCCCGAACCCGAGAACGGCCCCGCTCACACCGCGCTCGGCCGGCCCGGCTTCTGGTACGGGCGCCGGCTGGTGGCCCGGCTGCGCGCGGCGCACACCGCGGCGGGACTGCTGACGGTGGCCGCGGCGGTCGGCACGGCGGCCGCACGCCAGGACCGTCGGCCCGGCGGCTCCGCCGTCCTCGCCGTGCTGGGCCGACTGTTGGAGGTGTCCCTGGTCGCGGGCGCCCTGGTCACGGTGTGGGTGGTGTGCCGTCGGGGCCGCAGCGAGCACCGCCTCGACCGCCGCCTCGACGCCCACCTCGTCCACCGTCTTCCGCTGGCCGCCCTCGTCCTGCTCGCCCTCACCCTGGTGTACGCCGGGTGGGACCGCCCCGGCTGGACGTCCGGGGGCCGCCTCCCGGGCGACGCGGCCTTCGGCGGCCTGGCCCTCGCCCAGGGCGCCCTGGTCATCACCCTCGCCGTCGTCGCCCGCACCCTGCACCACTGCCCCCAGGAGCCCACACCGCCCGCCAACGCCGCCGGCCCCACCGCACCCCGGAAAACGGACGCAGCGCCCACGAACTCGGGCAGGGGCGCCGTCGCCCCGGCAGCGGCAGCCGGGCCGGACGAGCTGAACGGGGATGCCGTCGCCGCTGCGGGAGGGAACGGGGAGCCTGACTCGGGTGCTCCGGGCGATGTCCTGGGCAGGGCATCCGCGGCGGGTGCTGTGGGCGGGGAAGCCGTCACCGATGGGGGAGGGAGCGGGGCTCGTGGCCCGGGTGGGGCCGGCGTCGCTCCGGGCACGGCATCCGTGGCGGAGAACGGTGGGGGCGGGGGCGGGCTGCTGGATCGCTGTGCGCTGCGGGGGCTCGGTGGGCCCGCGGTCGCATTGTTGGCCTGTGCTCTGGGCGGGGTGATGTCGGGCGGCGTGTCCCAGCGGATGTCGGACTGGCTGGACGGCACCAGGACCTCCCTGGACGGCCCACCCGTGCTGTTGACCTGGCAGGCGTCCATGATCCCCGTACTGATCTCGGTCCTGCTGGTGCTGTGCGGGCTGCTCGGCCGGCGGACCGTGCTGCTGACCCGGGCCGAGCAGGACAAGGTCGTCCGGGAGTACGGGGTGAAGCCCGGGGACCCGGCCCGCACCCGTCGTATCGCCCGCGCCCGCGCGATGGCCACTCTCACCGACCGTGCGCCCCTGCTGGTCGCCGTCACCTCCACCGCGACCCTGGTCCTGGGCGCGGGCGCGATCGTCGGCGCATTCGGCACCGGAAAGACCCCGGTCCGGGCCGGGGAGACGGCCCAGCCCTTCGTGCACGGCGCGGCCCAGACCGCCCAGGCGCTGGGCTCCTGGCTCATCGGTCTCGGCTTCGTCCTCTTCGTCACCTGGGGCCGGCGCGCCTACAAGGACCCCTCGGCGCGGCGCACCATCGGCATCCTCTGGGACGTCGGCACCTTCTGGCCGCGCGCCGCTCACCCCTTCGCCCCGCCCTGCTACGCCGAGCGCGCGGTACCCGACCTGACCTGGCGCATGGCCACCTGGACGCGCGCCACGGGCGGCCGCCTCGTCATCTCCGGCCACTCCCAGGGCAGCGTCCTGGCGGCCGCCGCGGCCTGGCAGCTGCGGCCCTCCGACCGCAAACGCGTCGCCCTGCTCACCTACGGCTCCCCGATCGAGCGGCTCTACGGACGCTGGTTCCCGGCGCACTTCGGGCCGGCCGCGCTCGCCGCCCTGCACGAGGACATCGACTGCTGGCGCAACCTGTACCGGCTCACCGACCCCATCGGCGGCCCGGTACGGCTCTCCGGCGACGACTGCGGCCCCCAGGTGGACCGCGAACCGCTCGCCGACCCGCTGGCGTACGGCCGCACCGCGGCTCACCCGCTGCCCGCGCCCATCCTGGGCCACTCCGACTACCAGGCCGACCCGGCGTTCGCGGAGGAGCGCGAGCTGCTGCTGGGACGGCTGCGACCGGAGGTTCCCGTGCAGCGGGTGTGAGCGGTGCGCGCGGTGGGGGCGGGTCAGGGCAGCTCGGGCAGGTCCTCCGCGTACAGCAGCGTCAGGTCGTCCTTGTTCGGCTCCGCCACCTGGGCGACCCGGCTCGCGTGCCGCTCGACCATCGCCTCGAACGTCTGCCGCGCGGTACGTCCGTTGCCGAAGGCGGGGCCCTTGGGGAGCTCCGTGAAGTACTTCAGCAGGGCGTCCGCGGTGCCCGGGCCGAGCCGGTACTCGTGCTCCTCGGCCTGCTGCTCCACGATCCGCAGCAGCTCGTCGGGGCCGTAGTCACCGAAGGTGATGGTCCGTGAGAAACGGGACGCCACTCCGGGGTTGACCGACAGGAACCGCTCCATCTCGGCCGTGTAGCCCGCCACGATCACGACCACGGCGTCCCGGTGGTCCTCCATCAGCTTCACGAGGGTGTCGATGGCCTCCTTGCCGAAGTCCCGCCCCGCGTCCTCCGGCGACAGCGCGTACGCCTCGTCGATGAACAGCACACCGCCGTGCGCCCGTTGGAAGGCCTCCTGGGTGCGGATCGCCGTCGAGCCGATGTGCTCGCCGACCAGGTCGACCCGGGACACCTCGACGAGGTGGCCCTTCTCCAGGACGTCGAGGGCGGCGAGGATCTCGCCGTAGAGACGCGCGACCGTCGTCTTGCCGGTGCCGGGCGAGCCGGTGAAGACCAGGTGGCGCTTGACGGACGCCGCCTTGAGCCCGGCCTGCTGCCGGCGACGGCCCACCTCGATCATGTCGATGAGGGCCCGCACCTCCCGCTTGACGCTCTCCAGGCCCACCAGCGTGTCCAGTTCGCCGAGCACGTCCTTGGAGGTCCGCACCGACGGCTGCGGTGCGGCGGCGGCCTGCTGCGGCTCCGCCACGGTGACGCGCTGCTCGGGGATCATCCCGAGCAGACCGGGCGACTGGGCGGTCGTCTGCACGGCCGTCTCCGGCGCCGCCGTGGCCATCGGCGTC
Organism: Streptomyces sp. NPDC031474; assembly: GCF_055581185.1. NCBI lineage: Bacteria > Bacillati > Actinomycetota > Actinomycetes > Kitasatosporales > Streptomycetaceae > Streptomyces > Streptomyces sp. NPDC031474. The sequence continues at coordinate 579,344 of NZ_JBVIJX010000002.1, forward strand.
CGCACCCCCGCGCTCTCGTCGCTGGTGCAGTCCTCGACCACGGGGCCGGAACCGGGCGTGGTGTCCGCCCCGGCGTCCGCGAACTCGTAGCCACCGCGTGCGCAGCGCTCCGTACGGCACTTGCGCAGTGTCGTACGACTGCCGTCTATCACGTGGAAGCCGTAGCCGCCGCTGTTGGTCACCCGGCAGTTCAGGAAGCTGCCGCGACCGCCGGCCGACACATAGAACCCGGCCTCGGCGGGGGAGTCGACCGTGCAGCGCTCGACGGTGGGGTCGGCGCCCTTGGTGACGATCACGCCGGTCTGCGTGCCGTCCACCGTGCAGTTGTTGAGGGTGCCGCCGCTGCCGTGGTCACGGAACCACGCGCCGGTCGCCGCGTCCCGGATCCGGCAGTCGTCGAGCTGGGCGGTCGCGCCGTCGCTCACCGACACGGCCGTGTTGCGGACCTGGGAGAGGTCGCTGTCGACGACGTCCGCGCGCGAGCCGCGGTCGAGGACGAACAGCGCGTCCGGCACGTCGTGCACCCGGCAGGAGTCGAGGACCGCGGTGGCGCCGTCGCTGACCCAGACGGCCGGGTAGTCGCCGGTGCTGTCGAAGATCTCGCACTGGTTGGCGTCCACGCGTGTGCCCGGGTCCCACACCGAGAGACCGTTGCGCCCGAACTGACGCACCGTCGTGCGGGTCAGCGTCAGGACGGAACGGGAACGCAGGTCGACCGCGTTCTCCGGGATGTCGTGGATACGGCAGTCGGCGAGGGTGAGCACGGCGTCCGTGTCGAGGGTGACGCCGTCGGCGGTCGTGCGGTGCACATCGCAGTCGGTGAGGTGCGCGGTGGCCCGGGCGGTGATCTGCACACCGCTGCCCCTGACCTCGTACACCTCGCAACCCACCGCCTCCAGCGCAGAGTTGTCGCCGGTCGCGCTGAGTCCCGCCCCCGAGGTGTGGTGCACCCGGCAGCGCTCCAGCCTGGGGTGGGCGCCCCCGCGCACCGCGACGCCCGCCTGACCCGCCGCGACGACCTCGCACTCCTCGAAGACACCGCCGCCGCCGTCGACCACGGCGATGCCGATGCCCGCCGGGTTGTCCACCGTGCACCGCCGCACCGTCGGGCGGGCGCTGCCGCGCACCTCGATGCCCGCGGCGGAGCGGGTGACGATCCGCAGGTCCAGCAGCTCCGGTGTGCCTTCCTCGACGAGCACCGCGGGCGCCGCCGCGTCCTGGCCCTCCACATGCAGGTCCTGCACCACCGCCGAGGCCCGCACGGTCAGCGGCACGCCGTCCACGGGCGCGAGGCGCACGGAGCCGGGAGAGCCCTCGGGGCCGCGCAGTGTCACCGACCGCTGCACCACGAGGTTCTCCCGGTAGGTGCCGGGAGCGATGGTGAGGACATCGCCCTCGGCCGCGGCCTCCAGGGCGGCGGCGAGCGATGCGTACTCACCCGTGCGGCGCCGCCACCTCGATGTGCCGGTGTGCGTCACCTGGACCGTGCCCTGTGCCATGGCGTTGCTGTGCCCCCACCTCGTGGTACGCGGGTTGATGCCGAAATGCTTCGGCCGGACCACCGTAGCGTGCGCGCGGGTGGTGGGTTGACCAGAGACGGAAGGCCGTCAGCTGCCGGTGCCGGTGCGGCCCCAGTCCGGGCCCGCCCGGTCCCAGGCCTGATCCCAACGGGCGTACCGGCGGCGGACCATGCGCCAGACGATCAGCCGTCGGCCGCCCTCGACGAGGCCCGCGGTGAGCAGGGCCGCGCCGAAACCGGCGAGCACGGCGTGCGTCGTCGCCGTGGCGGAGTCCAGCGGGCGGGCCGCCAGCCGGCCGTGGCCGTCGGTCCATATCTCGAAGTGGTCGCCGCTGTGCGGGGTCTTGAGGCCCGCCAGGACCGTGCCGTGCTGCGTGGTGCCGTCCGGCGCGGGCCAGTCCGCGACGACCCGCGTACGCGCGTCCCGGCCGGTGGCCGTCTCGGGGTCCACGTCCAGGGGCGAGCCGTCCACCTTCCGCACCACGGTGGCCGTGACCTCGTGGCGGGACACGCGCTGCTCGCGGACCGCCTGCTGCAGGACGCCTTGTGCGACCGCCCCGACGACGGAGCCCACCACGGGCGCCACGAGAAGGATCAGAAGGAGGGCCGACAGGGCCACCCAGGCCTCGGCCAGGTCCGTCGCACGGCGCAGCGGGTTGTGTCGCCAGTGCCAGATTCCGCGGATCGTTCCCACCGTCCGCACCCCCTTCCCCCTCCGTGATAACTCCCGTCGGAGCCGTTCACGCGCGAGCCCGGTGAAAGAGAGAGCGATATCACCTGGGCTCGGGACCTCTCATGAACTTCTCACGCAGTGCCAACGCTCCGGGACGGGGCGGGGGTTCCCACGGATCGCCCAGGCCCTGATCGAGGCCGGAGCCCTGCGATGACTGGGCGACGGCTGCGCGATCACTACGCGATGACGCGCACCGCGTCGCCGACCCTGACCGTGCCCCGGGAGAGGGGCACCAGGTTCTGTCCGAAGACGAGCTTGCCGTCGAGGCGCCGATGCCGGCCGAGGGTGGACAGCGGCTCCTTTCCGCGCCCGGCCGTGCTCTGGTCGGTGGTGGTCACGACACACCGTCCGCAGGACTTGGCGACGCGGAACTCGACCTCGCCGACGGCGAGGCGCGACCAGCCGTCCTCGGCCCAGGGGTCGGTGCCCGCCACGACCAGGTTCGGCCGGAAACGGTTCATCGGCAGCGGCCCCTCCCCGGCGTGCCCGCCCTGCGCGATCAGGGAGTTGAGGGCGTCGAGGGATGCGGTCGTGGTGACCAGCAGCGGATATCCGTCGGCGAAGGACACGGTCTCGCCGGGCAGCGCGTACTCGGGATCGACGGGCCTGCGCGTCGCAGGGTCGTCCATGTGCACCAGCCGTACGTCGGCGCCGAGGTGGGCGCTGCACCAGGCGTGTGCGGCGGCGTCGGCGAGGACCCCCTCCACCTTGTCGCCGAAGATCTCCAGCGACACCGTGCTCACCGGCTCGGGCGCCCGCACGGCCAGCGGCTCCAGACCGGGCGCGGACAGACGCACGCCGCCGCCGGGCAGAAGCTCGGCGGCGGCCAGCGCGAGGCGCGGCTGCTGGCGTTGTGTGACGACCTTTCCCCCGTGGTCGATCAGCGTCCAGCGTCGGTCACCGGCCAGCCCCCAGGGCTCCACGACGGCTTCCCGGGGCGCCTGGCCCCGGAACGCCTTGACCGGATGGACGTGTATCGACAGCAGCTCCGCATTCCCCATGGGGTCATCCTGCCAGGCGGCACCGACAACCCGGGGCGGGGCGACTCAGTAGCCGCCGCGGTACTGCTGCTGCTGGTTGTACGGGTCCTGGTACTGAGGCGCGGCGGGCCGGGGCGCGGCCGGGCGCATCGCCTCGTAGCCCATGCCGTGACCCGCCGGGCGCGGCTGCTGCTGCGCCTGGGGCCCGGGATAGCCGCGCGGCGCGGCGGCCTGCGGCGGGATGTACGCCGCCGGGGCCTGCTGCAGCGGAGCGGGCTGCTGCGCCTGCGGGTAGCCGTAGGGCGCCTGGGACGGGCCCGCCGGGAGGGCGGGCAGCGCCGACGGCAACGCGGGCAGGTTGCTGCTGCCCATGTCGTACGCGGCGGGGACCCGGATCGGGGCGATCTGCGGGGTCCCCCGCTCGGCCACGAGCGAGTCGTAGATCGGAGTGTCCGGGAAGGAGGCGTAGTAGCTGCCGCCATAGGTGGAGCGGGGGGAGGTCATGGCACATAAGTTAAGCCCACGATGTGCTGGTTGGGGAGACCGATAAGAGGGTTGTTTTCCGTGTCGGTCGTGGCCTCGGATCCCTAATGCGAGCGAAGTTGGGGAAAAGGGACGGAAGGCTGTCTGTAGATCGTGTAAAGGCCGAGTTCCGAGCGGGTTACCGGCGGGTCGGCCGACGTTCGGCCGACGCTGATCCTGTGCCCCGGATGGGAGTTCGCTGTCCCGCGCAATAGGTTGGCCGGGTAGACAACCCGAGGGGTGCCGGGCGTGCCCCCTGGGCGCACCGACACAAGGGGGACGTGCATGTCAATGTCGAAGGGGTCCAATGCCCCGGTGCCGACCACGGCACTGCGAGTCGAACTGGGCTGGCGCTCAGGACCGGGCGTTCCGGACGCGGACGCGTCGGCGTTGCTCCTCGTGGGCGGAAAGGTCCGTTCCGACGCCGACTTCGTGTTCTACAACCAGCCGGCCCATTCCTCCGGGGCCGTTCGCCACGAAGGCAAGCGCGACGCCGCGGGCCGCGTCACGGACACCCTTCTCGTCGACCTCGCGCGCGTGGAGCCCACGATCGAGACCGTGGTCCTGGCCGCTTCGACGGACGGCGGCTCGTTCGGCCGGGTCCCGGACCTCTACATCGAGGTACGGGACGCGGCCGCGGGCACCGTCGTGGCCCGGTTCGACAGTTCCGGCGCCACCGTCGAAACGGCCTTCGTGCTGGGCGAGTTCTACCGCCGCCAGGGCGCCTGGAAGTTCCGCGCCGTCGGACAGGGCTACGACAGCGGCCTCGAAGGCCTGGCCACGGACTTCGGGATCACCGTGGACGAGCCGCAGCACACCGCCGCCCCGGCGCCGCCGACCCCGCAGTCCCCGCCCCCTCCGCCGCCGGCCGGGCCCGCCTTCCCGGCCACGGTTCCCCCGCCCGCCCACCAGGCCCCGCCCCCGCCGTCGGCGCCGCCGGCCGCGCCGGTCCGGCTGACCAAGGTGACGCTCACCAAGGCCGCCCCGTCGGTCTCCCTGACCAAGCAGGGCGGCACCTCGGGCGCCCTCCACGTGAACCTCAACTGGGAGACACGCAAGCAGTTCTCGGGGTGGGGCAGCAAACGCGGGCGGGCGATGGCCCTGCACAACGACCTCGACCTCGACCTGTGCGCCCTGTACGAACTCGCCGACGGCCGCAAGGGCGTGGTCCAGGCCCTCGGCAACGCCTTCGGCGCCCTGCACCAGCCGCCCTACATCCACCTCGACGGCGACGACCGCACCGGCGCGGTGGCGAGCGGCGAGAACCTGACCGTCAACCTCGACCACAAGAACGACTTCCGGCGCATCCTCGTCTTCGTGACCATCTACGAGGGCGCCCGCTCCTTCGCCGACCTGCACGCCACGGTCACCCTGCGACCGCAGTTCGGCGCCGCGATCGACTTCTCCCTGGACGAGTGCACGGTCCCCTCGACCGTGTGCGCCCTCGCACTGATCACCAACCACGGCGGCGACCTCGTCGTCCAGCGCGAGGCCCGCTACCTGGTTCCCGAGCGCGGGGTGAGCCCGCAGCGGACCGTCGACCACGCCTACGGATGGGGCATGAACTGGACGCCGGGCCGCAAGTAGGGCCCCGCCCAGGGTTCAGCCCTCGTCGGTCACGGCGTCCGGACGTGCGTAGGTGCGGCCCTTCCAGGCCGCACCGCGCCCCCGGTAGTGCTGCACCGCGGAATCCACCGTCATCAGGAGGTAGAGGAACGCGGTGAACGGCAGCAGAGGAGCGAGCCACAGCGGTTGACCGTAGTAACGCAGCATCGGGACGTACGTCCCCGTCATCACCAGCCACGCCAGCCCGCCGAGCACCGCCGCGGCCGTACTGCCGACGGTGAGCCCGGTGAGCAGGGCGAGCGGCGGCGCCAGGTACACCAGGGCGAGGCCGAGCACCGTACCGGCCAGCAGAAACGGGTTGTGACGCAGTTGCGCGTAGGCGCTGCGCGAGACCATCCGCCACAGGTCGTGCAGCCTCGGGTACGGGCGCACGCTGTCCACCCGGTCGGCCAGCCCCAGCCAGACATGACCGCCCCCGCCCTTCACCGCGCGCGCGAGCGCCACGTCGTCGATGACGGCATGCCGGATGGCGTCCGGGATCCGGGCCCGCTCGGCCGCCTCGTCGCGCAGCAGGACGCAGCCGCCCGCCGCGGCCGCCGTGCGCGCCCCGCGCCGGCCGATCCGCCGGAAGGGGTAGAGCTGTGCGAAGAAGTAGACGAAGGCCGGTACCACCAGCCGCTCCCACCGGCTCTCCACCCGCAGCCGGGCCATCTGGGAGACGACGTCGAAACCCCCGGTCCGCGCCGCCGCCACCAGCTCGCGCAGGCTGTCGGGCGCGTGCGCGATGTCGGCGTCCGTCAGGAGGAGGTACTCCGGCTCACGCGCGCGTGCCAGCGCGATCCCGTGCCGCACCGCCCAAAGCTTCCCGGTCCAGCCCGCGGGCGGCTCACCCGGCGAGTCCACCGTCAGCGGGAGCCCGCCGAGTTGCCTGGCGAGACCGCGCGCAAGCTCGCCCGTGCCGTCCGAGCTGCCGTCGTCGACGAGGAAGATCTCGGCCCGCCCGGGATACTCCTGCGCGAGCAGCGAGGGCAGGCTGGCGGGCAGCACCGCCGCCTCGTCGCGCGCGGGGACGACGACACCGACCGACGGCCACCGCTCCGGTTCCACCCGAGCCGGCAGCCGCACGTCCGTGCGCCAGAAGAAGCCCTGGCAGAGCAGCAGCCACAGCCAGGCGGCCAGGGACAGGGCGGCGATCCACACGATGGCGCTCACGCGCGCAGTCTGCCCCACCCGACCGGGCGCCAAGACCACATCGTCTATGGTGGCCGGGTGAAGATCGCGCTCATGGACTCCGGAATCGGTCTGCTGGCGGCCACCGCCGCGGTACGGCGTCTGCGACCCGACGCCGATCTCGTGCTCTCCCTCGACCCCGACGGCATGCCCTGGGGTCCGCGCACCCCGCAGGACCTCACCGAGCGTGCCGTCGCCGTCGCCGACGCCGCCGCCGCACACCGGCCCGAGGCCCTCATCGTGGGCTGCAACACGGCGACCGTACACGCCCTGACCGCCCTGCGCGCCCGCCTCGAACCCGGCATCCCGGTCATCGGCACCGTCCCGGCGATCAAGCCGGCCGCGGCCGGCGGCGGTCCCGTCGCGATCTGGGCCACCCCCGCCACCACCGGCAGCCCCTACCAGAGGGGGCTCATCCAGGACTTCGCCGACGGGGTCCCGGTCACCGAGGTGCCCTGCTGGGGACTGGCCGAGGCCGTGGAGCACGCCGACGAGACGGCGATCGACGCCGCGGTCGCCGCGGCAGCCGCGCTCACCCCCGACGAGGTGACGACCGTCGTCCTGGGCTGCACGCATTACGAACTGGTCGCCGACCGCATCCGTGCCGCCGTGCAGCGCCCCGGGCGTCCGCCGCTCGTCCTGCACGGTTCGGCCGGCGCCGTGGCGGCCCAGGCACTGCGCCGGATCGGGGCGCGCCCCGCACCCGAGGCGACGGCCCTGGGCACGGTGACCGTCATCCTCAGCGGCCGCCAGGGCGGTCTCCCGGCGCCCGCCCTGGCCTACGCGGAAGGCCGCCTGCTCCAGGCCGTCAGTCCCGCGCAGTGACCCACGGGCGGCCGACGCCGTCCCTCGGCCGGCTCGCCGCCCCCGCGGAGCAGTCACTGTGCGCAACGTGCTACCGGCGCAGCGAAACCTGAGTAACCTCATTCGTATGAGGGACCACCCCCAAGACGAGAGCACTCCGCTTCCCGACGTCCCGCATCGTGACGCCCCGCACCCCGACATCTGGACCGGGCGTGCCACCAACCGGTTCCAATGGCTGCTCGCGCTCGTCGGCGCCGCCTGTATGGCGCTCGGCATCGAGCTCGCAGTCGATTCGGCGTGGACGTCCGGCATCGCCCCGCTCGCCATGGCCGTCGTCGGCTGCATCGCCGCCGGGCTGCTGGTCCTCTTCGGCACCCTCGCCTTCGTCCACGTCGACCTGAAGCTCGACAAGGAGTCCCTCGAAGTACGGTGCGGTCACATCGGCCTGCCGCGCCGCCGCATCCCGCTGGCCCATGTCGCCGGCGCCGACTTCGAACCGCTCGTCACCCCGCGCCACTGGGGCGGCTGGGGCTACCGCTGGCGACCGGAGAAGGGCACCGCCGTCGTCGTACGCCGTGGTGAAGGCGTCGTGCTGCGGTTGTGGGACGGTCATACGTTCACGATCACCGTGGACGACGCGGAGTCCGCCGTACGCGTCATCAGGGCCCGGCTGCGGACGGGCGCCGCGGGCGCGGCACACTGACGTCCCTTCGACAGCCGTCCGGCGTGCCACTCCGGGTCGAGGCGCTGTCAGGCGGCCGGGCGGTCGTCGTGCCGTAGGTTCCTCTCGTACACCGCCGACGCCTCGGGCACCGCGGCCTCCTCGGTGAGCGGTCGGGCCGTGGCCAGGCCCGCCAGCAGCCCCGCGCCGACCGACACCGTGGTGAAGCTCAGCGCGTTGCCGATCGCGGCGACGCACGCGAGGGCCGTGAGCGCGGCACCCGCCGTGAGGACGACCGGCGTGGGGCGCGGTGCGCGCCACAGGGCGAACACCACCCAGCAGAAGCACGCGGCGAGCAGCAGCACCCCCACGACGCCCTGCTCCGCCGCCAGTTGCAGCGGCGCGGAATGGGGCTTGCCGTCGGACAGGGGCGACTGCACCGCCGTCGTGCTCAGCTCTCCGAAGCGCCCGGGACCCACGCCGAGTCCGGCCTGGTGACGGGCCATGCCCAGGGCGTCGTGCCAGAGGTCGACCCGGCGAGGTGTCAGTCGGTCGCGCAGGGCGTCGATGAGACCGGCGGGCAGGGCGTCCGCGGCGATCGCCCAGGTCAGGCCCGTCACCAGGGAGGCGGCGCCGGCCAGCGCCAGCAGGCCCGGTCCCCGGCGGCGCAGCCGGCCGGCGGCCAGCGCGCACAGCAGCACCGCGCCACAGGTCACCACGGCCGTGGTCGAGCCCAGGAGAGCCCCCGTGACCGCGATCACCCCGGCGAGCAGCCACAGCACGTACCGCAGCGCGGGGAACGGGGTGGCCCGGGCGGCGCAGCACGCGGCGCCGGCCGACAGGGTGAGCAGCGCGGCGGTGGCGCCGGCGTGGCCCAGCGGCTCGACGATCTCGGGTCCCGGCGCGAGCCGGGGCAGGGCCACCGTCAGGGCGAGCCCCGCCAGCGCCCCGGCGCAGGGCGCGGCCACCGGCAGCAGCACCCCGAAGATCCGGCCCGCCGCGTATCCGGCGGTCAGCGCCAGCACCGCGAGCAGGACGCCCTCGGGGCGGCCGCCGTGCACCGCGGCGGTGATCAGGGACCAGATGGCGCAGGCCCCGAACACGGCCACGCCCGCCGCGTCGGAAACGTTTCGTCTCTCCCCGTCCGCGTCCGTGCCGGGCGCAGACGTCATCCCCGTGGAACCCACCCCGTCCCCCCGAACCCGGTCGCCCCCCGACCGTGACGGACCTGAACCGTGACGGACCCCGAACGCCTGAACGACCGGAGCTCTGCCACACCGTAACGGCTGATGGGCGGTTTGTGGATGACTTGCGCCGGGTTGTGCGCCGGTTCGTGCGGTGATCGAGCGCCGTCCGGGGCGCCTGGCGACGGCCGGGGCGTGCCGTAGCCCACCGGCCCGCTCCGCGGACCGTGCTGTCGGCCGAAAGGGCACCCGCCGTACACTCCCCGAGTGACCGTCACCGCACCTCCCGTGGGCCAGCCCGACCAGCTGGAACCCCAGACCGCGCCGCCCTCGCGCGGCGCGCGGCTCCTGCGCCTCGTCCCGGCCGCCGTCGCGGCGCTCTCCGGAGTGCTGCTCTACGTCAGTTTCCCGCCGCGCACCCTGTGGTGGCTGGCGCTGCCGGCCTTCGCAGGCTTCGGCTGGGTCCTGCGCGGGCGCAGCTGGAAGGCCGCGCTCGGCCTCGGCTACCTCTTCGGCCTGGGCTTTCTGCTGCCGCTCCTGGTGTGGACCGGCGTCGAGGTCGGCCCCGGCCCGTGGCTCGCCCTGGTGGCGATCGAGGCGGTCTTCGTCGCGCTGGTCGGCGTGGGCGTCGCCGCCGTGTCGAAGCTGCCGGCCTGGCCGGTGTGGGCGGCCGCGCTCTGGATCGCCGGCGAGGCGGCACGCGCGCGTGTGCCCTTCCGCGGGTTCCCCTGGGGCAAGATCGCCTTCGGTCAGGCGGACGGCGTCTTCCTGCCCCTCGCCGCACTGGGCGGCACTCCCGTCCTCGGCTTCGCGGTCGTCCTGTGCGGTTTCGGTCTGTACGAGGTCGTGCGCCTCGTCCTGGAGCGCCGCAGCACAGGCGAGGTGCGGCGGTCGGCCGCTGCCGTGGCGCTGCTCAGCGTGGCCGTTCCGGTCGTCGGAGCCGTGGCCGCACGCGGTCTGGTGAGCGACAAGGCGCAGGACGGCACCGCGACGGTCGCCCTCATCCAGGGCAACGTGCCCCGTCTCGGCCTGGAGTTCAACGCCCAGCGCCGGGCCGTCCTCGACTACCACGCGCGCGAGACGCAACGCCTGGCCGCCGAGGTCAAGGCGGGCAAGGTCCCACAGCCCGACTTCGTGCTGTGGCCCGAGAACTCCTCCGACATCGACCCCTTCGCCTACGCCGACGCCGCCGTCGTGATCGACAACGCGGCCAAGGCGATCGGCGCGCCCATCTCGGTCGGCGGGGTCGTCGGGCGGGACGGCAAGCTCTACAACGAGCAGATCCTGTGGGACCCGGTGAAGGGACCCACCCAGACGTACGACAAGCGGCAGGTTCAGCCGTTCGGCGAGTACCTTCCGCTGCGCTCCTTCATCGGCGCCATCAACAAGAACTGGACCTCCATGGTCCGCCAGGACTTCAGCCGGGGCAGCAAGCCGGGCGTGTTCGACATGGACGGCGCCAAGGTCGGCCTCGCCACCTGCTACGAGGCGGCCTTCGACTGGGCCGTGCGCGACACGGTCACCCACGGCGCGCAGCTGATCTCCGTGCCCAGCAACAACGCCACCTTCGACCGCAGCGAGATGACCTACCAGCAGCTCGCCATGTCCCGCGTCCGCGCCGTCGAGCACAGCCGGACCGTCACGGTCCCCGTGACCAGCGGCGTCAGCGCGATCATCATGCCGGACGGCAGGATCACCCAGAAGACCGGCATGTTCGTCGCGGACTCGCTGGTGCAGAAGGTGCCCCTGCGCTCTTCGGAGACGCCGGCGACGAAGCTGGGCATCCTGCCCGAGATCGCCCTGGTGCTCGTCGCCGCGGGCGGCCTGGGGTGGGCGATCGGCACCGGGCTGCGGGCCCGACGCCGCGCGACGAGCTGACGACGGCGGACCGCGGACCGACAAAGGACGGACGACGAACCGGTCAGGACGCCCGGGTTCGGGACGCCCGGGTTCGGGAAGCACCGGTTCAGGACGCCCCGGTAGGGTCGGCCCATGCCGACTCCTGACTTCATCACCGAGATCCGGGCCTCCGCGGGCCACCAGTTGCTCTGGCTCCCCGGCGTCAGCGCCATCGTCTTCGACGAGGAGGGCCGGGTGCTGCTCGGGCAGCGCGCGGACAACCACGAGTGGACCGTGATCAGCGGCATCCCGGACCCGGGGGAGCAGCCCGCCGACTGCGCCGTGCGGGAGGTGTACGAGGAGGCGGGCGTGCACTGCGTCCCCGAGCGGGTCGTCCTGGTCCGCGCGGGGCGGGAGCTGGAGTACCCGAACGGCGACAAGTGCCAGTTCATGGACGTCACCCTGCGCTGCCGGGCCGTCGGCGGTGAGGCACGGGTCAACGACGACGAGTCCGTCGCGGTGGGCTGGTTCGCGGTGGACGCCCTGCCGCCCATGCACGAAGATCAGCTGTTCCGCATCAAGCAGGCGCTCTCCGACGAACCCACGTGGTTCGAGACCACGCCTTCTGCCTGAAGTACCGGTTGACCACACACGGCGCACCCTGGAGCGGCCCGCGACGGTGACGCGCGACACGGCGGCGACGCCGCGTCGGCTCACCCGTGGGGGGCGGGCTCCTGGGCGGGCGTCCTGGCCCGGCGGGCGGCTACGGCCATGACGGCGACGGAGACTGCGACGATGCCGGAGCCGACGTAGAGCGGCGCGGTGTAGCCGAGGCCCGCGGTGATGGCCAGCCCCCCGAGCCACGCGCCGAGCGCGTTGCCGATGTTGGACGCGGAGACGTTGGCGCCGGCGGCCAGGGCCGCGCCGTGGGCGAAGTCGGTGACGCGAGTGATCAGGCCGGGCACGCCGGCGAACCCGAACAGCCCCATCAGGAAGACCAATATCACCGACGCGACGGCGCTGTCGGCGAGCAGACCGAACACGGCCAGGGTGACGGCGAGTCCGAGCAGGGCGAGGACCAGGGCGCGGTCACGGTCCCGGTCGGCCGCGCGCCCGCCGACCACGTTCCCGACGACCAGGCCGAGGCCGTACACCATCAGCAGCCACGGGACATCGCCCGGGGAGAAGCCGCCGACCTCGGTGAACGTGTAGGCGATATAGCTGAACGCACCGAACATCCCGCCGTAGCCGAGCGCGGTGGCCGTCAGGGTCAGCCACACCTGCCAGGACCGGAACGCGCGGAACTGGGCCCGCAGGCCGTCGGGGGGCATCAGGTCCGAGCCGCCCGTCACCGTCCGCGGCCGGGCATCTCCCGCGCCAGCGGGTACGAGGGCGGCGATGCCCGCCAGCGCGAGCACGCCGATCGCGGTGACCGCCCAGAACGCCGCTCTCCAGCCCCAGCGTTCACCGACCAGCGCGCCGAGCGGCACGCCCAGCACGTTCGCCACCGTCAGCCCGGCGAACATGACCGCCACCGCGCGGGACTTCCTCTCCGGCGCGACCAGACTGCGGGCGACCAGCGAGCCGATACCGAAGAACGAACCGTGGCACAACGCCGCGACGATCCGCCCGAGCAGCATCACCGGATAGCTGGGCGCCAGGGCGGACAGCAGATTGCCGACGACGAACAACGCCACCAGGCCGACCAGGATCTGCTTGCGGGGCAGCCGCGCGGTCGCCGCGGTGAGCGCGATCGCCCCGACCGCGACGCTCAGGGCGTACCCGGAGATCAGCCGGCCCGCGGCCGCCTCGGACACCGCGAAACTCGACGCCACCTGCGGCAGCAGGCCGGCGATGAGGAACTCGGTCAGACCGATGCCGAAACCGCCGAGTGCCAGCGCTACGAGCCCACTCGGCATGCGTCCCTCTCCCGTGGCTGCGATTCGGCCGGTACCGAGCCTACGTTCGGCGCGGGCGCGGGCGCAGCCCCCAAAGGCGAGGCAAGGCGGGGGCAAGGCGCGGGCAAGGCGGGGGCAAGAATCGCCTCCGTGGGCCGTCACGGCCCGCACAACGGGCTTCTGGCAACTCAGCGTTCACTCCCGCGCCGCCGAGGCGCGCCAGGGTGCGGTCGTCGTCAGCTCAACTGCTCGCCAGGGAGGGCCACCATGACCGCACAGGCAGAGGCATCGGACGCGCTGCCGCCGTCTTCCGAAGGGCTCAGCCGGCGCCACGCGCTGGGCCTCCTCGGCACCGCGGGCGCCGGCGCGGCCGTCACCCCGTTGCTGGGAACAGGCGCGGCGCAGGCCGCTCCGCTCGCCGCCCCGGCCCTCCACCGCACCCCGGACTCGTCCGGCGCGCCCCCGGTCCAGGGACTCCACCTGACCTTCGGGTCGGATCCGCGCACCCAGATGACGGTGTCGTGGATCACCGACAGACCGGTGACCAGACCCGTGGTGCACTACGGCACGTTGGAGCACGGCTTCGGATCCAGCGCCGAGGCCCGCACCGTCAGCTACGTGGACGGCACCTCCGGCCGTACCGTGTACGTCCACCACGCCTCGCTGAACCGGCTCCGCCCCGGTACCGACTACCTCTACCTCGCCACCCACGAGGGGACGACGCCCGACAGCGGCACGTTCCGCACCGCCCCGCGCGGACGGATGCCGTTCACCTTCACCAGCTTCGGCGACCAGTCCGCCCCGCAGGTGACCTGGGCGGCCGACGGCACCGTGGCGCTCGACGCGAACTCCACCCCCGCGACGAAGGACATCGTCACCGGCATCGAGCAGGTCGCCCCGCTCTTCCATCTCCTCAACGGCGACCTGTGCTACGCCAACCTGGACGTCGACCGGGTGCGTACCTGGAACAACTTCTTCACCAACAACAGCCGTTCGACGCGCTTCCGTCCCTGGATGCCGGCCGCCGGCAACCACGAGATCGAGAAGGCCAACGGTCCGCTCGGACTCGGCGCCTACCAGGCCTACTTCACCCTCCCCTCCACCGAGTCCGACGCCGAACTCGCGGGCCTGTGGTACGCCTTCACTGTCGGCTCCGTCCGGGTGATCGTGCTGCAGAACGACGACAACTGTCTCCAGGACGGCGGTGACGTCTACATCAGCGGCTACTCCGGCGGACGCCAACTCGCTTTCCTGGAAAAGGAGTTGCGAGCCGCCCGGTCCTCCCGTGACGTCGACTGGGTGGTCGTCGCCATGCACCAGGTCATGATCAGCTCCTCGGATGCGAACGGCGCCGACCTGGGCCTGCGTCAGAAGTACGGCCCCCTGTTCGACCGGTACGGCGTGGACCTCGTGCTGTGCGGCCATGAGCACAACTACGAGCGCTCGCTGGCCGTCCGCGGTGTCGTCAGCGGCAGCGAGACGCTGACCCCTCGCCCGGTCTCCCAGGCCACCGACTCGATCGACACCGGTCTGGGCACCGTGCACATGATCCTCGGCGGCGGAGGCGTCTCGGGAACCACGAACCAGAAGTTCTTCACCGACGGCACCGCCAAGGTGATCACGGCCGTGTCGGCGGCCCCCGGCGCCAACGGCAAGCGCACTTCCACCTACACCAAGGAGGAGGCGGTCTGGACCGGGGTCCGGGACATCGAACACCCCTACGGCTTCGCCGCCTTCACCGTCGACCCCGGCCGGCACGCGGGCGACACCACCCGCATGCACGTGACCTACTACAACGTGAACAAGCCGAATGGCGAGCTGTCGGTGTTCGAGACGTTCACCCTGCACCGCAAGCGCTCCGACGGTCACCCCGGATAACCCTGCCGCCGGGCGCCGGCCGCGCGGCGCGATCCAGAACAGGCCGTCCGCGGCGACTCGGGTGGACAGCAGCGGGTTCACCCGGTCCCGCCGGTCGCCGACCGGCCCACCGCGTCGTCGAGTTCGGCCGCGGCGGCCTCGTCGACGTCCCCCGGGTGATTTTCTTCGCCGTCCGCGACCGCTGCGGGCGTCAGCCGGCGGCGGTGGTGCGAATGGCGGCGATGTCGAATTGGAGACGCACCTTCTCGCTCACCATGGCGCCGCCCTCCGCGAGCCGTGCGTTGTACGTCAGACCCCATTCGGAGCGATTGATGGTGGTGGTGCCGTCGAAACCGGCCCGCTCATAGCCGAACGGGTCGGTGACATGTCCTATGTAGGTGAGTTCCAGTACCACGGGACGAGTGGTTTCCCTGATGGTGAGATCGCCGCTCATGCGGTAAACATCCGGACCCGCGAGTTGTACGGCCGTACTCGCGAATCGCATATGGGGATAGGTCGCCGCGTCCAGGAAGTCACGGCCCACCAGGTGGGCGTCGCGCTGCTCCACACCGGTGTCGACGCTCGCGGTGGACAGCAGGATCTCGGCCCGTGAGCGGGCGGGGTTGCGCCCGTCGAAATAGAGCCGGCTCTCGTACTGCGTGAAGGCGCCGCGCACCGTCGTCACCAGGGCGTGCCGGACGGAGAAGCCGATGCGGCTGTGCGCGGGGTCGATCATCCAGTCGCCGGTCAGCGCCGCCAGCGCGGGATCCGGCAGGCCGGCGGAGGGGAAAGCGGGTGAGTCGGCGGGGCGTTGCGGAGCAGTGGGGGGTGCCGAGCGCCGGAGAGAGGCGCCGCGGGTGAACAGGTTCATGATTCACGTAGTTACTGCACCGCAGATATCGCCGCAAGCCTGCCTCCGGATGCGGCGGCGGATCGAATCAGTACCGAAAGGCTTATAGGCCACCGCCGATGACCGGCGACTACAACATCCACACATGCCCGTCACGGAACAGTCAAGCCAATCCCCGGACTTCACCGCGCGAATTCCCGTCCGGTCAGCCGTCGAGTGCGCACAGAGAATCGTCGACGAGGTCGGCCGCCAACCACTGCTCCACGGCGGCGATATGGACCGTCGCGGTCGAGACGGCCAACGGGGCGTCGCGCGCCCGCAGCGCGCGCAGGATTTCGTCGTGCTCCCGGTGCGCGTGCTCCACGGCCCGCTCGGTCCGGGTGCCGCGGACGATCCGGACCCGCTGGGTGCGGGTGGAGAGCACGCGCAGCAGCATCGACAGCACCGGATTGCCGACGGCCTCGACGATCCGCAGATGGAACGCGATGTCGTGACCGACGAACTCCTCGACCGTCGCGGCGGCCCGGGACCGTCGTAGGACGGCGGCCAGCTCTTCGAGGTCGTCGGGTGCGAGCAGCGCGGCGGCCAGCCCGGTCGCCTGCGGCTCCAACAGCCTGCGCACCTGGAGCAGTTGCAGCGCCGTCTGCCCCTGGGAGACGTCCGAGGCGAAGGAGAGCGCCTCCAGAAGCAGATGGGGCTCCAGGCTCGACACGTAGGTGCCGTCCCCCTGCCGGGTGACCAGGATCCGCATCGCGGTCAGCGCCCGCACCGCCTCGCGCAGCGAGCTTCGGGACAGGCCGAGCTGTCCGGCGAGGAGGTCCTCCCTGGGCAGGCGGGAACCCGGCGCGAGGTCGCCCGCCACGATCATCGCCTTGATCTTGTCCATGGCCTCGTCCGTCAGTGCCACGAGCGTGCCTCTCTGTGCGGCTACTCCTGCTTCTCGCCGGAGGCGAAGCGGGAGATGATCAGCGCGACGATGATGATCGCGCCGTTGAGGAACTGGTTCCACAGCGGCGGCACGCCCGCCAGCGTCATCACGTTGACGACCAGCTGGAGGGTGAGCACGCCGGTGAGGGCGCCGAACACCGAGCCCTTGCCGCCGTTGAGGCTGACCCCGCCGATGACCGTCGCCGCGAAGACCTGGAAGATCCAGCCGCTGCCCTGGGTGGCGGAGATGGAACCGTAGTGACCGCTGTAGAGGATGCCGGCGAACGCGGCGAGCAGGCTGCCGAGGATGAGGACGACCCAGACGATCCGGTCGACGCGGATGCCGGCGGTGCGCGCCGCCTCCGCGTTGCCGCCGATCGCGTAGAGCGCCCGTCCGTGCCGCAGCCAGGCCAGCGCGGAGCTGCCGAGAGCGAACAGCAGCACACAGATCCAGATCGCCGCGGGCGCCCCCCACCAGGACGCCTTGCCCAAGTAGGTGAAGGAGGAGGGCAGTTCGACGATGGACTGGCCCTCGGACAGGGCGACTTGGAGGCCGCGCAGCATGGTCAGCATGCCGAGCGTGACGATGAAGCCGTTGAGCCGCAGTTTCAGGATCAGGAACCCGTTGACGGCGCCGATCACCATGCCCACCAGCAGACACAGCGGGACGGCCGTCCACTCCGGGAGCAGCCCGAGGCCCGTGAACCGGGCGCCGCTCGTGGGCAGCACGAGCCAGACGGCGATGACAGGGGCCACCCCGATGGTCGACTCCAGGGACAGGTCCATCCGCCCGGAGATCAGGATCAGCGCGGTGGCGAGGACGAGCAGGCTCAGCTCGGTGGACTGCTGGGCCACGCCGATCAAGTTGTCGGAGGTCAGGAAGGCCGGCGAGACGATGAACCCGATCAGCATCAGGACCAGGATCGCCGGTATCAGGGACAGTTCACGGAACCGGCCGAGGTCGAGGCCGCGCCCGGTGTCCTTGGCGGGCGTCTGCGCCACGCCCGCTGCGGGGTCGGTGACATCAGTGGTGGCGGACATGACTACCTTTCGTCCTCGTCGGTGTCGGGAGCCTCGCCGGTCTCGGGGGCCGCGCCGGCGCCGGGTGGGTCGGTCCTGTCGGCGACGCCCTCCATGGCGGCGACCACCTGCTCGTCCCGCCAGCCGGGCGCGAACTCGGCGACCGCGCGGCCGTGGAACATCACCACGACCCGGTCGCACACCCTGAGGTCGTCCAGCTCGTCGGAGACGATCAGCGCGGCCTTGCCGCCGTCCGCGACCTCGCGGATGCGGCGCAGCAGGAATTCCTTGGACTTGACGTCCACCCCGTTGGTGGGCCGGACGGCGACCAGGACACGCGGGTCGGTGGCCAGCGCCCGGGCGACGACGACCTTCTGCTGGTTGCCGCCGGACAGCGCGGAGACCGGAGTGGCCGCCCCAGGGGTCTTGATGTCGAGGTCCCGGATCATGCGCTGCGCGAAGACCCTGGTCCGGGCGGGCAACACCGTGCCGAACGGGCCCAGTTGGTCGGTGACGGTGAGCGTTGCGTTCTCCGCCACACTGCGGTTGTGGACCAGGCCCTGGAGATGACGGTCCTCCGGGACCAGCCCGACGCCCGCGGCCAGCGCCGCCGGAACGCTGCCGGTGCGTACGGCACGGCCGCCGACCGTTATCCGGCCCTCCTCGGCGCGGTGCAGACCGGCGACGGCCTCACCCACCCGCACATTGCCGCTGGCCGCTGCTCCGGCCAGCCCGACCACCTCGCCCGAGCGGACCGACAAGGACAGACCGTGGCAGGCCCCGGGGAGCGTGAGGCCCTCGATCACCAGCAGCTCGGGGCGCTCGTCCGATCCGTTCGGTCCCTCCTGTCCGGCGGCCCGGCCGTCGTCCGCCGGGGCGCCGGCGGCGGTGGCGGTCGTCTCCCCGGTCATGGCCTCCACCAGGGCCTGGTGATCGACCTCGGCAACGGGCGCGGTGAGGATGTGGGTCGCGTCGCGGTAGACGGTGACCGTGGTGCAGAGGTCGTACACCTCTTGCAGGTGGTGCGAGATGTAGAGGAAGGCGACGCCCTGACCCTGGAGGTCGCGCAGCTTGTCGAAGAGACGACCGATGCCCCGGGCGTCGAGCTTCGCGGTCGGCTCGTCGAGGATGATGAAGCGGGCGCCGAACGACAGGGCGCGGGCGATCTCCACGAACTGGCGCTGTTCCACGGTGAGTTCACGAGCTCGGGCAGTGGCGTCGACGTCCACGCCGTACTCGCCGAGGAGTTCCTCGGCCCGGCGGCGCAACTGTTTCCAGCGGATGGGCTGGAGCGGGCTCGCGCTCTGTCGGTTGAGGAAGAGGTTCTCGGCGACGGTCAGGTCCTGGATGATCGTGGACTGCTGGTAGACGCAGGCGACGCGGGACCGCCAGGCGTCGATGTCGCCGACGGGCGGCGCGGGTTCGCCGTTGAAGCGCAGCGTGCCGGTGTCGGGCCGGCGCAGTCCGGTCAGCAGGGACACGAGCGTCGACTTGCCGGCTCCGTTGCGGCCCACCAGCGCGTGCGACTCGCCGGGGGCGACGGCGATACGGGCGTCGCGCAGCGCCACGGTGGCGCCGAACCTCTTGCCGACCCCGACGGCCTCGGCCACCGGGGTGGGACCGGCGCCGCCGTCCGCCGGCCGGGACGCGGTCGCGGTGTCCGCCATGGGGATACCGTCCTTCCAGGGGTGCGGGCGCTGTCGGCGGGCCGGTCGGTCACTGGCCGACGGTGTTGCCCCACAGGGTCTTGTCGTCCACGTTGTCCTTGGTGACCAGCGGGGCGGGCAGCTGGTCCTCCAGGCCGTTCGGGATCTTGATGATCGTG